>NZ_JBGGNO010000013.1:0-137917 GCF_041287105.1 Mycobacterium sp. SA01 | reverse complement strand
TGTTGTGTTGTCGATTGTTTCGGAGAAGACGGGTTATCCGGTGGACATGCTCGGGTTGGGCATGGAGATGGAGGCTGAGCTCGGGATCGATTCGATCAAGCAGGTCGAGATTTTGGCGGCGTTGCAGGCGAAGTTCCCGGGCGCGCCGGAGATCCCGGCCTCAGAGCTGGCCAACCTGCGCACCCTGCAGGACGTCGTCGACACCGTCTCCGGATTCGCTTCAGGTGACCGCACCGAACAGCCCACCGCGGCACCGCAGGCTACTGCGTCGTCGTCCGCTCCGGTCGGGCTGTCCTGCACCGAGGCCGAGCTGCGCGCCGCGCCGCCCACCGGTCTCGCGATGGCGGGCCTGCGCGACGGCGTCGTCTTCATCACCCGTGAGGACCCTGCCTTCGCCGATGCCCTGCAGACCGCACTGACGGCTCGCGGCATCAACGCCAGCGCTGTCGACGAGGTACCCGCCGAGGCAGGCGCCGTCATCAGCTTGGCCGCCCTGTCGGCGGCTCGCACGCCCGAAGACTGTGTTGCGATGCACCTGCGCGCATTCCACGCTGCACGCAGCGTCGCCAGGAGCAACGCTGCGACAAGGCTTTTCGTCGCCGTACAGTCGACGGGTGCTCGGTTCGTCGCTGCCGACGTACCGGTCGGAGTCGCGAGCCTGGTGAAGACCGCAGGCTGGGAATGGCCGAACGCCTCCGTGCGGGCCATTGACATGGAAAGCCTGGACGCCGAGCGACTGGCTGCCGAACTGCTCGAGGGTGGTAGCGGTATCGAGGTCGCGCTGCGCGCCGACGGCACCCGATTGGTGGCAGTCGACGACATCGAATCGTCGGTCGGCGAAGGTGAGACGATCAGCGTCACCACGGGCGGCGTTGTGCTGGTCACCGGTGGCGCTCGTGGTGTGACGGCGGATTCGGCACTGGCGCTGGCCAAACGCCACGGCCTGCGGCTCGCGCTGCTCGGCCGCACGCCCCTGCGGGATGTGAGCGCCGACGAACCGGCTGGTACCACGGCCGCCGAGATCGCCACCGCACTGGCGACATCGGCGCGGGCCCGCGGTGAACAGCTCAGCCTGCCGCAGGCACGCGCCCAAGCCGAAAGCCTGCTGGCCGAGCGGGAAGTCCGCGCCACCCTGTCGACCGCGGAGCGGCAGGGCACACCCGCACGCTACTTCGCGGCCAGCATCACCGACCGCGCCGCACTGGACACCGTGTTGAACGAGGTCCGGGCGAACTTCGGACCGATTGTCGGTGTCGTCCATGGCGCCGGTGTGCTCGCCGACAAGCGTCTGGAAGACCTCGACGACGACGGCTTCCTCAAGGTGTTCAACACGAAACTTGTTGGTGCGGAGGCACTCCTGGATGCAACGTCATCCGACGAGCTGCGCTTCATCTCGTTGTTCTCCTCGATTGCGGCGCGAGCAGGCAATCCCGGACAGGCGGCGTACGCGTCCGCCAACGCGGCGCTGGAGGCCATCGCGGCCCGCGAGTCCGCACGGCGCAACGGCGAATGCGTCGTCCGCGCATTCGGCTGGGGACCGTGGGACGGCGGAATGGTCGACGCGACACTGAAGAGCCGATTCCTCGCCGGCGGTGTGGGTGTCATCCCCATCGATGAAGGAGCACAGTTCTTCGCCGACCACGCGCTGTGCCGTTCGTCGGCCACCGCGGTCGTGGTTGCCGCCCCCGCCGAGCCCCGGCTGCGGGCCGCACACCTGGAGTGGGATATCTCGGCCGAAGACCTGCCGGTGCTGACCGATCACCAGGTCCGTGGCCGGGTGGTGGTGCCGGTGGTGATCGCGCTCGATGCGATTCTGCGCGCCGCTCGCGGCCTGGTCGCCGATACCTGCCCAGTGGTCCGTGATTTCCAGGTGCTCTCCGGCGTGACCTTCGCCGAAGGCGAGAAGCAGACACTCAGAATCGATTTCGAACCCATCGGCTCGGAGTACGCGGTGTCCGTCAGTGATGTGCAGGGCCGGGCCCGTTACCGCGCCACCGTCGATACCGCAGCCATCGCGGCACCGCAATTGTCGGTTCCGCCGGTGTCGGGATCGGCCTGGCCGGTCAGCGTCGAGGAGGCGTACGCCGGACCCCTGTTCCACGGGCCGCAGTTCGCGGTGATCGAGCGTCTCGACACGTTCGGCGCTGCCGGCGGAAGTGCCGACCTCAAGAGCCTCGACACTCTCGGCTGGCCGCAGAACGGCTGGGCGATCGACGCCGCCGGCGTCGACGGCGGCCTGCAGCTCGGCATTGTGTGGGCCGCTTCTCAGGGGCGCCCGCTGGTGCTGCCGATCCGTATCGCGCGTGTCGTTCTGCACCGGGCGTTCGGCGACGGCAGTATCGGCCGCTGCCGGTTGGCCGCACACCCGGTCAACGACAAGCGGGTCGACTTCGACATCGCGTACGAAACCTCCGACGGTGCGCTCATCGCAACGCTCGAAGGTGTCGAGTTCTACGCCGCGGGCGGCGCCGCGGACACTCCGGCGTGAGCGGTTTCGAACCCGTCGCGATCGTCGGACGCAGTTGTGCGCTGCCCGGCGCAGCGACACCGGAGGAGCTGTTCGACGCGTCGCTGAGCGGACGTTGTCTGTTGACCCCCACCCCGCGTGACCGGTGGCGAGGCGTGGACCCGGGAAAGCTGCTGGCCAGCGACAAACCGGGTCTGCGTGTCGCGTCGGCGACCGGAGGCTATGTCGCCACCTCGTTCGATCTGAGCCAGTTCGCCGCGCGGATACCGGATTTGGACCAGCTCGATCCGATCGTCGGGTGGCTCGCTCAGTGCGCTCAGCAGGCCCTGGGCAGTCCGCTCGCGGCTCCCCGCACCGGCTTGATCGTCGGCAATCTGTCGTATCCCAGCACCATGGGCACGGCGTTCGTCGAGGCCTTCTGGACGGGGGAGGGCAACGACGATCCGCGCAACCGGTTCTCGTCGGGGCTGCCCGTGCACCTCGTCGCCGGCGCGATGGAGATGAACGGTCCGGTGTTCGCACTCGACGCGGCCTGCGCATCGTCGCTCTACGCCATCAAACTCGCCTGCGACGCTCTGCACGACGGCGATGCCGACGTGATGCTTGCCGGCGGTGTCAACGGATCGGACGACCTGTTCCTGCACCTGGGCTTCACCTCGCTGCAGGCGCTCAGCCCGACAGGACAGTCCCGCCCGTTCCACGCGGAAGCCGACGGCCTGGTGCCGTCCCAAGGCGCCGCCCTGGTGGCGCTCAAGCGCCTCTCCGATGCGGAGCGCGCCGGGGACGACATCCTCGGGGTGATCCTGGGTGTCGGGCTCTCGAACGACGGCCGCCAGAGCGGCTTCCTGGCACCGGCGGTGGGCGGTCAGACCCGTGCCATGCTGTCCGCGCTGGAGCAGGCGGGGCTGACGCCGGCCGACATCGACTATGTGGACTGTCACGCCACCGGCACCCCGCTGGGCGATGCCACCGAGTTGCAGAGCATCGCGGCCGCTTATGGTGACGTTCCGCTGAAACTGGGTGCGCTGAAAGGCAACCTGGGCCACACCATCACGGTGTCCGGCGCGGCAAGCCTGGTCAATGTGCTCTCCGCCATGCAGGCGTCGACCATTCCGCCCACCGTGTGTGAGAAGCCGACCGACAAGCTCGGCGATACGCCGTTCACCTTGGTGACCACCCCCACGGCGTGGGACGGCCCGGTCAAACGCGCGGCGGTCAGCAACTTCGGGTTCGGCGGCAACAACGCGCACCTGATCGTCGAGAACTACCGCGGGCCAAGGCCTTCGGTGAACCGGCAACAGCCGCCGACCGACGAGATCGTGATCTGCGGACTCGGTGTGGTCACCGGCGACGCGCGCGATGCCGAGGCATTCCGTCGCCGGGTGTTCGGCCCGGAGGCGCAGCCCACCCCGCTCGACAGCGTGGCGCTCGAGCTTGCCGGACTCGGTTTCCCGCCCAACGAACTCGCGGGCAGCCTCAGTCAGCAGACCGTGATGCTGGCGGCGTCCGGGCAGGCGCTCGACGGTGTCATCACCGATCCGGAGCGAACCGGGGTGTTCGTCGGCATGGGCTGCGATGCCATGATCGCGCGGCAACGGTTGCGGGTGCTCAACGCCGACAACGAACGGTGGCTGGAGGCCAACGCACAGGCGGCCCCCAGGCTGACCGCCGACGGCGTGGTGGGAACCATGCCGAACATTCCCGCCAACCGCATCCATGCGCAGCGCGATTTCCGCGGATTCGGATTCACTGTGTCCACCGAGGAACTGTCCGCGATCACCGCGCTGCAGATCGGCATTCGCGCGCTGCGACATCGTGAACTCGACACCGTCGTGGCCGGTGCGGTGGACATGTGCTGTGAACCGGCGCATTCGCAGGCGGCCGATGCGCTCGACGCCGACACGAGCGTGGGACACGGTGACGCCGCGGTGGCCTTCGTGCTCAAGCGGCGTGCGGACGCCGAAGCGGCCGGTGACGAGATCATCGCCGTCATCGACACCGACGACGAACCGATCGAAACCGACCCGAACTTCGCGGCCGGCCGGATCGGCCGCACCCATGCCGCGAGCGCTGCTGTGGAGATCGCGGCCCGCGCCGAGGCAGTCCGGGCCCGGGTGCGGGTGGACCAGGCCGGGGCTCAACCGGCGCCGGGCGGAACCTCGGCGGCGGTGTGGGTGGAGGCGCTGGGCGGCCACGCCGACGGCATCACCGTGTCTGCCGGAGATGGTGCGCCCAAGCCGCTGGCTGTTGGCGTTGTTCCGGTTTCGCAACGCTATGCCGGCGACAGCCGGGCCGACCTGCTGGCGCGGATGCAGCGTGGCGAACCGGGTGGAGCCGGGCCGGTCCGGTGTTCACTGGTAGGGGACAGCGAGTCCACGGTGGACACGCTGCGGCAGCAGGCCGTCCAGCGCCTGGAACGCGGCGAGGCTCCGGCGATCCCCGGCATCGCATACGCCGAGAAACCGATGGCCGGCGAACTGGCATTCACGTTCACCGGCGCGGCCGCGGCGTACCCGGGTGCCGGGCGCGATCTGCTGTTCGCGTGGCCCGAGATCGGTGATGCACTCACCGAACGGCTCTCCGGCGTCGGTGATCTGGCGCGCGCGCTGCACGGAGCCGGGATCACGACGCTGGATCCGCGCACCCAGCTGACCGGCTGCGCTCTGGTCTGCCAGTCGCAGGCCGAGTTCTCCCGGACCGTACTGGGACTCAAACCGACTGCCGCGATCGGACTTTCGTCGGGTGAAACCAACTCGCTGTTGGCCTTCGGGGTCTGGCGTGATCTGGAACCGATGCTGGGCGAGATCGAGGCGTCGGGCATGTACGGCGACGAACTGACCGGTGACTGCCGCGTCGCGGCTGCCGACTGGGGACTCGGAGATCAGCCTGCCCCGTGGGAATGTTGGCGGATCACCGCGCCCCGCAGCGAGGTAGACGCGGCCCTGGCCGCCGAACCGCACGCCTACATGACCATCGTGCAAGCACCCGACGATTGCGTCATCGGTGGGGATCCCGCGGCATGCCGCCGGGTGATCGACGCGCTCGCCGGCGCCACCGCGATCCCGCTGGGGCTGGACATGGTGATTCATTGCGAGGCCATGGCGCCGTTCGCCGATACCTGGCGCAACATTCACACCCGGGACACGCACGAGGTTCCCGATATCCGCTTCTACACGAACGCGGTCAACCGGGCCTACGTCCCCACCCGTGAGGCGGCCGCCGAGGCGATCACCCGTCAGGCCCTCGAGCCGATCGACTTCCCCGCAACGATTCTGCAAGCGTGGGAGGACGGCGTCCGGATCTTCGTCGAGCACGGCCCGCGCAGCATCCTGACCGGTGCCGTGGGCAAGATCCTCGGCGATCGGCCGCATCTGGCTGTCGCGCTGGACCCTCAGGAACGGCGCGGGTTGCGCGCCCTGGCCGAGAGCGTGTCCAAGCTGTGGGTGCACGGACTGCCC
Organism: Mycobacterium sp. SA01; assembly: GCF_041287105.1. NCBI lineage: Bacteria > Bacillati > Actinomycetota > Actinomycetes > Mycobacteriales > Mycobacteriaceae > Mycobacterium > Mycobacterium sp. SA01. The sequence continues at coordinate 131,992 of NZ_JBGGNO010000013.1, read as the reverse complement.
GTCGACATCGAGGCGTTCGAGGCGCGTATCCGGCAACTGCGCGAACAGCGGGGGCCGGCAGCGTCGGAGGGAACTCGCACGCTGACGTTCCCCGCGCACTGGCCGGACATCGTCTCGGTTCCCGAAACGCCCAAGACTGTTTCGCCCCCAGCACCACCCAGGACTGTCTCGACGCCGGCGGCGTCCAGAAACGGAAGTACACCCATGTCTGATGTGCGAAGTGTTCAAGTCATGCCGCCCGCGCCTGCGCAGCTCGCGCCGCTGGTGGTAGCGCAGGACCTCGCAGTGCACACCGTCACGGAGACAAGCACTGTCGTGGCCCGGCCGGTTGCTCCGGCCGCGCCCACGGCTGGCGCGCTCAGCGATCAGACGACGACGGCGCTGAATCTGGTCGCCTCGGTCAGCGACGCGCACACCGCCTTCCTGGAGCGACAGGCAGAAGCCCACTCGTCGTTCCTGAAGTCGCGCGGCGATCTTCTCGCGCTGGTGTCGGGACGGCGGGGATCGATTTCCACGGTCGCGACGAGCGCGCCCGCGGTCTTCACACCCGCGCCGACACCCGCTCCCGCGGCGAGCGCACCGGTGATGCCTTCGCCGCCCGCACCGCCTCCGCCGCCGCCGGCACCCCCGGCGCCGGCACCCCCGGCGCCGCCGGTCACCGTGACGCCGACCGCACCGCCCCCACCGCCTGCGCCTGCGCCTGCGCCGACTGCGCCTGCGCCGAGCACGCGTCCGGCGGCGGCCACGGAGCCGCTGTGGACGCGTGCTCAGCTGGAAATCCTTGCCGGCGGCAAGGTCTCGGAGGTCATGGGGCCGAAGTTCGTCGAGTACGACCAGTACGAACGGCTGGTGCGGATGCCGGAGCCGCCGCTGCTGCTGGCGGATCGGGTGATGAGCATCGAGGGTGAGCCCGGAACGATGGGCACCGGCACAATCGTCACCGAGACCGACGTCGACCCGGACGCCTGGTACATCCACAACGGCCGCATGTCGCCGGGTGTGGTGATCGAGAGCGGGCAAGCGGACCTGCTGCTCGCCTCCTGGCTCGGTGCGGATTTCACCAACCGCAGCGAACGCGTCTACCGCCTGCTCGGCTGCGACCTGACGTTCATGGGCGAACTGCCCAAGGGCGGCGACACGCTGCACTACGAGATCCACATCGACGGTCACGCGAAAACCGGTGATACTCGGTTGTTCTTCTTCCACTACGACTGCTACATCGGTGACCGGCTGATGATCTCGGTGCGCAACGGGCAGGCCGGATTCTTCTCCGACGCCGAGCTCGCCGAGTCGGACGGGGTGTTGTGGGATGCCGCCGACGACGCGCCGCGCGCGGGTGCGATCCGGGATGAGCCGCCGGTGGTCACCCAGAAGCGTTCGTTCACCCGCGAGGATGTCGAGGCCTTCACCGAGGGGCATGCCTACCGGTGCTTCGGACCCGGCTTCGAACGGGCCGCCGCCCATACCCGCACGCCGTCACTGCCGAAGGGCAAATTGCGGCTGATCGACGAGATCGCCGAATTCGATCCCACCGGCGGACCGTGGGGCCGCGGGTATCTGCGCGCCACCGCCGCCGTGCCCAAGGACATGTGGTTCTACGACGGGCATTTCAAGAACGACCCCTGCATGCCCGGCACGCTGATGGCCGACGCGGCCACCCAGGCGCTGTCGTTCGCGATGGCGGCCTACGGGTTCTCCATCGAACGCGACGGGTGGCGATTCGAGCCCGTCCCGGATGACATGGCCCGCTTCGTCTGTCGTGGACAGGTGACCCCGGACGCCGACCACATGCTCGACTACGAGGTGTTCATCGAAGAGATCATCGACGGTCCGACGCCGACGGTCTTCGCCGCGCTGCTCTGCCGCAGTGACGGTTTCAAGGTGTTCCACGCCCGTCGCTTCGGGATGCGTCTGGTCCCGGACTGGCCGATGCCGCCGGGCGCACCCGGGCCGGTGCAGATCCTGGCCGGCACCAACGATGTTCGCGGTGACCAGGGCGCGCTTCTGGCGTGCGGGCGCGGGATGCCCTCGGATGCGTTCGGCGCCCTGTACGCGCCGTTCGACGGAACTCGGCGGGCGCCGCGTCTTCCGGACGAGCCGTACCACTTCATGTCCCGCGTACTCAGCGTGTCCAGTCCGCCGGGGGTGCCGACCAAGGGTGGCACCGTCGTCGCGGAATACGATGTGCCAGAAGGCGAATGGTATTTCGCCGACGCTCATGTCGACGCGGTGCCGATGCCGGTGCTCATCGAAATCCTGCTGCAGCCGTGCGGCTGGTTGTCGTCGTACAACGGATTTGCCGCGAATCGTCTCGACGACGTGGTGTTCCGCAATCTCGACGGTGGCGAGGTCGTCCAGCATCGGCCGGCCCGGGTCGGCACTCTGCGAGTGACCTCGACGCTGGAGCGGTTCGCCGACGGCGCCGGGTCGACGATCGTCTTCTTCGACGTGGTCTGCACCCAGAACGACGACGTCGTCATGACGATGAAGACGGCATTCGGGTTCTTCAGTCCCGAGGCGCTGCGCAACCAAGTCGGTCTGCGAATGAAACCAGGTGTGCTGGAGGCGCTTTCCACCCCGGCTCCGGTCGAACTGTCGTACCGGGCTCCCGAGCTCGACGGCGCACCTTGGCTGGACCAGGGGAGGCTTCAGGTGCTCGACCGGGTGAAGTTCTGGCCCGGCGGGGGAGAAGCAGGTCTGGGCCGGCTGGTCGCCGAGTATGACGTCACCCCGGAGGCGTGGTTCTTCAAGGCCCACTTCTTCCAGGATCCGGTGCAGCCGGGTTCGCTGGGTCTGGAAGCCATGCAGCAGGCGGCCCGCGCGGCGGTCCGGCTGGCCGGGTTGGCCGGCGCGGGTGACGAATTCGAGTTCGAGCCTGTCGCTTTGGACCAAATGTTCAGCTGGAAGTTCCGCGGTCAGGTGACACCGACCAACAAGCGCACCAAGTCCGAGATCGAGATTCTGTCGACCCAGAGCGACGATCGTGGCGTGCTCGCGGTGTTCGACGGCCGGTTCTGGTGTGACGACCTGTGCATCTACGAGACCCGCGGGATGGGCGTTCGCGTCATCCGACGGATGTCATGAAGGGCATCATCCTGGCGGGTGGTTCCGGAACCCGCCTGCACCCGATCACCCTTGGCGTGTCGAAGCAGTTGATCCCGGTGTACGACAAGCCGATGGCGTATTACCCGCTGTCGACGCTGATGTTGGCGGGGATCCGCGACATCCTGGTGATCACCACCCCGCACGATGCGGAGAGTTTCGAACGGCTGCTCGGGGACGGATCCCGGTTCGGCATCTCGCTCACGTTCGCACAGCAGCCGTCCCCGGATGGACTCGCTCAGGCATTCACCATCGGTGCGGACTTCATCGGCAACGACAAGGTCGCCCTGATCCTGGGTGACAACCTGCTGTACGGCCCCGGGCTGGGTACCCAGCTCAAGTGTTTCTCCGACGTCGACGGCGGCCAGATCTTCGCCTACTGGGTGGCCGAGCCCTCGGCCTACGGTGTGGTCGAATTCGATCCCAGCGGAGTGGTGGTGTCGCTGGAGGAGAAACCGAAACAACCTCGAAGCAATTTCGCGGTCCCCGGGTTGTACTTCTACGACAACGACGTCGTAGCGATTGCGCGGGATCTCTCACCGAGTGATCGCGGTGAGTACGAGATCACCGACGTCAACCGGGAGTATTTGGAGCAGGGCCGGTTACGAGTGCAGGTGTTGCCCCGCGGCACGGCGTGGCTGGATACCGGGACCTTCGATCAGATGACCGACGCGGCGGATTTTGTTCGTACGATGGAGCGGCGGACCGGTTTGAAGATCGGCGTTCCAGAGGAAATCGCGTGGCGGCAAGGCTTTCTCTCCGATGACGAACTGCGTGAGCGGGCCGAGATGCTGGTGAAGTCGGGGTACGGCTCGTACCTGTTGGATCTGCTGGAAAGGGGTCTCTAGTGGCGCAGCTTCTGGTCACCGGAGGCGCCGGCTTCATCGGATCCAACTTTGTGCACTACGCCGTCGAGCACACCGACCATCACATCACCGTGCTGGACAAACTCACCTATGCCGGGAATCGGGAGTCGTTGGCCGGCCTGCCCGAGAATCGGGTCAGCTTCGTCCACGGTGATGTCGCCAACACCGAGCTCGTCGACAAGCTGGTGGCAGGGGTCGACAGCGTCGTGCATTACGCCGCGGAAACCCACAACGACAATTCACTGGACGACCCGGAGCCGTTCCTGCACACCAACTTGATCGGGACGTTCACTCTGCTGGAAGCGGTCCGCAAGTACGGCGTGCGGTATCACCACATCTCGACCGATGAGGTGTACGGCGACCTGGCGCTCGACGATCCGGGCCGGTTCACCGAAGCCAGCCCGTACAACCCCTCGTCGCCGTATTCGTCGACCAAGGCCGGCAGCGATCTGTTGGTGCGGGCGTGGATGCGTTCCTACGGTGTGCAGGCGACGATCTCGAACTGCTCCAACAACTATGGCCCGTATCAGCATGTGGAGAAGTTCATTCCCCGTCAGATCACCAACGTGCTGCGGGGGACACGCCCCAAGTTGTACGGGGAGGGGTTGAATGTGCGCGATTGGATCCACGCCGATGATCACTCCTCGGCAGTGTTGCAGATTCTGGAAGACGGCCGGATCGGGGAGACATACCTGATCGGCGCCAATGGCGAGAAGGACAACAAGACCGTCGTCGAGCTGATCCTGACGATCATGGGCCAGCCGGCCGATGCCTACGAGAATGTGCCGGACCGGACGGGTCACGACCTGCGGTACGCCATTGATGCGACCAAGCTGCGCGATGAGCTCGGCTGGCGGCCGCGATATCCTGACTTCGAGCAAGGGCTGGCCGCGACGATCGACTGGTATCGCGACAACGAAAGCTGGTGGGCGCCCGCCAAAGACGCCACCGAGGCTTTCTACGCCAGACTCGGGCAATGACAGGGGAGCGCACGCAATGACGGAGCTTGGAAAGCCACTCCGCGCAACGGAGACGGCGATTCCCGGGTTGGTCATCTGGGACCTGCCTGTTCATGGTGACAATCGCGGCTGGTTCAAAGAGAACTGGCAGCGCGAGAAGATGGTGGCCGCCGGGATGCCCGATTTCGGGCCGGTGCAGAACAACGTCTCGTTCAACTCGTCGGCCGGCACCACCCGTGGCATTCATGCCGAACCGTGGGACAAGTACATCTCGGTTACTACTGGCCGGATCTTCGGCGCGTGGGTCGACCTGCGCGACGGACCGACCTTCGGGACCGTGGTGACCGCTGAGATTGACCCATCGCGCGCCGTCTTCGTCCCGCAAGGCGTCGGTAACGGGTTCCAGACGCTGGAGCCGAACACCGCCTACACCTACCTGGTCAACGATCACTACTCGCCGGACGGTGTCTACACCTCGCTGAACCCCGCGGATGAGACCATCGCAATCGATTGGCCGATCCCGCTGGAGCAGGCCGAGCTGTCCGCCAAGGATCGGGCTCAAGGGCCGCTGTCGGACGTTGTTCCGGTCCAGCCGCGCAAGACGTTGGTGATCGGTTGCAACGGGCAATTGGGCCGCGCACTGCGTGACGCCTACGACGGCCTGTCGCATGTCGAGTACGTCGATCTGCCCGACTTCGATCTCACCAGTGCGGATTTCGCTTCGGCGCGCTCCTGGCGGGATTACGACACGATCGTCAATGCCGCGGCGTACACGGCGGTGGATGCCGCCGAGACCGCCGAGGGACGGGCCGCGGCGTGGGCGGCAAACGTCACCGGCATCGCGAATCTGGCGCGCGTCGCGGCGGCACACCGGCTGACCGTGGTGCACGTATCGACCGACTACGTGTTCGACGGGAGCGCGACGAGGCCCTACCGTGAGGACGATCCGATGACGCCGCTCGGCGTCTACGGCCAGACGAAGGCCGCCGGCGACCAGATCATCGGGACGCTGGACCGGCATTACATCCTGCGCACCTCGTGGGTGATCGGTGACGGACGAAACTTCGTGCGCACCATGCTTTCTCTCGCCGAACGGGGTATCGACCCGTCGGTGGTCGACGACCAGATCGGGCGGTTGACATTCACCTCGGAGCTGGCCCGGGCCATCCGGCATGTGATCGAGACACACGCACCGTACGGGACCTACAACGTGACCGGATCCGGACCTGCCACCTCATGGGCCGACGTGGCGCGGCGCACGTTCGAACTCGCGGGTCACGACCCTTCACGGGTCAGCGGGGTGTCGACGGCGGAGTACTTCAGCACGGCGACGAATCCCGTTGCGCCCCGGCCGCTTCACGGCGTTCTTGATCTGGCGAAGATCGAATCGACGGGGTTCGTGCCCGCCGACGCCGGTGAGAGTCTGGCGAACTACGTGCGGCTGGAGAGCCGGGCCGCGTCGAACGCCGGATAGGCCGACGAACTAGACCGTCGCTCTTGGGATTTCGGCGGTAATGGGCTCGTCGTCTTCGCGAGGCAGCATGTAGGCCCGGGCTGACGCACGTGTTCCCTCGGACCGCAGCATGAAGCTGGCGGGGCGGGGACGAACCAGCTGCGGCCACCAGAACCACCTGCCGAGCAGGACGGCGATCGACGGCGTCATGAACGAGCGCACCACCAGCGTGTCGAACAACAGGCCCAGACCGATGGTGGTGCCGACCTGGCCGATGATCTGCAGATCGCTGGTGACCATGGCCGCCATGGTGAACGCGAACACCAAGCCGGCGTTGGTCACGACCTTGCCGGTGCCGCCCATGGCGCGGATGATGCCCGTGTTGATGCCGGCACTCAGCTCTTCTTTGATCCGCGATACCAGCAGCAGGTTGTAGTCCGAGCCGACCGCCAACAGCACGATCACCGACATCGGCAACACCATCCAGTGCAGTTTGATGCCGAGAATGTATTGCCAGAGCAGCACCGACATGCCGAACGACGCACCCAACGACAGCGCCACCGTGCCCACGATTACCAGGGCGGCGATAAGGCTGCGGGTGAGGATCAACATGATGATGAAGATCAGGCAGAGTGCACCGATCGCCGCGATCAAGAGATCGTATTTGGAGCCGTCGCTGAAGTCCTTGAACGTCGCTGCGGTACCGGCGATCGAGATCTTCGATCCTTGCAGCGGTGTCGTTTTGAGAGCCTCTTCAGCCGCGAGCCGGATCTTGGCGATGCTTGCAATACCTTCGGGCGACGCGGGCTCGTCCTTGTGAGAAATGATGAAGCGCGCGGCTTTTCCGTCGGGGGACAGGTAGGCGCTCATCGCCTTCTTGAAGTCGGGGTTCTGGAAAACCTCGGGCGGCAGATAGAAGGAATCGTCATCCTGTGCCGCGTCGAAGGCTTGTCCCATGGCGGTGGTGTTCAGATTCGTATCGTCCAATACACCGAACGTCCCGGACATCGTGCTGTGCATTTTCAGCATCATGTCCCGCATCCCCTCCATGATCGTGATCATCTGGGGGATCTGTTCGAGCAGCTGCGGCATCAGTTTGTCCAACGCACCGAGATGCACCAGCATCTCTTTCATCTTGTCGTTCAGTGCGTTGATACCGTCGATTGCGTCGAATACCGACCGGACCGCCCAGCACAGCGGAATGTCGTAGCAGTGCGGCTCCCAGTACAGGTAATTACGAATCGGCCTGAAGAAGTCATCGAAGTCTGCCGCGTTATTCCGCAACACCGTGATGACGGTAGACATTTCTTGCGTCGTGATGAATGAATTGTGCGTGATGTCGTTGAGCTGCTTCTGCAGCTCATACATCCGCTTCATCAACTCGATCTGCCGGTTGATCATTCCGACTTGCTTCAACAAGTCATCCATGCGGGATTGCATGAACTTCAGGCTGCTCTGCATGCCGGCATTCTGCATGTCCATCAGGAAGGGTATCGAGGTGTGCTCGATCGGCGTTCCCTCAGGCCGCGTAATCCCTTGCACGCGAGAAATGCCGGGGACCTTGAAAATTGCCTTTGCGATCTTATGCAGGATCAGGAAATCTGCTGGATTCCGCATATCGTGATCGGATTCGATCATCAGGATTTCCGGCATCATGCGTGCCTGGGAGAAGTGGCGATCCGCGGCCGCATTTCCCACGTTCGCGGGCAGATCCTTGGGGATGTAGAGCCTGTCGTTGTAGCTCGTTTGATAGCCGGGCAGCGCAAGCAGGCCCACCAGCGCGATCGCGATCGTGGTGATGAGAATGGGCACCGGCCAGCGGACGACCGCCGTGCCGATTCGGCGCCAGCGCCGGTTCCTGAGCCGGACCTTGGGGTCGAACAGTTTGATGCGGCCGCCGACCGCCAGAAACGACGGAACCAACGTCACGGCCACTCCGACAGCGACGAACATGCCGACAGCGGACGGCACGCCCATGCTCTGGAAGATGGGCAGCCGGGTGAAGCTCAGGCACAGCATGGCCCCGGCGATCGTCAGACCGCTGCCCAACACCACTGGCGCGACGCTGCGGAAGGTGCTGTAGAAGGCGGTCTCGATGTCTTCGCCGACCTGACGCGCCTCGTGATAGCGGCCGAAGAAGAAGATGCCGTAGTCGGTTCCGGCCGCCATCGATAAGGCGACCAGCAGACTGACTGCAAATGTCGAGAGGCCGATGACATTGTGGTCGGCCAGAAATGCCACAACGCCGCGGGCGATGAGGACTTCGATCCCGACCGTCAGCAGCAAGCCGAGGACGGTGATGATCGACCGGTAGACGAAGAGCAGGATCACAAAAATGATGACGCCGCCCACCGCGGTCATCTTGATCATGGAGTGGTCGCCGGCGTGCTGCATGTCGGCGACCAGCGCGGCCGGGCCAGTGACGTAGACCTTGATACCGGGCGGCGCTGTCGTTCGTTCGACGATGCCGCGCACCGCGGCAATTGATTGCTGGCCCAGCGTCGTGCCTTGATTGCCGGCCAGGTTCAACTGAATGTAAACGGCCTTGCCGTCTTTGCTCTGTGCGCCTGCCGCGGTGAGCCGATCTCCCCACAGATCCTGTACATGCTCGACGTGCGTGGTATCGCTCTTGAGCGCACGAACCAGTCCGTCGTAATACGCGTGCGCCTCGTCTCCGAGTTCCTGCTGCCCCTCCATCACGAGCATGGCGAAACTGTCGGAGGACGATTCCTGGAATTCCGCGCCCATCCGGTGCATGGCAATCACCGCCGGGGCGTCTTGGGGAGCCATCGGCACTGAATGGTCGCGACCGACGGTCTCGAGCCAGGGGACGAAGAACGTCACGTAGACCGTGATCGCCACCCACGCCACGATGATCAGGGGAGAAAGCGCACGTATCGACCGCGCGATCAACGGGCGATCGAGCTGATGTGCCGGCTCAGTCCTGGTCTGGATATCCGACACTTACTTCTCTTGGTTCAGCAGCAGGGCGCGCACCAGCGGACGCGGTCCTGTGGGCCGGAGCATCGTACTGGCGGGCCGAGGCCGAACCCGTTGCGGCCACCAGAACCAACGTCCCAACAACGCCGCGATCGACGGTGTCATGAACGCCCGTACCACGAGGGTGTCGAACAACAGACCCAGGGCGATTGTGGTGCCCAACTGGCCGATGCTGACCAGGTCACTGACCATCATCGACGCCATCGTGAACGCGAATACCAGGCCGGCGGTGGTCACGACCTTTCCGGTGCCGGCCATTGCCCGAATGATGCCGGTGTTGATGCCGGCGCCCAATTCTTCTTTCATTCTGGCTACGAGCAGCAAGTTGTAGTCGGATCCGACCGCCAAAAGAATGATCACCGTCATGACGAATACTGACCAGTGCAACGGTATTCCCAATAAGTATTGCCAAACGAATACAGCTAGGCCGAATGACGCTCCTAGTGAAAGCAATACCGTGCCGACAATAACCATTGCCGCGATCAGACTTCGCGTCACGATCAGCATGACGACAAAAATTAGACAGAGCGCCGCGACGACTGCAATCATCATGTCGTATCGGGTGCCGGTGACCAGATCTTTCACCAGAGCTGCTGTGCCGGAGAGCGAGATCTGCGAGCCTTCCAGCGGGGTTCCCTTGAGTGCTTCCTCGGCCGCGCTCTTGATCGCATCGACCCTGGCGATGCCGTCGGGCGAGGTGGGGTCACCCTTCTGGGAGATCAGCATGCGGACGGCTTTCCCGTCCGGGGAGATGAAAATCTTCATGACTCGCTTGAAGTCTTCGTTCTTGAAGACCTCCGGCGGCACGTAGAACGAATCATCGTTCTGGGCGGCGTCGAATGCTTTGCCCATCGCCGTCGAATTCGCGCCATTGTCGTCCATCTGGCCAAAGACGCCGGACATGGTGCTGTGCATGGTGAGCAGCATTCCGCGCATGCCCTCCATGATCGAAATCATCTCCGGGAACTGCGCGAGCAGCTGCGGCATGATGACGTCCATCTGGTCGAGGTTTCCGACCAGCTGCTGGAGCTTCTCGGTCAGCCCGTCGACGCCGTCGAGGATGTCGAAGATGCTTCTGACCGACCAGCAGAGCGGGATGTTGAAGCAGTGTGGTTCCCAGTACAAATAATTACGAATGGGCCGGAAGAAGTCCTCGAAGTCTGCAATGTGATCACGCAATTGCATGGTGATGTCAGCCATATCATGCGTGCTCTTCACCATTTCGTGCATCGTCGCTGACATCTGCTTCATCAGGCCGTACATGCGCGACATGATGTTGATCGATTGCTGCAATTGGTCGGCCTGCGTTAGCAGGTCCGCCATGCGCGCCTTCTGAAAGAACATGAATTGCTGCTGGCCGGCCTGTTGCGTGCTCATCAGATAGGGAATCGTCGTGTGCGCGATCGGAGTTCCCTCCGGCCGGGTCACTGCCTGAACCTTTTCGATTCCGGGAACCGCGAGTACGGCTTTGGCCAGCTTGTTGAGCACTAGGAAATCGGCCGGATTGCGCAGATCATGATCGGTCTCGACCATGAGCACCTCGGGCGACATCATCGCCGATGGGCTGAAATGCCGCGATGCCGCCTGAATTCCCTCGGTGGCGGGAATGTTCTTCGGGAGGAAGTGCTGGTCGTTGTAGTCGGGCTTGAAGCCCGGCAGCGTCAACAGTCCTATCAGCGTGACCGCCAATGATGCGACCAGAATGGGTCCTGGCCATCGGACGATGGCCGTTCCGATCCGTCGCCAGCCGAAGGCTCGGGCGGTGCGCTTGGGCTCGAATAGGCCGAATCGGCTGCCGACCGCAATCACTGCGGGGACGAGTGTGAGGGCGACCGCGACTGCGACCATGATGCCCACCGCGCACGGAATGCCGAGGGCCTGGAAAGCGGGCAGGCGGGTGAAGTGGAGGCAGAGCGTGGCGCCGGCGACGGTCGAGCCGGTGGCCAAAACCACATGCGCGACGCCGCGGTAGGTCGTGTAAAAGGCCGTCTCTTTGTCTTCACCAGCCAGGCGCGCCTCGTGATAGCGACCGATGAAAAAGATCCCATAGTCGGTTCCGGCTGCGATCACCAAGGCCACCAACAGATTTACCGCGAAGGTGGTCAGGCCAATGATCTCGTGGTGACCGAGCAGCGCGACGAATCCGCGTGCCGCCTGCAGCTGCACGCCGACCACGATCAACAACAGGATCACGGTGAGCGGAGAACGGTACACAAAGAGCAGCGTCACGAGGATCACCAGGATGCTCACCAACGTGATGGTGGTGACGGTGCTGTTGCCGCTGACGCTCATGTCCGCGGCCAGCGCCGCCGGACCGGTGACGTAGGTCTTGATCCCCGGTGGCGCCGGTGTCTCCGCGATGATGTGCTGCACTGCTCGGACAGACTCGTTGGCCATGGCCTCGCCCGGCTTACCGGTCACCGACAGCTGTACGTAGGCCGCCTTACCGTCATCGCTTTCGGCGGCGGCGCTGGTGAGCGGGTCACCCCAGAAGTTCTGGATGTGCTGCACATGCTTGGGGTCGCTGCGCAGCTGACGGATCAAGCCGTCGTAGTAGGCGTGGGCCTCATCGGCGAGCGGTTGCTGGCCTTCCAGCACGATCATCACCGCGGCCGTACCGGACACCGATTCCTGGAAGACCTCAGACATGCGCTGAGTCGCCCGGAATGACGGCGCATCGGTGGGGTTTTGAGAAATCGAGTGCTCCGCCTCGACCTGCTCCAGTGTCGGGACCCCGAGGGTCAAGCCGACGACGACCGCCAGCCAGCCCAAGATGATGAGCACCGAAAACCGGCGGATCGTCTTCGCGACCGTGGACCGGCCGGTGTGCAGCTCGTGATTACTCATGCGGCCTTCAGCAGACAGGAGACAAAAGAACTGACCTCATGCGTGGTGGTGTTGTCCGCCTTGACGACGCCGTCGACCGTGATGCGGCAACCGATGGTGTCGCTGTCACCCTGCGCGGCGATGCTTCCGATGCCTGCCGCCGCGGAGATCGGGAACTCCAACGACCACGGCAGCGTCACGTCCTGGTGAACCGGGTCACCGTTCTCGTCGAAGTAGCTGATCTGCGCTGCCGTTCCCGGCGGTCCGAAGACTTCGTATTTCATCTTCTTCGGGTTGTAGGGCTTGCCTTTGTCATTCTTGGTGTCGCCGTAGGAGAGGGTCTTCTCGTTGCCGAAGATGCTGTGCAGACGTGACACGGCCAGCCCGCCGGCGGCGAGCACGGCGATAACCACCAGCGGGATCCACACGCGGCCGAGCAACGCGAGTACCAAGCCACGATTTTTGCGGCGGTTACGGGATCCACCCGGAGGCGGAGGCGGGGGCGCTTGATCAGCAGGCTGCACAGCGGTGTCCTCGCGGGGCCAGTCGGTGGCTTCGGGCTCAGTTTGCGCAACGTCGGGCAAACTTCCGTCGATCACTGCACGCCGACCTTTCCCGTCTGCCGAGTGTTTCCACTCCTAGCGCCAGCCATCAGATGGAACATCCGACTACACATCGAGGCACGGCGTCTCGCGTAACCCCCGAGGGGTGGGTGTCACGGCCAGCGCGATAACAGTGCCCGCAAATGTGCGGGGCCGTCGATTACGCGACCGATCTCGACGAGAGTCAACCATGCTTATGGCCTCCGTGTGGGCTCTTTGCGGTGCAACAGCGGAGCATACGCGTCAGCGTGTGCGCGGAGCTGCAGTAATGGCTAAGTCTTATGTTGGTTCCCAGGCTAATTGTATTGACGGCCTCGCAACCGGTAGGGCGTCATCAGCTCTCATATATAGAGGAGTGCCGTCAGTCGATCTCGCCGCTCAGCTCGAACTCGGTCAGCGTCCGCTCGGCCAGCTCCCGTAACTCGGCCCGGGTTGTCACCGAACCCGGCTGATACCCGCGGACGCAGACTCCCACCTGGTTCATCTCCATCGAGGTGCCGACAAAGACATGCAGCTGGCTGCCCGTTCGCTCGAGCCAGCCCCGCGTGACGTTCTGGCTCGCGCCCCGGGCGAACATCCCGTCGCACAGGGTGCCGTCGGGGCGGCTCGCCGCCGGACCCGTGTCGCCGAGGTTCGAGCACACCGCGGGTTGCTCCGGGTCGCTGACCGCGTAGTCCATCAGGTGCTTCCACGCCCGCTTGGGCGTGAACGGGGTCAGGGCGACGAGCTCCGCCGACTCGTCGGGAGTGTCCTTAGCGTCCTTGAGCGCCTGCTTGATCGCGGTGCGGGCGGCAGTCAGATCGCTCGCAGCGTCGGTCGGATCGATGCCGACCCGGACGAAGGAGACCGCTACCGCCCGCGAGTCGTCCATGGTGCGCGTGTTGACGGTCAGCAGCATCCTGACGTCGTCGGCGTCGCCGTGCCTGCGCCCCATGTGCCGGTCGAGACGCGCGGTGAAGGCAGCGGCCAGCGCGCTCGCCGTCCCACCCAACGCCTCGGCGCGCGCGTTCCAGTCGTCCAAGCGGAGGCGGATCCAGATATTGGGCACGATCACGATGTCGTCGGCGCCGCTGGTCGGTGTGGCCGCCGGCAGGGAGGCCTGGGCTTGGGAGTGCACGACATCCTGTTGGCGGCGCCGAGCCTCCTTCGCACCGGCGAATACCGCCCGCGCGACGTCGGGGGCGTCCTTCGCTGCTTCGCGGATGTCTTGGACGAGTGCCTGTAGACGGGAACGCGACCGGGGCGGTGGGTAGCCGAGGTCGACAGGCATGCCCAACAGGGCCTGGGTGACGGCGACCGCAGCACCGATGCCATCGATGACGTAGTGGGACAGGACCAGGCTGATCGCGGTCGAGCCGTCGCCGAGCGGAGTGACGCTGATCCGCCAGCCGGGTCCGGATTCCGGATCGATGGGCAGCTGGGTGCGTTCGTCGAACCAGTCGCCGAGTTCGTCGCGGGGACGGGGGACCGTCGCGACATCGAGTTCCGCCGGCTTGGGGTCCGACACCCACCGCCACCGGCCGAACGGCAATGGCGAGCGCTCGATGAGCCGGCCCATCATTCCTTGGCTGAGTTTGTCGCGGAACCGCTGCAGCGCCTCGAGGTCTACCGGGTGGTGATACAGCCAACCGACCTGCATCACTTCCCGTTGCCCCGCGGCGTGATGCCCGGCGTAAAAGGCTTGATCCATCAGGACCAGGCGGTTGTCCGGCCATGCGTTGTCGGGTGCTTGCGCAGGACGTTCCTGGATTGACACGAGCGTCAGAGTAGCTGACCAGATGGGTCGATTTGGCGGGGTTGGGTGCGGCAGCGCAACCGCCCAATACCTTGTCGAAGCGCTGGCGTGAACCCTATTCTGCCGCTGTGATCACTAGCCGGCCCAGCGCCGAGAAACGTCCGGTTGCGCTTTTTGTGTTGGGCAATGGCCGGTCCGGGACATCGGCGCTGGCTCGGGTTCTCTCGCTGTGCGGCGGCTCGCTTCCCCCGGGTCTACTGGGCGCGACGTCGGAGAACCCGCGCGGCTTCTTCGAGGCGCGAGCCGTCATCCATCTGAACCAGGCGATCCTTCATGACCACGGCAGCTCCGGATACGACATGGCGCTGGATTCCTACCTCGACGGCACCTTCGACGCCGACCGAAACGGCGTCTGGGTCGCCAAGCTGCGGGATTACCTCACGAGCCTGCCCGCCGCCCCGGTCCTGATCATCAAGGAACCCAAGACGACGACGGTGTCCGGCATCTGGTTCGAGGCGGCCCGACAAGCCGGCTTCGACGTCGCGGCCGTCGTCGCGGTGCGCCATCCGGACGAGATCATCGGATCCTTGGAAAACCGGGCCAACCGGCAGAATTACGTTGACTCCTCACCAGAGCTCACGTGTGCGTGGTGGTTGAAATACAGCCTGCTCGCTGAACGCGACACCCGTGATGTGCCGCGGGTGTTCGTCGAATACACCAACCTCCTGGCCGACTGGCGCCGGGAACTCAAACGGATCTCCACGGCGCTCTCGATCGATCTCGACGCTCATGATGAGGTCGACGAATTCCTCACCCCGGATCTCCGGCACCACCAGACTCGCGGCCCGGCCACCGAGCCCTTCGGCACCGACTGGATCACCACCGTGTACGACGCGCTGGCCGCCGCCGCCCGCGACGAACCCTGGGACGAGGCGGACCTCGATCGGGTCTTTCAGGCCTATAGCGCGAGCGAACGCGGGTTCCGGCAGGCGTTCAAAGACTCCCGTCGCTACCTCAACGTCGACCGTCTGTTGCCGCCGTTCATGGTGAAGCTGGGTCTGGAAAGCCTTGCGCTGGTTCACCGGCGCAAGGGGACGTGGGCGTAACGGGATGAAACTCGTACTGGCTTTTTACGGGACTCGCGGGGACGTCGAACCGGGGATCGCCGTGGGTCGCGAGCTGCTGCGCCGCGGTCACGATGTGCAGATGGCAGTCCCGCCCGATCTGATCGGTTCGGCCGAGTCTGTCGGACTCACAGCGGTCGCCTACGGCCCCGATACGCAGTCATGGCTGGAAAACACCCGCGACTTCTGGGGCTACTTCTTCCGCAACTTCTGGCGAGTCCGCGATGTGAAGAAGTATCTCGAGGACTCCCGCAGCCCCGGGATGCGCGCCTGGGGTCCGATGACCCGCGCCCTGGCATCGGTCGCGGGCGGGGCGGATCTGCTGGTCACCGGGGTCAGTTACGAGGAGCTGGTCTTCGACGTCGCCGAGTATTGTGACGTTCCGCTGGCGACGGTGCTGTGGTACCCGATGCGGGTCAACGGAAAGCTCCTGCCCTTCCTGCCCGAGCCGGTGGTCCGGCTGGGGATGAAGGCGGGGGAGTCGCTGATCTGGCGTGGTGTGAAGAAGGAAGTCGATAAGGCGCGCCGGGAACTGGGCCTCACCCCGGCGACAGGGCCGGTGCCGGGGCGGATCGCCGAACGCAAGCTGCTGGAAATCCAGGCCTATGACGACGCGCTCTTCCCCGGGCTGTCGCAGGAGTGGGAGCAGTGGCGCGGCCAGCGGCCGTTCGTCGGCACCTTGACGCTGGAGCTGGCCACCGAAGAAGACTCCGGCGTGATGGCGTGGATCGCCGCGGGGACACCGCCGATCTGCTTCGGGTTCGGCAGCATCCCGGTGGAGTCGCCCGCCGACATGATTCGCATGATCGCGGGGGCGTGCGCGCAAGTGGGCGAGCGTGCATTGGTGTGTGCGGGCTGGACCGACTTCAGTGACGTTCCCGAGTTCGACCACGTCAAGGTGGTCGGCGCGGTAAATTACGCGACGGTCTTCCCGGCCTGCCGTGCGGTCGTGCACCACGGCGGTGCGGGTACCACGGCCGCGGGCCTACGCGCGGGAATCCCGACGCTGGTTCTCTACATGGCCGATGTCCAGATGATCTGGGGCGCCGCCATCAAAAAGCTGAAGGTGGGTTCGTCCCGGAAGTTCGCGTCCGCTACCGAGAAGAGGCTGGTCAAGGATCTGCGCACAATCCTCGCGCCGGATTACCGCACCCGGGCCCGCGAACTCGGCGCCAGGATGATCAGACCCGCGGACAGCGTGACGAGAGCTGCCGACCTGTTGGAAGACTTCGCTCGACGCAAGCGGATCGGCTGAGTGCAGATCTGATCTGCGGGAAACGCCGCAAACTGACGGCCCTGCAAGTTTAGACTCAGCGCCGAAATGCCGGCATGCGAGATAGGGCCATTTTGACCATCACCGACTACGACGTCCGTTCTCTGTACCTCGACCTGCTCCGTCGCAACCTGACCAGGTTCGGGATGCACGAGCGGATGCCCTCGGATTGGCCGTTGCGGCGGCGTCTTCTGCTGAAGGCGGCGAACACCTTCGGCCCCAAACTCCGCGGCGCCGGAGTTAGTGATCAGAACTATCGCGAGGCGGGCCTGGACTGGCCGGCCGAGGCCGAGACGATGATCGGTATGAAGCGGCTCACGAGCCTGCAGGAGTGCGTCGAGACCGTCATTGTTGACGACGTCCCCGGTGATCTCGTCGAGACCGGTGTGTGGCGCGGCGGCGCGTGCATCTTGATGCGTGCGGTGCTGGCGGCCTACGGGGACCGGACGCGCAACGTCTGGTTGTGTGACTCCTTTCAGGGCGTCCCGCGTTCTGATACCGAGAATTACAAGGCGGACAAGGGTATTCACGCCGAACTCGTGTCAGGCATCCTTGGGGTGTCGGAGGCCGATGTCAGGAAGAACTTCGAGCGCTACGGGTTACTGGATGACCAAGTCCGTTTCCTCCCAGGCTGGTTCAAGGACACGCTGCATGACGCCCCGATCGAGGCCATCTCGGTGCTGCGACTCGACGGCGATCTCTACGAGTCCACGATCCAGGCCCTCGATGCGCTGTACCCGCGGCTGTCACCCGGCGGCTTCTGCATCGTCGATGACTACCTGGCCGTGAAGGCGTGCGAACAAGCTGTCACCGACTATCGCACCAAGCACGGGATCACCGAGGAAATCGTCGACATCGATGGCACGGGCGTGCTGTGGCGCAAGAAGTGACGACTGCTTCGTCATCGTCTTCGCAACTCGCGCATGCCTGACGGCGAAGGCTCGGTACGGATCGGCATTCTGGGCACCGCCCGCGTTGCGCAGGCGGCACTGATCAAGCCGGCCGGGAAAAATGCCGAAGTCGTCGTTGCCGCGGTGGCCGCTCGTGATGCAACGCGGGCCGGGGAATTCGCCGCCAAACACGGCATCGCCAAGGCGTACGACAGTTATGAGGCGCTGATCGCCGATCCCGATGTGGATGCGGTGTACAACCCACTGCCGAATGCCTTGCACGGGAGGTGGACTCGGGCCGCGCTTGAAGCGGGCAAGCATGTTCTGTGTGAGAAGCCGTTCATGGCCAATGCGACCGAGGCCCGCGAGATCGCGGATCTGGCGGTGGCCTCCGATCGTGTGGTGATGGAGGCATTCCACTACCGGTATCACCCCTTTGCGGCGCGCGTCGAGCAGATCATCGCCTCGGGAGAGTTGGGCACCCTGCAGAGGGTGGAGGCGGCCGACTGCTATTGGCTGCGGAACTCGTCGGCGAACGCCTACAACTACTCCCTGGGCGGCGGTTCGCTCATGGATCTCGGTAGCTATGTGGTCGACATGCTTCGCACCTTCGGTGGCTCCACCCCGGAAGTTGTTTCCGCACAAGCGAAACTGCGCGGGCCCCAGGTGGACCGGGCCATGACCGCCGAGCTGCGGTTCGCGGATGGGCACACGGGGCGGCTGCACTGCTCGCTGTGGTCGAAGACCCCGCCGCACTACACCGCCAAGATCATCGGTGATCGAGGCCAGCTGCGGCTGCACCCGATCACCCCGTATCAGCAGTTCTCGGTCCGATCTGCCGACGGCAACCGGGTGGAGCGGTTCTTCAAGGCTCGCCCGACCTACGAGTATCAGCTGGAGGCCTTCGCTGCGGCTGTGTTGCGTGGCGAACCGGTGAAAACGACTGCGGCAGAGGGGGTCGAGAACATGACGGTCATCGATGCGATCTACCGTGCCGCCGGTCTTTCGGTCCGCCAACCTGCCTAGGCGATCTGAGACGGTAGCGGGCCCAGCGATAGCCAGGCGTCGGCGGTGCGGGCGAAGAGGTCGGGATCGTGCAGTGGCCAGTCGTGGCGCATGCCGTGTGCGAGTCTGTCGACGCCGTTGGGCATCGGCCGCGCCAGTGCTGCCGCCCACCGGCGGATGACACGTAATTCCTCGCTGCCGGTGACAAATAGCGTTGGTACATAAGACTTGTCAAGCCCTCGCGGCACAGTGAACCCCGCTGACGCCATGGCGATATGGGCGAGCTGTGCACCCGAGTTCAGTCGGGCGTCGTCGCGGTAACCCGGGTTCTGGGCCGCGTGGTGAGTGTCCCAATGACGGGTGATGAGTAACCACCGCAACAGGGTGGCGCGCGCGGCCAGCCCGGCCAGTCGCCGCGTGAGCGGTACTGCGGGCCACGTGTTGACGAAGGTGCTGCTGAGCACGGCCCGATCGATCAGCTGCGGCTCGGTCGCCAGCAACTGGACGCCGACCTGGGCACCGAGCGAGAAGCCGACCAGGTGTGCCCGGCGGGCGCTGACCCGGGTGCGAATGAGCTCGGCCACCGCATCGGCGGCTCGTCCCATCTCAAACGGGCCGTGCTGAAAGCTCTTGCCGTACTGGGGCAGGTCCGGGACAAGGCAGTGGTAGTGCTGCATCCGCGCCACCACTGGCTCCCACGTCCAGCCGCTCATCAGCCCGCCGTGCAGGAAGACGACGGTGGGTGCCCCGACTGGACCGGACTCGCGTACGAACAGGTCCACCGCTGCGATGTTAGTTGGCGAAGTGCGCTTCGTTGATGTGCTCACCGACGCGCAGGGCATTGGCGGCGATGGTCAGGCTCGGGTTGATGCCGCTGCTGGACGGGAAGAACGATGCGTCCACCACGTACAGGTTGTCCACCTCGTGTGCGCGGTTGTCCGCGTTTAGGACGCTGGTCGCGGGATCCGTGCCAAATCTCACCGTGCCGCAAACGTGGCCCAGAGTTCCGTTGTTCTCACCTGTGCGCAGGGTCAGTGTCCGGAATGGCCGCAACACTTCTTTGAGCGCGCCGAGGAACACCTCGCGCCGGTCTTTCTCGTTCGCGTGCATCCGGTATTGAAGGCGTAGCCGCTGGCGACCGTCCACGCTGGGCTGATCGCTCGGCAGCACCCGGTTGTCCCGGTAGGGCAGGTCTTCCATGATCGCGGCGAGTACCAATCCGCCGCTGATCACCCTGTCGTAGATCGGGCGTGCGAAGGGGCTTGTCCAGCGCAGCGCTTTTGACACCATGCCGGGCTGGTTCATCATCATGTCGATGGGGGCCAACGAGGCCATCGAGCTGGCCGACTGCACGGTGCCGTACTTCTGGCCGTCGATGAAATAGAAATCGTTGAGCCCGATCTCTTTGTTCTCGGCGGTGATCTTGCTGCCGCGTTGTGGCCAGATCTCAATCCAGTCCATCACGTGGCGCATCAGGTTGCGGCCCACCATGTCTGAACCGTTGGCGAGTCCGCGCGACCAATCTCCGGACCGGGAATTCAGCAACAACACCGGGGTGGCCAGCGCTCCGGCAGCCAGCACAACGACTTTCGCCTTGAGCGCGAGCATGTCGTTGCGGCGTTGACAGATCACCCGGTGCACCCGGTTACCGTCCGCCTCGAGGCGCAAAACCCGGCATTCGGCCAGCAGTGCAGCGCCGTACTCGGTGACGGCGGGCAGCACGCCGGCGCGGCCACCATCGTTCTTGCAGCCCTTTGCGCAGAGGTAGGCCTGACATGTCGCGCAGTCGTCGGTGTAGTCACAGGCCATCGGCAGGTGATAGGGGTGCAGTCCGCGTCCCGACAGATAGTTGACCAGCGGCTGGTTGTCGGCGGAAAAGGGCGGTGCGGCGGGCAGTCCGACGTCGGCGGCCTCAGGCCGCAAGGGATCGGCGTCGCCCCGAACCCCGAGCAATTTCTCTGCCTCGGAGTACCACGGCGCCAGCTCTTTGTAGGAGATCGGCCAGGCCTCCGGCACAGTGGATTCGCCGGGTTCGGAGAAGAACTGCCGTGGCGTGAAATCGTCGACGAAGAACCGTTCGCAAACCATGCCGTAGAGGGCCGACGACCCGCCGGGGCCCGCGCCGATGTAGGGCACGAACTTTCGCGGGCGGCGGCCGCTGATATCGGTGATTTCGTCGTTGCTTCGGCCGGCGCGGGCCAGCGTCTCGTAGTAGGTCTTCTTCGACCGCGACGCCTGCGGTTCGGCGATCTCGGGCATCGCCGAGCGGATCGTGCCCGGTGTTCCCGGCAGCGTCGAGTGACCTTTTTCTACGAATAGAATGCGGCGGCCCGCGCGTGCCAGCCGCTGGCCGAGCATGCCGCCGCCCATACCGGCACCCACGACAATCACATCCCACTCGACGCGTTCGGCTTCGCGCCCAGTCACTTCGCCGTCAGGCACTATCGAGCTCCTTGTTGGGATGGCCCACTCGGCCCGCTTGAAAATTCGGCCTGGTCCGGGCGATTCGGGATGCTATCAACGCAGCCCGAGATACGTGGCGAGTTCGTCGTCGTGGCGGTCACGCTGGAAGCGTTGCGAAGACTTCAGCGCCCCGTTGGCGAGTCCGCGGCGCAGGTGCTCGTCGGCTTCTAGCGCCATGAGGTTTGCGGCCAGTGCGTGTGCGTCTCCGACCGGGCTGAGCAGGCCGGCGACGCCGGGTTCGATGATCTCGGGCGTGCCGCCGGAGTTCGTTCCGCATACCGGCAGGCCGGCCCGCATGGCTTCGACGGTCACCCGGCCGAATGCCTCGCTCTGGCTGCACATCAGGCCGACGTGGGCGGCGGCCCAGTGGGGTCGCAGGTCCCGGGTCGGTTCGTGAATGGTCAGCAGATCGCCGACGCCCAAGCGTTCGGCGAGGCCCTGCAGAGGCTGGTGACCACCGGCGCCGACGAGTGTCAGCTCGATGTCGACACCGGCCTTTCTCGCTATGGCGATGGCCTCGATCGCCAGATGCTGGCCCTTGGCCTCGGAGAAGTAACCGACCAGGATGGTGCGCATCCGCTCGCCGGGCTGACGCTGAGGTGGCGTACCCAGTTCGGTGTCTACGGCCGGGTAGAGCACGCGGGTCTTCATCGTCGGGTCCAGCGCCAACATCGCCTGCTCGACGGCGTGCGAATTGCAGATCGCCAGATCCGACAGCCGACCGACCATGCGGACAGTTCTGCGGTAGCCGAACAGAAACCAGATCTGATGGTCGTCACGCCCGAACTCGCGCACGATCCAGTAGTGCGGGATGCGGAGGATCTTTGCGGCGATCGCATGCGACGGAATCGTCATGGTGTTGGTTAGAACCATCGTCGGGCGTCGCCGGAGGAAAAACACCAACGCGCCCACGATGCCGGGCAGCAGGATCGCGGTATAGGGCAGCCACCCGATCAGTGCGTGGGGATCAGCGATTTTCCACCGCGACCATTTGCCAAAACCCCACCATGGCGTCCAGGCAATTTTGGCTTCGATACCGTCTTCGGCGCATCGCTTGGCGACGTCGCCTTGTTGCGGGATGACCGCGATGAGGTCCGCGTCGGGCCGCTCTTTGCGGATCGCCAGCAGCATGTCCCGGAATCCGACGACACCGCCGCCGCCCCATTTACTGACGTTCGAGACCACCACGACCCGGGGTGCGGCGCTGGGGCTGGCGGCAAACACGGGCAGAGTTTATGCGACAACCCAGGAGCCTTAATCCGTAATCGGTGCTACGAAATGTCGGGTTGGCGTAGCCTTCACCACGGCCACCCGAGGGCCCGGGCGCGGCGAACTGATATTAGCTACGCCCAGAATGAAGCAGTTATACAAGGAGCACCTGCCCGATGACTGACGTCATGCCGGTAACCGACACGGCGCTGGCGACGTTGTTCTGCCGCGCGAGCGAAGCGCGACGTGCCGACGCGATCGTCGCCGATCCGATGGCGATTCGTCTGGTCGAGTCAATGGACTACGACTTCAGCAAGTTCAAGCTCTCCACGGATCGCCAAGACCTCGCGCTGCGCGCGCTCTCTTTCGACAACGGCGCCCGCCGCTATCTCTCGACGCACCCCAAAGCCACTGTGGTTGCCCTCGGCGAAGGGATGCAGACCAGCTTCTGGCGTCTCGATGAAGCTGGGCTGGGTCATGAATTCCGTTGGCTGACAGTCGATTTCCTTCCCAACATCAAGCTCCGTGAGCAGCTGCTACCACCGTCGGATCGAATGTTGGCGTGTGCCCAGTCGGTCCTTGATTTCAGCTGGATGGACCAGGTGGATCCCCAACGCGGCGTGTTCGTCACCGCCGAGGGCCTGCTGCCGTACCTGGAGCCCAGCGAGGCGCTCGACCTGATCGGGGAGTGCGCGGTGCGCTTCCCTGGTGGCCAGATGATGTTCGACCTGCCGCCCAAATCGCAGGCACTGCTCGCCGCCCGGCCACGGTTGTGGACGGTGTTGCGCGGCGACTGGCCGAGGACGCCGTTCAGCCTCACCGTGCGTGAGCTGGCCAGGCTGGCCGACACCGTGCCCGGGGTTCGGGCGGTACACGACTTACCGCTGCCACGGGGCCGGGGGCCGCTCTTCGACTCGCTGTTGCCGAAGACGCAGGGCCTACCGATCCATCGCCCGCTTCGCCGGTGGGTCGGGATGAACTGGCCGACGATCGCGACATTGACCCTGCTGGAGTTCGACGACTAGTGGCAGAGCAGGTGCGGATCGGCATCTTGGGGGCGGCCCAGATCGCGCCCGCGGCGCTGATCGACCCGGCGAAGGACAACGCCGAGGTCGCGGTTGCCGCGGTGGCGGCACGGGACGTGGTGCGCGCCCAGACGTTCGCGGGCAAGCACGGCATTCCGAAGGTGCACGACAGCTATGAGGCGCTGATCTCCGACCCGGATGTGGATGCGATCTATAACCCGCTACCAAACGGCTTGCACGGCAGGTGGACTCGCGCGGCCATCGAGGCGGGCAAGCACGTGTTGTGTGAGAAGCCATTCACCGCCAATGCCGACGAGGCGCGAGAGATCGCGGCGCTGGCCGCCACGTCGGATCGCGTGGTGATGGAGGCGTTTCACTACCGCTATCACCCATTCGCGTTGCGGGCGGAGGAGATCATCGCCTCGGGAGAGTTGGGCACCTTGCAGCGGGTGGACGTCGCCTTCTGCTTCCCGCTACCAAAATTCTCCGACATTCGCTACGACTACTCACTCGCCGGCGGCGCCACCATGGATGCCGGCTGCTATGCGGTCCACATGTTGCGCACCTTTGGGGGTGGAACTCCGGAAGTTGTTTCGGCACAAGCGAAGTTGCGGGATCCCAGGGTGGACCGGGCCATGACGGCGCAGGTGCGCTTTCCCGCCGGGCACACCGGCCGACTGCGCTGTTCCATGTGGTCGGCCGACCTGTTGAGGATCAGCCTGCGGGTCACCGGTGACCGCGGCGAGTTGTATGTGCTCAACCCGTTGCTGCCGCATCTTTTTCATCGGTTCTCGGTGCGATCCGGCGGCGACAGGCGGGTCGAACGATTCCCGCGCCGCGCCACCTACGCATATCAGCTGGACGCGTTCGCCGAGGCGGTGCTGCGCGGCCATCCGGTGCGGACGACGCCGCACGACGCGATCGAGACCATGACAGTCATCGACTCCGTCTATCGCGCCGCCGGGCTACCCCTGCGAGAGCCGAGTTGACCCTGGTTGCTGACGGTAATGTCAATTCCAGCCATCTGCGACTAGAACGAGTTCTAGTATCGCGGCGGCAGCCTTGAACAGGGAGAGAGAAGTAATGCCAGACTGCGCGGGCCGGGTACGGATCGGCATCTTGGGCGCGTCAAGCTTCGCGCCGACGACGATGATCAATCCGGCCAAAGAAAACCGCGACGTCGTGGTGGCCGCGGTCGCATCCCGTGATCAGCCCAGTGCCGATGAATTTGCCGCCAAGTACGGCATTGCCAAGGCCTACGGCAGCTACGAGGCGCTGATCGACGACCCGGACCTCGATGCGATCTACGTCCTGGTGCCCACCAGCATGCACGGTAAGTGGACCAAGTTGGCGCTGGAAGCCGGCAAGCACGTTTTGGTGGAGAAGCCGTTCACGGCCAACGCCGTCGAGGCCCAGGAAATCGCAGACCTCGACGCCAAGTCGGATCGGGTGGTGATGGAGGCGATCCAGTTCCGCCACCACCCGTTGACCCGCCGCGTCGAGCAGATCATCGCGTCGGGCGAGATCGGCACACTGCGGCGGGTGGATGTGACCCTGTGCGTCATGCTGCCGACGTTCAAAGCCAACTGTTACAACTACGCGATGGCCGGCGGCGCGATGATGGACGCCGGCAGCTATGTGACCAATATGGCCCGGACCTTTGGCGGTTCCACCCCGGAAGTTGTTTCAGCACAGGCGAAATTACAGAAGCCCCAGGTGGATCGAGCCATGACGGCCGAACTGCGATATGCGGGCGGTCACACCGGTCGGCTGCGCTGCGCGCTGTGGTCGGGGAATCTGTTCCGGGCGAGCGCGAAAGTGGTCGGCGACGACGGCGAGCTGCGCTGGCTCAGTCCGGCAGCGCCCAACCTCTTCCCGATGCTCTCCGTCCGGTCGGCCAACGGGAAGCGGTCCGAGCGCTTTTCCCGTCGCACCACTTACTCCTACCAGCTGGAGGCGTTCGCCGGCGCGGTGCTGCGCGGCGAGCCGGTTCGGACGTCGCCGTTGGACGCGGTCGAAAACATGAGCGTCATCGACTCGGTCTATCGCGCGGCAGGCCTCCCGATCCGTGAGCCGAGCTGATCGATGTGTACGGCCACCAACAACGCAGCTGCCAGTTAGCCAAACGCTTACTTGGCCGTCAAAAAAACAGGCAATACTGGCCGGTGTTCCTCGAGGGTGCGCGGGCCGAAGAGGCTGAGAGGCTAGATCTGCGATGAAGGTGGTCCTGGCATGCCACGGCGTCCGTGGCGATGTCGAGCCCTGTGTCGTCATTGGTCGTGAGCTCCAGCGCAGGGGACACGAGGTGGCGATCGCGGTCCCGCCGAACGTGGTGGCCTTCGCCGAGTCGGCCGGGCTCACCGCGGTCTCGTGGGGTGACGAGTCGCAGGTGATGATGGACGCGCAGCGCGACTACTGGACGGCCTTTTTCCGATTTCCTTGGAAGTCAAAAGAAGTGACGGAGCTCGGAGCCTACATCGGGGAGATCGTCGCCCGGTGCTGGACGAAGGAGGCGTTCGCGACCCTGGCATCGCTCGCAGAGGGGGCGGACCTGATCATCGCCGGCTACGGCTTCGAGCAATTCTCGGCCAATGTCGCAGAGTATTACGGCATCCCGCTGGTCACGGTCGACTTCTTCCCGACCCGCGCCAACGGCAGGATCCTGCCGCTGCTGCCCGCATCGGCCGGTCGCGCGGTGATGAAGGCCTACGAACGCGTCGCGTGGAGCGGAGTGGTGAAAGAGGTCGAGGACATCCAGCGCCGTGAGCTCGGTCTGCCGGAGGCGACATCGACCTGGCCGGAACGTATCGCCGAACGTGGTTCCTTGGAGATCCAGGGTTATGACGATGTCTGGATTCCCGGGCTGTCCGCCGAATGGGCGCACTGGGGTAGCCGGCGCCCATTTGTCGGCACCCTGACGCTGGAGTCGGCGACGGCTTCCGACGACGAGGTCGCGGCGTGGATCGCCGGTGGAACACCGCCGATTTTCTTCGGTTTCGGCAGCGTCCCGGTCGGCTCGCCGGCTGACACGATCGCCATGATCAGCGCCGTCTGTGAGCGGTTGGGCCAACGGGCTGTGGTGGGTGCGGGCTCCACCGACTTCAGCGCGATCTCCTATCCCGATCACGTCAAGATAGTGGGCCTGGTGAATTTCGCCGAGGTGTTCCCGCTCTGTCGTGCGGTCGTGCACCACAGCGGGGCCGGCACCATCGCGGCGTGCCTACGGGCCGGAGTGCCGCAGGTGGGGCTGTGGACGCTGCCCGATCAAGGGTTGCGGACCAATCAGCTCCGACGTTTGAAGCTGGGCACCGGCCGGCGCTTCGCCACGACGACTGAGAAGTCGTTGATCGCCGACGTGCGTAAAGTCCTGGCCCCCGGATACCTCACCCGGGCCCGCGAGTTCGCGACCCGCATGACGACGCCGGCCGAAAGCGCGGCGGCCGCCACCGATCTCGTTGAAGACTTCGTACGCCTCGGGCGCGTTTGCTGATCGATGAGCGCGAATCCGGAAGTAGTCGGCGACAACGAGGACGAGAGCGTCGCCCGTCGGATCAAGGGCACGCTCGAAGAGGTATTCGATCCGCAGAACAACGCGCTGAACGCATGGCGGCTGGCGATGGCGACGGGCGTGATCCTGTGGCACTCGTGGCTGATCACCGGCCGCACCATATCTTTCGAGCCTGCCCACCAGCTGCTGCGAGATGTCTGGGTGGACGGGTTCTTCGCTATCTCGGGATTCCTGATCACGTGGAGCTGGGTCAGAAGGCCGCGGTTGCGGGACTACTTCGTCGCCCGAGGGCTGCGCATCCTCCCCGGGTTCTGGGTCTGCCTGGTGGTGATCGCGTTCGTAATCGCACCGATAAGTGTGGCGATCCAAGGCGGCTCGCCCGGCAGGCTGCTGCTGTCGTCGGGCCCGATTTCCTACGTTCTGAACAACTTCGGCCTCTTGATGAGGCAAAGCGATATCGCGGGAACACCTCTCGGGGTTCCACTGCCAGGGGAGTGGGACAGTTCGTTGTGGACGCTGTACTGGGAGGCGTTGTGCTACATCGCCATCGCTGTGCTCGGAATCACCGGACTGTTGCGCCGGCGATGGGTGATCCCAAGCTTGCTCGCCCTGGCGGTGCTCTGGTCCACCCAATTGCCCTCGATGAGTGCGATCGTCGAAGCGCCCCCTGACAAGCGGCCGCCACTCGATGCGGCGACCCAGATGATGATCGCAGAAGGAGCGGCTGCACGTTTCGCGGTGATGTTCCTGGCGGGAGCACTGCTGTTCCAGGTGCGCCACGTCATTCCTGCGAGGTGGTCGCTCGTCGCGCTGAGTATCGCCATCGTCCTGGCGGCCAGCCTGCTCCCCAACTACAGATGGATCGGTGCGTTCCCGCTGGCCTATGCGCTCGTCGTCTCGGGCGCGCTTATCCATGATCCACGCCTGCGGCTACGGACCGATTTGTCTTACGGCGTGTACATTTACGCGTTTCCGATCCAGCAGATCCTGGTGATCTGTGGACTTGCCTTTCTGGCCCCACCGGTGTTCGCGCTCATTGCCGCCGTCATCACGCTGCCCTTGGCGGCACTGAGCTGGTTCCTCGTGGAGAAGCCCGCGATGTCGTTGAAGGCGCGTTTAGGCCGGCGCAGTCCGCCGGCTGCCTAGCGCTTGGCCAGCGCTCGATCGGCAAAGGCTCCGATCACCGGGCCCAAGGCCCGGGAGTATTCGAGTGTCACGTGATTCCAGTCAAAGTAGACCAGGGTGTTGTCGACGATGACCGGGCAGCGATCGGCAGTGCAGAACAGGTCGGTGAGGTCGGCGTACTGACCGCCGCCGGCTGTGACGGCTGCGGCCTCCGCGGCGATACCGGCGGGATTGACGGCGTTGGCTCGTCTCGGCTCACAGGCGGTGACATCGTCCAAGTGGGCGGACAGGCATACCGGCACCACTGATTCGGGGTCGGGGATGGGGCCGAGTACCAGTACCTGTGAACCGATATCGCGCAGCTGCTTCACAATTCGGGTGAGGCTGTCGAGCCACGCCCGATCGTAGGCGGTGAAACCCGATGGCCAGTCGGACGAGCCGTATCCGCGCCATGTGCTGAGGACGATGAGCCGCGGATGCTCGGCGCGCAACCGGGACGTGATTTCGGCACGCCACTGCTCGCACTCGGTGTACTCGCGGTTGAGGAGGGGGCTGCGGATCGTCAGATCCAGCAGCGGGCAGCCCGACTTCGCGAGAGTCTCGACCCGCCAATGACGTTCGTCGGCGAGCTGCTGGAAGGCCGGATTCCACATCGCGGCGTGCGAATCGCCGACCAGCGCCACGGTGGTGGCCGAGGCGGTGTCGCCCGACGCGCATTCCGGGTGTCCGGTTTCGAGGAAATCCCGCATACAGCCCCCGAGGTACACACCCTTTTCTTCGGCCGCCGCATTTGCAAGCGGGGGAACAAGATTGGATGGGACGGCTGTGAGGTCGGCAGAGGCTGCGACGGCGGCCTGCACCTGCGCGACAGCTTGGTGGATGGCGATGTCGTAGGCATCGATGCCGGCGCCCGCGGGGACCGGCGTTGCGGCGACCGTCAGCGGTGCCGCGGGTGAGCCGCGCCCGACGGTGCTCGGTACCACCGGCGTCAACACCAATCCGGCACAGACTGCGATCGCGGTGGCCACCGCGCCCAGGCCGAGGCTGCGTCCGGCCGAGTTGCGGATCGTGGTGTTGAAGCGAAGTGGGTTCTCGATGAATGTCAGCGTGAGCCAGGCCAATCCGGCGGACAGCAGAGCCGCGGTCACCCGGCCGACGAGGCCCAGTGGGTGGCCCATGATCAGCGGGGTCAACACCAGCACAGGCCAGTGCCAGAGATACCAGGAGTAGGAGATGCGGCCGATGGCTCGCATGGGTGACAGTCCCAGTAGCCGCCCGCAGCCCCGCGTCGGTAGGGCGCAGCCGGCACCGATCACCAGCGCCGCGCCGATGGTGGGCAGCAGAGCGGCGGTACCCGGAAAGGGTGTGGTCGGACTGAACCAGGTGCACGCCAACAGAATCAGTGCCAGCCCTGCCCAGCCCAGCACCCGGGCGGGCACCGCAGGAAGGCGGCGCCAGTGGCCCGCCGTGAGCGCCACCAGACCGCCGACCGCCAGCTGCCACGCCCGGGTGGGCAACGAATAGAAGGCCGCGGCGGGCATCACGTGCGTGAGGACTAACGAAACTCCGAAGGACAGGATCGCGACCAGCGTGAGCGCGACAAGATACGGGCGTTCTGTCTGGACGGCTGTGGATTTGGTTCGCCGGCGCGCGAGCCGCATCAGCCACGCCACCCCGAGTATCAGTGGCGCCCACACGAGATAGAACTGCTCTTCGACGCCCAGCGACCAGTAGTGCAGGAAGGGCGAGGGGGTCAGGTGGTTGGCGGCGCTGAAATAGTTGACGCCTTCGAACATGAAGCGGTAGTTGCTGATGTAGAGCGCGCTCCAGATGCCGTCGGACAGAACGGTTGGCGCCTGCAGCGGCGGCAGCAGGAAAGTCGCCCCGATCATCGTCACGACGCCCACCGTGGCCGAGGCGGGTAGCAAGCGGCGGGCCCGGGCTCCGTAGAACGACCGCAGGCGCACCGACCCGCTGGTGCTCACCTCGCGCCACAGCAGTCCGGTGATCAAGAAGCCCGAGATGACGAAGAAGACATCGACACCGACGTAGCCGCCGCCCAGGCCGGGCACGGAAGCGTGGAACAGGACCACGGCCACCACCGCCACCGCGCGGAGCCCCTCGATATCGGGCCGGAACTTGTTCTGTTCCGCGCGCGAGTCCTGCCGCACTTGGGTAGGACTGACGCTGTCGGCCTGGCGCAAGCTCATCCACCTGTTTCGCGTCCGTCAATTGAGTCGAGGCATTCTTACACCCGGGTGCCCATTGCTGTGGCGCTTCAGGGCGGATAGGTATCAGCCGTCGATTTGCCGTGGCGGAACAACCGTTTCGACCAGCGCATCCGCTTCGGCCGAGCTGATGCCAATTCCGGCATGGGGCGCGGATCACTGGCGCATGGGGCCCGTCCACATCGCAGCGCCACTCACTGTCGGTTTTTCCGTGATCCAATTCAGGCTGGGGTCGGCCCGCCGTCCACCCGCAGCTAGTTAGGATCGGTGCAGACTCAGGACATCGCGCAGGGGGCTGATGTACCGCAAATTCCGAGCGGCCTTGGTGATTGTCGCTGTCTGGGCTGTCGGTTCGATCGCTGCTCCCGGGGCGGCAGCTGACACGACGGTGCTCATCATGGGAGGAACGGGACATCCCCTTTCGACACCGCCTGACACGGTTCAGTACGTGGAGCAATACATGAGTTCAGCGATCGACCGTTACGTGTCGCCCTCGTCGAGTCGCCTGACCTCCATGCCGGCTGGGCCCTACAACGGCGTCGCGGTGATCACGCCGGCGCAGAGCGCACCTACCTACGGCACCTTGCCGGTCGATGAGTCTGTTGCCGCGGGAGTGCTGGCACTGCATGCGTGCATCACCTCCAGCGGGTGCGACTACAACCAAGATGTCGGCTCGATGCCACCGTCAATCGCGGATACTTTTGTGGTCTTCGGGTACTCCCAGAGCGCCGCAATCGCGATGCAAGAGAAGCGCAACTTGGCTGCCACCTACTCTCTTGGCGAGGGCCCCGATGTTTCCTTCGTCGTGATAGGCAATGCGCGGCCTAATCGTGGCTTGGCTGTCCGTGACACCGTGGGCATCGTGACGCAATTGCTGTTCGGCGTTCCCATCGACAGACAAGACCACGAGCCGCCGCCGACCGACACCCAATACGCAACCGTCGATATCGCGCTCCAGTACGACGGCTTGTCTGATGCCCCGTTGAACCCGTTGAATCTGTTCGCTGCCGTCAACGCGTACGTCGGCCTGGCCCTTCACATCGGCTACTCGGATTACGGCCTCGGCCAACCGGGCGTCATCGATCAGGGACAGCACGGCGACACCCATTACTACCTGGTCTCGACCCCGATCCTTCCGTTGTTGATGCCCTTGCAGGACTTCGGCCGGCTCGGGCACGCGTTGGCCGACACCCTCGATGCCCCGCTGCGGGTGATAGTCGAATCGGCCTACGATCGAACTGTCAGTCCCGGCGTGCCGACGCCGTGGAATCTGCGATATTTCCCCAATCCGGTCACGTTCGCGACCAATCTGGCTAGCTCTATCCCCGTCGGATTGGACAACGGCATCCAGGATCTCATCGGCGTTCGCCCGTTTCAGACGACACGGCCGGGACCCTACGGTGTCGGCGGGCCGGAGGTAACCGATGCGACCCCTGTCACCGCCGGCTCGGCGAGCGCGGCGCAATCGGCCCTGAGGACGGTGACCGTGACAAAGTCGACGGGTCAGCCGGCGCGAGCCCATGCGAAGCGTGGTTCGCGGCGCCCGTCCGCCGGGCTCTCTACAAAGCCGAATCCGAGATCGAAACGGCATCTAGGCTCGACGGGATCGAGCGGCCGCGGACGCGCCGGCGCGGTCACCCGCTAGCTGCCGTCTGCCCCGCTATCAGTCCCGATTGCTAGCGCGCTCAGCGCCGCGTCGGATCAAGGTTTCCCAAGCCGGTGATCTCGAGGCTGACCGACTTCCGGTGGCCGGCGGCGCCCATCATGAAGAGAATGTCGCCGATCGGGGCACCTAGCCAGAATCGCCAAAAACGCTTGGTGAGGATTTTCCAGAGAAAGCGTCCCCCCAGCAAATGTATTGCAACAGCAGTCAGGTAATACAGGGGCCGCTTCCATCGCGAAATAACCATCTCGGCATTCATCTCGCCGATCTCGAGGCCCCAGGCCCGATACTTGAATTCCAATCCGTAGCGTTCCCGGAACTCAAAGAATGCGCGCAGCTCCCCATTGGTCACCAGGTACTCATCGAAAACCAGAATCGATCCCTCGATGAACCTGTCCTTGCACGTTTCCAGCGCGTGCAGGCAGCTCTCGTAGGTGTCCAGATCCATATGGAAGAGCCGGATGGGGGCACCCGGTCGCTCGGCCAGGAAAGGGGCCAACGTTTCGTAGGTGCGGCCCTTGACGAAGTGCACGTCCCGGCCAAGCGCAACAGGCACACCGTCCGTCAGGGTGATACCGGTTTCCCGGCGAAATCGCTGGGCGAGCGGATCCGACAGTGAGAAGGTGCCTTGTTTGATCACGATCTGATCTTCTATCTGCCAATCCTCGACGAGTCCCTCGAATGTGTCGAAGCCGTAGACGGTGCGTCCGGTGGCATCGGATGTCAGTCGTGTCGACCAGCCGAGCCAGACCCCCAGATCGAGGAGTAGCTCATCGGAATTCTCCGGTGTCGGTGCCGGCAGTCGGGAGGCTTCCCACAACAGAGGGTGGCCGGGAATCTTATGGCGACGGATATCTGAGAGCGTTCGGGCGATGAATTCCTGATACGCGTGGTCGTAAACCCTGACATCTTTCGCATATAGGTTCGGGATATAGCGATCGCCCCCGCGATAGATCAAGCGTGCGCCGAGTACCAATACCAGCAATACGCCAATCGCGATAAGTAGGAAGGGCGCGTAATAGCACGCGACAGCAATGCCGAGCAGGATGGCAGCGAGGGCGGCCTTCCACACCCGATGAATATTGGTCCGATCGACCGCCTGCCTCGTCCGATCCGCAGTCCCGTTATCGACCACGCTCACGACTCACCTCCGGTTTCCGGACAGATTAGGGGTGTCTCCGCATGCGGGAGACCCGATCCGGCGTCAGTTGGCAAAGTTTGCCTGATTTACATGTTCCGACACTCGCAATGCGTTGGCCGCGACCGTCAGGCTGGGGTTCAAGCCCGCGCTGGACGGGAAAAACGAGCTGTCCACCACGTAGAGGTTGTCCACCTCGTGCGCACGGTTCTGCGCGTCCAACACGCTGGTCGCCGGATCGGTCCCGAATCGACAGGTGCCGCAGACGTGGCCCATGTTCGAGTTCTCCTTCCCGCTGCCCAGACCGCGGGTGCGAAACGGTTTCAGAATCTCCTGGAACAGGCGCAGGAACTCCGCGTGGCGGTCGAGTTCGTTTGCGTGGAGCCGATATTGAATCCTCATCCGCTGACGGCCGTCTGAGCCGGGGCGGTCCGAGAGCAGCACCCGGTTGTCCCGATAGGGGAGGTCTTCCATCATCGCGGCCAGGATCAGTCCGCCGGTGAAGAACTTCTCGTAGACCCGGCGCACAGCCGGGCTCATAAGCCGAAGGGTCCGCCCTTGCGGACCGGGGCGGTTGATCAGCCACTCCATCGGCGGGATCGAACCGAACGACTGAATGGTTCCGTACTTGTTGCCCTGATAGAAGTAGAAGTCGTTGAGCCCGATCTCCTTGTTGGCGGCCGTGATCGCCGAGTCACGCTGCGGCCAGATCTCGATCGGGTCGAGGAGATGGCGCATCAGGTTGCGGCCCACCATGTCAGAGCCGTTGGCCAGCCCCCGCGGCCAGTCGCCCGACCGGGAATTGAGCAGTAGCACGGGGGTCGCCAGCGCGCCGGCGGCGAGCACCACCACCTTGGCCTTGAGCGCCAGTCGGCCGGACGGGTGTTCGCAGATAACCTGCTTGACTCCGGTGCGATCGGCTTCCAGGTGAAGGACCCGGCATTCGGTCAGCAGTTGGGCGCCGTGCTCGACGACAGCAGGCAGGACGGCGTTGCGCGCCGCGTCATTCTTGCAGGACTTCGAGCAGAGGAAGGTCTGACAGGTGGCGCAGTCGGCCGTGTAATCACAGGCCATCGGCAAGTGATAGGGATGCAGACCGCGACCTGTCAGATACTCCACCAGTGGCTTGTTGTCGGCCGAAAACGGTGGTGCTGCAGGCAGATTGACCTCAGCCGCTTCGGGCCGCAGTGGATCGGGCTGGCCGCGGACCCCCAACAGCTTCTCGGCATCGGCGTACCAGCGTCGCATCTCTTCGTAGCTGACGGGCCATGCCTCCGGCACTGTCGATTCGCCGGGGTCGGCGAAATTCTGCCGGGGAGTGAAGTCTCGCTCGAAGAACCGCTCGCACACCATCCCGTAGAGCGCTGAGGAGCCGCCGGTTCCGCTGCCGATGAACGGCACGAAGCGCTTGGTGCGTCGTCCGCTGATGTCTTCGACCTCGTCGGTCGAGCGTCCCCCGCGAGCCAACGCGTCGTAGTAGGCCGCGGTGGACCGCGCCGACATGGGCTCGGCCAGTTCGGGCATGGCCGACCGGATGACGCCCGGTGCCCCAGGCAATGTCGAGCGTCCTTTTTCGACGAAGAGCACCCGCCGGCCGGCCTGGGCCAATCGATAACCCAGCACTCCGCCACCCATGCCGGTACCCACGACGATCACGTCCCACTCGATGCGTTCCGTCTCGCGCGCAGTCAATGCGCCGTCAGCCAAAATCGAGCTCCTCAGCGTGATGGCCCAAAGATCGGCCTGGGCTCGGCGATTCGGGATCGTATCAACGTTGAGCCGCAGGCATGGCCGAACGCTTACTGGCTCGTCAAAAAACCGGTAATAATGTCCGTTGCTCCTGCCGGTGTGCCCGCAGGAAGATCGAAAGGCCAGAACCGGCGATGAAATTCGTGCTGTCCAGCTACGGCGGTCGCGGCGATATCGAGCCTGCCGTGGTTGTCGGGCGCGAGTTGCTGCGCAGAGGGCATGACGTCCGGATGGCTGTCCCACCGAACCTGGTCGGCTTCGCCGAGGCGGCAGGACTTCCGGCGGTGGCTTACGGGCTGGATTCCACGAACATCCTCGAGCTGCAGTGGCGATATTTCACGCTATACGGGCGTACTCCGTGGAAGCTCAAGGAGCTCAATCGGATGGCCGCCGAAACCGCGCAATTCGCCCAAGCGTGCTGGGCGGAGATGACCAGGAACCTCGCTGCCGCCGCCGACGGGGCTGACCTGCTGCTCACCGGGCTGATCTTCGAGCAGCCGGCCGCCAATGTCGCGGAGGCGTACGACATTCCGCTGGTCACCCTGCACTACTTCCCGTACCGGGTGCACGGCCAGCTGCTACCACTGCTGCCAGCAGCGCTGAGCCGCTTGGCGATGACGGTCAACGAGTGGACTGCGTGGCGCGGGACCCGCAAGGGCGAAGATGTGCAGCGGCGCGAATTGGGGCTGCCCAAGGCCACCAGCCCGGTGCCGCGGCGCGTCGCGGACCGGAGTTCGCTGGAGATCCAGGCCTACGACCAGTTGGTGTTTCCCCGGCTGGTGGGTGAATGGCGCAAGTGGGAGGGCCAGCGGCCATTCGTCGGCGCCCTTGCGATGGCGTCTCCGACCGAGTCCGATGCGGCGGTGGCGTCGTGGATCGCCGACGGGACGCCGCCGATCTTCTTCGGATTCGGCAGCGTCCCGGTCGGCTCACCTGCCGACACGATCGCGATGATCGCCGCGGCCTGTGCCCAGTTGGGAGAGCGCGCGATCGTCGGCGCCGGGGGTACCGATTACAGCCATGTCCCGCAGTACGACCACGTGAAGGTGGTCGGCCAGGTGAATTACGCGACCATCTTCCCGATGTGCCGTGCGGTCGTGCATCACGGCGGATCGGGCACGCTGGCCGCGTGCCTGCGGGCAGGAGTTCCCCAGCTGGTGCTGTGGACCCTGCCTGACCAGCCGTTTTTCGCCGCACAGCTGAAACGGCTCAAGGTGGGTGCTGGGCGGCGTTTCTCGACCACCACCGAGAAATCGCTCGCGAAGGACCTGCGCCGGATTCTGGCCCCGGAGTATGCGGAGCGGGCCCGCGAGATCGCCCCGCGGATGACGACACGTGACGACGCGGTCGTTGCTGCAGCTGACCGCGTGGAGGAATTTGCACGCCTGAAGTGCGGGGCCTGATCACTTTTGCCAGCCGCCCGAATTTCGGGTCGGCAGCGTCAATATTGGATTAGGCTGCGCAGCGACCCGCTGGTCGTGAGGCCCGGTTCGATCCAGGACGCGCACGGGGTAGGTGAAGGAGCTAGGTACGGCAATGGCTAGAGGCGCGTTCGGACAAAGCGACGCTGAAATTGACCTGCTGGTCCGTGGCATGCGGTCGGGGATCGCGGTGGTGGGCTTCGGCTATATCGGCACCGTGATCGGTGCGGTGCTGGCTGACCGCGGCTGGCCCGTGACGGGTATCGACGTGCGCACCAATATCGTCGACGAGATCAACCAGGGCTTGACGAGTGTGCCGGAGCCAGGCCTCGGCGAGCTCGTGGCCGAAAGTGTTCAGGTAGGCCGTCTTCGCGCCACGTCGGACTTCAGCGTGATCGCCGATAACGACTTCATCATTGTCACCGTCGGCACCCCGCTCGGTCCGGATTACGAGCCCATCGTCGACGACATCAAGGCGGCCGCGCAGGCGGTCGGCGAGCACCTCCGCCCCGGCCACCTGGTCATTTTGAAGAGCACCGTGCCGCCCGACACCACCGAGACTCTGGTCCAGCCAATCCTGGAAAAGGCGTCCGGACTGAAAGCCGGCGTCGACTTCGGATTGGCTTTTTGCCCGGAGCGGCTCGCCGAAGGGCAAGCCATCCGGGAACTCACCTCCATTCCCGTCGTGGTCGGGGCCGTCGACGAGCGGAGCGCCCGTAGCTGCGCCACGCTGTGGCGCCACGCCCTCGGGTTGGAGTCGATCGTCGTCGAGGATCCGCGGACGGCCGAGATGGTCAAGCTCGCCGACAACCTCTGGATCGACCTGAACATCTCAATGGCCAACGAACTGGCCAAGGTGTGCGACCGCCTCGGCATGGACGTTCTCCAGGTGATTGCCGCAGCCAACTCGATGCCGAAGGGCATGCACAACGTCAACATCCTCAGCCCGAGCATGGGTGTCGGTGGTTACTGCCTGACAAAGGATCCGTGGTTCGTCAATCACCTTGGCGAGACGTTGGGACTGGATTTGCACGTGCCGAAGACGTCGAGGACCGTCAACGACACGATGCCCAGCTACACCTATGGGTTGCTGACCCAACTGCTGGCCGATCAGGGCAAGGCGATCGAGGACAGCAAGATCGCGGTCTTGGGTATCGCGTTCAAGAACAACACCGGCGATTGCCGGCTGACGCCGACCAAGTATGTCGTGGCGCCGCTGGAAGAGTCCGGGTGTCAGTTGACCGTCCATGACCCATGGGTGCTGGACGAAGAAGCGCACACCGTCACCAAGATCCCGCTGAGTCCGGACATCGAGTCCGCGGTGAAAGATGCCGATGCTGTAGTCGTCCTTGCGGGCCACCGGGAGTTCCACCAGATCCCGTTGGTCCGGCTGGCTGAGCTGGCGGCGGATCGCTGCGTTTTTCTCGACGGACGCAACAGCTTTGACCCGGCGGCAGCGCGGGCGGCGGGCTTCATCTACAAGGGTATCGGCCGCTAGCCGGCTGACGGATATCCGCAAACCGCACGTAGAACGAGAGAGCAACTATGTCCAATGTCGTCGTGACGGGCGGCTATGGCTTCATCGGATCGCATTTGGTGACCGCACTGCTGGAACGCGGCGACAGCGTCACCATCTTCGACTTCGCGAAGAACACCCGCGACAGCAGCATCGATTTCGACAGCAACCCCAACTTCCGGTTTGTGCAGGGCGATGTGACCGACCTGGCGGCGCTCGAACAGGCCCTGACTCCCGATGTCGACACAGTGTTCCATCTGGCCGCGGTGGTCGGCGTCAAGAACTACATGGATGATCCACTCCAGGTTCTCGACGTCAATGTGATCGGTACACGCAACGTTCTGGAACTCAGTCACCGCAACGGAATTCGCGTGGTGTTCGCCAGTACCTCCGAAGTATTTGGCAAGAACCCCAACCCACCCTGGGCCGAGGACCACGACCGGGTGCTGGGCTCGACGAAGACCGCTCGCTGGAGTTACAGCACCAGCAAGGGGATGGCCGAGCATCTCGTGTTCGCCATGCACGCCGCCCGCGGGCTACCGGTGACTGTGGTGCGATACTTCAACGTATATGGGCCGCGCCAGAATCCGATCTTCGTGGTGTCCCAGACCGTGCACCGGATCCTCAACGGCCGCCAGCCGTTGCTTTACGATTCGGGTGACCAGACGCGTTGCTTCACCTATGTCGACGATGCCGTCGCAGGCACCTTGCTCGCGGCCGACAGTGATGCGGCGATCGGTGAGGCGTTCAACGTCGGAAGTATGACCGAGACGAGCATGCGTGACGCGGTTGATATGGCTATCAAGATCGCCGGCGTCGACTCGGTTTCCGGCGCCGAATCCATCGATACGGCAGCACGTTTCGGCGGTCGCTACGAAGACATTCCACGTCGTATCCCGGACTCGACCAAGGCGCAGCGCCAATTGGGCTGGCGCTTGCAGATTGACGTCGAGGAGGGGATCCGCCGCACCATCGAGTGGGCGCGAGCGAATCCGTGGTATCTCGAGGAACCCGCCAGGGATGGGCAGGGCTAGTCCTCGCGATGAAAATCGTGCTGGCGAACTGGGGATCTCGCGGCGAAGTGGAACCATTCGCGGTGTTGGGCCGCGAGCTGGTGCTTCGCGGACATGACGTCCATCTGGTCGTCGCGCCTGATCTGGTTGAATTCGCCTCGTCCGCAGGGCCCGACGCAGTCGCCTATGGACCTACCGTGCAGGCGATCATTGAGCCTCATCAGGAATACTTCGCCCTGCTCTTCAGCAAGCCCTGGCGGCTCAAAACATTGGGCAGGCTGGTGCGCGAGTTCGCCACCCCGATCGATGAGGGTCGTGAAGCAGCCGGAAAGACGCTCATGGCGGTGGCTGACGGCGCCGACTTGCTTGTTACGGGTATGAACTACGAAGGCATCGTCGCCAATGTCGCCGAGTATCGCCACATCCCGCTTGCTACGCTGCAACATTTTCCGTTGCGGGTCAACGGCCGGCTATTGCCGGTGTTGCCCGCGCCTTTCGGTCGTGCGGTGATGCGAACATCGGAGTGGCTGACGTGGCGCGGGCATCGGGCCAATGACGACGCCCAGCGTAGCGCGCTCGGCCTGCCGAAGTCGACGGGGCACTGGACGCGACGGATCGCCGAACGCGGAAGCATGGAAATCCAGGCATACGACGAAGTGTGCTTTCCCGGGCTGGCGGACGAATGGTCGAGCTGGAACGCGCAGTCGCCGCCCCGACGGCCCTTCGTCGGTGCGTTGACACTGGAGATGCCCGCAGATGACGATACGGACGTCAAGTCGTGGATCGCTCAAGGAACGCCGCCGATCTTCTTCGGATTCGGCAGCATGCCAATGGAATCCGCCAAGGACACGATCGCGATGATCGCAGGGGCCTGCGCCACACTGGGCGAGCGAGCACTGATCGGTGCGGGCGTGGCCGATTTCAGTGGCGTACCGCAGTTCCCGCACGTCAAGGTGGTTGGCGCGATCAATTATGCGGAGGTCTTCCCGGCCTGCCGCGCGATCGTGCATCACGGGGGTTCAGGCACAACCAACGCGGGCCTGCGCTCCGGACGCCCCACGATGATCCTGTGGAGGTTGCCCGATCAGTTGTTCTGGGCTGGCAGGCTCAAACGACTGAAAGTCGGCACCGGGCGCCGCTTCTTGGCGGCCACCGAGAAGACATTGGTTGCGGACCTGCGGAAGATCCTCGCCCCCGACTACGTCGGCCGAGCTCGCCGGCTTGCGGCGAAAATGACCAAGCCCGCGGACAGTGTCGCGGTCGCGGCTGACCTCGTCGAGGCTTATGCTCGCGCTCCGTTCGTAGGCCGCACGCAGACCGAAAGAGGCTAGGGTGCAATGAAATTCGTGCTGGCGAACTGGGGAACCCGGGGCGAAGTGGAGCCGTTCGCCGCAATCGGCCGCGAGCTGGTGTGCCGCGGGCACGACGTTCACCTGGTGGTCGCGCCGGAGATGGTCAATTTCGCGGAGTCTGCCGGGCCGAAGGCGGTGGCATTTGGGCCCACACTGCGCGCCGTCGACGACCCCCATCACGAGTTCTGGAATCTGTTGTTCAGCAAGCCATGGAAGATCAAGGAATTGAACGGCTTGCTTGGCGCATTCGCGGGTCTCTTGGACGATTTTCGAGAGCAAGCCAGAAAGAGCCTGCTGAGCTTGGCGGACGGGGCCGACCTGCTACTCACG
The DNA here is from genome assembly GCF_041287105.1 of Mycobacterium sp. SA01. NCBI lineage: Bacteria > Bacillati > Actinomycetota > Actinomycetes > Mycobacteriales > Mycobacteriaceae > Mycobacterium > Mycobacterium sp. SA01. The sequence goes on along the minus strand of NZ_JBGGNO010000013.1, from coordinate 91,417 downwards.
GGTTTGAACTATGAGGGCGTCGCCTCCAACGTGGCCGAGTATTGCGGCACGCCGTTGGCTACGTTGCAGATCTTCCCGCTGCGGGTCAACAGCTATCAGATGCCATTCCTGCCTGCCCCGTTGTGCCGCTCGGCAATGGCGCTGGGCGAGTCATTGACCCGTCGCGGGCACAAGGTCGCGGACGACGCCGAGCGACTGGCACTCGGCCTGCCAAAGGCGACGGACCACTGGACGCGACGGATGGCGGACAGCGGCGCGCTGGAAATCCAGGCATACGATGCGGCGTGCTACCCGGGGTTGCCCGACGAATGGGCGCCGTTCAACGATCAGGAGATCCCCAAGCGGCCGTTCGTCGGGGGCCTCACGATGGAATTGCCTGCCGATCAGGACGGCGAGATCGTCTCGTGGATCGCCGCGGGTACCCCGCCCATCTTCTTCAGCTTCGGCAGTATGCCGGTCGACACCGCGGCTGACACGATTGGGATGATCGCCCGGGCCTGTGCGCAGCTCGGGGAGCGGGCGCTGATTGGCGCGGGCTGGGCTGACTACAGCACCGTTCCGCACTATGACCATGTCAAGATCGTCGGCCCGATGAACTACGCCGAAGTGTTCCCGGCCTGCCGCGCCGTGGTGCACCACGGCGGTTCGGGCACCACCCACGCCGGACTGCGAGCCGGACGGCCGACATTGATCCTGTGGATGTTGCCCGACCAGGGGTGTTGGGGTTCTCGACTCAAGAAGCTGAAGGTTGGCAGTGGCCGCCGCTTCGTCGGCACCACCGAGAAAACCCTGGTGTCCGACCTGAGGACAATCCTCGCGCCGGAATACCTAACTCGCGCGGAACAACTCGCAGCCCGGATGACCAAGCCCGCCGACAGCGTCGACACCGCGGCCGACTTGTTGGAGCGGTTCGCGCTGTCGCGTCGCAGCTGACGTCAGCCGCGAACACCTCCGGATTCGGCGGCCGCGCGATACCCACGAATGGCCAGTGGCGCAACCAATGCGGCGCCGGCGATCGTCCAGAGCACGCCCCACAGCAGCGGCCACCACGGAAGTTGGCCTTGAGCAAGGGCCCGCATCGACCCCACGATCGGCTCCATCGGCTGGAACCGGAGCAGCGGCCACATCCACGAGGGCAGGGATTCGATGGGCGGGGAACCGGAACTGGCGAAGACGGCGGTGATGGCGGGCAGTCCAAGCCAGATGAGCACCGTGCCGTCCTTGGCCCGCACCGCGACGGCGATCACGGCCATCGCAAAGACGATCACCACCATCACGGGTACGAGCAGGTACAGCAGCAACTCGAGCGGGCCACCGCGAAAACGTAGGCCGAGACCGATCCCGACCGCGGTGATCAGCGCGGTACTCAGAAGTGTGCGCGCGGCCTCGGCGATCAGCCGGCCGGTGAGCACGCTGGCGCGGTGTACGGGCAATGCCCACAAGCGGCTGAGCAGTCCGGTGTCGCGCTCGAAGGACAGCGTGAGGCCGACGGCAAGGGATCCGGAGAACGCGCCGGCTATCGCACATGTCGGCACCAGACCGTAGAGGCTGTCCGTGCCCGTGATCCGCAACACCGACTTGCCGACAAGAAGGTAATACGTGATCAGCAGAAACGTTGGGAACGCCAAAGATTGAACGGGGACCAGCGGGTCGCGGCGCCAGTGCGTGAAGTGTTGCTGCGCGATGACCAGGCTTTCATGCAGCAGGGAGCCGCGCCGCGGTGCCGTGGTGGTCATTGGGTCCGCCTCTGCATTCGCACCGCGATCACCCCAAAGACGGCGAGCAAGCCAAGGCACCATGCGAAGCTGCTCACCAGACTGCTGACCGCGACGTTGCCTGCGGCCAAACCCCGCAGGGTCTCGGTGACCTGTGAAACAGGTTGGTAGCGAACGAATCCATGCAGCCACCCGGGGAACGACTCCACGGGCGCCATTCCGGTGGAGAGCATGACAAGCATCATCTGAGGGACCAGCAGGACCTGACTCGACCCGCCGTTCCTGCCGATCGCGGAGGTCGAGATACGCACGCCAGTCGCATCGGCGGCAAACGACAGTGCCAGGGTCAATGCCAGAACGAAGGAAATAAAAGCCACCAAATGCCATGGCCCGCCGAGCATTCGAAAGCCGAAAATGTATCCGGCGACGATTGTCGCAACCAGTGCGATCATCCCGCGGATGAGGCAGTACAACATGCGGGCCGTCAGCGGTGCCACCGTGGCGATGGGCATTGTGCGGAACCGAAGCCCGAGTTCGGACTGATTGTCCCGGCTGGCCCGGTCGACGGTTGTCAGCGCGCCGAGCAGCGTCACCTGGACGATGATCACCGGCAGAAGGTACTGGGGGTAGCCGATCCCGCCGGTGTCGATCACATTGCGCAGCGCGAGATTGAAGATGATGAAATTGCCGGCCGGCGCCAAGACTGCGAAGGGCAAATCACTGCGCAATGTGTTGCGCACCATGCGTTCGGTCAGAACCGCAACCGAACTCACGCGGTGACGCTGCCCGTGAGGTGAAGGAATACCTCGTCGAGGGAAGGCTTGCGCAGCGAAATATCTTCCAGCTCAACGTCAAGCTGGTCGACGCGACGGAACACCTCGCTCAGTGTCGCGACCCCGTTTGGCGCCAGCACCGACACACTGTTGGCGTCTTCGTCGGCCTGTGCGTCCTCAAGATCGGCAACCGCGGCGAGGATCTTCGGTAGATCGGCCGGATTGACCGGACTCACGGTGCAGTAGCTGTATCCGACCCGGCGCTTGAGGTCATCTGCTGTCCCTGTCGCGACAACGCGCCCATGGTTGAGTACGACGATCGAATCGCTCAGGACGTCGGCTTCCTCGAGATACTGGGTGGTGAGCAAGACGGTCACCCCGTCCGCTACCAATGACGACACCAGATCCCACACACTGCGGCGACTGCGCGGGTCCAACCCCGTCGTCGGCTCATCCAGGAACAACACTTTCGGCGGAACCACAAGTGCGGCGGCGATATCGACGCGTCGGCGCATGCCACCCGAATAGGTGACCACGTTGCGGTCAGCCGCATCGGTGAGGTCGAACTGCTCGATCAACTCCTCGGCCCGGGCGTTGGCCTCCCTGCGGCGCATCCCGTGCAACCTGCTGAACATCACCAGGTTCTCCCGCCCGGTCAGTTGCCAGTCGATTGCGGCGATCTGTCCGGTCATCGATATGGACTCACGCACCCGAGCCGGCTCTTTGGCTACGTCGTACCCGGCCACGAGAGCTTTGCCATAGGACGGCCTCATCAACGTCGACAGAATGTTGATGGTCGTTGTTTTTCCCGCGCCATTGTGACCGAGAAGCGCGCACACCGAACCCGTGGCAACGGAAAAACTCACGTCCTGCAGGGCCAGTATGTTCCCGTCGAACGTCTTCGCGACACCGTCAAGCTCGATCACAGATATTGACCATAGCGTGAGCAGTGTGGCTTGGGGCGAACTAGCGACGTCTTCGTCGCAACCGAGAAACTCAAGACAACGACCTATCTCTTTGACGCTGGGAGCAGCGGATTCACCAGACGACCGGTTATTTGCCGATCCACTCCAGTAGGGCGCGGGTGCCCTCCTCGAGTGACCACTTCGGGCGCCACCCGAGTTCGGTTGTCGCCGGCTCGATGTCACATCGCGCGGCGCGGACGTCACCGTCGCGGAATTTTCCCACGACGACCGGGTCGGGAGCGCCGCAGATCGCCGCGAGTTGCTGGGCGAGCTCGTGGATGGTGGTCGGAACGCCCGATCCGATATCGACGTAGCGCGACGGTGCCGCAGGACTCTCGATCGCCGCAAAGAGCCCTTCGACGACGTCGTCGATGAAGACGAAATCGCGCACGATCCGGCCGTCTTCGTAGACCTCCAGGGCCTGCTTCTCCAGCGACAGTCGGGCGAAGAGCGCCACGATTCCGGTGTAGGAATTGGTCAGCGACTGGCCAGGGCCGTAGACGTTCTGCAAACGCAGCACGCTGAGCTTGGTGTCGTGTGCGGCGGTCCAGGCCGCCAGGATGTGCTCCTGTGCGAGTTTGGTCGCGGCGTAGATGTTGGTGGGCCGGGGCTCGGTCTGGATCGCATTGCTCGCCAGCGGAACAGCGGGATCGCCCGTGGGCCCCTGCGGATCCCAGATACCTGAGACGAGCTGAGCGTGGCTCCGGGGCTGCGGGTAGAAGATGTCGCTGCCGGCCTGCCAGGCACCCTCGCCGTAAACGGCCCGCGATGATGCCAGCACCAACTGGTCGGGCACGTGCCCACACCGGCTCAAGGCGTCGAGCAGCTGCGTGGTGCCGACGACATTGACCGAGCCATGGCGGGTTGCCTCCGAAAGTGACTGTGCGGTGCCGGTTTCCGCTGCCAAATGCACGATCTGGGCGGGCTTGAACAGTCGCAGGACGGCATCGCAGTCGGGTGCGTGAGTGACATCGCCGGTGAACAGCCGTACCGATGGCGGCAGATCGATCGCTGCTCCTTCGGCATGCACCTGCGGGTGCAGGATATCCATCACAGCCACGTGGTAGCCGGCCTCGACGAGACGTCGGGCGAGCGCGGACCCGATGAAACCGGCCCCGCCGGTGATGAGCACCGTCTTGTGAATGTCGGACACTGCGGACAAAGTGGGCCTCCTGTTTACGAACCGTGGGCGAACGCGCGGTCGGCCAGCGCGGCTATGGCCGGCGTCAGCACGCGTGAGTATTGAAGGGTCAAATGGCTCACGTCGAGGTAGACCAACGTGTTGCCGACAATGACGGGACAGCGATCGGCGGTGCAGAACAAATCGGAGAGGTCCGCATACTGGCCGCCGCCGGCTGCGGTGGCGGCCGCCTCGGCGGTGATGCCTGTCTGGTTCACCGCCGCCGGCCGGGACAGTGCGCAAGCAGTCGCGTCGTCGAGGTGGCCCGACACGCAGATCGGCACATTGGCATGCGGACTCGGGATCGGCCCGAGTACCAGCACTCGCGTGCCCATATCGCGCAGTTGCCGCACGAGGTGAGTCATCCCGTCGGTCCAGGCTGCGTCGTAGGCGCGGAAGCCCGACATCGTTTCGTCGATACCGTAGCCGCGCCACACGCTGACCACGACGAGCTTGGGGCGCTCGGTGGCCAGACGACCCATGATCTCGGTCCGCCACTGCTGGCAGTGCTGAAGGTCTTCGACCAGGTTGCCGAAGGCGTTTCCGGCGCGTGCGTCCATCAGCGCGCAGGCCTCTTTGGCCATCATCTGCAGCCGCCAGTGTCGCTGGGTGGCGATCTGCTGGAAGGCGGGGGTCCACATCGCGGCGTGTGAGTCGCCAATGAGGGCAACGGTATTCGGGGATTCGGTATCACCCATCACGCAGTCAGGTTGTCCGCTCTCATACGGCGTGCGGAGACACCCCTTGTACGTGTAGTCCTCTTGTTCGGCAGCCAGATTGGTCAGCGGGGGGTTCAAGTTCGACGGGACGGCGCTCCTGGTGAAGGACTTGGCCAGCGCCGCTTGCATCTGGGTGACGGTCTGGGCGACCGCGGCGTCGTAGGCGGCGCTGGTGGAGCCGATCGGAACGGACGCGCCGTTGAGGGTGATCGCGGGTGCTGGTGGACCCTGTCCCACCGGCGTTGGCACGACCTTCAGCAGTCCGAGGCCGACGAAGACCGCGACCACGGTGGCCACCGCGCCGACGCCCAGGCTGCGCCACGGGTAGTCCCGGATCGTCGGGGCGAAGCGCAGCGGGTTCTCCACGTAGCGCATGGTCATCCATGCCAGCCCGGCTGCCAACAGGGCCGCGATGATGCGTTCGGCCAGTCCCAGCGGGTGGCCCAGCAGTGCGGGCGCGAGGACCAGTACCGGCCAGTGCCACAAGTACCAGGAATAGGAGATCCGGCCGACCGCGCGCATCGGCGAGGTGCTCAGGAATTGTCCGCAGCCTTGCGATGGGGTGGCGCAGCCGGCGCCGATCACCAGCACCGCACCGAGGGTGGGAAGCAGGGCGGCGGTACCGGGGAACGGTGTGGCCGAGGTGAACACCAGGCAGGCGAACACGATCATGGCCAGTCCTGACCAGCCCGCGATCGCTGCCGCCCGTCGTGAGAGGCGTTGCCAGTGAATCACGGTCAATGCGACCAGCCCGCCGATGGCCAGCTGCCACGCGCGGGTGGCGAGGGAGAAGAACGCCATCGCGGGCACGACGTAGGTGATCACCAGTGACATGGCGAACGACACGGCGGTGACCAGTCCCAGCACCACCAGATAAGGACGACGCGACGACGCGATGGCGCGTGTCCTGTCCCGCCGGAATCGCCGGACGAGCCACGCGGTGCCGAGCATCAACGGGGCCCAAACCAGATAGAACTGCTCCTCGACGCCCAACGACCAGTAGTGCAGGAACGGCGACGGGGTCAGCAGATCGGAGAAGTAATTGATGTTATCGATGACGAACCAGTAGTTGCCCACGTACAACGCACTGGCGATGCCGTCGTAGAGGACGGTCGGGACACGTAAGGGCGGCAACAGAATTACCGCTGCGATCATGGTGACGACGCCGACGAGCGCCGATGCGGGCAGTAACCGGCGGGCGCGCGCCCCGTAGAACTTGCGCAGCCGCACGGAGCCGGTGCCGCTGACTTCGCGCCAGAGCAGTCCGGTGATGAGGAACCCGGAGATCACGAAGAACACGTCGACACCCACGTAGCCCCCGCTGATGCCGGGTACCGCAGCGTGGAACAGGACCACGGCCGTCACGGCGACAGCGCGCAGGCCCTCGATGTCCGGGCGGAAGTACTTCTGTTCGGGACGCCGACTTTGCTGTTCTTCGCTAGCCCTGAGACTGTCGGCCTGGGCCAAGATCACCTACCTGCTAAATCAGCGAACACGTCAATTGAGTCGAGGCATTCTTACACCCGGACGCTGCCACGAGGGGTGGTTTCGGGAACGGCGTTCGGTGACCTAGGTCTGCGCGAGCGCGCGATCGACCAGCGCCCCGACGGCCGGTGCCAGCAACCGCGCGTATTCCAGCGTCATGTGGTTCTCGTCGACATACACCAGCGTGTTGCCCACGATGACCGGGCAGCGGTCCACAGTGCAGAACAGGTCGGTGGTGCTGGCGTATTGCCCGCCTCCGGCTTTGGTCGCGGCGGCTTCTGCCGCGATGCCGGGCTCGTTGACCGCGGCGGATCGCGACGGAGTGCACGCCGGCACATCATCGAGGTAACCGGAGAGGCAGATCGGCACCTGAAAGTGCGGATCGGGGATCGGGCCGAGTACCAGCACGTGTGCGCCGATGGCGCGCAATCGCTGTACGAGTTTGGTGAAACTGTCGATCCACGCGGCGTCGTAGGCCCGGTATCCCGAGAGCGACTCCCCAGTCCCATAGCCGCGCCACAGACTCAACACGATCAGCTGTGGACGCTCGGCCTCCAAGCGCGTGAGGATCTCGTTGCGCCACTCAGCGCAGTGTTCGAAAAGCTCCGCCAACCGGCTCAGCGGATTGGTGATCGGCAGGTCCAACAGCGGGCACGCGCCCTTGGCCAGCAGCTCCAGGCGCCACTGCCGTTGACTGGCAACCTGTTGCAACGCCGGGGTCCACATCGCGGCGTGCGAGTCGCCGACCAGGGTCACCGTGGTGCGCGAGGAGACATTGCCCATCGCGCATTCGGGTTGTCCGCGTTCGAACGGCTCGCGCAGGCAGCCGTTGAACGACAGCGCCTTTTTCTCGGCGAAGGCTTCCATCAACGGCGGCGTCAGGTTGGCTGGGACGGACGTGACGTCGGCCGATGCCGCGACGGCGGCCTGCACTTGCGCGAAGGTCTGGCGCACTGCCGCGTCGTACGCGTCGACGGGAGCGCCGGTCGGGACCGGTGCCGCGGTGAAGTTAAGCGGCGCCACCGGCGCGCCGTGCCCGACCGGACTGGGCATCACCCGCAGCAACGTCATGCCGACGCACACCGCGATGACCGTCGCGAGCGCCCCCAGTCCGAGGCTGCGCCATCCAGATGCGCGGATCTTCGGGGCGAAGCGCAGCGGGTTTTCCAGATAGCGCAAGGTCAGCCAGGCCAGCCCCGCGGACGCCAGCGCCGCGACGATCCGTTCGGCCAGCCCGAGCGAGTGGCCGAGCAGGAACGGTGCGAGTACCAGTACCGGCCAGTGCCACAGGTACCAGGAGTACGAGATGCGGCCGATGGCGCGCATCGGTGCCCACCCGAGCAGACGCCCGCCGCCCTGGTCGGGTGTGGCGCAGCCCGCGGCGATGATCATCGCCGCGCCGAGGGTGGGCAGCAGTGCCGCCGCACCCGGGTACACCGTGGTCGGGGTCAGCCAGACGCAGGCCAGCACGATCATGCCCAGCCCGGCCCACCCCAGCACGGCGGCGGCGCGTGGCGAGACCCGTTGCCAGCCAACGGCGGTCAGCGCGACCAACCCGCCGATCGCCAGCTGCCATGCTCGGGTGGGCAGTGAGTAGAAGGCCGCTGCCGGCACGATGTAGCTCGCCAGAAACGACATCGCAAACGACACGACCGTCACCAGCGTGAGCAGCACGACGAACGGGCGCTTGGATGTGATGGCGTCGGCCGCGGGGCGGCGTCGCGCTCGGCGCGTCAACCGGATCAGAAAAACCGTGCCGAGAAGCATTGGCGCCCAGACCAGATAGAACTGCTCCTCCACGCCCAGCGACCAGTAGTGCAGGAACGGCGAAGCCGTCACGTGATTGCTGAAGTAGTCGACACCGCGCAGGACAAACTGGTAGTTGCTGACGTACAGCGCGCTGGCGATACCGTCGCTGATGGCGGGCCGAGCCTGCAACGGCGGCAACAGGATCACCGAGGCAATCATCGTGACGACGCCGACGGTGGCCGATGCAGGCAGCAGGCGACGGGCGCGCGCCCCGTAGAAGTTGTGCAGCCGCACGCTGCCAGTGCTGCTCACTTCGCGCCAGAGCAGTCCGGTGATCAGGAACCCGGAGATGACGAAGAAGACGTCGACGCCCACGTAGCCGCCACTGATGCCCGGCACCGACGCGTGGAACAGGACAACCGCCAGCACCGCGACGGCACGCAAACCTTCGATGTCCGCGCGGAATGTTTTCGGTTCGGAGCGTCGGGTCGGCCGGCTGTCGGTGGGGCTGACGCTGTCGGCCTGGTGCAAGATCACCTACTTATCGAGCGGACGCCTGTGTCGGTCGGGGCATTGTTACATTCGCGCCCGTCAATAAGTTGGGTTTATCCGTGTTCGGCGATCCACGCGGTGGTGTAACGCAGTGTTGCTGGGATGCTCTTGGCCAAGCCCGCACCGATCGACTTTTCGAGCTGGCCGCCCAGCAGGGGGATCTTGACCTCGACGCTTACCGCCGAGCGCAGCTGCGAGATGTGGCCTGCCGCCGCCAGCCAGTTCTCGGCGCGGCTCGATCCGAAGCCGCCCGCCGCCGACACTTCGACCTCACCTCGTACCCGACCGTCACCGGCGGATCGCCACGTTTCGCGGTACTGGAGCTTCAGGTCGCCGGGAACGGCCTTGGCGATCAGTCCGGGCAACATCTGGCGACCGAGGTATTGGGTGATGTGCACATCGACCGCTCCGTCGGTACCGACGATCAGCGAATCCAGGGTGGACGCGGCGTCACCGGCCAACCGGTCCGCCCAATAGTCGGCACGTCCGAACGCTGCATGAATCGACTCGACGCTGGCGGCGGATTCGGCGACGACCTCGAATGAACGCGGCATAGCCGACCATTCTTACCGCAGGGGCAGTGAGCCGAAACCCTCATACGGTGCAAGCGCTTTGTGGTAGGAACCACGCGTGAATATCAGTGGCGTCAATTTCAACAGCGGCCTCGTCAAGTTGGTGGACGCGATGCCAGGTGTGAACCGGATCAGGGCGGTCCAACAGGCGCTCGCCATGCGCACCGATCCGGTCTATCTCGAGATCGGCGTCTCGCGCGGGCAGGCCTTCCAGCGCATCAGCGCCGACGTGAAGTTCGCCGTCGACCCCGCGTTCCGGCTTACCGAGCGCACGCGTGAACTCGCCGACGCCAAAGGTCGGGTCACCAAGTACTTCGAGACCACCAGCGACGCGTTCTTCGAGAACGAGACGGCTCTGCTCGCGGAGCATCCCGTCGACGTCGCGCTGATCGACGGGCTGCACACCTACGAGCAGGTGGTGCGCGACGTCGAGAACACCGTGCGCTATCTCAAAGACGACGGCGTGATCTTCCTGCACGACTGCAACCCGCCGTTCGAATTGGCCGGCCGTCGCGCGGAGTCGTGGGATGAGTTCATGGCGCAGCAGTCCGGGCCGTTGAAGATCGGCATCTGGAACGGCGACGTCTGGAAAGCCATCGTCGAGCTACGCAGCACCCGCTCCGACCTCGTGGTCGGCGTGCTCAAATGCGACCAGGGTGTCGGGTTTGTCCGCAAGGGCACCCCGGAGTCGACGCTGCCGTACACCCCGCAGCAGGTCGCGGCGCTGACCTATGCCGACCTCAAGGCCGACCGCACCCGTCTGCTCAACCTCAAGCCACCCCGGTATCTCGGTGAGTTCCTTGCCATGAGCCCCGCCCAATAGCTCGTCCGCGACTCGGCGATGAAGTTCGTACTGGCAACGTGGGGGAGTCGCGGCGATATCGAGCCCACCGCGGCCGTCGGCCGTGAGTTGGTGCGCCGGGGGCACGAGGTGTCCATGGCGGTGCCTCCGGATTTGATCGAATTCAGCAAGGCCGCGGTCCCGGACACGGTCGGATTCGGTCCGAATTCGCGATCGATTCTCGACGCGCATCGGGATTATTGGACGTGTTTCTTCAGCACGCCGTGGCGGCTGCGGGAGATGGCCGGAGCCCGCCGGGAGATCTCGGGCCCCCTGTTCCAGGGCTGGCAGGACATGAGCGCGACGCTGATGTCGCTGGCCGACGGGGCCGATCTGATCTTCAGCGGCATCAACTTCGAAGACGCCGCCGCCAACGTCGCCGAACACCTCGACATTCCGTTGGCCACCCTGCATTACTTTCCGCTGCGGCCCAACTCCCGTGTGCTGTCTTTTCTGCCCGCACCGCTGAGCCGGGCAATGGTCAGGGCCTTCTGGTGGATGTCGTGGCGTGGGACGAAGAAGGTCGAAGACGCCCAGCGGCGCGAATTGGGTTTGCCCAAGGCGAGGCACTCGGCACCCCGGCGGATCACCGATCGCGGGTCGCTGGAAATCCAGGCCTACGACGAGTCATGCTTCCCTGGCCTCGCGGCCGAATGGGCTCAGTTCGACCAGCAGCGGCCTTTCGTCGGGACGCTGACTCTTGAGTTGGGCACCGACACCGACGACGAGGTGCTGTCCTGGATCGCTGCGGGAACCGCACCGATCTTCTTCGGCTTTGGCAGCATCCCGGTCGAGTCGCCGGCCGACACGATCGCGATGATCGACTCGGCCTGCGCACGGCTGGGCACACGGGCTCTGGTCGGCGCCGCCAACACGGATTTCAGCAACGCCTCGCACTCCGAGCGGGTGAAGGTCGTCGGGCTGATGAACTACGCGACGGTTTTCCCGGCGTGCCGCGCAGTCGTCCACCATGGCGGTTCGAGCACCACACCCATCGCCATGCGCGCGGGTGTCCCTCAGCTGATTTTGTTCTGGGACCTCGTTCACGCGATCTACGGCGGCGCGGTCAAGCGGTTGAAGGTGGGCACCGCCCGGCGATTCTCCACCGTGACCGAGGAGACCCTGGTCTCCGACCTGAGCGCGATTCTTGCTCCCGAGTTCGTCGCCCGTGCCCGTGAACTCGCCACCACGATCACCGAGCCGGCCAAGAGCGCCGCCGCCGCCGCGGACCGTCTGGAAGATTTCGCCCGCACGGGTCGCCCCGCGCGCTGACGGCGGCGTCCGGGACCGCGCTTGCTGGCACTTGGCGCTAATGGTCGTAGCCGGGTTGGGCGCACGTGTCCGCTACCTGCCGGCGCGAGCGCGAAAACCCACGAAAGTGGGTCTAACTGTGCCATGTGAGAGAAACCCGTGGCCACCACTGTCAGTCGTCCACGGCGGAGCGCAGAAGGTTGCTATCCGGTGACGTGTGTCACACCGAACTTCATGACATGGGTCACACCACGAAGTATGGTTTGGAACTTGTTCTACCTATATTGACGAGAGTGTCGGGAGACGCGGTGAGCACCAATCCGTTCGATGACGACGAGGGCGCCTTTTTTGTGTTGGTCAACGATGAAGAACAGCACAGCCTGTGGCCGGCCTTCGCCGACGTTCCGGCCGGATGGCGCGTCGTACACGGTGAAGCTGATCGCGCCGCCTGTCTGGAGTACATCGAAGCGAACTGGCCCGACATCCGACCGAAGAGCCTGCGCGACCGGTTGGCGGGAAGTCGAGCGGCTGACTAGTTGAGGGTTTGGGTCTGGGAGTCGTGATGGAACTCAACGCGGACGCGCTACCGCTGACGCGCGCGCAGCTGGACATTTGGCTGGCACAGGAAACGGGTCAATCCGCGACCGACTGGCAGATCGGCATGCTGTTGAAAGTCGAGGGCGCGCTGGAGCGCGACGCCTTCGAGTGGGCGCTCACGCGCGCGATGCGGGAAGCCGAACCGGTCCGGGCGGCGTTCTTCGAAGAGGACGGGCAGGTCTTTCAACGGGTGATTGACTACCCGGAGATCGATCTGGACTTCTACGACTTCAGCGGATCGGACGACCCCGAGCGGCATGTGCAGCAGATGGCGCTGTCGATTCAGCGCTCGGCGATGCCGTTCACCGGCCCGCTGTTCAAGTACGCGCTGTTCGAGACCGGGCCTGCCGAGTTCTATGTGTTCGGGTGCTTCCATCACATCGTCATCGACGGCGCCGGCATCTGGTTGCTGGTCAATCGCGTCGCGTCGATCTACTCCGCCACCATCTCCGGCGACCTCGTCCCGCCCGCGTTCTTCGGTTCGCTGAAGGACCTGCTGGACTGCGAAGCGGAATACGAGGCATCCGCCGACTTCTCCGCCGACCAGGATTACTGGTCGCGCCACCTCCCGGCCGAAAGTACAGCCGGCAGTCAGCGGTCGGGGTCGCCCGACGACAGCGACCTCGGCTTCCGCTCGGCGCCTGTCCGGCTGGATTCGGCGGTCCTGCGCCGAGTCGACGAACTGGCCCACATCTGGGACATCCCCCGCACCGCGGTCATCGCCGCGGCAAGTGCGCTGCTGGTGCGCGGTCGGTGCGGCGCGGGGGCCGAAGTGGTCTTCGACTTCCCGGTCAGCAGGCGCGTCCGGCCAGAGCTGAAGACGCTGCCCGGCATGGCAGCGGGGTTGGTGCCGCTGGTGCTCGGTACTCCGGCGCAGACGTCGGTCAGTGACTTCTGCAAGCAGGTCGACACCCGAATGCGAGAAGCGCTGCAGCACCAGCGATTTCCGGTGCACGCCCTCGAACGCGGTTCGCAAGCATCCCGGTTGTCGATCAACTTCTTCCCGGCCGCATTCACGTTGGATTTCGGCGGTGCCCCCGCATCGGCGACCATGACCAACTCCGGTCTGGCCGGCAGTTCGGGATTCACCTTCTCCGGGCTGGGGGAGGAGTTGTATCTCAACGTGCTGGGCTCGGGACGCCTGTTCTCGGAGTGGGATTCCGCCGAGGTGACCAGGCGCCTGCTGCAGGTGCTGGTGGCGATGACCGCCGACCCGGCCAGGAGCCTGTCATCGATCGACGTGCTCGACGGTGCCGAACGCGACCGGCTCGCGTCATGGGGCAACCGCGACAGGCTCACGGAGCAGCTGAGCGCACCGGTGTCGATCCCAACGCTTTTCGCGGCGCAGGTGGCCCGAGTCCCCGATGCGGTGGCGCTCAGCTACGGCGAGCAGGCATGGACCTATCGCCGGCTCGACGAGACATCGAACCGGTTGGCGAACCTGCTGGCGACGCGCGGCGCGGGACCCGGCCGGCGGGTGGCGCTGCTGCTGCCGCGGTCGGCCGAGGCGATCGTCGCCATTCTGGCCGTCCTGAAGACCGGCGCGACGTACATCGCTATCGATCCGGCGGTTCCGGAGGCGCGCATGCAGTTCGTGCTCGACGATGCCGCCCCCGTCGCCGCGATCACCAACTCCGATCTGCGCCAACGCCTTGACGGACGAGACATACGGATCATCGACTTCAACGATCCTGTCGTCGACGACCAACCCGCGACCGCGGTGCCGGGGCCGGAACCTGACGACATCGCGTACATCATCTACACATCGGGCACCACGGGAACACCCAAGGGCGTCCCGATTCCGCACCAGAACGTCACCCGACTGCTGGAGGCGCTCGCCACCGACATGAACCTGGCGGATCAGGTGTGGACCCAATGCCATTCCCTGGCATTCGACTTCTCGGTGTGGGAGATCTGGGGTCCGTTGCTCTATGGCGGCCGGGTGGTGGTGGTACCGGACGCGGTGGTCCGTTCGCCGGAGGATTTCCACGCCTTGCTGGTCTCCGAGCGGGTCGAGGTCCTGAGTCAAACGCCGTCGGCGTTCTATGCACTGCAGAGCGTCGACACGCCCGGAACCGACGACATGGCGCTCAAAGCCGTCGTGTTCGGTGGCGAAGCGCTTGAACCGCAACGACTTCGGGCCTGGCTGCAGAATCACCCGGGATCACCGCGGATGATCAACATGTACGGCATCACCGAGACCACCGTGCACGCGTCGTTCCGGGAGATCACCTCGGCCGACACCGACAGCGCGGTCAGCCCGATCGGGCGGCCGCTGGCCAATCTGGGCTTCTTCGTGCTCGACACGTGGTTGCAGCCCGTCTCCGCCGGCGTGGTCGGCGAACTGTACGTGGCCGGCTCGGGGCTGGCCTACGGCTATGTCGGCCGGGCCGGCTTGGCGGCAACCCGGTTTGTGGCCTGCCCGTTCGGGGCGCCGGGAGCACGCATGTACCGCACCGGCGACCTGGTGCGGTGGACCGAAGGCGGTGAGCTCGAGTACGTGGGCCGCGCCGACGAGCAGGTCAAGATCCGCGGCTACCGCATTGAGCTCGGCGAAATCCAGTCCGCCCTCGGTGACGTGGAGGGTGTCGAGCAAGCTGTCGTGATCGCCCGCGAGGACCGCCCCGGCGACAAGCGGCTGGTCGGCTACATCACCGGGACCGCGGACCCGGCTGCGGTGCGTGCGGCGGTAGCTGAGCGCCTTCCGGCCTACATGGTTCCGTCCGCCGTCGTCATGATCGGCGCGCTGCCGCTCACGGTCAACGGAAAGCTCGACACTCGGGCACTCCCGGCCCCCGAATATCAGGATGTCGACTCCTACCGGGCGCCCGGCGACGCCGTCGAGGAAATCCTGGCGGGAATCTATGCCCAAGTGCTGGGGCTGGAGCGCGTCGGTGTGGACGAGTCGTTCTTCGAACTCGGTGGTGACAGCATTCTGTCGATGCAGGTGGTGGCTCGGGCCCGGGCCGCAGGTGTGTTGTGCCGTCCGCGTGACGTTTTCGTCGAGCAGACCGTGGCCCGGTTGGCCCAGGTGGCCACCGTGATGGACGGCGACTCCGACCTGGCGTCCGACGGTGTCGGTCCTGTGATCGCGACGCCGATCATTCGCTGGCTGGAGAGCCTGGAAGCCGCGGGCAGTCCCGTCGCCCACTTCAACCAGACAGTGGTGGTCCAGGCCCCGGTGGGAACCACCGAAGCCGATGTGCTCGAGATGCTGCAGCTTCTGCTGGATCGGCACGCCATGCTGCGGCTGCGGGTCGACCGAGACGAAGATGGTCGATGGTCGCTGGAGGTGCCGGAGGCGGGTTCCGTGGACGCCCGTTCACGGCTGCACACCGTCGACGTACTCACCGACGACGCTGTGCTTCATGCCGGTACGCAGTTGAACCCGTCGGACGGCGTCATGCTGAGCGCGGTGTGGGTGACCTCGACGAGCCGGTTGGTGGCGATCATTCATCATCTGGCAATTGACGGGGTGTCGTGGCGAATTCTCCTGGAGGACCTCAACTTCGCCTGGGCGCAGCACCGCGCCGGCGAGCCCGTCATGCTGCCTGAGCCAGGGACGTCGTTCGCTCGGTGGGCGTCGGTGCTCTCTGAGCACGCACACCGAGCCGATGTCGTGGCAGACGCGGACGCATGGCGGCACGTGGCAGCGACCCCGTCCGCGCTGCCTGAAGTGGATCCCTTTGTCGACACTCTGGTGACCGCGGGGAACCTGGCAGCCGTCCTCGATATCGAGACCACCAAGGCACTGCTCGGAGACGTACCGGCGGCGTTCCATGCCGGCGTGCACGAGATCATGTTGATCGCATTCGCCTTGGCCGCAACGGAATTCCTGGGTACGGGTGGCGCACCGATCTCCATCGACGTCGAGGGGCATGGGCGCGAGGAGGAATTGGCCGCTGACGTAGACCTGTCGCGAACGGTGGGCTGGTTCACCGCGAAATATCCGGTGGCACTGGAAGTCGGCGGTTTGACCTGGGCTCAGGTGGCTGCCGGCGACGCGCGACTCGGTGCGGTGGTCAAGGCAGCCAAGGAGCAACTCCGGGCCTTGCCCGAAGGACTGAACTATGGTGTGCTGCGCTACCTGAACGACCAGGTCGACCTCGACGGCGCCGACCCGGTGATCGGGTTCAACTATCTGGGCCGCCAGGGTGCCTCGACCGCCGAAACCTCCGGGGACTCCTGGCAGATCTGCTGGGACGGTCTGGCGGACATCAGTCCGAGCGTAAAGCCGCCGATACCGCTGATGCATACCCTGGAGCTCAATGCGGGCACCGTCGAGACCGACGCGGGTCCGATCCTCACGGCCCAGTGGATGTGGGCGCCGTCGGCACTCAAGCAGACGCAGGTAAATCGCCTGAGCCAGTTGTGGTTCGAGGCCTTGACCGGTATTTGTGCGCACGTGCAGGGCGGCGGAGGTGGGTTGACTCCGTCGGACATCGCCGCCTCGCTCAGCCAGGAGCAGATCGACGAGCTTCAGCGGCAGTATGCGGATAGCTGATGCTCTTCCGCTGACTCCGCTGCAGCAGGGGTTGTTCTTCCACGCCAGCGCAGCTCAGGGTGGCGACGACGTCTACGCCGTGCAGCTGTACGTCGGCTTGAGCGGTCCGCTGGATCCCGAGCGGTTGCGCGACGCCGTGCAGGCGGTGGTGGCCCGCCATCCCAACCTGGCCGCCCGGTTCTCCCAGAAGTTTGCCGAGCCGGTTCAGGTCATTCCGGCTGATCCGGTGGTGCCGTGGCAGTATGTGGAACTCGATACCGAAGATCAGCTTGCGGAGCTTTATGCTGCCGAACGAGTCGCGGTGTGCGAGTTGGGAAATCAGCCGGCGTTTCGGGCGGCGCTGGTTCGGACCGGGGCCGATCAGTATCAGTTCGTACTCACCAATCACCACATCGTGCTCGACGGGTGGTCGCTGCCGATCCTGCTAGGCGAGGTGTTCGCCGGCTACTACGGGCAGCGACTGCCCCCGGCGCCGCCGTACCGACGGTTCGTCAGTTGGTTGACCGACCGTGACCTCGATGCTGCTCGCGCGGCGTGGCGTGGGGTGCTGGCCGACGTCGAGACCCCGACGCTGGTCGGCGCAGCGGGGCGGGAACCCGGCGGACGTGCGATCGCCTCGTTCCAGTTGTCCGAGGATGCCACGAGGGCCCTGGGTGAACTGGCGCGCTCGTGTCACACGACGGTGAGCACCGTGCTGCAGGGCGCCTATGCCCAGGTGCTGATGTCGCTGACCGGTCAGCGCGATGTCGTCTTCGGCACGACGGTGTCCGGGCGACCGGACGAGGTGTTGGGCGCGGACTCGATGGTCGGCCTCCTCATCAACACGGTGCCGGTGCGAGCCGGCATCGATGCGACGACCACGACCGCTGATCTGTTGGGGCAGTTGCAGAGTGATCATGCGCAGACCCTCGACCATCAGCATCTGGCGCTGAGCGAGATTCATCGTCTCACCGGACTGGATCAGCTGTTCGACACCTTCTTCGTCTACGAGAACTACCCGATCGACGCGGCCACGCTGTCGGGTAGCGACGGGTTGTCCGTGACGACGTTCGCGCACCACGAGACCAACCACTATCCGCTGTCGGTTCAGGCCATACCGGGTGACGAGCTGACCCTGCGCGTCGAGTACGACACCGACGTGTTCGACACGACAGGCATCGACGCTCTGGTCGAGCGACTCACGCGGGTGGTGGCGGCGATGGTCGCCGATCCCGACCGGGCGTTGTCGACTCTGGACCTGCTGACCGACGACGAGCACGCCAGATTGGATGGCTGGAGTAACCGGGCGGTACTGGCACAGCCGGTGAACCCGTCACCCGCGATCCCCGAGTTGTTCGCGGCGCAGGTGGCGCGTACCCCGGACGCGCCGGCGCTGAGCTTCGACGGCCGTACGATGACCTACCGCGAGCTCGACGATGCCGCCACCAGGTTCGCATATGCGCTGGCGGACAGAGGCATTGGTCCGGGCCGGCGAGTTGTGCTGTTCTTGCCGCGATCGGCTGACGCGATCGTGTCGATTCTGGCGGTCCTCAAGACCGGGGCGGCGTACGTGCCGATCGACCCGGCCGCGCCGTCGGCCCGGATGGAGTTGGTGCTCGCTGACGCCGAACCAGTGGCGGCGATCACCAACTCGGCCTTGGCCGAGCGGTTGGCGGGGCACAACCTGCGGCTGATCGACGTGAACGCCCCGGCCCCCGACCACCCTTCCGGCACCAACCTCGGCGGACCGACGTCTGAGGACATCGCCTACCTGATCTACACCTCGGGCACCACCGGGGTTCCCAAGGGGGTGGCCATCACCCATCGCAACGTCGCGCAGCTGATGGACTCGCTGCATGCTGCTCCCTTACCGCCCACACGGGTGTGGTCGCAGTGCCGCTCCTACGGATTCGACGTTTCGGTCCAGGAGATCTTCGGCGCGCTGCTGGGTGGTGGCCGACTGGTGGTGGTGCCGGAGACGGTGGCCCGTGCGCCGGAAGACCTGCAGAGCCTGCTGGTTTCCGAGGGCGTGAGCGTATTCAGTACCACTCCGTCCGAAGTGGGGATGTTGTCGCCCGCGGCACTCGAGTCGGTGGCGCTGATCATCGGCGCCGAACCCTGCCCGACCGAGCTGATGGATCAGTGGGCCCCCGGGCGGGTGATGATCAACGCCTACGGCCCCACCGAGACGACGGTCGACGTCGCATTGAGTGCGCCGCTGACCGCCGGCTCCGCAGCGGTGCCGATCGGACCACCCATCGCGGGGGCGGCGCTGTTCGTGCTCGACGGCTGGCTACGGCCGGTGCCGCCCGGCTCGATCGGCGAGTTGTACGTCGCAGGCCACGGTGTCGGCGTCGGCTATTCGGGCCGCGCCGGGCTGACGGCGTCTCGCTTTGTGGCATGCCCGTTCGGCGGCGCAGGAACGCGCATGTATCGCACCGGTGATCTGGCGTGGTGGGGCGCGGATGGCCAGCTGCGCTACGTCGGCCGCGCCGACGAGCAGGTCAAGATCCGCGGCTTCCGGATCGAGCTCGGCGAGGTCCGCTCGGTGCTGGCCGGCCTCGACGGGGTCGAACAGGCGGTGGTGGTCGCCCGCGAGGACCGTCCCGGTGAGAAGCGGCTGGTGGGTTACATCGTCGGGGCAGCCGAGCCTGCGGCACTGCGCGCGGCGCTGGCCGAGCGATTGCCCGAATACATGGTTCCCGCCGCGATCCTGGTGATCGATGCCCTGCCGCTGACCGTCAACGGAAAACTCGACCGAAAAGCATTGCCGACGCCGGAATTCCAAGACGTCAGCCACTATCGTGCACCGACGACAGCGGTCGAGGAAATCCTGGCCGGCATCTATGTTCAGGTGCTGGGTGTGCAGCGCGTCGGCGTGGACGACTCGTTCTTCAACCTGGGTGGGGATTCGCTGTCGGCGATGCGTCTGATCGCGGCCGTCAATGCCGGGGTGAACACCCGCCTCTCGGTACGAGCCCTGTTCGACGCCCCGACCGTCGCGCAATTGGCCGCCCTGATCGCAGGAGACGAAGCCCCGTCGACACCGGCGGCCGCGAAGCCCGCGCCGACTCCCGTCGTCGCCAAGAGCAGCGCACCCGCCGGCGGCAGCTTCCGGGTGGCCGATGTGCTGCCGCTGACCCCGTTGCAGCAGGGGCTGCTGTTCCATGCCAGCGCGGCATTGGGCGGCGACGACGTGTACGCGGTGCAGCTATATGTCAGTTTGACTGGACCGCTGGACGAGGAGCGGCTACACGCTGCGGTGCAGCAAGTCATGGCGCGCCATCCAAACGTGGCAGCGCGGTTCTCGCAGAAGTTCGCCGAGCCGGTGCAGGTCATTCCGGCCGACCCGTCAGTGCCCTGGCAGTACTTCGAACTCCATGGGTCCGGCGCCGACATCGAGGAGCAGATCACCCAGGTCTGCGCGGCGGAACGTATTGCCGTGTGCGAGTTGGCCACTCAGCCGTCATTCCGCGCGGCGCTGATTCGGACGGCAGCCGATCAATACCGGTTTGTATTGACCAATCACCACATTGTCCTCGACGGGTGGTCGCTTCCCATTTTGCTCGGTGAGGTGTTCGCGAGCTATTACGGGCAGCGACTACCCCCGGCCGCATCGTATCGGCGGTTCGTCAGCTGGCTGGTCGGCCGTGACCTTGACGCCGCGCGCGCGGCGTGGGGCGACGTGCTGGCAGGGTTCGACACCCCGACATTGGTGGGGACCGCCGGGCGGGCAAGCCTCGGACACCGCGACGTGGTGGCATCCGTCGTCCCCTGGCATACGACGAAAGCTCTTGCCGAACTTGCACGCTCACGCCACACGACGGTGAGCACGGTGTTGCAGAGCGCCTTCGCACGGGTGTTGATGTCGCTGACGGGACAGCGCGATGTGGCATTCGGCACGACGGTGTCGGGGCGTCCGGACGAGGTCTTGGGCGCTGATTCGATGGTGGGTCTGCTGATCAATACGGTGCCGGTACGGGCAACGATCACAGCGGCGACGAGCACGACCGATCTGCTACGCCAGCTGCAGAACTCCCATGCGCAGACGCTGGATCATGAGCACCTGGCGCTCAGCGAGATACACCGGGCAAGCGGTCACGACCACCTGTTCGACACATTCTTCGTGTACGAGAACTACCCGATCGACGCCGCCAAGCTCTCCGGCGCCGATGGGCTGTCCGTCACGAACTTCGCGCACCGCGAATACAATCATTACCCGCTCGCGATGCAAGCGATCCCGGGCGACGATCTGCGGCTGCGGGTCGAGTACGACACCGACCTCTTCGACGCGGCTGCGATCGCGGCACTGATCGAGCGGCTCAAGCGGGTGTTGGCCGCCATGATCGCCGATCCGGACCGTCCGCTGTCGTCCATCGACGTACTCGACGACGCCGACCACGCCCGAGTGGAGCAGTGGAGTAACCGGGCCGCGCTGGCGGAATCGGTGCCCACCGGATCGATTCCCGCGTTGTTCGCTGCACAGGTGGCGCGCGCTCCGGAGACGGTGGCGCTGACGTGTGGCGAGCAGTCACTCACCTACCGAGAGCTGGACGAAGCCACCAACCGCTTCGCGCATCTGTTGGCTGACAGGGGGATCGGGCCGGGGCGGCGGGTGGCACTGCTGGTGCCTCGCTCCGCGGAGGCGATCGTGTCGATCTTGGCGGTGCTCAAGACCGGCGCAGCCTACGTTCCGATCGATCCGGCGGCGCCGTCGGCGCGCATGCAGCTGGTGCTCGGCGACGCGGAGCCGGTCGCGGCCATCACCACCCCGCAGCTCGCCGAGCGCCTCGACGGACTACCGATCATCGACGTGTATGACCCCGCTGTCGCGAGCTACCCCAGCACCCCGCTACCGGGGCCCGCACCCGAGGACATCGCGTACCTGATCTACACCTCGGGCACCACCGGAATTCCCAAGGGTGTGGCGATCACCCACCAGAACGTCACCCAGCTGCTGGCGGCGATGGACGCCAAGATCGCTATGGCGGAGCAGGTCTGGTCGCTCTGGCACTCACTGGCTTTCGACGTCTCGGTGTGCGAGATGTGGGGCGCGCTGCTGTATGGCGGACGGCTGGTGGTGGTGCCTGAATCCGTGGCCCGCGCACCGGAGGAATTCCATGCGCTGCTGGCCGCAGAACAGGTCAGCGTGCTGTCCCAGACGCCGTCGGCGTTCTATGCGTTGCAGACCGCGGATACGCTGCGGCCCGAGCTGGGACGGCAACTCAACCTGCACGCGGTGATCTTCGCCGGCGAAGCCCTTGAGCCGCAACGGCTGCGAGTATGGCTGGCCAATCACCCGGACTCGCCGCGCCTGCTCAACCTGTACGGCACCACCGAGACAGCTGTGCACGCGTCGTTCCGTGAGATCGTGAAGGCGGACATCGCAGGCGATTCCGATGTGAGCCCGGTCGGAGGGCCGTTGGCCGACTTGGCGTTCTTCGTCCTCGACCAGTGGTTGAAGCCGGTTCCGGACGGTGTGATCGGTGACCTCTACGTGGCAGGACCGCAGGCCGGCCTTGGCTATTGGCGTCGCCCGGGGTTGTCATCGTCGCGCTTCGTCGCATGCCCGTTCGGGCCGCCGGGACAGCGGATGTATCGCACGGGCGATCTGGTGTGGTGGGGTGCCGACGGCGAGCTGCGGTACGTGGGCCGCGCCGACGAGCAGGTGAAGATTCGCGGTTATCGCATCGAACTCGGCGAAGTCCGGGCCGCACTCGCCGCGCTGGACGGGGTCGAGCACGCGGTGGTGATCGCACGCGAGGACAGGCCCGGCGAGAAGCGGCTGGTCGGCTACATCACGGGAGTGGCGGATCCGGCCGCCGTCCGCGCGGCGTTGGCGGAGCGCATCCCGGAGTACATGGTTCCGGCCGCGATCATGGTGATCGAGGCGCTGCCGCTGACCGTCAACGGCAAACTCGACCGGCGCGCCCTGCCCGCACCGGAATTCGTCGATACCGATTCCTACCGCGCCGCGACGACCGCGGTCGAGGAGATCCTGGTCGGAATCTACGCCAATGTGCTTGGCGTGCAACGAGTCGGCGTGGACGACTCATTCTTCGATCTCGGCGGCGACTCGCTGTCGGCGATGCGCCTCATCGCCGCGGTCAACACCGGGATGAATACCAGGCTGTCCGTGCGGACGTTGTTCGAGGCTCCGTCGGTCGCCCAACTGGCGCTGCGCATCGGCGGGGAAGACGACCGGTTGTCTCCGCTCGTCCCTATGGAGCGCCCTGTGGCGATCCCACTGTCGTTCTCGCAGAACCGATTGTGGTTCCTCGATC
Source organism: Mycobacterium sp. SA01 (assembly GCF_041287105.1). Classification (NCBI taxonomy): domain Bacteria; kingdom Bacillati; phylum Actinomycetota; class Actinomycetes; order Mycobacteriales; family Mycobacteriaceae; genus Mycobacterium; species Mycobacterium sp. SA01. The sequence goes on along the minus strand of NZ_JBGGNO010000013.1, from coordinate 68,251 downwards.
AACTCCAGGGGCCCTCGCCGACGTACAACATGGCCGTCGGACTGCGCATGCAAGGCCACCTCAACGTCGAGGCGCTGGGTGCGGCCCTTGCCGACGTGGTCGGCCGCCACGAGAGCCTGCGCACGATATTCACCGCACCCGACGGGGTACCCCGTCAGGTGGTGGTGCCCGCCGAGCAGGCCGACTTCGGCTGGGCCGTCATCGATGCGACCGACTGGACGCCGGCGCAACTCGATGAGGCCGTGGCCGCCGTCGCGCTACACGCGTTTGATCTTGCCCTCGAGATCCCCATGCAGGCACGGCTGTTCCGGGTCAGTGACAACGAGCACGTGGTAGTCGCCGTGGCGCACCACATCGCCGCTGACGGCTTGTCGATGGGCCCGATGGTGCGTGATCTGGGCGTGGCCTATGTCTGTCGGAGCGCGGGTCTGAACCCGATGTGGACCGAACTGCCGGTTCAGTACGTCGATTACACGCTCTGGCAGCGCGCACAGTTCGGTGACCTGGACGACAGCAACAGCCTGATCAACGCCCAGCTGGCGTACTGGCAAGACGCGTTGGCCGGCATGCCCGAACGGCTGCAGCTGCCCACCGACCGGCCATACCCGCCGGTGGCCGATCAACGGGGCGCCACCACGTCGTGGCACTGGCCCGTCGAGTTGCAGGAGCGGATCACGCGGGTGGCCCGCGAATACAATGCGACGCCCTTCATGGTGGTGCAAGCCGCACTGGCGCTGCTGCTGGGCAAGCTGAGCGCGAGTTCCGATGTCGCAGTGGGCTTCCCGATCGGTGGACGGCGCGACCCGGCTCTTGACGACCTGGTCGGGTTCTTCGTCAACACCTTGGTGTTGCGGGTCGACGTCGGCGGTGACCCCACCGTCGCGGACCTCCTCGATCAGGTGCGGGCTCGCAGCCTGGCCGCCTACGAGCACCAGGACGTGCCCTTCGAAGCGGTCGTCGAGCGGATCAATCCCACCCGCTCGCTCAACCACCACCCGTTGGTCCAGGTGATGCTGACCTGGCGGAGTATGCCAGGTGAAACCAGCGACGACATCGCACTCGCCTTGGGGGACCTACAGGTCACCCAGCTTCCGCTCGACACTCACACCGCCCGCGTGGATCTCGCGTTCTCGCTGAGTGAACGGTTGACCCACGGTGGTGAACCCACCGGTATCGAGGGCATGGTCGAATTCCGCACCGACGTCTTCGACGCCGCCACCATCGAGACGTTGGTCGCGCGGTTGCAACGCGTACTGGTTGCCATGACCGCAGAGCCGACCCGGCGGGTGTCCACGATCGATGTGCTCGACCCCGCCGAACATGCCCGCCTCGACACGATCGGCAACCGCGCGGTGCTGACCCGGCCGGCGCAGGCCGAGGTGTCGGTTCCCGAGCTGTTCGCCGAACAGGTCGGTCGCGCACCGAAGGCCGTCGCACTCACTTCCGGCGAACTGTCCATGACCTACCGGGAGCTGGACGAGGCGGCAAACAGGTACGCACACCTGCTGTGCGGCAAGGGTGTCGGCGCCGGCGATTGCGTGGCGTTGTTCATGGACCGCTCACCCGAGGCCGTCGTCGTGATGCTGGCCGCGTTGAAGCTCGGTGCGTCGTATCTCGCCATCGATCCCGCGCTGCCCGAGGCCCGTATCGAATTCATGCTCGGCGATGCCGCACCGGTTCTCGTCGTGACCACCGCTGAACTCCGGCCCCGGCTGCACGGGCACGACGTCGTTGTCGTCGACATCGACGATCCAGGTGTCGAGGGCCAGTCCAGTGCAGCCCTGCCTGCGCCGGATCCGGACAACATCGCGTATCTCATCTACACCTCGGGCACGACGGGAACGCCCAAAGGTGTTGCGCTGAGCCATCGCAACCTGGCTCACCTGGCGGCTTCCGCCCATCCCGCACTTCCGGCCGACCAGGTGTGGACGCAGTGCCACTCGTACGCCTTCGACTTCTCGGTATGGGAGATCTGGGCCGCCCTACTCGGTGGCGGGCGGCTACTGGTGGTACCCGACGCGGTGGTCCGTTCGCCCGACGACTTCCACACGCTGCTGGTCCGCGAACGCGTCAACGTTCTCACCCAGACCCCGTCGGCGGTGGCCGCGCTGCGCCCGCAAGGGCTGGAGTCGGTGGCGCTGCTGCTCGGCGGTGAAGCCTGCCCGCCGGAAGTGGTGGAACAGTGGGCACCCGGCCGAGTGGTGATCAATGCCTACGGCCCAACCGAAGTCACCGTGTACGCGTCGATGAGTGCGCCCTTGGTCGTCGGCGCTGAAGTGCCGATCGGTGCTCCGCCGCCGACCGTCGCCCTGTTCGTCCTCGACGAGCGCTTGCAGCCGGTGCCGCAGGGCGTGGTCGGCGAACTGTACGTGGCGGGACGCGGCGTCGGTGTGGGGTACATCGGACGCACGGATCTGACGGCGTCCCGGTTCGTGGCCTGCCCGTTCGGCGAGCCCGGAACACGCATGTACCGCACCGGGGACCTGGTGCGGTGGCGCGCCGACGGGCAACTGCAATACCTCGGCCGCGCCGACGAACAGGTCAAGATCCGCGGCTACCGGATCGAGCCCGGCGAGATCCAGGCCGTCCTGGCCGGACTCGACGGGGTCGAGCAGGCGGTGGTGATCGCCCGCGAGGACCGTCCGGGTGACCCCCGTCTGGTGGGCTACTTCACCGGAACGGCCGATCCGGTGAAGATCCGTGTCGCTCTCGCCGAGCGGCTCCCGGCGTACATGGTGCCCGCCGCGGTCATCGAACTTGCCTCGTTGCCGCTGACTGTCAGCGGCAAGCTCGACCGCCGTGCGCTCCCCGCACCGGACTATCAGGACGCGGAAAGCTACCGTGCGCCAAGCACTCCCACCGAGGAGATCTTGGCGGGGATCTTCGCCCAGGTGCTGGGTACCGAGCGCGTCGGCGTGGACGACTCGTTCTTCGACCTGGGTGGGGATTCGTTGTCGGCAATGCGTCTGGTCGCCGCGGTCAACAACAGCCTGGGCTGCGGTCTCGCGGTGCGGGTGCTCTTCGAGACGCCCACCGTGGCGCAGCTGGCCCCCCGGCTGTCCGGGGCCGAGAGTTCCGCGGAGCCACTGGTCGCCGGCCCGCGGCCCGAGATCGTGCCGCTGTCCTTCGCGCAGAACCGATTGTGGATCGTCGACCAGCTCCAAGGGCCGTCACCGATCTACAACCTGCCGGTCGCGTTGCGGCTGCGCGGTGAGCTGGACGTGGACGCCCTCGGGGCGGCGCTCGCCGATGTGGTGGACCGTCAGGAGAGCCTGCGGACGCGCTTCCCCGAGGTGGCCGGAGTACCCGAACAGCTCATCGTTCCCACCGAGATGGCCGACTTCGGCTGGACCGTCATCGACGCGACCGGCTGGTCGGACAGCGAACTGGCTGACGCCATCGACACCGTGACGAGCTACGCATTCGACTTGTCGCGGGAAATCCCCATGCAGGCCAGGGTTTTCCGGGTCGCCGGTGACGAGCATGTGCTGGTGGCGGTGGTGCACCACATCGCGGCCGACGGCTGGTCCATCGCTCCGCTGGTGCACGATCTGGGTGTCGCGTATACGAGCCGGTCGGTCGGTGACGCTCCGGGCTGGGCCGACCTCGCGGTGCAGTACGTCGACTACACGCTGTGGCAACGAGCGAGGCTCGGCGATCTGGCCGATCCCGACAGCCGCATCTCCGCTGAACTGAGCTACTGGGAAGACGCACTGGCCGGCATGCCCGAGCAGTTGCAGCTGCCGACCGACCGGCCATACCCGATGGTCGCCGACTACCTCGGCGCGCGGCTCGACATCGACTGGCCTGCCGAGCTGCAGCAAGCGGTCGCACGGGTGGCCCGCGAGCACAATGCAACCAGCTTCATGGTGATCCAGACCGCGTTGGCGGTGCTGCTGTCGAACCTGTCCGCCAACAACGATGTGGCGGTGGGCTTCCCGATAGCCGGGCGTGGCGACACCGCGCTGGACGAACTGGTCGGATTCTTCGTCAACACCTTGGTCCTGCGGGTCGACCTGACCGGCAACCCGACGTTTGCCGATCTGCTGGCGCAGGTGCGTCGACGCAGCCTGTCCGCCTACGAGCATCAGGACGTGCCGTTCGAGGTATTGGTCGAGCGGCTCAAGCCGACCCGTAGCATGGCGCACCACCCGCTGGTGCAGGTAGTCCTGGCTTGGCAGAACTTCGGCTGGCAGGCAGGCGATGCCGCCGGTTTGTCGCTGGGCGATCTGCACGTCGAACCGCTGGCGGTGGACACCAAGACCGCCCGGATGGACCTCACCTTCAATCTGGCCGAACGCTGGAACTCAGCGGGTGAGCCGGCCGGGATCGGTGGTGGTATCGAATTCCGCACCGACGTGTTCGACGCCGCCAGCATCGAGAAGATGGTCGAGCGGCTACAGCGCGTGCTGGAAGCGATGACTTCCGAGCCGAATCAACACATGTCGGCGCTGGACGTTCTGGACAGCGCCGAGCACGCTCGGCTTGATCGGGTCGGCAATCGAGGTGTGCTCACTCGGGCGACGACAACTGCCGAGTCGATCGCCTCGGTGTTCGCCGCGCAGGCGGCGCGCACGCCCGAGGCGATGGCGGTCACCTTCGAGGGCCGTTCGATGTCGTATCGCGAGCTCGATGAGGTGACCGACCGCGCCGCCCGGGTGCTGATCGGGCGTGGGGCCGGACCCGGACAGCGGGTCGCGCTGCTTCTGCCGCGCTCGGCCGAGGCGATCATGGCCATGGTGGCCGTCGTCAAGACCGGCGCCACCTATGTTCCGATCGACCCGGCGGTGCCCGAGTCGCGACGACAGTTCGTGCTGGGTGACGCCAAGCCGGTCGCCGCGATCACCACCGCGGCTTTGACGGAACTGCTTGACGGGCAGTCCCTCTCGGTCATCGACGTCGACGATCTGAACGACCCCGCCGCCGAGACCGGCGCGGCACTGCCCGGGCCGCACCCGGACGACGTCGCGTACATCATCTACACCTCGGGCACGACGGGCACACCCAAAGGCGTGGCGATCCCGCATCGCAACGTGATTCGGCTACTCGAGACCCTCGACGCCGACATGGACATGACGGGGCTCGCCTGGTCGCAGTGCCACTCGCTGGCGTTCGACTTCTCGGTGTGGGAGATCTGGGGCGCGTTGCTGTACGGCGGCCGGGTGGTCGTGGTGCCCGATGCGGTGGTGCGGTCGCCGGAAGACCTGCACGCCCTACTGGTGTCGGAACGCGTCGGGGTGCTGAGCCAAACCCCGACGGCGTTCTACGCACTGCAGACCGCCGACGTCGCGAACCCTGAGTTGGGCGCCCAGCTGGCACTCGAGGCCGTCGTGTTCGGCGGGGAAGCGCTTGAGCCGCAACGGATGCGTCCGTGGCTGGAGAACCACCCCCCAGGTTCGCCGCGCCTGATCAACATGTACGGCATCACGGAGACGACGGTGCACGCCTCGTTCCGGGAGATCGTGGCTGGGGATGCGGACAGTGCCGTCAGCCCTATCGGTGTGCCGCTGGGCCACCTCGGCTTCTTCGTCCTCGACACGCTGTTGCGGCCGGTCGCGCCGGGGGTGGTCGGTGAGCTGTACGTGGCCGGCGCCGGGGTGGCCGACGGATACATCGGTCGGGCCGCCTTGTCGTCAACCCGCTTCGTGGCTTGCCCGTTCGGGGAGCCCGGAGCGCGGATGTATCGCACCGGCGATCTGATGTATTGGGGCGCCGACGGCGAACTGCGCTACATGGGACGCTCCGACGAACAGGTCAAGATCCGTGGATACCGGATCGAGCTCGGCGAAATCCAGTCCGCCCTCGGCGCATTGGACGGTGTCGACGACGCGGTGGTGATCGCTCGCGAGGACCGGCCCGGTGACAAACGCCTGGTGGGATATGTGACCGGTGTGGTGGATCCGGTCGCCGCGCGCGCCGCATTGGCGGACAAGCTGCCGTCGTACATGGTCCCCACCGCGGTGGTCGTGATCGAGGCGCTGCCGCTGACGGTCAACGGCAAACTCGACACCAAAGCCCTGCCTGCACCGGACTACCAGGACGCCGACTCCTACCGTGCTCCGTCGGACGCCGTGGAGGAGATCCTGGCGGGCATCTACGCCCAGGTTCTCGGCCTGGAACGGGTCGGCGTCGACGAGTCGTTCTTCGAACTCGGCGGCGACAGCATTCTGTCGATGCAGGTGGTCGCCCGAGCCCGTGCCGCCGGGGTGATCTGCCGGCCGCGGGACATCTTCGTCGAACAGACGGTGGCTGGGCTGGCGCGGGTTGCGACGCTGGGCGACAACGACTCCGATGTGATCCACGACGGGGTCGGTCCACTTCTGGCGACCCCGATCATGCGCTGGCTGCATGATGTTCCAGGGCCTGTCGACCAGTTCAACCAGACCGTGTTGATCCAGGCGCCGGTCGGTGTCACCGAGGGCGACGTATTGGTGGTGCTGCAAGCCATCCTGGATCGGCATGTGATGTTGCGGCTGCGGATCGACGACGACGGCGACGGCGGCTGGTCACCCACTGTGCCCGAGGCGGGGGCAGTGGACGCCCACACCTGCCTGCAGACCGTCGACGTGCTGTCTGAAGACGCGGTGGCCGAGGCTCGATCTCGGCTCGATCCTGTCACGGGCATGATGGTCAGCGCGCTGTGGGCCGGCCCCACCGGCCAGTTGCTGATGATCGTGCATCACCTGGCGGTCGACGGCGTCTCATGGCGAATTCTGTTGGAGGACTTCAACCTCGCGTGGGCGCAACTGCACGGTGGCCAAGACGTGGTGCTGCCCGCGCCGCGGACATCCTTCGCTCAATGGGCTTCGGTACTGGCCGATTACGCGTACCGACCCGAGGTCACCGGACAGCTGGAGCATTGGCGACGCATTGCCGCGATGCCCGCACTGTTGCCAGCGGTGCAACCGGCGGTCGACACCTACGCCACCGCCGGCAGTCTGTCGGTGGAGTTGGACCCCGAGACGACCAGGATGCTGCTCGGCGAGGTGCCGGCCGCCTTCCATGCCGGCATCAACGACATTCTGCTGATCGCTTTCGGGTTGGCGTTGGCCGAATTCCTCGGCGCCGGAGGCGCACCGGTCGTGATCGATGCCGAAGGTCATGGGCGGCAGGAGGACATCGCCGATGCCGATCTGTCCCGCACCGTCGGGTGGTTCACCACCAAGTACCCGGTAGCGCTCCAGACGGCCGGACTGGACTGGGGGCAGGTGCTCGCCGGCGATGTCGCTCTGGGATCGAGCGTCAAAGACGCCAAGGAGCAGCTACGCGCCCTTCCGGACGGCTTGACCTACGGACTGCTCCGTTATCTCAACGACGACGTTCAGCTTGCCGGTGCAGACCCGACGATCGGGTTCAACTATCTCGGCCGGATGGGCGCCGGCGGCGGCCAGGTGTCGGGGGACATCTGGGAGATTCGGGAGGACGGCTGGAAGGTGACCGGCCCCGCGGCCGCGGTCCCGATGCCGTTGATGCACACCGTCGAACTCAACGCGGGCACAGTGGAAACCGCGGATGGGCCGCGGCTGCGTGCGGGATGGACCTGGGCACGCAGTGCACTGGATCATGAACAGGTCACCCGACTGAGCGACCTGTGGTTTGACGCGCTCGCCGGCATCTGCGCGCACGTGAACGCCGGCGGCGGCGGGCTCACACCCTCCGACATCGCGCCCGCCCAGCTGACCCAGAAGCAAATCGACAACCTCTGCCGGGTCAACGACGTCGCCGACATCCTGCCGCTGACGCCGCTACAACAAGGACTGTTGTTCCACGCCAACATCGCTCACAGCTGCGGCGACGACGTGTATGCCGTACAGATGGCTGTCACGCTGGGCGGCCGGCTGGACCCCCACCGCCTGCACGAGGCCGTGCAGGCCGCGGTCCAACGACACCCCAATCTGGTGGCGCGCTTCTGGCAACCCAGCGGACAGGAAGAGCGCGACCAGGCGGTCTTTCCGGATGTCGAGCCGGTTCAGGTCATCCCGGCCGATCCGGTGGTGCCGTGGCGCTATGTCGACCTGACCCGTGTTGCCGCCGAGCGCGACGAGCAGATCGAACAGCTGTGCGCGGACGATCGGGCCGCCGTCTGTGATCTGGCCGGGCAGACGGCATTCCGGGCCACGTTGATCCGCATCGCCCCCGGCCAGCATCGGTTGGTATTGACCAATCACCACATCCTGCTCGACGGTTGGTCGCTGACCGTGTTGCTGCAAGAAGTCTTCGCCGGCTATTACGGACAGCGGCTGCCCGCAGCCGTGCCGTATCGCAGATTCATCGGTTGGCTGGCAGACCGGGACGTCCGATCAGCGCGTTCAACGTGGGCCGAAGCGCTTGCCGGGTTCGACACTCCGACGGTGGTCGGCACTCGAGATCTGTTGGGCCCAGGGCCGCGAAACGTCACCTCGCTTCGGGTCTCGGAGCAGACGACGCAGGCCCTCAACGATCTGGCTCGCACCCAACACAGCACCATCAGCACCGTATTGCAGGCCGCCTGGACTCAGCTGCTGATGGCGATGACCGGCGAGCGTGACATCGCCTTCGGCGTCGTGGTGGCAGGTCGGCCGGCCGAGGTCGCGGGCGCGGACTCGATGGTGGGTCTGCTGATCAACACGGTGCCGCTGCGGGTGACCGTCTCACCAAATGACACCACCGCGGATCTGCTCACCCGGCTGGCGGACGCGCGGGGCCGGACCTTCGAACACGAATACCTGGGCCTTACCGAGATTCACCGAGCCGTCGGCCAGAACCCGTTGTTCAACACCGTCTTCGTCTACGAGAACTATCCGACCGACACGTCGCTGTTGTCGGGCGCGGACGGGCTCACCGTGAGCGACGTTGACAGCCGCGACTACTACCACTACCCGCTGACCGTTCAAGCGGTGCCGGGTGACCAACTGGACCTTCGCATCCAGTACCGCACCGATGTGTTCGATGACAACGACATCGAGCGACTGATCGCTCAACTCGAACAGGCTCTGGTCGCAATGGTGGACGATCCAGGTTGCCCTCTGATTCCGCTGGGACACTGGGCCACTGCGACACCGATCGCGCAGGCGGCGGACAATCCACACGAGCACCGTGGTCCCGCGACCGATCTCGAAGCAACCCTGTGCGGCATCTACGCGCGGGTGCTCGGCACCGAACGCGTGGGGGTGGAGGACTCGTTCTTCGACCTGGGTGGCGACTCACTGTCGGCGATGCGTGCGGTCGCCATGCTCAACGCCGCATTCGATCGTCAGCTGCCGGTGCGCGCTCTGTTCGACACGCCAACGGTGCGAGGACTCAGCCAGCGGCTGGGATAGCGACTGCTATTTCTGCAACGTCTCGTGGTTGTAGGCACCGGCATACCACCGCGTCACGTCGTAGCCGGCGTCGTAGCGGGCCAGCCATTCCTTGGCGAGGGCCGGCATCTTCGTTTTGGCGGGCTTGTGGCCCGGAATCTGGCTGCGCATGACGCCCAGCGCCGCGACCGCTTGCTCCCGCAGCGGGATGTGTGGGTAGAACTTCTGGATCGGTCCGTAGTCGGGGACATCGAGTGTCCAGAACTTCTGCAATATCGGGAAGCGCTCTGCAAGAGTTGTTTTCACCCCCGGACTGCCGAACATCGACGTCGCGTCGACCTTGCGCACGTCGAGAGGTATGAGTTTGTTGAAGTTCCTGGTGATCGACACCATTGCCGCCCCGCCGTGCTGAAACACCGACGGTGCCACCCGCATGCGGTACCAAGGTTCTCCGACAACTGCGTCGTAGATGATCAGCGCCGAGCTGCGATGTTCGATCTCTTCGACGAAGTGCCACAGGAACAGTGAGGCCACTCGGTCGTCACCCGGTGCGAACAAGGTGTCGGCGTTGTTGAGCATCATCGTGAACGTCGGTGTGAACGTCGCCTCCAGATCGGCGATATAGGCCAGCCGATACTTCACCGGGGTGGTGGCGGTCAGGTTGTCGTACACCGCCATCACGTCGTCGAGAGCCTCTTGCAGCGCCGGGTACGCCTTGATCAGACCTTTGGCATGTTGGCGATGGGCCAGACTGTGCTGGCCCTCTTGGCGGACGAACGCCAGTGCCTCCTCAGCGACCTCGGGATCGGTGATATCCGCCAACACCTCGTGGACCGTCGCGCTGATCATCTTCTCGATGGCCAGGAACATGAACGACAGCATGTTGCCCGCGCAGGAGAACGCCGGATCGGACGGATTCCAGTTGAACGGGACGGGACGTTCGGCGAAGGCGAATCGCATCTTTCGCACGATGAGATCGGTCATCTGTTCACCACATGTAGGGAATGAGGCGGGACCGGACCTTCTGGGTGTACTCGCGATATCCGTCCAACTCGTCGCCGAGCAACTTCTCCTCGTCGTGGATGCGGGTGGCGAGTACGGCAATGCCCGGCATGACGAACGCCAGCGCCCAGAACGAGCCGACGGCCAGCGGCAGGCCGACGAGGATCAGGACGTTGCCGGTGTACATCGGGTGTCGCACCAGCCCGTAGAGGCCGGTGCTTACCACGTGCTGACCCGCCTCCACCTGAACGGTCGTGGAGGCATAGGTGTTCTGAATGGCGACCAGCACCGTGACGACCAGGCCCGCGCCGGCCAGTGCGCTCCCGATCACGCACAGTGCGGCCGGTACCGCCGACCAGCCGAACCGATGGTCCAGTCCGCCGACCACACAGATCGCCACCAGTGAGCCGTAGAGGCCGAGCATCACGATCTTCTGTACGGTCCGGCCTTCGGCGACCGGGCCGCTCTTCATCCGGCGCTGCAGGACAACAGGATTCGTTACCTGCAGATAGATGCTGGGCAACCAGGCGGTCACTGCGAACACCGCCAGGAACAGCCAGGCCTGCCAGTAATCGAGGGTGCCTGCCGATGCGAACAGCAACAGTCCGATCGCGACGAGCTGACCAAGGCCGAGTGCGGCCACTCTGAGAACGGCGTTCACTATCCTCCCAAGAATCCCGTACCGCCTACCGCTACGCCGAGGCGTTACTGTTGGACGGAGCCAGCCTTTCGCACAGCAGCTCGGCCAGTCCGCGAATGGTGCCGACGGCAAGATCATTCGGCGTCAAGCGCACCCCCGTCTCGGTCTCGATGCGGGTTCGCAGTTCGAGCGCGCCCAGCGAATCCACCCCGTATTCGGATAACGGCCGATCCGGATCGATGCTGCGCCGCAGGATCAGGCTCACCTGGTCGGAGATCAGATGTCGCAGCCGGGCGGGCCACTGGTCGCGCGACAACTCACTGAGCTCGGCCCGCAATCTGCTTGTGCCGGTGGGGTCTTGCCCCGTCAACTTGAATGCCTCGGCGAACGGGGTGCGCTGGGCGAAGGCGGTCAACCAGGTGTTGTCGATCATTGGCGCGTATCCGGTGTACGGACGGTCGTGGCGCAGCAGCATGTCGAGTGCGTACGCCCCCTCGTCGGGAGCGATGGCGCCGGTGGTGTCGGCGAGCTTCGTACCACGGCCGATCTGACTCCAGGCGCCCCAAGCGATGGCGGTTGCGGGCAGTCCCTGAGACCGCCGCCACCGGGTGAATGCGTCGAGCCAGCTGTTGGCAGCTGCGTAGGCGCCTTGCCCAGGCGAGCCGACCAGTGCGGAGGCTGAGGAAAAAGAGCAGAACCAGTCCAGCGGCTGATCGGCGGTGGCGGTATGCAGATTCCATGCACCGTAAGCCTTTGGCGCCCAGTCCCGCTCGATGAGATCATCGGTGATGTTGGCCAGGGTGGCGTCGTCGATCACCGCGGCTGCGTGCAACACACCGCGGACCGGCAGACCGGTCGCGGTCGCGGCCTCCACCATCTTCTGCGCGGTGGCCGGGTCGGCGATGTCGCCGCAGTGCACCACCACGTCGGCGCCCATCGCCCGAATCAGTTCGATGGTTTCCAGTGCTTTGAGCGTCGGCTGTGAGCGGGAGGTGAGCACGATGCGCCCGCAGCCGGCGATGGCCATCTTCTCGGCGAGGAACAGCCCTAGCCCGCCAAGGCCGCCGGTGACCAGGTAGGCGCCGTCGGTTCGGAACGGCGTCGCCTGCTCCGGAGGTACGACGGCTCGGCTGGTTCCGGTTTGCGGGATGTCGAGCAGCAGCTTGCCGGTGTGCTGCGCGGCAGCCATCACCCGGATCGCGGTGGCGGCGTCGCCCAGTGGATAGGCGGTGTACTGCGCGGCCGGCAGATGACCCTCTGCAACAAGCTTATTCACCGTCCGAAGCAACGTGCCCACCCGCTGGGGGTGACTGAGTGACATGAGCGCGAGGTCGACGTAGTAGAACGTGAGATTGCGGCGGAAGGGGAACAGTCCCAGCCGGGTGTTGCCGTAGACGTCGCGTTTGCCGATCTCGACGAAACGTCCACCGATCGCGAGCAGTTCCAATCCGGCCCGCTGTGCGGCGCCGGTCAAGGAGTTGAGCACGATGTCCACGCCGTAGCCGTCGGTGTCCCGGCGGATCTGCTCGGCGAAGTCGGTGCTGCGCGAATCGTAGACATGCTCGATTCCCATGTCGCGCAGCATCTGTCGCCGTTCGTCGCTGCCTGCGGTGGCGAAGATCTCGGCACCCGCGGCCCGTGCGACGCCGATGGCCGCCTGCCCGACGCCGCCGGTCGCGGAGTGGATCAGCACCCGATCGTCTGCGGTGATGCGGGCCTGGTCGTGCAATCCGTACCAGGCGGTGGCCGTCGCGGTGGCCAGCGCGACCGCCTGGTGATCGGTCAGCCCCGGGGGGAGTGGCGCCGCCAGCCTGGCATCGCAGGTGACGAACGTACCCCAACAGCCGTTCGCGGAGAACCCGCTGACCCGGTCGCCGACACGATGGTCGGCGACGTCGGGGCCTACCGCGGTGACCACTCCGGCGAAATCCATGCCCAGTTCCGGCAACGCGCCCTCGATCGCAGGGAACAACCCCATCGCTACCAGGACGTCGGCGAAATTGATGCTGGATACCCCGACAGCGACCTCGATCTGCCCTGGTCCTGGCGCGACCCGATCACAGGCGACCAGTTCCAGGGTCTCCAGATCGCCGGGGGTGCGGATCTGCAGGCGGACGCCGTCGAACTCGTTGTCCGCCAACGTGATTTGCCGGTCGTCGGGGGCCAGCGGGCTGGGCAGCATCCGAGCGACGTACCACTGGCCGCCCCGCCAGGCGGTCTCGTCCTCGTCGGACCCACTGAACAGGTGCGGGACGAGTTGTTCTGCGCCGGCCACGTCGTCGACGTCGATGTGGGTGGTGCGCAGATGCGGATGTTCGGCACCGATCACCCGCACCAAGCCCCGCAAGCCGCCCTGCTCCAGATGTGGTGTGTCGTTGGCCAGCACGGTCTGCGCGGCCTGGGTCACCACGAACAGATGAGGCAACTGCGTCGGAGTCTGCAGCAATTCGCGGGTGATACGAACCAGATGCTCGACGTATTCGCCGCCCAGTGACGCGAATTCGGCCTCGGCGGGCCCTGTTTCACTGGGCCCGTTCAGGATCACCATTCCGGTGACCTGCCCGGAGCGCAGATTGTCGGCCAGCTGCCCGGCGTGCACCGGGTGGTCGGCGGACCTCGGCCAGCACATGGTGGTGCACTGGGCACCTTCGCGCTTCAGTGCATCGGCCAACGAGGCTGTGAGCACAGTCGGCGTCGCGGTGGTGCTGAGCAGCAGCCAGTTTCCCGCGTCGACGTGAGGTGGCTCAGGCAGCGCTCGCGGCTGCCATTCGATGGTCAACAACCGCTCGCTGAGCAAACGTTCCTGCTGAGCTTCCTCAGATTCTCCTGTGCCGCAACGTAGTCCGTCCACCCGCAGCAACACCGCACCGTCCTCGTCGAGCACGTCGAGGTCGGCCTCGATCTCGGATGAGTCGACGCGAGTGATGCGGGCGTGGCAGTAGTGCGCAGTGCGGGTCGCGGAATACAGCCGCAGGCGCCGCACGCCGAGGGCCAGTCCGAGTACACCCTCGCCGGTGGCATGGATCTGGGGGCTGGCCGCAACCGCCTGGAAGCAGGCATCCAGCAGGGCCGGGTGAACACCGTACGCGCTCTGTTGTGAGCGGATCTTGCTGGGCAGCACGACCTCGGCCACCACGGTGTCTGGTGCATCGGCGCCGGTGTGAACCGCGCTGAGACCGCTGAAGGCCGGACCGTACTGAACCCCGCGCTGGTCCATGCTCGCGCGCACCTCGGCCCCGTCGGTCCGATGCGGATGAAGGGCGAGAAGTGCGTCGATGTCGTAGGCGGTGGGGCGCTCGTCCCCGGCCGCCCGCAGGGTTGCGCTGGCTTGACGTACCTGCGCGCCGGCTTGATCCGACTCCACGACGAAGTCGACGACGCCGGGGGAGGACACCGTCGCCGAGGCACCGATGGTGGTCTGCTGATCAAGCAACAGGGCCTGTTCGAAGCGGACGTCGTTGACCTCGGCGGCGTCGCCCAGCACGGTATGGGCGGCGCTCAAGGCCATTTCGCAGTACGCCGCTCCCGGCAGCAGGGGCACGTCGCGGATCGAGTGCTCGGCGAGCCAGGGTTGGGCCTCGACGCCCACCTCGGCCTGCCACACATGGCGCTCGGGTTCCTCCTGGAGCCGCACGTGCGGGCCGAGCAGTGGGTGCACCGCCACCGAGTGGCCGCCGTGCGCGGCGGTCTCCTGATCGTTGCGTTCGAGCCAGAGGCGGCGGTGCGTCCAAGTCGGCAACGGTGCGTCCACCAGCTGGCCGGTCGGGTAGGGCACGGCGAAATCGATTGCTGCACCGGCACTGTGGAGTCCGGCCAGCAGATCGCGCAAGCCGTTCGGCTGGGTCTGTTCACGGCGCATGGCGGCGAAGGTGGCAACCGGCGTGTCCAACGTGGCTGCGGCACGCTCGATAGCGTGGGTGAGCATCGGGTGTGGCGCCATCTCGGCGAAGACCCGGTACCCGTCCTCCAGGGCGGCCCGTACCGCGGCGGCGAACCGGACCGTGTTCCGGAGGTTCTTCACCCAGTACTTGTTGTTGCACACCGGTTCCTCGCGGGGGTCGAAACCCGTCGCGGAATAGAACGGAACCTCTGGTGTCCGCGGCGTGACCTCGGCCAAAACCTGCGTGAGCTCGTCGAGGATAGGATCGACGAGGGGAGAATGCGCCGCCACGTCGATCAGCGCTTGGCGGACCATGACGTCGCGTTCTTCCCAGGTCGCCATCAACTGGCGCACCGTCGAGGTTGCACCGCTGACCACCGTGGACTCCGGTGCGGCGACGACGCCGACCACGACATCCTTGATGCCGCCAAGCGTCAGCTCCGAAAGTACCTGCTTGGCAGGCAATTCCACCGATGCCATGATGCCGGCCCCGGCGAGGCCGGCCATCAGCCGCGAGCGCCGGCAGACCACCCGCACGCCGTCCTCGAGCGACAGCGCACCGCAGACCACCGCCGCGGCGACCTCACCCATCGAGTAGCCGATGACCGCGCCGGGACGCGCGCCGTAGGCGGCCATGGTTGCCGCCAGCGCGACCTGCACGGTGAACACGGTGGGCTGGAGTTGAGCGTCACCGCTCACCACGTCCGGTGCGGTCATCGCGGCGGTGACCGAGAACCCGGACTCCTCGGCGACCAGTGGTTCGATCTGCGCGACGGTCGCAGCGAAAACCGGTTCGGTGGCGAGCAATTCGGTGCCCATCCGGGCCCACTGCGACCCCTGCCCGGAGAACACCCACACCGGCCCGCGGTCGCCGTGTCCCAGCTCGGCCGGATAGGGTGCATCGCCGTCTGCCACGCCCCGTAGGGCCCTGGTCAACTCCGGACGGGTGCGGGCCGTCACCGCGGTCCGCACCGGGCGGTGCGCGCGACGACGGGCCAGGGTGTACGCCAGGTCAGGCAAGGCAACGTCGGCATGCGATTGCACCCACTGACCGAGGCGGCCCGCAGTGCGGCGCAGCTGCTCCGCCGAGGTCGACGACACCGGGAAGAGCAGGGCGGCGGGTGCGTCGCCGGTATCGCCGCCCGACTTGGGCTGCACTTGGGGGACAGGGGCTTGTTCGACGATGGCATGCACGTTGGTGCCGGACACCCCGTACGACGACACCGCCGCGCGGCGCGGATGCAGGCCGTCAGTGGGCCATTTTGTCGTCTCGTGCGGCACGAAGAGTTTCGTCTGGATGCGGGCCAGGTCGTCGGGCAGGCGGGTGAAGTGCAGATTGCGCGGAACCGCACCGTGCTGCAAAGCCAGGACCGCTTTGATCAGGCCGACGGCGCCGGATGCCGATTGCGAATGGCCGGCGTTGGTCTTCACCGAGCCCAGTGCGCATGGTCCGGAGATGCCGTACACCTCGCTCAGGCTGGCGAACTCGATCGGATCACCAACCGGTGTGCCGGGACCGTGCGCCTCGACCATGCCGATGCTGTCGGCGTCGACGCCGGCAGCAGCCAGCGCGGTCCGGTACACCGCGGCCTGGGCGGCGGCCGAGGGGGTGGAGATGTTGACGGTGTGGCCGTCCTGATTGGCGGCTGTACCGCGGATGACGGCGAGGATCCGGTCGCCGTCGCGCCGCGCGTCCGGCAGACGCTTGAGCAGGACCATCGCGCACGCTTCACCGGCGACGTATCCGTCGGCGGCGACGTCAAACGCGCGGCAGCGCCCGGTCGGAGACAGGTGACCCGCTGCCGTCCCGGCGATGTACTTGCGCGGATCCAGCATCACGTAGGCGCCCCCGGCGAACACCAGGTCGCTTTCGCCCTCCCTCAGGCTGCGGCACCCCATGTGCACTGCGAGCAGTCCGGACGAACACGCCGTGTCGACCGCCAGCGCGGGACCGCGGAGTCCGAGGGTGTAGGCGATGCGGCCGGCCGCCATGCTGAAGGTGTTGCCGGCGAAGCCGTAGGGCCCCTCCATCGCGTCGGAATCGGCCGACACCGTCTGGTAGTCGGCGTGGGTCAGGCCGGTGAAGACTCCGGTCAGCGAGTCCTTGAGCGTGTCCGGTGTGAGTCCGGCATGCTCCATGGCCTCCCAGGCGGTCTCCAGAAGCAAGCGATGCTGCGGATCGATCGCCGCGGCCTCGTCGTCGTTGATGCCGAAGAACTCCGAATCGAAGCCGGCGACATCGTCGAGGAACGCGCCCCATTTCGATGCCGTCCGACCCGGCACGCCGGATTCGGGGTCGTAGTATTCGTCGTTGTCCCAGCGATCGCGCGGGACCTCGGTGACCAGGTCATCGCCCCGCACCAAGGCCTCCCACAGCTGCTCAGGGGACTCGATACCGCCGGGGAGCCGGCAGGCCATGCCGATGACGGCGATCGGTGTGGGCGATGTGGCGTTCATAGCGGCCGGGGGATCCGCCGGGTCGGAGCAACCTGCCCGATCATCGATCGCAACGATGAAACCATCCCGTCTCTCCACAGCAACAGAACTGCGGATCTGTCCGTTGCTGACTCACCGCCGGTTCCCCCGAACCCGGGCAAGGCAATTATTGACGCAGACGCAGCGTTGCGGGTCAAGTTTGCTTGATTTGCAACTATCCGCATCGGCAGGCTGGGTCGCCGAGCCGTTGCGCGGGTGCCCTCAGCGCCCGCTTGGCGACGGTACGGGTTCCTTGACGGAAGCGTCACTCAAATCCCGGTTCAAAGGAATCGAGACAGCGGCCTTTGATAGCTTGCTTCGCGTGACACAGGCGATCGAGGCTTCACTTCCGGCCCTGCTGCGCGAGCGGGCCAGCATGCAGCCGGACGATACGGCGTACACCTTTGTCGACTATGACCAGGACTGGGCCGGTGTCCCGATCAGCCTGACGTGGCCGCAGCTGTATCGGCGGGTCACCAACATGGCCCGTGAGCTCAGGCTCACCGCCTCGGCGGGGGACCGCGCCATGATCATCGCGCCGCAAGGGCTGGACTACATCGTCGCTTTCCTCGGTGCGCTGCATGCCGGTGTGATCCCCGTTCCGCTATCGGTCCCGATGGGTGGTGTCACCGACGAACGCGTCGAATCGGTGCTGCGCGACGCCTCGCCCGTTGCTGTTCTGACCACTTCGGCGGTGGTGAATGAAGTCGTGCGCAGTGTGACGCCGGACTCGGGGCAGCCCGCGCCCGCGGTCATCGAGGTCGATCGGCTCGACCTGGACGCCCCGCCCCAGCCCGGGGGCGGAATGTACGAGGACGGCAGCCACCACGACACCGCCTACCTGCAGTACACGTCGGGCTCGACCCGTTCGCCGGCCGGCGTGATGATCTCGTACACGAATCTTCTGACGAACCTGCAGCAGATCACCACCGACTACTCGCGACATGCCGGCATCACTCCGCCGGACTTGACGTTCGTGTCGTGGCTGCCGTTCTTCCACGACCTGGGGTTGATCCTGGGGGTGTGCTCACCGATCGTGCTGGGCACCAGCGCGGTACTGACCAGCCCGGCGTCGTTCCTGGTGCGGCCCGCGCGCTGGATGCAGTTGCTGGCCACCAACCCGTGCCCGTTCACGGCTGCTCCGAACTTTGCGTTCGATCTGGCGACCCGCAAGACGACTGACGAGGACATGGCGGGACTCGACCTCAGCGGTGTGCACACCATCCAGAGCGGCGCCGAACGTGTTCAGCCGGCGACGATCAAGCGGTTCACCGACCGGTTCGCTCGGTTCAACCTGAACGAGAACGTGATCCAGCCGTCGTACGGCATGGCCGAGGCCACGCTCTACATGTCGACGCCGAAGCCAGAAGACCCGATCAAGGTCGTCCACTTCGACTCCGACGCGCTGACCGCCGGGGAGGCCGTCCGGATCAGCGGCGCCGATGGGACGCCGCTGATCAGCTACGACGGCCCCATCAGCTCGCGTTCACCGGTCTTGCGGATCGTCGACCCGGAGACTCATACCGAAGTTGCCGAAGGGAAGACCGGCGAGATCTGGTGCCACGGCGACAACGTCAGCGCCGGCTACTGGGAGAAGCCCGAGGAGACGGCGCGCACGTTCGGCGCGACGATCGTGTCGCCGTCGGAGGGCACGCCCGTCGGGCCGTGGCTGCGGACCGGCGACGTGGGCTTCATCTCCGAGGGCGAGTTGTTCGTGGTGGGCCGCATCAAGGACATCCTGATCATCTACGGCCGCAACCACGCCCCCGACGACATCGAGGCGACGGTCACCGAGGTCACCGGCGGCCGCTGTGTCGCGGTCTCCGTTCCCGACGACTCCGTCGAAAAGCTGGTCGTGGTGATGGAAGTCAGGAAGCGTGGCGACACCGAGGCAGAGGTCGCGGAGAAGCTCGACGCCATCAAACGTGATGCGACGGTGGCGATTTCGAATACGCACGGCATAGCTGTCTCGGATCTCGTTCTGGTGGGCCCCGGTTCGATCCCGGTCACGACCAGTGGCAAGGTTCGGCGACAGCTGTCGAAGGACCTGTACCAGCGCAACCAGTTCACCAGGGTGGACGCCTAGCGCCCTACGGCGATCCAGGGGTCCCGTCGGCTCCGCCGGTAGCCGTTCCGGTGGCCGCGACAGCGATGCCGCCGGTGCCACCCGCCCCACCGGCCGTCGTCCCACCGCCCCCATTACCGCCGTCGCCGCCGGTGGAGTTCCCGAGGCTGTAGTTGTAGGCAATTCCGCCCTGGCCGCCGGCGCCACCAGTGGTCGTACCGGTGCCGCCGGCGCCACCCTGCCCGCCGACCGCGTTCCCGGGGGAGACGACGCCAGGAATCAACGTCGCGACCGACAAGAGGTAGTCCCACAACGGATCGCTCGACAGGTCAGCCGTGCCCCCGGCGCCGCCGTTGCCGCCTGCTCCGCTCGTGCCGTTGCCTCCTGCGCCGCCGTTCCCGCCGTACGCGCTCCCGGGGTGGTAAACGCCGGTGAAGTAACCGAATCCGAAGCTGACGCCCGCGCCGCCCGCGCCGCCGTTGCCGCCCGTTTGGCCATCCCCGCCGTTGCCGCCGTTCCCGCCTGCGCCGCCGATCAGGCCGCCGGTCCCGCCCATGCCGCCGTCGCCGCCCACTCCGGCGGTGTTCGCTCCGCCTGCGCCGCCGTTGCCGCCGACGCCGAACAACAGGGCGGACCCGCCTGCGCCGCCGGTTCCGCCGTTCGCGCCGTCGCCGCCGTTGCCGCCATTACCGATCAGGCCGGCGGCGCCGCCATTGCCACCCGCGCAGCCGGCACTGTCGGTGCAGGTCGCTCCTGTCCAGGTGTAACCCTTCCCGCCACTGCCCAGCAGCCAGCCGCCGCCCTGCCCGTTGGGATTCGCCGCGGTGCCGTCCGCGCCGTTGCCGATGATCGGACGGCCTTGCCATTCGTTGGTGACGAGCGCAGTGATGATCTCGGGGAAGCTGATCGAGACTGTCGGACCGCCGCCTCCCGTCTGGGCGTACGCGACGCTCGCGCCGATGATGTCGGTGAGCGTGAGGTTCGGTGGGGCGGCCGGGGAGTCCGAGGCGGACGCCGTCAAGACTGCGGCGGTCCTGGCCGAATTCGCGGTGCCGGACTGCGCGACGGCCGCGGCCGGCTTGGTGGCGGTGACTTCTGTGCTGGGGCTCGAGTCGGTGGCCGCCGAGGGTGTCGTCGTCGAACGGGTGCTGCGGGCGGCGGATGGCGACTTTGCCGTGCTGGTGCGGCCGCTCGCTCTGGGCTTGGCGGTGTCGATGCGTTTTGGTGATGTCGTACGACCGGTGCTCCCAACCTTGGCGCCGGTGCTGCTGTGTGCTGACGATGGCGAATCGCCGCTGGTGGAGTCGGCGTGCGCCACACCGGTCGCGCCGTTCAGCGCAGCGCAAACGCCGAAGGTAAGGGCGCCGGTTCCCGCCCAGATTGAGAGTTTGCTGTGGAGCGGCTGGGCGCCTTGCTGGCTGACGGTGCGCCGACGGCGAGATCTCGCCGGGTTTGTCGCGCGGTGTCGTGCAGCCATGGTTTGCTCCCATGTTCGCTGATGCGGTAGCGGTCACATGGTAACAACGGGCCGTGTTCGCGACGGCAAACTTGGATCGCCCGATTGACGGGTGCGTCATCCGGCCTTAGGTTCCGCCGGTCCCGGCGGTGCCACCCGTCTCACCAAGCCCCGGCGTTGACGCCGGTGGGACCGCTGCCTGGGGTGCCGCTGTTCGAGCCGTTTAGGGCTGCTGGCCGCGCGACGAGACGCTTAGTGAGTCTGATTCTTGCTGGAACTACCGGTGCGCGCTGATTTTGCAACCTTCTTGCCGCCGCCGCTGGACGGCGGTGAGCTGGCTGCCCGCTTCTGGCCGCTGCCGCGAGAGCTGGTGGCCTTCTTGCTGCGCGCAGCGGACGACGTCGTGGCCGCATCCTCGGTACTGACACTTGGCGTAGCGGCAGCGGCGGCAGCCTTCTTACTGCTGGCAACAGACGCGGCGCCCCCGGCGATGACGCCGTTGATGTCGATGCCCGGAAGCGACCGGGTGATGGTCTTCAGGTTCTGACTGATCGCACCGGCGATCGCGAATGGACCCCAACCGGCCGTCACGACATTGTCGTCGCCGAAGAAGTTGAACGCCAGGCTCAAGGTGGTGTTCGGGAACGGGCCCCACGAGGACACGGTGTTTCCATTGCCCAGGAGGTTGCCGGCCGCGGTCAAGATGCCCTGGGCTTTGACGATGCTGTCGCCCAGGAAATTCGTGGTCGAACTGAAGAATCCTTGCGTTAACGCGGTGCCTGCGTCGCCGATGTTGAGGGCGAGGTTGCCGAGCCCGCCGGCAGTAGTGGACTTGGAGCCGTCTCCAGCGAGTGCACTGGCAAGGGTGAGGTTGAGGCTGCCGATGTTGGTCATGGTGCCTGGCCCAATTTGCAGAGCGATGTTGCCGAGGCCGGCGACACCCGTTGATTGCGGCCCGGTCCCGTTCATCATCATCCCGATGGCGAAGTTCAGTGCGCCAATTGCTGCGGAGCTTCCTGGACCTTGTTGCCACGCGAAGTTCATGAGTCCGGGAAGGGTGGATGCCCTGGCTTGCTCGCCGTTGGCCACCGCGAAGCTGAGGAAGCTGAAGGTCGTCGCTGTCGCTGCGTTGGTGCCCAACGAAATCGCGCCGCTGAAGAAGCCATTGCCGGCGTTCGCGGTTGCGTTGGTGCCGATGGCGATCGCGAAACTGGTCAGGTTGCTTGTACAACCTCCGCCGTTGCCGATACCGAAAGCGGATATGCAGCTTGCGTTCGCCGCGGGGGCTTCTCCGAGAGTTCCGAGCGTGAGCGCGCTGGATACCAGGGCTCCAAGCAGCATGCCGCCGCTGGCGCGAACTCGATTCATCGACTAGCCCTATAGGTTGGTAAATCTTTGCTGGCGTGGACCGTACGTGACGCGGTTGGAGCTTACAGCTTTTCCAGAGGATATTCACCCAACCGTTCCAGACAGTGGGCTCGGTGGTGTGGCGAGCCAGTCATGCGAATGGTGAGCGATTGAATTCAAGTGGCGTTCGCGGATCCCCTGTCGGACGCATGTTTGACGAGTTCATGCCTAGATTCAACGAATTCCCGCGGTGGCACCCTGGACGACGCGGCTCACCGGAACGCGGCCCGCGACGGCCGGAGTGTCAATGTCCCACTGGACGCGTCGATATACGCGGATCATCTGTTTGGGCAACTTCATGGCTGCCGGCACCAGTATTTGCCACTCTTAACTATTTCTTGCTGGACGGTGTTGCAGTCTGCTGAATAGCCATGAGCGGGTGGGGGCTTTCGCTTCCCTGCAGCGAACCTCCGACCGGGGAAATGGTTACGGTTTCCGGTGCTTTCCGCCGCCGCTCCCCGCGGAGCCGGTTCCGTTCGGCCCGGCCTTCGCGCTATCGCTGGAATCCCTGGCTGAGTCGGGCTTCCGATGTCGGCCGCCGGATGCGGTTGTCGTCGTTTTGTTGTCATTGGGTGCGGTCGTCGTCTCGCTGGCGCGATGACGTCCGCCACCCGAGTTGACCGTCTTGCTGGCTGCTGCGTCACGGGAGGCGGTCGTGGTGGTCTGGGTGGTCGTGGTGGTCGTGGTGGTCGTCTCGCTGGCAGCGGTTGGTGTGGCGGCCGCGCTGGTAGTCGTTGTAGTGCGCAGTGACTCGGACTGCCGCCCGCTGCCGGCGATCCCGTCATCGGATCCGCCGGATCCGACGCTCGAGCCGCCAGACGCACCATTCTCACCGCCGGCCGCCGGCAGGTGGACAGTCGGCAGGTGCACCGACGGCAGGTTCAACGAGGGCACTCTCAACGACGGGGCGCGGAACGCGGAGGCCGAGAACGCCGGCAGGGAGAACGTCGGCAGATGGAAGTTGTTGAAGTTGATACCCGGCCCTTTGAGGAAGAGCGACGCGGCTTCCTGGTTGAACGACAACATGAACGACAACGGGCCGTTGACGGCATTGAGCACGTTGTCGATGCCCCAGGAATTCACCACCGAGCTGAACAGCACGGGAAACCCGGTCTGTGACATGAGCTGAACGACGTTGCCGGTTCCGATGAGGTTTGCGGCCAGACTGAAAAGGCCCTGGATTGCCACGGTGTTCGTGCCCAGTAGGTTTGCGGCGGTCGTAAAGATGCCCTGCGCGAATACGCTACCCGCGTCGCCGAGCAGGTTGAGAGCCCATACGCCGATTCCGCCTGCTGCAGTCGACTGCAGGCCGCCGCCGTTGCGCAGAATGCTCAAGGCGAGATTGAGGAGGCCAACAGTCGTCACCGTCCCGGCCCCGAAGTTCAGAGACAGGTTGCCAACGCCGGCTGCGCCGGTCGTTTGGCTCCCACCGCCGTTCGGCAGGCCGAGCGCGATATTGAGGCCGCCGACTGTGGATGCCGTGCCTTGCCCGAGTTGAACGGCGATGTTGCCGAGGCCGACAGCGCCGGTGGAATTCGGCACACTCCCGGGGGCTGCGGCACCGAGAACAAAATTGAGCATCCCGCCTAGCGTCGACGCGGTTCCGGGGCCGAATTGCAGGTTGATGCCGAAGAGGGAGCCGAGCGTGGCCGCGGACGAACCGTCACCGAATGCTCCCGCGAAATTGAAGGCCGCGATATTGGTGAGGGCACTTGCGCCGTTGCCAATCGCTATGGCGCCGCCGAACAGAGCATTGCCGGCGTTTGCTGTGGCGCCGGGGCCGATTGCGATCGCCAGCGTGGTCAGGTTGCTCGTGCAGCCGTTGCCGTTGTTCAGTCCGAAGGCCGAGAAGCAGTTGGCGTGGGCGGTTGGTATTGCGGTGAACGCCCCAGCCGCAAGCGCGCTGGAAACCAACGCGCTGAGCGCAGCGTTACGACTCCGTTGGACCCGCCCCACCGACCATCCCGTCCCTCGAACCTGTCTTTGCTGGTTTGGACCGTACCGGACAAGTACGCGCAACTGACAGTCTTCTCATGGATCGTCGCCGGTGATTCGTGTCTGTCCGGTCGACGGCGGCTGAGCAGTGCTCGGACCGCGCAGCAGGCGCCGCGGGTAGCAGTGTTCGTGAAGTCGCACTGAAATTCGCTGGCTATCGCCAGCGGCTGGTGGGGGAGACTGCGGGTTCACGGGGCTTTCGGTGCCCGCAGCCGAAGCGCTTCGGTCGTCATTGAAATCCAAAGGGCGGCAGCAAGACTGACTCACGCTGCCTGACCACTCTGGTGATGACGCCTCAGAGGGACCCCGCTCGAAGCTAAGTGCCCCCGGCAGGATTCGAATTAGCCGCCTCGATCGTTGCCCGGACAGTGGGTTAGCTGCGATTAGTGCGTTAACCTGCTGTTACCGTCACGGTACGCTATCGCCATGAATCGCCACAAGAGCCGTGAGTAAGCAGTTGGATGGGCACATGGATAGCACGCCGAGAAAGGGGCTGCGATGACCGGCAAGAAAGGGCATCGCGGATGGGGATGGATTCGGCGACTTCCCTCAGGCAACCTGCAAGCCTCATACATCGGCACCGACATGATCCGCCACGCCGCGCCGAGCACCTTCACCAGCCGCATGGACGCCGAACACTGGTTATCCAACGAGCGGCGCCTCATCGAGCGCGGCGAATGGACACCACCAAAACAGCGCGCCGCCGAGGTCGCCGCGCGGGCGACAACCGTAGGCGACTACGCCGACCGTTGGATTGAGCACCGCAACATCAAACCGCGGACCCGCTCGATGTACCGGGATCTGCTGCGGCTGCATATAGACCCGAAGTTGGGCAAGGTGGCGATCGGCAGCCTAACCCCCGACGCGGTGCGCAATTGGTTCTCGTCACTGGGGGTAGAACACACGCGCCGGAATTCGCATGCTTACGGCCTACTCAATGCGGTGTGCAACACCGCCGTGGCGGATGGCCTTATCGAAAAGAACCCCTGCCAACTCGCGCGCGTAATGAATCCGGCGCGCAAGCGTGAACCGACCATCTTGACGCCCCGCGAAGTGGCAGCTTTAGCCGACGCGATCAAACCAGACAGGCTCAAGGCCTTGGTGCTGCTGTCGGCATGGTGTGGGGTGCGCTGGGGGGAAGTTTCAGAATTGAGGCGCAAGGATGTCAGCAGCGACTACACGGTGCTGAACGTGGCCCGCGCGGTCACCCGACGCGATGGGCAGTACCGCGTTGATACCCCGAAATCGGGGAAGGGCCGCGCCATTGTGATCCCGCCCCACGTGAGGCCGGCGATCGAACACCACCTCAATGCTCACGTCGGCGAATCGCCCGACGCACTCCTGTTTCCCGCAGCGTCGGGTGGGCACATGAACGACCGCGTTTTCTCCCGCGAATACTTCGCTAAAGCGCTGAAAGCCATTGGCCGGGAGACCCTTCGGGTTCACGACCTACGCCATTTCGCCGGAACCCAGACCGCCCGCGTCGGGAACCTGGTCGAGACAATGGGCAGGCTAGGGCACAGCACCGTAAAAGCGAGCTTGATCTATCAGCAGATTGTCACCGGGCGAGACCACGAGGTCGCCGAGGCCCTGTCTAAGCTCGCGGACGATGACACGCCGATAGACGAGGAAACTGACGGCGACGCGTGATTCTCATAGAATTCTTATGGCTAACTCCGGCCTAATTAGCTGACCCTTCGCGCCGACGCAACACCGCCCGGTTGACAGCTTGTCAACCAAAGTGGTGTCCACCCGTGACTAGTTGTTCCTCTCTAACGCAACCGATTTGACGGGTGCGGTTACACGCGCGGCGGAGACCGCCTATCACCCGACTAGACGGTTTTTTTCTACCTACCGCATGAAATGCGATCGGTCGTCTAGTCATCGCCTACCAAATGGCTACACCGATAGTTACAGCCTGTGGGCTGCGGATTGGGAACACCCAGGAACTATTTTTGGTGTCCAACCGTGGAAACCGCGTCAACTAAAACCGTTGCGCCGACGCGACGCTTTGCGAACTAAAAAGTTTGCTAAGTCGAGCACGTAGGGGCGTATCACCTGGTGATTGTTTGCCAAAAGCGCTGCACACGCACCATGTGCCGCCATAAATATCCCCTATGCTCAAGGAGTGGTCGCTTCGCTCCACGGGTCGCAGTTGAAGGGCCAAGATCAGCTACATCAGCCGCGCCCGCGTGCTGTGCGGCGCAATAAACCACTTCACCAAGAAAGGCAAGAGTCATGGCTCGATACGGAACCATCAAAGAGGCCGCCGACCAATATCAGATTTCGGAAACGACAGTTCGGCGCTACATCGCAGAGGGGCGAATCACCGCTCATCGCGTCGGGCCGCGACTTATCCGAATCGACTTGGAGAAGGCGCAACGCGAATTGTTTGGTGACACCGGAACGGCAGCCTAAAACCCCGACCACAGAACTTGGAAGCCAATTTTGACCGACAAACCAGACGCCGACCGACCCACCAAAGGGGCAAGGGATCAACTAATAAACCAAGCCCACGCGCGGCTCGACGCTCACGGCATCGCACTGTCTCCGAGCAAGGTTGTGACCCTGGTAAAGGAATTTCAATCCAAAGTTCAACCACGGAATGTGGATTTCGGCGAATATCTCGACGCCGCTGCCTCAGAAATCAACGACAAACGCCTACGCGGTATCGCAGGCCAGCTACTTACGGACGAAGCCAAATCGGCCAACTTAACGCCATCACGTGGCCGGCTCCGCTCAACCCAGCGCGATCCAGTGGGGGAGAAAGCGACCTGGCAAGTGTTCGTCGACAGGGACATACCCGAAATCCTCGCCCGCGGCGAAGGCGAGGGGATTGTAAGCGGTGCCGATACAGAATGGCTGCTACTGACTAGACCGCCCCGGCGCGTCGACCGCGAACGCAACACGGGGTAGCCCAGAAGGCTACCCCCACCAAAAGAACCGTCAAGGCCCCAGAGAGAACTCTGGGGCCTTTCTGCTGTCATCTAGATGGGAGAACAACCGCAGTGACCGATCCCCCCAAAAATGGCGAAAGCCGGGGCACACCAACCCCGGCTCCGCACAAAGGTTCTGATTCCCACACCATCACCTCCGTAGAGCATACCCCCGCCTTGATCGATCCGTTCACCGTTCCATGCGGCTATTGCAATGCCGTTGCAGGACAACAGTGCATCAGTGGGATAACAGGTCGTCCACTACGGCGGGCACTCGCACATCCCCGGAGGATTTGCGCTGCGGAGGCGGTGCAGCATGACTGAATCCCGTCAAGTGTCATGGTGGCCGACACACGAGTTCATCTCAGCCCTGGTCGCAACATACGACCATTTACCGATGGCCGGAACACCAGTCTGGTGTGGCCTACCGGACACGGATCCCCGAAAGCTGCTTGCTCTAGCGGTTGCCGGATCTCACCACATTCTTAGAGTTGAGACCGCGCAGCAGCAGCGGGCGGAAGCGTCCAAAGCTGTTGCCGGATCCGCGGACTGGCCTGCGGTAGCGCAAGAGGTATTACAGCGCAACCGGATCCGCGAGACGCATACGTGGGCAAAGAGGGTGGCATCGTGACAAAGCCAGGCCAGAATGTTCAGCTCACAAGGCTTTCCGACGTAAAACCCGAACGTGTCGAATGGATTTGGCGGGGCTGGATACCCGCAGGCAAGCTGGTCACGCTGGACGGCGATCCAGGCCTCGGCAAGTCAACACTCTCTGATGACTTCTCGGCACGGGTGACGACAGCGGGAATGTGGCCCGATGGTAGCCGTTGCGAGCGCCCCGGCGATGTACTGCTGCTAAGCGCAGAAGATGGTCTCGCAGACACGGTTCGGCCCCGGCTCGACGCGGCAGGTGCGGATGTCACACGGGTACACGCGATCGAAGGCATTCCCGTTGTCGATGATTCGGGAGAACGCTTTCTGCGCCCACCCAGTCTCGGCGACATTGTCGCGCTTGAAGAGGCAATCACCGAGACAAGTGCCCGACTCCTCATCGTGGATGTCCTAATGGCATACCTGCCCAGCGGGGCTGACGCCCATAAGGACCAGGACGTGCGGCGGGTGTTGAACCGACTGTCGGCACTGGCCGATAAAACTGGATGCACCGTACTGCTGCTGAGACACCTCAACAAAGCGAAAGGCGGCGACCCGCTTTATCGTGGCG
Organism: Mycobacterium sp. SA01; assembly: GCF_041287105.1. Classification (NCBI taxonomy): domain Bacteria; kingdom Bacillati; phylum Actinomycetota; class Actinomycetes; order Mycobacteriales; family Mycobacteriaceae; genus Mycobacterium; species Mycobacterium sp. SA01. Next base: position 39,895 of record NZ_JBGGNO010000013.1, on the reverse strand, counting down.
GCGGTTCAATCGGCATCGTGGGCGCCGCGCGCGCGGGGATGCTGGTCGCCGCAGACCCGGATGAGCCCGACCTTCGAGTCCTCGCCTCGGTGAAGTCGAACCTAGGCCCCGCCCCGGAGTCGCTGTCATACAGGCTTGTCGGCGAAGGTGATTTCGGGGTGGCTCGCGTCCAATGGGAAGGCCAGAACAACCACACCGCCCGATCACTGCTATCTGAGCACGCCGACGATGGCGACGACGCGGCCGTAGAAAGCTGGCTATCGGACTTCCTAAAGACGGGTCGCCGACGTGCGACGGAGATCTACTCTGCGGCGGATGCCGCCGGACACTCCAAAGACAAAGCCAAACGGGCCAAGAAACGCCTCCAGATCGACGCAATCCGAGAGAACGATGCCTGGTATTGGGTACTGCGCCCAGGTCAAGGGAGCAGCGCCCCCGCGGCCCGCCTAAACCCTGCTCCCTTGCTCCCTTGCTCCCTTGCAGGTCAAGGCGGCAAAAATACCCCCGAAAACACCCAAGGGAGCAAGGGAGCGGAAGACGGGTGGGAGGCGGCGACATGCTCGAACTGTCCCAAAGAGTTGACCTCATCCGAATCAATCGCCGTGGGGCTGTGCCGAGAATGCGCGCTTGTCGTGCAGAACACGCCTTCCCCGAGATCCCAGCCGACAGAGGTGGCCTAGTGATTGACGAACTTGACGGGATACGCACCGCAGCAGACGACGAACTCGGTCGGCACGTCATAGCCGACGACCTCGGCTCAATTGAGGTCCATGTCGACGAAATCGACCACCTTTGCTCGATGCCTCTACGTATCGCCCACAACGACGCGGCCGGTTTCGTACTTGAAGTAGGACCGTTCGACCTGGGCGGCAGAGAGGTCGACCGCCTACGCGAAGCAATCCGCCAGTTCGACGCCATCAACGCAGGTGTCGAATGAATCCACTTGACGACCTGCTAGGCGCACTCAACGCCGCGCCGGCACTGGCCGGTGCCAGGTGTTCAGGCCACCACGAACTGTGGGACGAAACAGATGATCCCGCAATCGTCGAATACACCCGCGATATATGCACCACCCGCTGCCCGGTTTTCGACCGGTGTCATTCCTGGCTCGAATCCCTACCTAAATCGCGGCGTCCCCCTGGCGTTGTCGCGGGCGAACTCTACCGGGCCCAATGAGTATCTGGTTGTCCGGCGACGAGATAGAGGCAGCGTTGTACTGCCTGCACGATGTGATCAGTCGCCGCCGGCTCGAGAACCGGGTGGTACCCCGCGAAGTGCTTTCACTAAAACACCGCCTCATCACTTCCGTCGACGGAAGTCAATCGGACAGTGTTGCAGAACAATTGAGTGATGACCTTATCGGCGCAGTTGAAGCCGCGGAGATACTCCGCTGCACGCCCCGTTGGGTTAGAGATATTCACGCCGACCTCGACGGCAAACGCGTCAGTGGTCGGTGGGTGTTCCCCCGGCACGCCGTACTTGAGTACGCGCGGAATTGGAAAGGATCTGCCGATGACCGCGATCGAGTACCTAGAGCTAGGTGTCGAACAATACCTCCGCGAATTGCCTGACGAGGAATTCGAGGCATTGGCGGCCCGCGTGCGACCGCCGAAACTACTGCGCGCCAACACTAAACGTGCTACCCACCGCGACAGGGCGGCTAAGTGATGGTCGCGCGGCACGACAGCGGAAGACTCTAAAACACAACCAACCACAGGTCCGTCCCAGACCGGAGAAATTGAGTGGTAACCCCAACTTTCACCCTCGGGTGGGGTGTTGCATGACCCAGCCTGACGACCTCTTTCCCTCAACTACCGCGAACTACGACTCGCTCGCGGCCCATGCGGCAAGAACCCAAGCCGATTGGGAAGCCGAAATGTACGGCAACGAAAATGACCGCTGGGGAAACGTCAACACCGGCCTACGCGGCGGCCTGGACCTCAACTATCCGCTACCCGTTGCCATCATGCGGTACATCGCCCAGCAGCTTGGCCTAGGCGGCGCGCTAGCCACACTCGATAGCGTCGGTGCCGCACTAAACGGGTTCTGGTCAACCCTTGAATCCAGTGCCAACACTGCGGGAGCCAACGCCACAACCGCCGTAAATCAGATCAGCAGCATGATCACCAACGCCGCTACCGGCACCGCCGCAGCACTGGGAACCGCGCTGGCGAACACCGTGACCAACGTGCAAAACACGTGGGACCGGTTCTGGGAAGGCATTTTTGGCGGCACAGCCTCAGGCAAGACGGCGGCGGATCTCAAGACGGCGGCGCAAACAGTGAATGCCACCGCCGCTACCGGTGTCGCCAACGCGAACACCGCCCAATCCGCTGTAGCCGCAACGAACACCGCACTGTTCGGGGCCAGCACCCCGGCAAGCGCCATCATTCCCGGCGCGGTGCCCGACGTTACACGCGACATGTCGAGCTCCACTCAGGCCATCATCAACGCAATCAATCAGCTTGCCGGCGGTAGCTCAAGCGGTTCAGACGAGGACTCGATTCGTACCGCGCTCCGTAATATTCCGCAGGGCAACATCATTCCCTTCGCCAGCCCGGCCGTATCGGTCACATCCGACGCGGGCCAAACAGTTTCCGGCTGGACCCTGTTCTATTCCGCGGGGGGAGCGTCGGGGACCCAGAGCGTGACGGGATCACACGAAGTTGGTTCCGGCGCCAACTTCGCGGTTGTATCTGTGCAGTACCACCTGTCGACGGGCAACGTGAACTCTGCTGCCCGATCGGTCACCTTCGGTTCACTGACGATGACATCGCTTGGCGGGCAGGGTCTTAACGGCAGTCTTGCGCAGGAGTTTTTCGGGGTCTACCTGCCCACACCTCCCAGCGGCGCCCAAACGGTTACCGTCTCTATAACCCCCTCCGGTACAGGCAAAGTTATCTCCCTGGCAGCGGAATCGGCGTCCTATTGCGGTGTCGCATCGGTCGGAGCAGTGGTCACCGCCTTTGTCGGGGCAGGATCGCTGACGCACACTGTCACCTCAGCAACCAACAACATGGTTGTTCAAGCATTCTCAATGTTCAACGGCTCTACCGGTGCCACACTCGGCTCATACAACAAGTCGCTGCGCGGTGACACTGGCGTCTACGGCGGCAGCCCCGCACTCACTGGCATGCTGTTCGGCGACGCGGCAGGGGCATCGACAGTCACATTCACCGCCACATCAACGAACGGGCTAAGCGGCAACAGCGCCGCTATCAACCTGCTCGCGGTTGGCGGCGGCATCATGGGATCCGGTTTCCGCGCCTATCGCGCCAGCACCACAGCAGTAACGTCGACAACGGCCAACACCGAAACCAAGCTGACCGGATCATTTTTCGACACCACCAGCGGGTCAGGCACATACAACACAAGCGACCTCACCTATGACACGACCACAAACAAACTCACGGTGAGCTACGCCGGTTGGTACACAGTGACACTCACACTGTCCTGCTCGTCATCGCTGGCAGTCTCAGCTTTCTTCTGGCCGATCCTCTACATCAACAACACGATTGCGCGGCGGGGGAGCTCGGTCTACGTGCCCAGCGGGGCATCCAACAATGGCACGTTCTCGACAACCTGGCAGGTCTACCTCAACTCCGGCGACTACCTCGAGCCCGGTGCCATGCGCTCGACAACCGGCGGCGCAGTCCTCGTAGGCGACTCCACGGGAGCGCTGTCCAGCTTTGAACTCGCCCTAACAAACCGCAGCGCCTACTAAGTCACTCCCACAACAGAAACGAGCACCCGACATGACGACCTACACAACCGGCCACATCAAGCGCAACCCCGACGACGGCACCGTAGCTGTCCGCACCGTCTTCTCCGAAGACGACCCATTCACCGCCGGCCAAGCCTGGCTAGCCGCCACGACCAGCCGAGGCGCACACGTCTTCCCGACATCGGTAGTGCAGGACTGGGACGACATTTACACCCCCGAGCCACCCGCTACCTAAACCGACTGCGGCCCGTCCCAAACCACAACAACACATAAGGATCAAACATAATGGAATACCCCACAGCACGAATCGCCGCCGTTCAGCAACGCCTCAGCGCCGCGCTCAACGACATTCGCAGTAATACCGCCTACAGCGACAAGGGCCGTAAAGCGGAGATGGCTAGGGCAACCCTGGCCGCCCGCCAAGAGGCCGCCCGACTCAAAGACGGGTTCATCGCCGACCGCAACGCCCGACGGGAAGCCCTCGAACGCAGACTGTTCGGCATCATCGGCTCCGCGTCCGCAACCGAAACCCTCAGCATGCGTGACGCCCGCACCCGCGCTAAAGGGATCACAAACAGTGAAGACGCACAGGCCGAACTGCGGCTAGCCAACCAGGCCGGCGATACCTTCCTGGCCCGCGCCATCACCCAAGTCGCCTTTAATAAGGGTTGGCGTGATGTTGTGGACACCTTCGCCGCCACCGCACCCCCGGGTGCCGCAACAGCTTTGGAAGAACTCAACAACATTCCCTCCGGGCCGCGCACCAACACCGCCGACGAACTCACCTTCCGAATCCAAGCCCCCACCGAACTACTCGGCGTGAATGACTCCACGCTCGAACTGATCGCCCGCAGCGACCAAGCCGGGGCGATATGAGCGACGCCAAACAGAAAGCCGTTGACGCGCTACGCACCTACCGCAACCCGGCCCCCGACGACGAACCCCCCGAACACCGGTTCGCCATGAGATCCGGGGCATCCACCAGACCAGTCGGCATCAAAACCAGAAAACAAGTTGCCGCCGACGCCTGCCGCGGAATCGACCCCGACCCACTCGCCACCACCATATGAGACCCGCACCCGATACCGCCCACGGCGATAATCCTTTCTCGCACAGCGGCATCGGGTGCACGGTGCCCAGCGGGTGTTGGGGGTGGCGCGACGCCACGACCTTCGCACCCACAGGCAAGGACCGCCCGCGAAGCGGAACACCAGCCAACCCGCTGGGCACCAAACCCCAGGGTTCATTCCCCTTCGGCCGGCGTCTCGCCGCCTTCGTCGTCCGAAGTCGGGACAACATCACTGCCCGGAGACAGCAATTGATGACCTACCTTCAAGAGCTCGGTTGCTTTAGCGGCCGCCTCTTTGCGCTCGGTCGCGAACTGGCTGCAGACCTTCGCGACCCCAGCCGGCGACAACGAGTGGGCCGCGAGAAGGGCTGCCGATTTCAGCACTGGCACCTTGATCTCCTCCAGGAGGCTCACGACCCGCTCGTTATCGCAAACGAACGACGCAACTTCGATTGCCCGCATCAACTCCGCCGTCGCCGGCCGCAACTTCTCGATGTCCTGCGCCTGGACAACACCCGCTTTGGCGTCGCCGCGAACGAAATCGCGGAGCAACTTGGCATACCAAGCGTTAGCCAGGTTCCATGCGCCGACAGCGGACGACACATCGATCAACGCGTCCCGGATCCGGTCGGCGCGTGCTTGTGCCAGATCCGCTTGGTATCGCTGCTCGGTGCGTATCGCTACACCCTCGGCCACCGTCAACGTCTTGCTCGAACGCCTCAACGTCAACACGTTGAAAAAGCTCGACACAACGATCGCGGCGATGGCCACCCACGCGACAGCAGTCACACCCCGGAACCTACTGCTCGACAACGACATAAGAAGCCCGATTCGATTCCGGCAACCAATGCGCCCGCTGCTTTCTCAACGCCTCACAGCAGCGTCGCGTCGACGATAACCCCTGCTCAGAGGCCTGGGGGAGGCACCCCCCAACGGCACAGCCAAAGCACGGTTGGCTTAGGGCCTGCCTGTCTGTGCATGCAACCAGAATTTCTGCCTAGAGAGGCTAACTAAATGAGTGAAACGAATAGTCTGTCGGTTTCTGCTGGTGAGCGGCTCCGCGCCGAGATGGATGCAGCGTTGCGGCGCGCTTCCGAGGAGCTTGGGCAACCGGCCGATCAGCCGTTGGAGTGGACGGAGCAGGAGGCCGCTGCGCTTGAGGCTGCCTGTGCCGCTGCTGATCGGGCTGAGGCGCTTCAAGTGGTCTTCGATACGGAGAAAGCTGGCGAGAATCGGCCCATGTTGTTGGTGAAGGTGTCGGCTGAGTTGCGGGCGCTGGACCGTCAGGTAGTGGACTTATTGGGGAAGGTGAATCCCGGCATCGGTGCTGCGGTGTCACCGAGACATCAGAAGGCGGCGCGTGGCCGGTGGGGGGTGGCGCGCTAGTGGCTAGGGTGAGGCAACCGGACGCGTACGGCAGGCCGGCGGCTCGGGCAGACGGGATCTATGGATTGCTTTGCCGCCGCGCCGAAGATGATGTTCGGGAGTGGGTAGCGCATCATCGAAATGAGCCTTATCCGCGGCAACGGATCCTCGACGCGGTGCGAGCGGGCCTGGCGGTGAATGTGCCGCGCGAGTGGCTCCCGGCGTCGGTTCGGGCCAGCGCCCCGATGCGTCGGGGCGATTTAGGTCTTGCGGTGATCTTCCCGGATCGGGCGATTGTGCTACCCGACGACACCATCACCTACACCGATGACCGCGACATGCGCCTGTGGTGCGAGGAGAGCGGAATCGCCTGAGCACAACACACATTAGACCCTCAGTAAAAAGGAGAACCGCAGAAAAATGGCTACGCCAACTTTTACCCTCACCGCAGGCGACGGCCTGAGTCAACTTGTCGGCACGGAACGGACCGCCCTGGCGGGCGCGCTGCTGGAGTTCACATGCGGGCTCACCCCCGGTGAACTCCTCGCCATCGATGACGGCCTAGACATCGTCGACACCGTCCGAGTGACCCTCGATGCGGATGGAAAAATCAATGGAGACCTTGGTATCGAGCTTCTAGCTGACGATCCCGCACTTAATCTCGCGGATCCGTTGCAGTGGCGGGTCAAGATTTCGAACGCCAAAGTGCGTGGTGTTCCGAAGACCATTGCCGCCTGGTCGTTTTTCGCGGGCTCCGATGGGGACTCCCTCGTCTTGGCTGAAGTGTCACATGTACCCGGGCAGACGGGGACCGGTCTTGGACGGGGCCTGCGAGGGTACCGCTCCGGGTTGGTGAAGGTGTCAGACGGTCCTTCCCCGCTGTATCGGTGGCAGGACGAAACCGGGACACTGTGGGGGGAGGCACGACCGTATACGGAGATCTTCGCTGATAGCGCCGATGAAGCCGTGACGGCAGCGGCGCCAGCGGCGGTGACTGCCGATATTGAGTCGCGGACTCCGACTGTTGAAGATTTGGGTGGTGGGCACGGGCGTATCAATATTGGTGGTGCGCATGGGCCGTCGTTCACGTGGCCTGCGAATGGTTGGTCGGGCATCACTGGCCGGCCCACGGTGCTGGACGGCACTGAAACTGGGGCCGAAGTACGTGCAGCAATAGAGCCCGGCTCGGCTTTCCTTATCGGTGGCGACAGTCTGTCGGCGGGCACGCTCAACGATGATGTGAGTGTCGCCAACCCCACATGGCCAGAGACGTTCGCTGGGGCCCTCGGCGTGGACGTTGTCAACCTGGCTCAGGGTGGGGCCGCGTCAGCGAATATCGCTACCCGACTAGGCGCTTTGCAACCGCTAATCACACTGTCAGGCAACAAGATTACGGCCGGCTCGTATCCCAGCAATGTCAATACGGTCACTGCAATCTCGCCCTCAGACGGTTGGCATCACAGCGTCATCGCCGCTCACCAGCTAGACCTTTTCGGCACCATTGCGGGTGTTCCGGGCATTCTGCGGCAGGACTTTTCGAGTTCCTACACGTTCAAGTTTCTGCCGTTCTCCACCCTCTCGGCGGATGTTCCTGTTTCTGCCGGGACACCGTTCATCTGTACCGGTGATGCGGTTTATCCCAACGACGACGGCAGCGCGCACCGGGACCGGACACTCATCGTCTGGACCGGCCCGAACAACGACCGATCCAACGTCGCGGCGATGATCCGCGACATTTCGACTATGCGGGATCACCTGACATCGGCGGGGAAAAAGTTTTACCTGCTGTCGATGACAAGCGACGGATCCGACGCTATTGCCGCCAATGCCGCTTTGGCAGCGGAGTTTCCGCAACAGTGGATTGATGTTCGCGGCTATCTGATGACGGGCGGTTTAGCGGACGCGGGTATCACACCGACCAGTGATGACACGACCGCGATTGCGGCAGGCAACATTCCGCGATCCTTTAGGCCATTGTCGTCAGTCCATATGACCCAGACGGCGTACGACGTGGTGGGCCGGTATGTGGCCAAAGTTATTGCGGACAATGCGATCACCATTGCGGGCAAGCCCGTGGCCCTCGGGTCGTCAATCAGCAAGGCTGAAATTACCGGGCTGGCCGGAACGGAATACGCAGACCCTGCCACCGACACCATATTTCGGCACGCTGTCGATGTGGGTGAGGCCACCGTCCCCCGAGAGATGGCCGACGCCAACATCTCAACCGGCAGCGGCTTACGCCGCTACGTGTTTTTCAAGGCCCGTAAGACGGAAACCATTACGCAGGTCCGCACGGTCTGCACTGTCGCCGCGGTGAGCACCCCGAACGCGTCCACGCTGTGCCGTATCGGTGTCTGGCAAGTTGACCCGGCCACCGGGAACCTGATTAACGGTGCGGTGACAGCCAATACCACCAGTCTGTGGACTGCCGCCCAGGCGTACACCACCGCCCTTACCACGTCGTTCTCGAAAGTGCGTGGCATGTGGATTTGTGCCGCAACGATTCAGATCGGCGCGTCGACAGCCCCGCAACTCATGGGACACAACGGGGTAGGAGCATCGGAAATGGGCGTCGCGCCAAGACTTTCCGCCATTACGGGGTCGCAAACAGACATCGGGTCGGCTGCTTTCGTCACCGCGCCTACATCCGACACCACCATCCGCCCCTACATCGTGTTACTGCCGTAATGCTGCGCTCTCAGGTGCGGGTCCGATTCCATTTCAGGCACCGCGGACACTCAAGTACCCGCGATTGCAATTGGCCCGCGTGCAAGCCTTCAACAATTTGGAATCCGCACTCACCGCATAGCATGTTGACATCGCCGCCGCTGCCGTCACCAACTACTAGAGGTTTCAACGGCTCGCCCGGTTTGCGCGGCAAGCCACCAAAATATTGCTCGCCTGGTCCGGGCTCCGGACCGACCACCAAAACGATATTAGGCAATTTGAATACCTTCCCATCACTATTCAGGGGGGACGGCTGTTGAGTCGTAATTCCAATGGTAGTCATGTTGGCAGGCGCAAGCGTCCTGCCCCCAGCCACCGGGGTCGGTGTCCCCACAGTGTTTACGCGTTTTGTCTAGCCCAAATTCGTGGTGGCACTTGGGGCAGGAATCGTCGTCTGACTTCCGGCGAATAAACGCGCAGATGTACACGACCCACATAGCGCCGCCCACTATCAGCAACCGCCAGTAATCTCCCATGGTGCAGCAGATTACAACGCAGCACATTCTTCAGGTGCGACATTTTGTCGCACCACCTCAGTGCTACTTCTCGGCTTCCCAGTGCGGTTCGTCCTCTTCCCAGTCCGCCATCGGGCGCGAGGGCCTGGCTTCGATGTTCGACTTGTAGACCTCGCCGTCGATTTCGGCCACTAGCCAGTACCTGCCATTCGAGAAGATCTTCGCGGGGATCGTGAAACTCAGCGCTTTAGTGCCGTGACCGACAATGTCGATGTCACGGGCAGACCAGACCTCTTCCTGGGTATTCGGGATGACTAATCGCACGACATCGATATGCACTGGAGGGTCATCCTGACCCGGTGTCCAGAACTCGATCTCGATCCTGCCGGGATTGCCCGGGTAAAGCCTGTTCGACCCCTCAAGCACTGGTCCATCGAAAAAGCTCTTCATGAAGCCCCATCCTAGGTTCACGCCCCTAACCCGGGGTGATTATGGATTTGGTGGGAGGCGCATTCGCCTCGACCCAGCGGATAGACGCACCATCGGCTGCGGCTCATCATCGACCGGTGCCGTGCTCGGTTCGCCTCCGACTGTCAGCGCCTGGATCGCCGCGTTCAGCTGTTCCTCGGTGAACCGGTACTTGCGACCGACCTTCATTGCGCGAAAGCGGCCAGACTTGATCTGCCGAACTACCCAGCCCTCGGGGTTCTTCATCGAGTCGCCTACCAGCTGTTCGGCGACCTCGGCGGCCGAGTAAGTCTTCACGCCTGTTTCGCCCGAAGGCTCTCAGCGTGCCGGCGCGCCGACCTCTCGGTGTAGTGGGTGTGCGTCCATGTGCCGGCGTCCCGTCCACCGCGGGTTTCGGTCCAGGTGATGCGCCAAACCTGGCGGCCCGTATCGGCTTCAAGTTCGGCATCGAGCGTCACATCTGTGATCTGAGTGGTGATCATCGCGGCTCCCAGGAGCGTGATTTCAACCAGGCATCCACTTCGGCGAGGTCAAGCCTGTAGTCGCGGCCCGCGCCGATCGCATACGCCTGCAAATAGCCCAAGCGCACCGCGGCGGCGATGAGGGGTTCACTGACCCGTACGTGTTCGGCGGCTTCGCGCTTAGTTGCCCAACGAACGAGCTTGTTGGGGCAGACGGTGGGGGTATCTAGGTCGACTGCATCAGTGGGGAACGTCTTCACGGGTTTCGACTCTAAGGTGTAGGCAAAGCGATTGCTGGTGAACAGTTTTGAGCATCCATGCTCGCTCGAAGCGCGCATGAGTGCGCAGCGACTGAACCGAACTGCGGGATATAGCCTCGCCCGGTCCTAGGAGAGTTAGGACCGGGCGAGGGTTCTAGTTGTAGGGGATGTGGTTACGGCTGGCAATTCACCTGTGGAGCGGATGTAGCAGATGTAGCAGATGTGTCGGGGGTGGCCCGCACTAACTGCAACACGGGTGCCGGTTCACCACGCCAGTCGCCGCCGCCCAGGGCAGCGGCTAGCTGAAACACCCCGTTCAGCGCGGCCAGCAGTTCGGGAGGCCACTCCAAAGCGGATGCACGAAACCAACTGGCTAACTCTTTCCGCAGCTGCTCTATGTCGTACTGCTTTGTGGGGGCGGTCATCGCTGCTCTAGTTTTGCGAGACGCTCGCGCAGTTCGGCGACGCGGACCGGGTCCAGATCTTTGACTCGCGTCGCAGCGTCGATCAACTCCCGCATGAGTGCCTTCCGTTGCCGCTCTAGCCGCACGCCGTTCGCCACGGCAATGCAGTCAACGCAGGCCATGTCGACCCACCAAAGGCCGGTTTCCGGATCCTCGTATTCGGTATCAGACATGTCGTCGGGCTCAACGAGCTCGTCATCGGGTGTCTGATCGGCAGCAGGTCCGTTCGGGTCGCGTTGAAGGATCATCGGCGCACCACATAACGCTGTGACTCTCTTGCTGCCATCAGCCCACGCGTCCCTCGCCTCATTCACCCAATAGCGGTGGTCCAGGCTCGGGTTACGGGGAAACTGGGCGAAGTAGCGGGCACGGAGCACTTCACGGTTGTCCATGTGCTTGTAGGGTGCGTCGCCACCCAGAACGTACCGCTGGATCTTTTCGAGAGAGTCCCGCCACCGCGCATCGCCGTCGAGAATGGCGTGGCAGGTGGGCTTACCGCAGCTGGTGCAGAGAAGCGTCCCAGTGGATCGCCATCCCCGCCGGTCCTCAAAGTCAAAGTTGCATGAGCGGTTCGGGTCACTTTGGCGGAATGAGTGTTTGGCGCTGACGGTGCGGAGGTTCCCGCACTCACAACACAATGCCTGTAGTGGCGGGCGGGTTCCGGGCACAGGTCGGCTATGCGTGGCCCGCTCGAGCCACACGCGCCGTAGGTGGGGGTACTTGAGCTCGCCACCCTGCCCACGGTGGGTTCGGCATTGTTGGCCGGCGTCCACGTTGCAAAACGGGCAGGGGTGTTGAAGGGCTGGATGTGGCTGATCTGTTGCGCCATTTTTAGGCATGGAGGTACGCTCCTGTTTGTCGAAGGTTTTCCCCGCTAGTAACGGGGCGAAGGTTTCCGGAGGGCGGTTCCCTTGCAGGGGAGCCGCTCTTTTTTCGTGTTAGAGCCACGAAAGAGCGGCGGTCACCTGTCCCAGATGGGACACCTGACCGCCGCGTGATTGGTGGCCCGCGTGGGCCGCTGGACTCACTCATCGCGCTCCACCGCCAATTTGGGCGTTCTCCCAATCGATTAGATCGGAGAGCCGGTATCGAACATGCCGACCGAACTTCGCAAACGGTGGACCCGTGCGCTGAACCGCCCAGGATTCAACAGTGCTCTTCGAGATGCGCAGTCGGGCGCAAACTTCGTCTCTTGTGAGCCACACCGTTTGCTCTGGGGCGGTCACCGCGTCCACCCGGCGATTCGTACTGGTGTGTGGCCGGTTTGCGCGCAATGCAGCCCGACATCAACAACGGCGCTGCCATGGAAGAGCCGTCGCTTGCCGCTCCAGCCGCACGCACACTGGCCGCGGCGGTTTAGGAAGGCTCCCGACACCACGGAAAAGAGGACGCGCGTTTTGAAACGCGACCCTTCCGGCCCGTCTGACATAGCCGCCCCCTTTTTTGCTCGGGGGCAACGACGGGGTGGTAATCAGGATCGCACGGGGATAACATCCACCTGGTATCTGAACCTAAACTAGCAGGTCAGATGGGGTGCCCCCGGCAGGATTCGAACCTGCGGCCTTCTGCTCCGGAGGCAGACGCTCTATCCCCTGAGCTACGGGGGCGCACGCACAGCTGCGCCAATGGGCTCCGACAGCCTAACGCATTCGGATGACTGCTCCTGCCCGCCGCATCATCTATCCCCGGGTCGCTGCGCTCCTGCCCGCCGCATCCATCCCCGGGTCGCTGCGCTCCTGCCCGCCGACCGCCCGCAGGAGGCCGAGATATGGATTCGGGCACTTACCACGTCAGACCATAGGATGGACCCCCGTGACACCCGCCGACCTCGCCGAGCTGCTCAAGAACACCGCCGCCGCGGTGCTCACCGAGCATGACCTGGATATCGCCGCCCTGCCAGCGACAGTGACCGTCGAGCGTCCGCGCAACCCCGAGCACGGCGATTACGCCACCAACCTGGCGCTTCAGCTGGCCAAGAAGGTCGGCGCAAACCCTCGTGAGCTGGCCGGCTGGCTGGCCGCGGCGCTGGCCGAAGCCGACGGAATCTCCGCGGCCGAGGTCGCCGGCCCCGGATTCGTGAATCTGCGCATCGAGGCCTCGGCGCAGGGCGTGATCGTGAGCAACGTGCTCGCGGCGGGCGCGAGCTACGGCAATTCCACCGCGCTCGATGGCACCAACATCAACCTGGAGTTCGTCTCGGCCAACCCGACCGGCCCGATCCACATCGGCGGTACCCGCTGGGCCGCCGTCGGTGACGCCCTGGGCCGGCTGCTGAGCACACAGGGTGCCGCGGTCACCCGGGAGTACTACTTCAACGACCACGGCGCCCAGATCGACCGGTTCACCAACTCCCTGATCGCCGCGGCGAACGGCGAGCCCGCGCCCGAAGACGGCTACGCCGGCGACTACATCAAGGACATCGCCGACCAGGTGCTGGCCAAGGCCCCTGATGCGATGAGTCAGACCGGTGATGAGCAGAAGGAGACGTTCCGCGCGATCGGTGTGGACCTGATGTTCAACCACATCAAGGAATCGCTGCACGAGTTCGGCACCGACTTCGACGTCTACACCCACGAAGACTCGATGCACACCAGCGGGCGAGTCGATCAGGCCATCGCCAAGTTGCGCGAGACCGGCAACATCTACGAGAAGGATGGCGCAACGTGGTTGCGCACAACGGAATTCGGCGACGATAAAGACCGGGTCGTCATCAAGAGCGACGGTCAGCCCGCGTACATCGCCGGCGACCTGGCCTACTACCTGGACAAGCGGCAGCGCGGATTCGACCTGTGCATCTACATGCTGGGCGCCGACCACCACGGGTACATCGCCCGGCTCAAAGCCGCCGCAGCCGCCCTCGGCGACGACCCCGACACCGTCGAGGTCCTGATCGGCCAGATGGTCAACCTGGTTCGCGACGGCCAGCCAGTACGGATGAGCAAGCGCGCGGGAACCGTCATCACCCTCGACGATCTGGTCGAGGCCATCGGCGTGGACGCTGCCCGATACTCGCTGACCCGCTCCTCGGTGGACACCCCGATCGACATCGACTTGCAACTGTGGTCGTCGGCGTCCAGTGAAAACCCGGTCTACTACGTGCAATACGCGCATGCCCGGCTGTCTGCTCTGGCCCGCAACGCCGCCGACCTCGGGTTGACGCCCGACACCGCACACCTGGAGCTGCTCACCCACGACAAAGAGGGCGCGCTGATCCGCAACCTCGGCGAGTTCAGCCGAGTACTCAAGGCCGGTGCGTCGCTGCGCGAGCCGCACCGGGTGTGCCGCTACCTCGAAGATCTGGCCGGCGACTATCACCGGTTCTACGACTCGTGTCGGGTGCTACCCATGGGCGACGAGGAGCCGGGTGATCTTCATCGTGCGCGGCTGGCTCTGTGTGCCGCCACCCGCCAGGTGATTGCCAACGGTCTGAACATCCTCGGCGTATCAGCACCGGAGCGGATGTGAACGCTCACCCAGCGGGTCCGCGCCACGCCGACGAGATCCATCACGGCGGCGCGCCGCAGCAACCGCATACCGCCGCCGACGCATTGTCACTCGCTCCGAATGTGTGGCCGCGCAACCTTGTTCGTCGTGACGACGGCGAGGTGTCGATCGCGGGTGTGTCGGTGACCGGCCTGGCTGCCGAGTACGGAACGCCGCTGTTTGTGATCGACGAGGACGACTTCCGCGCCCGGTGCCGCGAGATCGCCGCGGCGTTCGGCGGCGGTCACAACGTGCATTATGCGGGTAAAGCATTCCTGTGCAGCGAGATCGCGCGCTGGGTGGACCAGGAGGGTCTCTCGCTGGACGTCGCCAGCGGTGGGGAGCTCGCCGTCGCGCTGCACGCCGGATTCCCGGCCGAGCGAATTGCCTTCCACGGCAACAACAAATCTGTCGATGAGCTCGCGACTGCGGTCAAAGAAGGCGTCGGGCACATCGTGCTGGACTCGATCACCGAGATCGAACGTCTCGACACGATCGCGGGCGAAGCCGGCATGGTGCAGGACGTGTTGCTTCGGGTCACCGTCGGGGTCGAGGCGCACACCCACGAGTTCATCGCGACCGCGCACGAGGACCAGAAGTTCGGCCTGTCGCTGGCGAGCGGCGCGGCCATGGACGCGGTGCGCCGGGTGTTCGCCACCGATCACCTGCGGCTCGTCGGACTGCACAGTCACATCGGCTCGCAGATCTTCGACGTGGCGGGCTTCGAGCTGGCCGCACATCGGGTTATCGGGCTGCTGCGCGACGTGGTTGCCGAGTTCGGCGTTGACAAGACCGCGCAGATGGCCGTCGTCGACCTCGGTGGGGGACTGGGCATTTCCTATCTGCCCCAGGATGATCCGCCGCCTATCGAGGAGCTCGCCGGAAAACTCGACGAGATCGTGCGCAATGAGTCGGCAGCTGTCGGGCTCCCCGCGCCCCGCCTGGTCGTCGAGCCCGGACGGGCGATCGCCGGGCCGGGCACAGTCACGCTGTATGAGGTCGGCACGGTCAAGGACGTCGCGATCGGCTCGGGCGCCTCGCGCTGCTACGTCAGCGTCGACGGCGGGATGAGCGACAACATCCGCCCGGCGCTCTACGGGGCCGAGTATGACGTCCGGCTGGTGTCCCGGGTTTCCGACTCCGCGGCGACGCTGGCCCGGATCGTCGGAAAGCATTGCGAGAGTGGTGACATCGTCGTCCGAGACACCTGGGTGCCCGAGGACGTCACACCTGGTGATCTGCTGGCGGTGGCCGCCACCGGAGCCTACTGCTATTCGATGTCCAGTCGATACAACCTGATCGGCCGCCCCGCAGTGGTGGCCGTGCGCGACGGGCGGGCTCGCCTGATCCTGCGCCGGGAGACCGTCGACGATCTGCTGAGTTTGGAAGTGAGGTAAGAACCGATGACGGAAAAAGCAATAGGCGTAGCGGTATTGGGCCTGGGTAACGTCGGCAGCGAAGTTGTCCGGATCATCGAGGAGAGCGCGCCGGATCTGGCGGCTCGCATCGGTGCCCCGCTGGAGCTGCGTGGCGTGGCGGTGCGCCGGGTGTCCGATGACCGCGGCCTGCCGGTGGAGTTGCTCACCGACAACGTCGAGGAGCTGGTCTCCCGCGAGGACGTGGACCTCGTCGTCGAGGTGATGGGACCCGTCGAGCCCGCCCGCAAGGCCATCCTGACCGCGCTCGAGGGCGGCAAGTCGGTGGTGACCGCCAATAAGGCGCTGCTGGCTCAATCCACCGGAGAGCTGGCGCAGGCCGCCGAACGAGCCCATGTCGACTTGTATTTCGAGGCCGCGGTGGCCGGTGCGATCCCGGTGATCCGGCCGCTGACGCAGTCGCTGGCCGGCGACACCGTGCTGCGGGTGGCGGGCATCGTCAACGGCACCACCAACTACATTTTGTCCGAAATGTCTTCCACCGGAGCTGATTACAGTTCGGCTCTCGCCGATGCGAGCGCTCTGGGATACGCCGAGGCCGACCCGACTGCCGATGTCGAGGGTTACGACGCCGCGGCCAAGGCTGCGATCCTGGCGTCGATCGCGTTCCATACCCGGGTCACCGCCGACGACGTCTACCGCGAGGGCATCACCAAGATCACCCCGGAAGACTTCGAGTCGGCCAAAGCCCTGGGATGCACCATCAAACTGCTGTCGATCTGCGAGCGGGTCACCGGAAGCGATGGGCAGCAACGGGTTTCCGCCCGCGTGTACCCGGCGCTGGTGCCGCTGAGTCACCCGCTGGCCAACGTCAACGGGGCGTTCAACGCCGTCGTCGTCGAGGCCGAGGCCGCAGGCCGGTTGATGTTCTACGGCCAGGGCGCCGGCGGCGCGCCGACAGCCTCGGCGGTGATGGGCGATCTGGTGATGGCCGCGCGCAACCGAGTTCAGGGTGGCCGCGGTCCGCGCGAATCCAAGTACGCGCAGCTGCCGATCGCACCGATGGGCATCATCCAGACCCGGTACTACGTCAGCATGACCGTCACCGACCGCCCCGGCGTGTTGTCGTCGGTCGCAGCCGAATTCGCCAAGCGTGAGGTCAGCATTGCCGAGGTGCGCCAGGAAAGCATGGCCGACGAGGGTGCCCGCATCGTTGTCGTCACCCACCGGGCCACCGATGCGGCGTTGTCCGAAACCGTTGCTGCACTGGCCGATCACGACGCTGTCCAGGAAGTCAACAGCGTGCTGCGTCTGGAGGGAACCAGCGAATGAGCTCAATCAAGGCATCACCCGTACACACCCCGTGGCGCGGACTGATCGAGGCCTATCGGGACCGGCTGCCGGTCGGCGCGGATTGGACGCCGGTGACCCTGCTGGAGGGTGGCACCCCGCTCATCAGCGCGCCACGGCTATCTGAAAAGACCGGCTGCACAGTTCATTTGAAGGTCGAGGGCCTCAATCCCACCGGCTCCTTCAAGGACCGCGGCATGACCATGGCGGTCACCGACGCGGTCGCACGCGGCCAGAAGGCCGTGCTCTGCGCCTCGACCGGCAACACCTCTGCTTCGGCGGCGGCCTACGCCGCCCGGGCCGGGATCACCTGCGCGGTACTGATCCCGCAGGGCAAGATCGCGATGGGCAAGCTCGCGCAGGCAGTCATGCACGGCGCCAAGATCATTCAGATCGACGGCAACTTCGACGATTGCCTGGAACTCGCCCGCAAGCTGACCAACGATTACCCGACGATCGCGCTGGTCAACAGCGTGAACCCGGTGCGCATCGAGGGCCAGAAGACCGCGGCGTTCGAGATCGTCGACGCGCTGGGCATCGCGCCGGACGTGCACTCGCTGCCAGTCGGCAACGCGGGCAACATCACCGCGTACTGGAAGGGCTACCGCGAGTATCACCGCGACGGCCTGACCGAGCGGCTGCCCCGCATGCTCGGCACGCAGGCCGCCGGCGCGGCGCCGCTGGTGTCGGGTCAGCCGGTCACCAACCCTGAGACCATCGCCACCGCGATCCGCATCGGCTCGCCGGCGTCCTGGGACGGTGCCGTGACGGCCCAGCAGGACTCCGGCGGCCGGTTCCTGGCAGCCACGGACGAGGAGATTTTGGCCGCATATCACCTGGTCGCGGAGTTGGAGGGCGTGTTCGTCGAGCCGGCGTCGGCCGCCAGCATCGCCGGTCTGCTCAAGTCCGTCGAGGACGGCTGGGTCACGCCAGGCTCCTCAGTGGTGTGCACCGTGACCGGCAACGGTCTGAAGGATCCGGACACCGCGCTGCGCGACATGCCTACGGTGAAACCGTTGCCGGTGGATCCGGGCGCCGTCGTCGCCGAGCTGGGCTTGGTCTGAGAGACGCACCCGGTGACCGTGAAACTGCCTGCCGGCCTGACCTCCCACGCCACCGTGGCGGCGTCCAGCGCCAACCTCGGTCCGGGCTTCGACAGCCTCGGCCTGGCGCTGGGACTTTACGACGAGATCGTGGTCGAGACCACCGACGCCGGGCTGATCATCGAGGTGGAGGGCGAAGGGGCCGGGCAGGTGCCGCAGACCGCCGAGCATCTGGTGGTCCGGGCTCTGCACCGGGGTTTGACGGCAGGTGGTTCCGGCGTCCCGGGACTGCTCGTGCGCTGCCGCAACGCCATTCCGCACTCGCGGGGTCTCGGCTCGTCCGCGGCGGCGGTCGTCGGAGGGCTGGCAGCCGCGAATGGCCTTCTGGCACAAGCGGATTTGCAGCCGTTGACGGACGCGCAGCTGATCCAGCTGTCGTCGGAGTTCGAAGGTCATCCCGACAACGCGTCGGCCGCGGTGCTCGGTGGGGCCGTAGTGTCGTGGACCGACACCCGCACGGCGCCCGCGACGTATTCGGCGGCGCCGCTGCGACTGCACCCGGACATCCGGCTGTTTCCGGGAATCCCGCAAGTACGGTCGTCGACCGCGGAGACCCGCGTGCTGCTGCCTGATCACGTCAGCCACGTGGATGCGCGCTTCAACC
The DNA here is from genome assembly GCF_041287105.1 of Mycobacterium sp. SA01. Lineage (NCBI taxonomy): Bacteria > Bacillati > Actinomycetota > Actinomycetes > Mycobacteriales > Mycobacteriaceae > Mycobacterium > Mycobacterium sp. SA01. The sequence continues at coordinate 20,986 of NZ_JBGGNO010000013.1, read as the reverse complement.
TGAGCCGGGCAGCGTTGCTGGTGGTTGCGCTCACGGAGCGGCCGGACTTGCTGATGGCGGCCACCGAGGACGTTCTGCACCAGCCGCAGCGCGGCCCGGCCATGCCGGCCTCGGCGGAATACCTGCAGGTGTTGCGGCGTTGTGGAGTGCCAGCGGTGCTTTCCGGTGCTGGTCCGTCGGTCTTGGCCCTCACGACCAGCGCGGAGCTGCCGGCCGAGGCCGTCGAGTTCGGCACCGCGATGGGATTCACCGTCAGCGAGATGAGCGTCGGCGAAGCAGTTCGCTGGAGCTCGGGCGTCGCAGTCCGCGGCTGAGTTGCGCACACGCCGGTGGCGATTTCTTGCTTTCCGGCGCTAAAGGGGGATATCCTCGGTGCCGTCCCGGCAATCGCAGCGACTGTTCCTGCGCCGACACTAGGACGACCACCAATTTCTCTTGTGTTCAACTCATGGACTGACGGTTCGCCATATCTCCATGGTCGCGAATCCCGGCGATCACCGTTGACACACAGACGATGGTGAGACTTCGCATTCAGCGAATCGGCTGAGTGCCAGAACCCCTCGCCCCGATGAAACGGCGGGGGAAAGAAAGGAAATCCGTGACCGATACGGACCTGATCACGGCTGCAGAACGTGCCCCGCAGACGGAGGCGCCGGCTGTGACCGCAGAATCCCCCTCGGCGCCTGATTCTCGGCCGGAGACCTCCCCGCAGGCAGCCCCCAGTGGGGACGCCGGCTCGAGCGGCTCGCTCTCAACAATGGTTTTGCCCGAACTTCGTGCCCTGGCCAGCCGAGTGGGCGTCAAGGGAACCTCCGGAATGCGCAAGAGCGATCTCATCGCCGCCATCAAGGAGCACCAGAACGGGAGCAACGGGACCGCCCCGCGCAGTGCCGACACCGCCGAGAAGGCGCCTGCCGCCCAGCCCACCGAGGCTCGCGACAACGCCGAGAACACCGCCGACACCGCCACCGCTGACACCAATGGCGGCGAGCCGCGCCGCCGTGAGCGGCGCACCGCGACCCGTCAGGCCGGCGCCACCGGCTCCGACGCCGTAGAGCAGCCGAAGTCGCAGGACAACCGACCCGAGCAGGGCGAGAAGAAGTCCGAGAACAAGGCCGACAACCGCGATTCGGGTGACCAGGGCGGCGCCAACCAGTCCGGCGGCCAGCAGAACCAGAACCGCGGCGACAACCAGAACCGCGGTGACAACCAGAACCGTGGTGACAACCAGAACCGTGGTGACAACCAGAACCGTGGTGACAACCAGAACCGCGGCGACAACCAGAACCGCGGCGACAACCAGAACCGCGGCGATGACGACGACGACCGCCAGGGCCGTCGCGGCCGCCGGTTCCGTGACCGTCGCCGCCGCGGTGAGCGGCAGGGCGGCGAGGGCGGTGGCGGCAACGACACCGAACTCCGCGAAGACGACGTCGTCCAGCCGGTCGCCGGCATCCTCGACGTGCTGGACAACTACGCGTTCGTCCGCACCTCGGGCTACCTGGCCGGTCCGAACGATGTCTACGTCTCGATGAACATGGTCCGCAAGAACGGCCTGCGCCGCGGCGACGCCGTCACCGGTGCAGTCCGGGTGGCCAAAGAAGGCGAGCAGAACAACCAGCGGCAGAAGTTCAACCCGCTGGTCCGGCTGGACAGCGTCAACGGCGGCCCGGTCGAGGCGGCCAAGAACCGCCCCGACTTCACCAAGATGACGCCGCTGTACCCGAACCAGCGACTGCGCCTGGAGACCACCAGCGACCGGCTGACCACCCGCGTGATCGACCTGATCATGCCTATCGGTAAGGGCCAGCGTGCCCTGATCGTGTCGCCGCCCAAGGCCGGTAAGACCACGATCATGCAGGACATCGCGAACGCGATCACCCGCAACAACCCCGAGTGCCACCTGATGGTGGTGCTGGTCGACGAGCGTCCCGAAGAAGTCACCGACATGCAGCGGTCGGTCAAGGGTGAGGTCATCGCCTCCACCTTCGACCGCCCGCCGTCAGACCACACCCAGGCCGCCGAGCTGGCCATCGAGCGGGCCAAGCGCCTGGTCGAGCAGGGTAAGGACGTCGTCGTGCTGCTCGACTCGATCACCCGGCTCGGCCGCGCCTACAACAACGCCTCGCCGGCGTCCGGGCGCATCCTGTCCGGTGGTGTGGATTCGACCGCGCTGTATCCGCCCAAGCGGTTCCTGGGCGCGGCCCGCAACATCGAGCACGGTGGCTCGCTGACGATCATCGCGACGGCAATGGTGGAGACCGGTTCGACCGGTGACACCGTGATCTTCGAAGAGTTCAAGGGCACCGGCAACGCCGAGCTCAAGCTCGACCGCAAGATCGCTGAGCGCCGGGTGTTCCCCGCGGTCGACGTCAACCCGTCGGGCACCCGCAAGGACGAGCTGCTGCTCAGCCCCGACGAGTTTGCGATCGTGCACAAGCTGCGGCGCGTGCTGTCCGGGCTGGACTCGCATCAGGCCATCGACCTGCTGATGAGCCAGCTGCGCAAGACCAAGAACAACTACGAGTTCCTCGTTCAGGTATCCAAGACCACGCCGGGCGGCCCCGCCGGCAACGGCGACATCGACTAGCCCGAGGCTTCGGCGCGCCGGCGTGCGCTCAGCGCACGTTTTCGCGCCGAACTAGCTCTGCCGCAGCGCGTCCATGCCGGGCGCCAGCAGACCGTCGAGTTCCGACCAGGGCACTGTGATCGTCGGTGTGCCGTGGAAGAACTGATAGTCGGCGAAGTGGATGTCCAACCCCGCTGGCGTCGGAATCCAGTTCGCAAAGTTCGCTTCCACAGGCGCGTTGCCCGGTTCGTCGGGCATCGGCGTGGGCCCCACTCCGCTGACGGCGGGCAGTAGCGCTTTGGTCTGTTCGGAGAGCTTGTCCAAGCCCGCTTGCTTGTCGGTAAACAAGTCTCCCAACGTGATCGGCTTGGCGCTGCGCGCGTCGATCACCACGGTGCTGACGAAGCTGCTCGGATGCGCCGACGGGGTGTGTACATACAGGCCGCTGATCAGTTCCGACACCGATGCGCCACCGAAGTAGATCTGCGGTTGGGTCTCAAACGTCCAAGTGCCGTCCGGGTCGGCGTCGCGTTTGACCGGTTCCAGCTGCCCGGCTGCGGACGCGTGCACCGCGCTGTTGAAGGCGCTGGCCACCCGCGGATCGCCACCGGTGATGGTGTCGACGACCAGTGTCCATCGGCCTTTGCCGTCGGTGGTGGCATCCCCGGCGGTGGACCGGGTGACCGAGTAGGTCTGCTTGTTGGCGACGCCCGTGCTGGGCGCCTCGGTCGTCGGCGACGCGGTCGCGGATCCCGACGAACTGACAGCCGCTGTGGTGGCCGTCGTCTTCGCAGATGTGCTTGTCGAACCCCCACATGCGGTGAGGCCGACGGCCAAAGCTGCAACCAAGACCGCCCCCCGGCGGCTGCGTGTGCCCATGCCTGACATTGTGTCAGGCGGTCACTCGCTGCGGCGCATAGATCATGATTGCGCTTGGCGCACAATAATTTTCAGCGACACTCACTCTGCTGCGGGTGCCATGCGCAGCCCGGGGAGCACGTAGCGCCGCATGAAGCGCAGCACCGCCGCGTGGTCGTCGGGGTCGATCGTCTCGCCGGGAACGGTGCCCAGGGTGATCTGCACCCGGGCCACCCACTCGGCTGCCTCGTCCAGGTCGGTGTCGGCGTGGATCTCGCCGCCGTCGCGCGCCGCTTCCAGGTATGGCCGCCAGAACCGGCCGAGATCGGGCACCAGGCCCTGTACGCCGGCACCGGCGCAGGCCGCGAACTCCTCGGGTTCATCGCGTCGCAGCTGCATCACCAGCGCGCCGGGGGAGTCGTAGGCGCTGCGGCCCAGCCGCACCCCGACGGCCAATCGATCTTCGAAGGTGTCGAGTCCGTCGAGCACCTGGTGCGATTCGGCCCAGAACGCATTGTTGAGGCGCACGATCGCCGCACCCAGCAGCGAGGCCTTGTCGGGGTAGTGCCGGTAGAGCCAACCGCGGGACACCCCCGCGGCTTCGGCCACCTCGGAGACCGTGGTCGCCCGGATGCCCTTGGCGCGCAGGCACGATTCCGCGGCGTCCACCAGCCGCTCCTGCACGGACTTCTGTCGGCTGTCGGCGTCGGCGCTGGCAGTCACCTTGGTGGCCCTCCTTGTCTCGACCCGACAGTCCCGATACGGACATCCTTTCAAACGGGACTCGGCAGCTGTCCCGCACACCGGTAGACAGATTTGGCATTCTGTTTACCCTGCGCTTCTATTGTGACCCAAGGCACCCTGGAAAGCCGGGGGATGCCGAAGTTGGCCGAAGAGGGGAGCTCCGTGGCCGAGACCGTCCAGCAGCTGCTTCGTCAGCGCCTCGACGACACCACCCCGGCGGTGAAGTTCGGCGAACGCGTGTGGACCTGGCGCGAACACCTCGACGAGGCGGCCCGCCAGGCGGCGGGTTTGATCGCGATCGCCGACCCGGATCGGCCGCTGCACGTCGGGACGCTGCTGGGCAACACTCCGGCGATGCTGACCGCCATGGCGGCGGCCGGCCTCGGCGGTTATGTGCTGTGCGGGGTGAACAACACCCGCCGCGGCGCGGCGCTGGCCCGCGACATCGTCAAAGCCGACTGCCAGATCCTGCTCACCGATTCGGGGCACCGCGAATTGCTCGAGGGTCTGGAACTGCCGGGCGTCCGCGTGTTCGACGTCGACTCCGACGAGTGGTCGGCGCTGCTGGCCGGCGCCGGGGAGCTGACACCTCACCGGGAAGTCGCCGCGACCGACACGTTCATGCTGATCTTCACCTCCGGCACCAGCGGTGAGCCCAAGGCGGTGCAGGTCGCGCACATGATGGTGCCGTTCGCCGGCGTGGCACTGGCCGACCGGTTCGGGATCACCGCCGACGACGTCTGCTACCTGTCGATGCCGCTGTTCCACTCCAACGCGTTGATGGCCGGTTGGGCGGTGGCGCTCAATGCCGGCGCGGCGATGGCCCCCGCCGCGTTCTCGGCATCGGGCCTGCTCGCCGACCTGCGCCGATATGGCGCCACTTACATGAACTACGTCGGCAAGCCGTTGGCCTACGTACTAGCTACGCCGGAGCAGCCCGACGACCACGACAATCCGCTACGGGTCGCTTTCGGCAACGAGGCCACCGACCGCGACATCGCCGAGTTCGGCCGCCGCTTCGGCTGCGCGGTGTGGGACGGGTTCGGCTCCACCGAGGGCGCGGTCATCATCACCCGCGAGGACGACTGCCCACCCGGTTCGGTCGGGCGCGGCTTTCCCGGCGTGGCCATCTACGACCCCGAGACCCGTCAGGAATGCGCGACGGCGGTGTTCGACGAGACCGGCGCGCTGGCCAACGCCGACGAGGCGGTGGGGGAGATCGTCAACACCACCGGCGGGGGCATGTTCGGCGGGTACTACAACGACGGCAACGCCACCGACGAACGCCTTCGCCACGGCATGTATTGGTCCGGGGACCTGGGCTACCGCGACGCCGACGGCTGGATCTACCTGGCCGGCCGGACCGCGGACTGGATGCGCGTCGACGGCGAGAACATGGCCGCCGCGCCCATCGAGCGGATCGTCTTGCGGTTGCCGCAGGTCAGCCAGGTGGCGGTGTATCCCGTGCCCGACGAGCATGTGGGTGATCAGGTGATGGCGGCGATCGTGCTCGCCGACCACGCCCACCTGACCCCCGCCGAGCTCGAGGAGTTCCTGGCCCAGCAGTCGGACCTGTCGCCCAAGTCGTGGCCCCGGTACGTCTGGATCGCCGATGAGCTGCCGGCCACCGCCACCAACAAGGTACTCAAGCGCGAGCTCATCACCCAGGGGACCAAGCCCCAGAAGGGTCAAGTCTGGACCCGTGCGGCGCGGTCGAGGAGTTACACGATCGCCTGAGGAATAGGCCGAGGCGACCGCGCGTTTGGGCTGGTGACGGTCTACCTGGCATACTGGATCGTCGACCACCTCAGGTACCGGTTCACGCTCGAATTGCCAGGAAAACACTCGGGCGACCCGGCGACCATCGAATGCAGAGGACACCATGAAAACTGGGATTCATCCCGCTTACGCCGAGACCACCGTGGTCTGCGGTTGTGGCAATTCCTTCACCACTCGCAGCACCAAGGACGGCGGACACATCACCGTCGAGGTGTGCTCGCAGTGTCACCCGTTCTACACCGGCAAGCAGAAGATCCTCGACAGCGGCGGCCGCGTCGCCCGCTTCGAGAAGCGCTACGGCAAGCGCAAGGCCGGCGAGACCGCCGACAAGTAGCTGCTTTACCGACGCCCGCTCTGCTGCCCTGCGCGCAGGCCGGGCGTCGGTTTGCGTTTGGGGGCAGGGTCGACAGTCGGACAGAGATGAGGTGAGTGTGACGCACTCGACGCAGGTTGAGGCTGTGCTGACCGAACATGCCGACCTCGAACGTCAGATGTCCGATCCGGCACTGCACGCAGACGCCGGCAATGCCCGCCGGGTGGGCCGGCGGTTCGCGCAGCTGGCGCCCATCGTCACCACTTACCGCAGGCTGGAGACCGCCCGTGGCGACCTCGATGCCGCCCGCGAACTGGCCGCCGAAGACGCCTCCTTCGCCGCCGAGGTGCCCGAGCTCGAGGCCAGGGTCGCCGAACTCGACGCCCACCTGACCGACCTGTTGGCGCCGCGGGATCCGCACGACGCCGACGACATCGTCCTCGAGGTGAAATCGGGTGAGGGCGGGGAGGAGTCGGCGCTCTTCGCCGCCGACCTCGCGCGCATGTACATCCGGTACGCCGAGCGGCACGGCTGGACCGTCACGATGCTCGACGAGACATGGTCGGATCTCGGCGGTTACAAGGACGCGACGCTGTCGATTCGCAGCAAGGGCGACTCGGCCGACGGCGTGTGGTCGCGGATGAAGTTCGAGGGCGGCGTGCACCGGGTGCAGCGGGTGCCGGTCACCGAATCTCAGGGCCGGGTTCACACCTCCGCGGCCGGCGTCCTCGTCTACCCCGAGCCCGAAGACGTCGAGGCTGTCCAGATCGACGAGTCCGACCTGCGGATCGACGTGTACCGCAGCTCAGGTAAGGGCGGCCAGGGCGTCAACACCACCGACTCGGCGGTCCGCATCACCCACCTGCCCACCGGCATCGTCGTCACCTGCCAGAACGAACGCTCGCAGCTGCAGAACAAGGCCCGCGCGATGGTGGTGCTGGCCGCGCGCCTGCAAGCGCTGGCCGAGGAGCAGGCGTCGGCTGACGCGTCGGCGGACCGGGCCAGCCAGATCCGCACGGTCGACCGCAGCGAGCGGATCCGCACCTACAACTTCCCCGAGAACCGCATCGCCGATCACCGGATCAACTTCAAGGCCCACAACCTCGATCAGGTGCTCGACGGCGAGCTCGACCCGCTGCTGGATGCCCTGGCCGAGGCGGACAAGCAGACCCGGCTTCAGCAGGCATGAGCCGAAGCCTGCGGCAGGCCATCGATGTGGCCACCGCTGCGCTCGCCCGCGCGGGCGTCGGGTCGCCGCGCATCGACGCCGAGCTGTTGGCGGCCCACCTGGCCGGCACCGATCGTGGCCGGCTGGCCACCATCGCCGAGCCCGACGCCGACTTCTTCCGCCGCTATGACGCGATCATCGACGCCCGTTGCACCCGCGTCCCGGTGCAGCACCTGACCGGTTCGGCGCCGTTCGGCCCGCTGGATCTGACGGTCGGTCCCGGGGTGTTCATCCCGCGCCCGGAGACCGAGGCGCTGCTGGAATGGGCGCTGGCGCAACGCCTACCCGATGACCCGGTGATCGTCGACCTGTGTACCGGATCCGGTGCGCTGGCGATCGCGCTGGCCGCAGCGTGGCCGCAAGCGCGGGTGATCGCCGTCGACGACGACCCCACCGCGCTGGGCTACGCCCGACGCAACGCCGAGTCGCCCGCTGTCGACGTGGTACAGGCCGACGTGACCGTCGCAGGGCTGCTGCCAGAGTTGCGCGGTAGCGTCGACCTCGTGGTATCCAATCCGCCGTACATCCCTGTCGGGGCGCAGCTGGAACCCGAAGTGGCCGACCACGACCCGGCGCACGCGCTGTTCGGCGGCGACGACGGCATGGCCGTGATCGGGCCGATTGCGCGCCTGGCCGCTGGCTGGCTCAAGCCCGGCGGACTGTTCGCCGTCGAGCACGACGACACCACGTCGCAGCTGACTGTCGAAACCATCAGCACCACAGCACTTTTCACTGACATCAGCCCCCGCCACGATCTGGCCGGCCGTCCCCGATTCGTGACGGCCCGCCGGGTAAAGGAGTCAGCGTGACCCAGGTGTTCGACTGTGCCGACCCCACCCAGCGCGCCGAGGCGATCACCGCCGCGGCGGCTGCGGTGAAGAGCAGCCGCCTGGTCGTGATGCCCACCGACACGGTGTACGGCATCGGGGCCGACGCGTTCGACAGCGGCGCCGTGTCGGCGCTGCTGGCCGCCAAGGGTCGCGGTCGCGACATGCCGGTCGGTGTCCTCGTCGGCTCCTGGCACACCATCGAAGGCCTGGTGTATTCGGTGCCGCACAGCGCCCGCGAACTGATTCGGGCGTTCTGGCCGGGTGCGCTGAGCTTGGTTGTGCAGCAGGCGCCCTCGCTGCAGTGGGACCTCGGCGATGCCCGCGGCACCGTGATGTTGCGGATGCCGCTGCATCCGGTCGCGATCGAACTGCTGCGCGAGACCGGCCCGATGGCGGTTTCCAGCGCGAACCTGTCCGGGCGTCCGGCGGCGACGACGTCGGAGGAGGCGCAGCGTCAGCTCGGTGATCTGGTTCAGGTGTATCTCGATGCCGGGCCGTCGCCGGAGCAGGCCGCCTCGACGATCGTCGACCTCACCGGATCCACCCCGCGACTCCTGCGCGAGGGGCCGATCAGCGCGGCCGCCATCGCCGAGGTGCTCGGCACCGACGTCGCCTCGTTGACCGCCTGAACCGCCACAGCTTGGTGCAGTACGGTTTTTGCGATGGTCGGCACATCGGAATTCGTTGCGAGCGCGCTCGCGCTGGCTGACCGTGGCGCCGGTGTTCCGTTGCGCGAGTTGGCCCTTGTCGGGCTGACCGCCGCGATCATCACCTATTTCGCCACCGGTTGGGTTCGGGTGTTCGCGACCCGGGTCGGCGCGGTGGCCTATCCCCGCGAGCGGGACGTCCACCTGAAGCCGACCCCGCGGATGGGCGGCCTGGCGATGTACGCCGGCGTCGTCGTGGCGGTCTTCCTGGCGTCGCAGTTGCCCGCGCTCACCCGCGGCTTCATCTACTCCTCGGGCATGCCGGCGGTCGTGGTCGCCGGCGGACTGATCATGGGCATCGGGCTGATCGACGACCGGTGGGGCCTGGACGCGCTGACCAAGTTCGCGGGCCAGATCACCGCGGCCAGCGTCCTGGTCACGATGGGCGTGGCGTGGAGTGTCTTGTACATCCCGCTCGGCGGGGTCGGCACCATCGTGCTGGACCAGGTGTCCTCGATCCTGCTGACGCTGGCGTTGACAGTGTCGATCGTGAACGCGATGAATTTCGTCGACGGCCTCGACGGGTTGGCGGCGGGCCTCGGGCTGATCACAGCCCTGGCGATCTGCATCTTCTCGGTCGGCCTGCTGCGCGACCACGGCGGCGACGTGCTGTTCTACCCGCCCGCGGTGATCTCGGTGGTGCTGGCGGGCGCGTGTCTTGGGTTCCTGCCGCACAACTTCTACCGCGCCAAGATATTCATGGGCGATTCCGGCTCGATGCTCATCGGCCTGATGCTGGCCGCCGCCTCCACCACCGCGGCGGGCCCGATCTCGCAGAGCGCCTATGGCGCACGCGATGTTTTCGCCCTGCTCTCGCCGTTCCTGCTGGTCGTCGCGGTGATGCTAGTGCCGGCCCTGGACACGTTGCTGGCCATCGTCCGTCGCACCCGCGCCGGCCGCAGCCCGCTGAGCCCGGACAAGATGCATCTGCATCACCGGCTGCTGCAGATCGGGCACTCGCATCGCCGCGCTGTGCTGCTGATCTACCTGTGGGTGGGCATCATCGCGTTCGGTGCGGCGGCCACCATCTTCTTCGACCCGCGCTACACCGGGGCGGTGATGCTGGCGGCGATCGTGGTCGCCATCGTGGTCACGTTGATCCCACTGTTGCGTCGCCGGGACGATGATTACGAGGGAGTTTACGACAGTAAGTAGTAGACGTGTTTTCTGCCGTCTACCATGTGGTACGGTGCTGGCAGAACCCAGCCGAGACACAGCAAGAAACCTCGCGGGTTGCCGGCCCGGCCCATCGGATTCACGTCCGATCGGCGCCGATTTACGACCGACAAAGGGAGCTGCCCCTTGGGTGATTCCAGCGCGCCTGTCGCCCTCCGATACGCTCGGCGGGCCAGGACGAAGGATCACTTGACCGGCTCCCCAGAACGCAAGATTGAGGTGAACCTGTGACGACACCAGCGCAAGATGCGCCGTTGGTGTTTCCGTCCGTTGCCTTCCGGCCCGTTCGGCTTCTTGCGATCTGCGCTGCGCTGACCGCTCTCGCGGTGGTGCTGGCCGCGGTGGCCGGTCACATCCTGTTCGGGGTTTTCTTCGGCGTCGGCCTGGCGCTGGGCCTGGTCAACGCCATTCTGGTGCAGCGGTCGGTGGAGTCGATCACCGCCGGTGACCACCCTCTCAAGCGCAAGATGGCACTGAATTCCGCGACCCGGTTGCTGGTGATCACGTCGATCGGCTTGGCCATCGCGATCATCTTCCGGCCGCTGGGGCTGGGTGTGCTCTTTGGTTTGGCGCTGTTCCAAGTTCTTTTGGTTTTGAGCACCGCGTTGCCGGTGTGGAAGAAGATTCGCACGGGCGACCACGACGCCGACGTAGTTGCAAGCCCCGGAGCTGCCGGCTCCGCCGACGAAGCACCGAAGGATTGACCACGCGATGAGTGAACGCATCCTCGCCGAGGCCGCCATCGAGGTCGGCCACCACGACACCGCCAAGTGGCTGGGTCTGACGGTCAACGTCGACACCATCATGGCGACGGCGATCGCCGCCGTGATCGTGATCGCGCTGGCGTTCGTACTGCGAGCCAAGGTCACCTCGACCGGCGTCCCCAGCGGCGTGCAGTTGCTGTGGGAGACGCTGACGACTCAGATGCGCGGCCAGATCGAATCCGCGATCGGCATGAAGATCGCCCCGTTCGTGCTGCCGCTGGCGGTGGCGCTGTTCATCTTCATCCTGATCGCCAACTGGATTTCGGTGCTGCCGGTGCAGTACGGCACCGCCGACGGCAGCACGCACGAGCTGCTCAAGCCGCCGGCCGCCGACATCAACTTCGTGCTGGCGCTCGCTCTGTTCGTGTTCTTCTGCTACCACGCGGCCGGCATCTGGCGCCGCGGCCTGATCGGCCACCCGGTGAAGCTGCTCAAGGGCCACGTCGCGTTCCTCGCCCCGATCAACCTCGTCGAGGAACTGGCCAAGCCGATCTCGTTGTCGCTCCGACTTTTCGGCAACATCTTCGCCGGCGGCATCATGGTCGCGCTGATTGCGCTGTTCCCGCCGTACATCATGTGGGCGCCCAACGCGATCTGGAAGACGTTCGACTTGTTCGTCGGCTTGATCCAGGCATTCATCTTCGCGCTTCTGACGATTCTGTACTTCAGCCAGTCGATGGAACTGGAAGAAGACCACCACTAAAAGACGTGTTCGACCCAAGGACCACCCACTCACCTGGTAGGAGTCCTACCAGCAACCAAGGAGGATAAGTAATGGCAGACCCTCAAATCGTCATGGGAGCCCTGATCGGCGGCGGGCTCATCCTGGGCGGCGGCGCCATCGGCGCCGGTATCGGTGACGGCATCGCCGGTAACGCCCTGATTTCCGGCATCGCCCGGCAGCCCGAGGCCCAGGGCCGGCTGTTCACCCCGTTCTTCATCACTGTTGGTCTGGTGGAGGCGGCGTACTTCATCAACCTGGCGTTCATGGCCCTGTTCGTGTTCGCCACGCCTGGCGCTTCCTAGTCGGCATGGGGGAGCACAGCGTCACTCTGTTGGCGGCCGAGGAAGGTGGCACCCAGAACTTCCTCGTCCCCAACGGCACCTTCTTCTTCGTACTCGCGATCTTCCTGATCGTGCTGGGCGTGATCGGCAAGTTCGTCGTGCCGCCGGTCCAGAAGGTGCTCGGTGAGCGCGAGAAGATGGTCGCCAAGACCACCGAGGACAACCGCAAGGCCACTGAGCTGGATGCCGCCGCGGATTCCGACTTCCAGAAGGTGATGGCGGAGGCCCGCACCGAGGCATCGGGGATCCGCGACGAGGCCCGGGCCGAGGGTCGCAAGATCCTCGAGGAGCACCGGGGCCGCGCCAGCGAGGAGGCTGCCGCAACCCTGCAGCAGGCGGCCGATCAGCTCAAGCAGCAGAGCGACAGCATCTCCGGTGACCTGAGGTCATCGGTGGATACGCTTTCTGCCACGCTGGCCAGCCGCGTTCTGGGTGTTGAGGTCTCCAGCGAGTCGGCGACAACGGCGCCGGGACGGTAGGACATGTCAACCTTCATCGGACAGCTCATCGGCTTCGCGGTCATCGTGGCCATCATCTGGCGGTACGTCGTGCCGCCGTTGAAAAACATGATGGCCAACCAGAAAGAGGCCGTTCGCACTCAGCTCGACGACAGCGCGAAGGCCGGTCAGCGGTTGGCTGATGCCGACAAGCATCACGCCAAGCGGGTCGACGAGGCCAAGGCCGAAGCCAAGCGCATCGTGGAAGAGGCGCGGGTCGATGCCGAAGGCATCACCGCGCAACTGCGTGCGCAGGCAGATGTCGAGGTGGAGCGGATCAAAGTCCAAGGTGCGCAACAGGTTCAGTTGCTGCGCGCTCAGCTGATCCGGCAGTTGCGTCAAGACCTCGGCAGTGAGTCGGTGCGGCGCGCGGGCGAGCTGGTGCGTGCCCACGTCGCCGACTCGCAGTCGCAGGCCGCCACTGTCGACCGCTTCCTGGACGAACTGGATTCGATGGCCCCGGCGGCCTACACGCCGGAGGTCGGTTCGGATCTGCGGTCGGCCAGTCGCGAAGCTCAGGCCGCGGTGGTCGAGAAGTTCGACGCGCTGTCCTCGGATCTGTCGGTCGATGCGTTGTCCACGCTGTCCGATGACCTTGCGTCGGTGGCCGGGCTGCTGATTGCCGAGCCCATCCTCGCCCGCCATCTCGCGGAGTCCTCCGGTGAGGTCGACGCCAAGAAGCAGTTGATTCACCGGCTGCTCGACGGCAAGGTCGGCGACAACACACTCGAGCTGCTCGAGACCGCGGTATCGGTGCGCTGGTCGTTGACCTCGGATCTGGTCGACGTCGTCGAGCATGTCGCGCGGCTGGCACTGCTGACTCGCGCGGAGCGCGAGAACCAGGCCGACGAGCTCGAGGAGCAGCTCTTCCGCTTCACCCGCATCCTGGACGAGCAGCCCCGACTGACTTCCCTGCTGGGCGACTACACCGCACCGGCCGACGGCCGAATCGAGTTGCTGCGCAAGGTCCTCGGTGACGACAGCGGCGCCAGCGCGACCGCGACCGCCCTGCTGGTTCAGACCATCAGCCTGCTGCGCGGCGACCGTGCCGACGAGGCGGTGCTGGAGCTGGCTCAACTTGCGGTCGCCCGGCGCGGCGAGATCGTCGCTCAGGTCAGTGCGGCTGCCGAGCTCAGTTCGGAGCAGCGCACCCGCCTGACCGAGGTGCTGACCCGGATCTACAACCACCCTGTTTCGGTGCAGCTGAACATCGATCCCTCTCTGCTGGGCGGCCTTTCGGTCGCCGTCGGCGACGAGGTGATCGACGGGACGTTGTCCTCACGGCTGGATGCAGCTGTGACGCGGCTTCCCGATTAGCCGACCGACTGACCGGCCGAACAGCCAACCGAACCCCAAGACCCAAAAACAAAGGCAGGAAGACGAAAAGCCATGGCAGAGTTGACAATCTCGGCTGACGACATCCAGGGCGCCGTCCAGGAGTACGTCTCGAGCTTCGAGGCGGATACCGGGCGCGAGGAGATCGGCACCGTCATCGACGCCGGCGACGGCATCGCCCACGTCGAGGGTCTGCCCTCGGTGATGACCCAGGAACTGCTGGAGTTCCCCGGCGGCGTGCTCGGTGTCGCACTGAACCTCGACGAGCACAGCGTCGGCGCGGTCATCCTCGGCGAGTTCGAGAAGATCGCCGAGGGCCAGCAGGTCAAGCGGACCGGCGAAGTGCTCTCGGTGCCCGTCGGCGACGCCTTCCTGGGCCGCGTCATCAACCCGCTCGGCCAGCCGATCGACGGTCAGGGCGACATCGAGGCCGAGGGTCGTCGCGAACTCGAGTTGCAGGCGCCGTCGGTGGTGCAGCGCCAGGGTGTCGGTGAGCCGCTGCAGACCGGCATCAAGGCCATCGACGCGATGACCCCGATCGGCCGCGGCCAGCGCCAGCTGATCATCGGTGACCGCAAGACCGGCAAGACCGCCGTCTGCGTCGACACCATCCTCAACCAGCGGGGTGCCTGGGAGACCGGCGATCCCAACCAGCAGGTGCGCTGCGTCTACGTCGCGATCGGCCAGAAGGGCACCACGATCGCCTCGGTGAAGCGGGCGCTCGAAGACGGTGGCGCGATGGAGTACACCACCATCGTCGCGGCTCCGGCTTCCGACGCCGCTGGCTTCAAATGGCTTGCGCCCTACACGGGTTCGGCCATCGGCCAGCACTGGATGTACAACGGCAAGCATGTGCTGATCGTGTTCGACGATCTGTCCAAGCAGGCCGACGCCTATCGCGCCATCTCGCTCCTGCTGCGCCGCCCGCCGGGCCGCGAAGCCTTCCCCGGCGACGTCTTCTACCTGCACTCCCGCCTGCTGGAGCGTTGCGCCAAGCTGTCCGACGAGTTGGGTGGCGGCTCGATGACCGGCCTGCCGATCATCGAGACCAAGGCCAACGACATCTCGGCGTTCATCCCGACCAACGTCATCTCGATCACCGACGGCCAGTGCTTCCTGGAGTCCGACCTGTTCAACCAGGGCGTTCGCCCGGCCGTGAACGTCGGTGTGTCGGTGTCCCGCGTCGGTGGTGCCGCCCAGATCAAGGCGATGAAAGAGGTTGCCGGTTCGTTGCGTCTGGACCTGTCGCAGTACCGCGAGCTGGAGGCCTTCGCGGCGTTCGCGTCCGACCTGGATGCCGCGTCGAAGGCTCAGCTGGACCGCGGTGTGCGCCTCGTCGAGCTGCTCAAGCAGGCCCAGTACAGCCCGATGGCCGTCGAGGATCAGGTCGTCGCGATCTTCCTCGGCACTCAGGGGCATCTGGATTCGGTTCCGGCCGAGGATGTTTCGCGCTTCGAGTCCGAATTCCTGGAGCACGTGAAGGCGAGCCACTCGGAGATCCTCGACGGCATCAAGGAGTCCAAGAAGCTCTCCGAGGAGGCCGAGGAGAAGCTGGTCTCGGTCATCAACGAGTTCAAGAAGGGCTTCGCGGCAACCGACGGCAGCTCCGTGGTCGCCGACGAGCACGACGCCGAGGCTCTGGATCCCGAGGACCTGGAGAAGGAATCGGTCAAGGTCCGTAAGCCGGCTCCCAAGAAGAACTAGGTAACCAATGGCAGCCACACTTCGCGAACTACGCGGACGTATCCGCTCCGCCTCGTCGATCAAGAAGATCACGAAGGCTCAGGAGCTGATCGCCACGTCGCGGATCGCCAAGGCGCAGGCCCGGGTCGATGCGGCTCGGCCCTACGCCAACGAGATCACCAACATGCTCACCGAGCTGGCGGGCGCGAGCGCGCTCGATCACCCGCTGCTCGTCGCACGGGAGAAGCCGCGGCGGGCCGGTGTGCTGGTGGTTTCGTCGGACCGCGGTCTGTGCGGCGGCTACAACGCGAACGTCTTGCGCCGGGCCGAGGAGCTCTTCTCGCTGCTGCGGGAAGAGGGCAAGGACCCGGTGCTCTACGTCGTGGGCCGGAAGGCGCTGGGCTACTACAGCTTCCGTCAGCGTGAGGTCAAAGAGTCGTGGACCGGCTTCTCCGAGCGGCCCGATTACGAGCACGCGAAGGACATCGCCGACACCTTGGTGACGGCGTTCATGTCCGGTGTCGACGACGAGGGTGACGAGGCCGGCGCCGACGGCGTCCTCGGTGTCGACGAACTGCACATCGTGTCGACGGAGTTCAGGTCGATGCTGTCGCAGACGGCGACGGCGCTGCGGATCGCCCCGATGCTCGTCGAGTACGTCGGTGAAGCCGAAACCGGCCCGCAGACGTTGTTCTCGTTCGAGCCCAATGCCGAGGAGCTGTTCGACTCGCTGCTGCCGCGTTACATCGCGACGCGCGTGTACGCGGCGCTGCTCGAGGCGGCGGCGTCGGAGTCGGCGTCTCGGCGGCGCGCCATGAAGTCGGCGACCGACAACGCCGACGATCTGATCAAGGCACTCACGCTGGCGGCCAACCGCGAACGTCAGGCGCAGATCACCCAGGAAATCAGCGAAATCGTCGGTGGCGCCAACGCGCTGGCAGACGCTACCTAACAGAAGCCCCATCGAGAGCTAGAGAAGCGAAGAGAGAATGACTGCTGCCGTAGAGACCAAGACCGCCGGACGCGTTGTCCGCATCACCGGCCCCGTGGTGGACGTCGAGTTCCCGCGTGGCTCAGTGCCCGAACTGTTCAACGCGTTGCACGCCGAGATCACCTTCGGCGCGCTGGCCAAGACCCTGACCCTCGAGGTCGCCCAGCACCTCGGTGACAACCTGGTGCGCTGCATCTCCATGCAGCCGACCGACGGCCTGGTGCGTGGCGTCGAGGTGTCCGACACCGGTGCCTCGATCTCCGTGCCGGTCGGCGACGGGGTGAAGGGCCACGTGTTCAACGCCCTCGGCGACTGCCTCGACGACCCGGGCTACGGCAAGGACTTCGAGCACTGGTCCATCCACCGCAAGCCGCCTGCCTTCGCTGACCTCGAGCCTCGCACCGAGATGCTGGAGACCGGCCTCAAGGTCGTCGACCTGCTGACCCCGTACGTGCGTGGCGGCAAGATCGCCCTGTTCGGTGGTGCCGGCGTGGGCAAGACCGTGCTGATCCAGGAGATGATCAACCGCATCGCCCGCAACTTCGGTGGCACCTCGGTGTTCGCCGGCGTGGGGGAGCGCACCCGTGAGGGCAACGACCTCTGGGTGGAGCTCGCGGACGCCAACGTGCTCAAGGACACCGCGTTGGTGTTCGGCCAGATGGACGAGCCGCCGGGCACGCGTATGCGCGTCGCACTGTCTGCGCTGACCATGGCGGAGTTCTTCCGCGATGAGCAGGGCCAGGACGTGCTTCTGTTCATCGACAACATCTTCCGGTTCACTCAGGCCGGCTCCGAGGTGTCCACGCTGCTCGGCCGTATGCCGTCCGCTGTGGGTTACCAGCCGACCCTGGCTGACGAGATGGGTGAGCTCCAGGAGCGCATCACCTCGACGCGTGGCCGTTCGATCACCTCGATGCAGGCCGTGTACGTGCCCGCCGACGACTACACCGACCCGGCGCCGGCCACCACTTTCGCGCACCTGGACGCCACCACCGAGCTTTCTCGTGCGGTGTTCTCCAAGGGCATCTTCCCGGCGGTGGATCCGCTGGCGTCGAGCTCGACGATCCTGCACCCCAGTGTGGTTGGCGACGAGCACTACCGCGTCGCCCAGGAAGTCATCCGGATCCTGCAGCGCTACAAGGATCTTCAGGACATCATCGCGATCCTCGGTATCGACGAGCTCTCCGAAGAGGACAAGGTCCTGGTGTACCGCGCCCGCAAGATCGAGCGCTTCCTGAGCCAGAACATGATGGCCGCCGAGCAGTTCACCGGTCAGCCCGGTTCGACGGTCCCGCTCAAGGAGACCGTCGAGGCGTTCGACAAGCTGGCCAAGGGCGAGTTCGACCACCTGCCCGAGCAGGCGTTCTTCCTGATCGGCGGCCTGGACGACCTGGCGAAGAAGGCCGAGAGCCTCGGCGCCAAGCTGTGAGTTTCACGACGCGAAAGGTGATGTGAGATGGCCGAATTGGACGTCGACATCGTCGCCGTCGAGCGCAAGATCTGGTCGGGTAAGGCGACGTTCGTCTTCACCCGCACCACGTCCGGCGAGATCGGCATCCTGCCTCGGCACATCCCGCTCGTGGCACAGCTCGTCGATGACGCGATGGTGCGCGTCGAGCGGGAGGGCGAGGACGATCTGCGGATCGCGGTCGATGGCGGTTATCTTTCGGTCACCGAGGAAGGCGTGACGATCCTCGCCGAGTCCGCGGAGTTCGAGTCCGAGATCGACGCGGACGCCGCCAAGTCCGATGCGGCCTCCGACGATCCGCAAACGGCTGCCCGGGGTAGGGCGCGTCTGCGCGCCCTAGGCCAGATCGACTAGTCGAGAGCCAGCGACCGATGAGCGCGCCGATGATCTTCATGGTCGCGCTGGTCACTGTGCTGGGACTTGTGGTGGCGGCCCTGACCTACCGGTTGTGGAAGCTACGGCAGGGTGGGACGGCGGCGATTCTGCGTGACACCCCGGCGGTCGGCGGGCACGGCTGGCGCCATGGGGTCATCCGGTATCGGGGTGATGAGGCCAGGTTCTATCGGCTGTCGAGTCTGCGGTGGTGGCCCGATCGCCGGCTGAGCCGGCGTGGGCTGGAGGTCATCGCCCGACGTGGCCCGCGCGGCGACGAATTCGACATCATGTCCGACGCGATCGTCGTTCTGGAACTGCACGACATCACCGGCGAACGCGGCCGCGGCTACGAGATGGCGCTGGACCGCGGCGCGCTGACGGCGTTTTTGTCCTGGGTGGAATCGAGTCCCTCGCCGCGGGCGCGGCGCCGCACGGCCTGACTTATGTCTTCGCGGGTCCGTCGGCTTTGCCGCCGCCGGGCTGCCACAGCACGTCACCACCGGGATTGGCCACCCGGCACAGGATGAACAGCAGGTCGGAGAGCCGGTTGAGGTAGCGCGCAGGCAGCGGGCTGACGGTATCGGGATAGGCCTTGACCGCGACCCAGGCCGAGCGTTCGGCGCGCCGGGTCACTGTCCGTGCGACGTGTAGCAGGGCCGACAGCGGGGTGCCGCCCGGCAGGATGAACGAGTTCAGGGCCGGCAGGTTGTCGTTGTAGTGGTCGCACCACGCTTCGAGCCGCTCCACGTACGGGGCAGTGATCCGCAGCGGCGGATACTCCGGGTTTTCGACGACCGGAGTGGACAGGTCGGCGCCCGCGTCGAACAGGTCGTTTTGAATCTGTACCAGCACTGTGCGCAGGTCGTCATCGGGTTGGCCCAGGGCGACGGCCATGCCGAGCGCGGCATTGGCCTCGTCACAGTCGGCGTACGCGGTCAGCCGCGGGTCATTCTTGTCCACCCGTGAGAAATCACTCAGTCCCGATGTGCCGTCGTCGCCGGTCCGGGTATATATGCGGGTCAGGTGTACTGCCATGAGTGAAACCGTACCGGCCAGGTGGCACGGTACCGGGCCTTGCCTCCACTAAACTAACGGCCGTGGGTGAGCGTTTCGTGGTGACCGGTGGCAACCGGTTGGCTGGCGAAGTCGCCGTTGGGGGCGCCAAGAACAGCGTCTTGAAGCTGATGGCGGCCAGTCTGCTGGCCGAGGGCACCACGACCATCACCAACTGCCCCGACATTCTTGATGTTCCGTTGATGGCGGAGGTCCTTCGCGGCCTCGGCGCCAACGTGGAACTCGACGGTTCGGTCGTGCGGATCACCTCGCCCGACGAGCCGAAGTACGAAGCGGACTTCGCCGCGGTGCGCCAGTTCCGGGCGTCGGTCTGCGTGCTGGGCCCGCTGGTCGGGCGGTGTAAGCGCGCCAGGGTGGCATTGCCCGGTGGCGACGCGATCGGCTCGCGCCCGCTGGACATGCATCAGGCGGGGCTGCGCCAGCTCGGCGCCGACTGCACGATTGAGCACGGCTGCGTGGTGGCCACCGCCGAGCGTCTGCACGGTGCGGAGATCCAGCTGGAGTTCCCTTCGGTTGGGGCGACCGAGAACATCCTGATGGCTGCGGTGCTCGCCGAGGGTGTCACCACAATTCACAACGCCGCGCGCGAGCCCGACGTCGTCGACCTCTGCGAAATGCTCTGCCAGATGGGCGCCCAGGTCGAAGGTGCAGGCACTTCGACGCTGACGATCACCGGCGTCCCGCGGCTGCACCCCACCGAGCACCGGGTGATCGGCGACCGGATCGTCGCCGCGACGTGGGGGATCGCCGCGGCGATGACGCGTGGTGACATCGCGGTCACCGGGGTGGACCCGGCTCACCTTCAGCTGGTGCTGCACAAGCTGCACGATGCCGGCGCCACCGTCACCCAGCACGACAACGGGTTCCGGGTGGTGCAGTACGACCGTCCGAAGGCAGGCAATGTGGCGACGCTGCCGTTCCCGGGTTTCCCCACCGATCTGCAGCCGATGGCGATCGCGCTGGCGTCGATCGCCGACGGGACGTCGATGATCACCGAGAACGTGTTCGAGGCGAGGTTCCGGTTCGTCGAGGAAATGATTCGGCTCGGTGCCGACGCCCGGACCGACGGTCATCACGCGGTCGTGCGGGGGATCCCGCAGCTTTCGAGTGCGCCGGTGTGGTGTTCGGACATCCGGGCCGGCGCCGGACTGGTGCTGGCCGGGCTGGTCGCTGACGGAGAAACCGAAGTTCACGACGTGTTTCACATCGATCGGGGCTACCCGCTCTTCGTGGAGAATCTGGTGCGACTTGGAGCTGAGATAGAACGCGTGTAAGGTAGGCAGTCGGCCAGCCGCGCCGGACCCAGAGATGGGGAGGCAGCGGCAAGTTGACAAGCCAACAACATCAAGTAAGATGGCAGGGTTGCCTGCTGGCGGTCGTCGGCCGGGCGTGTTGTTTGAGAACTCAATAGTGTGTTTGGTGGTTTTTGTTTGTTGTTGTTTTTTGGCTGCATTCTGATACCCCCGTGTTGGGGTGTGGCCTGTTTGTGATGCCAGTTTGTTTGGTGTCTTTTGTTTGGTTTCAGGCTTG
>NZ_JBGGNO010000009.1:0-103740 GCF_041287105.1 Mycobacterium sp. SA01 | reverse complement strand
GCTTGCAGGAAGGACCACAACAAGTCGATGGGGTTCAAAAACGTGTTGAAGTAGTGGTCATACAAGCCACCGGACTGGCCGAACAGCACCACGGTGGTGAACTGGGACGCCACAAAGCTCAAGATGACCGCGATCGAGTACAGCGGGGTGATGGCCACCATGCCCGCCACAATCCGGGTGGATACCAAATACTCCACCGGCGGGATACCCATCGATTCCAGGGCGTCGATCTCCTCGTTGATCCGCATCGCCCCCAACTGGGCGGTGACCCCGGCGCCGAAGGTGGCGGCCAACCCGATCCCGGCCACCACCGGCGCGCTGATCCGGACGTTGATGAACGCCGCCAAAAACCCGGTCAACGCTTCGATCCCGATATTGCCCAGCGAGGAATAGCCCTGCACCGCCAACGTGCCACCGGCGGCCAGGGTGAGGAACCCGACGATCACCACGGTGCCGCCGATCATCGCCAACGTGCCCGCACCCATGCTGATCTCCGCGATCAACCGGATGATCTCTTTACGGAAATGCAACGCCGCATGCGGCGTGCCCGCGATCGCGCGACCATAGAAGATCGTGTGATCCCCAATCCGGCCGATCGTGCCCAACGGGCGACGCACCTGACGGGCGATCCGCGGATACAAAGCCTGTAACGACGCCATCTCTACCGGGCACTCATCCGGATACCGATCGCGGTCACCACCACGTTGACCACGAACAACGCCATAAACGCGTACACCACCGTCTCATTGACCGCATTACCCACCGCCTTGGCGCCACCCCCGGTGATCGTCAACCCCCGATAACAGGCCACCAACCCCGCAATAAGACCGAACAACGCCGCCTTGACACACGAGATGATCACCTCCGGCACCCCGGTCAACAACGTGATCCCCGCCGCGAACGCCCCGGGATTGACATCCTGAACGAACACCGAGAACACATAACCACCCAAAATCCCGATGATCACCACCAACGAATTCAACAGAAGCGCAACCAAACCCGACGCCAACATCCGCGGAGTCACCAACCGCTGCACCGGATTGATCCCCAACACCTCCATCGCGTCGATCTCCTCACGGATCGTCCGCGACCCCAAATCCGCACACATCGCCGTCGCCCCGGCACCCGCCACGATCAACACCGTCACCAACGGGCCCACCTGAGTCACCGCACCAAACGCCGCCCCCGCACCACTCAGATCAGCAGCACCCAACTCCCGCAACAAAATATTCAGCGTGAACGACACCAACACCGTGAACGGAATCGCCACCAACAACGTCGGCGCCAACGACACCCGCGCCACAAACCACGCCTGCTCCAAAAACTCCCGCCACTGAAACGGCTTCCGGAAGATGAACCGCACGGCGTCTGCTGACATTGCAAACAAGCCACCAATAGCCTGCATCGGACCCGCAGCACTGCTCAACGCAATGCCCGGCGACCAACGATCGGCCCCCTTACCCGCCATGGCCACCCGGTCCTTCCAGAATCGTCACCGCAGCGACTGCTGTCGGACCACCGATGTTGTGAGCCAGTCCGATTCGGGCGCCGTCCACCTGATTGCCGGCTTCCCCGCGCAACTGGTCGAAAAGTTCCACGCACTGGGCCACTCCGGTGGCGCCCGGTGGGTGGCCCTTGGCCTTCAGGCCGCCGCTGGGGTTCACCGGCAAAGCTCCACCCACACAAGTCACCTCGGCCTCCATTAACTTGTAGGCCTCCGCGGGTTCGGCGAAGCCGAGATCTTCATAGCTGATCAATTCGATGCCGGTGAAGAAATCGTGAACTTCCGCCACATCGATATCGGCGGGCGTCAAATTTGCCATTCTGAAGGCTCTTTTCGCCGCACGGGTCGTCGCCGGGAACGTCGTCATATCCGCTTTGTGCTGATGCATCACGGAATCCAGCCCCAACCCCACCCCGCGGATCCAGACCGGTCGGTCGGTGAAACGGTCGACCACATCCTCTGCGGCCAACAAAACTGCTGCCGCGCCGTCGCTTTGGGGAGCGCAGTCATAGACGCCGAACGGCGTGACCACCATCGGCGCGGCGAGAACCTCGTCGATGGTCACCTCGAAACGGAGTCGCGCCTTCGGATTCGACAGGCCGTGCCGATGATTCTTGACCGCCACCATCGCCATGTGTTCACGGGTGGCCGGGGTTTCATGCAAATAACGCGCAACATGAAGGGCAAATCCTGCGGGCGCAACCAATCCCAGCGGATAGTCCCACGCCATGTCGCGGGCCATCGCCTCCCACTCCCACAGCAGTTGCTTGGAAGTGGTCTCCCGCAGTTTGTCCGCACCCATCACCAACGCGACATCGGCCGCACCGGAGGCGATGCCGTAGAGGGCGTTGCGGACCGCGTCGTTGCCGGTCGCGCAGGAGTTCTCGATCCGGGTCACCGGCAGGTCGGGCAGTCCGAGCGAGTCGGCGAGGATCCCCGCCGGGAAGCCGTCGGCGGTTCCCATCGCACCGAACCAGGCGGCGTCGATCTCAGACTTGTTGACGCCCTTGTCAACCCGAGCGGCGCACTCGGCGAACGCCATCGGGAGCAGGTCCTTGAGCCCGAGGGCGAAGTGCTCGCCGAACGCCGTCATGCCGGCACCGACGATCGCGACCCGCCTCATGCCGCACCCCACGACCGGACGGACGTTTCCCGCGGAGTCGCGGGTGCATACGGCTCGAACGCGTACCCGTAGTCGGGTACACCCGATCGCACGGCCACCCGGCGCAGCGTGAGCCGGCCACGATCGCCGATCCGCACCGCGCCCGCCTCGACGCCGGTGACCTTGACCAGTGCGCGCACCGCGACGTCGTCGAGCTCGACGATCACCAACGAGTAGGGAGTCCGCAGGCCCGGTACCGGAATGTGAACCGTGACTTCGGTGTAGACGCTTCCCACCCGGGGCAGCGGCACCAGTTCGTAGTCGGTGGCCAGCCGGCCGGCATCGTCGAGCCGGTAGCGGGGCGGGAAGTCCAATTCCTCGCTGCCGCTGTGCCGGCCGGCCTCCCACCGCACCTTGGCTTCGAAGGCACGCTCGTAGGCAGCCAGGGAGATCGGGATGTCAGGGCCGGCGGCCACCCTGGTCTGCGGTCGCGGCCGCGCCGTCGGCTCCCGCCGGTAGACGGCAGCTCCGCCGCCGGCCACCGTCACGCCGGACAGGCTGGCCTGTTCGACGGCTACCAATGGGCCGTTGACAGTCGACTCGGCGAGGGCGGCCAAGGCGAACAGCCCGGCACTGGCACCCGCTGTCGGCACGACGGGCGCCTCGCCGCCGCACAGTTCGATCGCGCGGTCATGGTCGACGCCGGCCAGCGCGACCGGAGTGTCGAGCCACGCCGCAGCCAGCGAGGCGACCAGCCCGCGCTCGTGCAACAGCCGCGGGTCGCCGTAGTCGTGCACCACCCCGTCGGCATTGCGGGTGCGGACCGGGAGACTGCGTGCCACCCGCGCGGCGGTACGAACCTGTAAGCCGTCCTCGCCGGTCAGGATCGCCGCTGCCCCAGCCGGATCCAAGTCGGAGCCGATGACCAGCGTCCGCGGGCGAGCCGAGCTGACCGCGTCGAGAGTGGCCGGCGCACCGCCGAGCCGCTCGTCGACCTCGAGCTCGGGATCCAGACCGAGACCCGCCAGCAGCACGGCGGCATTGCTGCTCTCCACCAGCGGCAGGTCACGGCTGACCAGCACCACCCGCTCGACGGCACCGCCCTCGGACAGCGCCGCGCGGCCCGCTTCAACAGCGAGTGTGATGGCGTCCTCGTCATCGCCGACAATGCGATGCGCGTCACACCCCCAGGAGGGTAGGTAGGTGCCAATGGCGACGATGTAGGGCATGGAGTCTCCGGCGCGACCTAGGTGACCGCGCCAGCGGTCTTGAGTTCGATGATGCGGTCCCAGTCCAGGCCGAGCTCGGTGAGGATCTCGTCGGTCTGCTCGGCGAATCCCGGCGCCGGGCCGCTCTTCGGCGCGGCGACGTCGAACTGCACCGGGTTGGCGACCAGCTCCAATTCCCCTGCCTTCACCAGGTATTCGTTGGCCCGTACCTGCGCATCAGCGGCGGCCTGCAGCGTGTCCTGCACCGGCGCCCATGGTCCGGCCAGCGTGGCGAACCGCGTCGACCATTCCGACAGGGTCCGGGTGGCCATCTCCCTGCCGAGAATCTCGACGGCGTCGGCGGTGTTGGCGGCGATCTGCTCGACGCCGGCGAACCTCGGATCGTCGATGTACTCGGTGATATCCATGTGGCGGCAGACGTCGGCCCAGAACTTGGTCGGCTGCATCATCACGAACGAGATGTAGCGGCCGTCGGCAGTCTCGTAGAGGCCCACCAGCGGATTTATCGGTGAGCCGTGCACGCCCGGCACGGGTGCCACCAGCTGCTCACCGAGATGCTGAGTCAACGCGATGGTGTGGCCCATCGCCCACAAGCCGCTGCCGAGCAGTGACACGTCGACCACCGACGCTTCGCCGGTGCGTTCGCGCTTGAACAACGCTGCCGCGATTCCGCCTGCGAGGTTGGTGCCGGAGATGGTGTCGCCGTACGCCGGACCGGGCGGGGCGATCATGCCCTCGGTTCCCGGCGGCGTGATCGTCGCCGCCGTGCCGGCCCGGCACCAGAAGGCGGTCATGTCATAACCGCCCTTTTCCGACTCCTGGCCACGCGGACCGAAGGCGCTGCCGCGCGCGTAGATGATGCTCGGATTCACCGCGCGGATGTCGTCGACGTCGATGCCGAACTTGGTGCGATGCCCGGGCAGGAAGCTGGTCAGGAACACGTCGGAGCGGCGGGCGAGTTCGTAGAGAACCTCTTTGCCCTCCGGCACCGACATGTCCAGTCCGATGCTGCGCTTGCCCCGATTGGCGTGCTCCACATTGGGATTCGGATCACCCTCGACCCGCAGCGGACCCGTCTGCCGCAGGCCGCGTTGCGGATCACCGGTGACCGCATGCTCGACCTTGATGACTTCGGCGCCCCACTCACCCAACACCGCACCGCACGACGGCACGAAGCCGTACATCGCCACCTCGAGGACGCGGACCCCGTCGAGCGGCCTCACGACACCACCGCCGCGAGCGTCTTACGCTCGAGGAATTCTTCCAGGCCGGCCACACCCATCTCGCGGCCGACGCCGGACTGCTTGTAGCCGCCGAACGGACTATCCGGACCAAAGTAGTTGCCGCCGTTGATGCCCATCGTGCCGGTGCGGATTCGGCGGGCGATCGCCAGCGCGCGGTCGTGGCCGCCGAACACCCCACCCGAGAGTCCGTAGATGGAGTTGTTGGCGATCCGCACCGCGTCGTCGTCGTCCTCGTACGCCAGGACGGCCAAGACCGGTCCGAAGATCTCCTCCTGGGCGAGTTCGCTGTCGGGGTCGACTCCGGTGATCAGCGTCGGCTCGTAGAAGAAGCCGGGGCCGTCCACCTTCTTGCCGCCGGTGACGACGGTCGCGCCGGCGGCGACCGCGCGCTGGACCATGCCGTCGACCTTGTCGCGCTGGGTGTCGTTGATCAGCGGTCCCATATACGTGGACGGGTCGGCCGGATCGCCGTAGCGCACCATGCCCATGAAGTTCTTCACCAACTCGACGATCTCGTCGTGATGTGCGCGGGGAACCAGCAGCCGCGTCGTGATCGCGCAGCCCTGGCCGGCGTGCGAGCAGATCATGAACGCCGCCATCATCGCGCAGTTGTTGAAGTCGGCGTCGTCGAGCACGATCATGGCCGACTTGCCGCCGAGCTCGAGGAAGACCTTCTTGATGGTGTCGCTGGCCGCCGCCATGATCTTGCGCCCGGTTGCCGTCGACCCGGTGAAGGTCACGACGTCGACGTCGGGGCTGGTGGTCAGTGCGGCACCGACCGCGGGATCGGTGGAGCTGATGACGTTGATGACGCCCGCCGGGATGTCGGTGTACTTGGCGATCACCTCACCGAGCGCGAGCGTGGTGAGCGGGGTGTCCGGCGCGGCCTTGAGGACGACCGTGCATCCGGCGGCCAACGACGGACCCAGTTTTGCCAGCGCCAACTGGTTCGGATAGTTGTAGGCGATGATCGCGGCCACCACCCCGGCGGCTTCCTTTTCCACCCAGCGGTGGTGGCGCTGCCCGCGGCTCTCGATCTCGCCGAGGTCTTCGGACATCTCGTAACTCTTCAGCAGGTTCGCGTAGTAGCCGACGATCCGGATCGGGTCATCGAGCTGGGCACTCTCGGTCAACGCTTTGGTGGCGCCCACCTCGGCGATCGTCAGCGCGCGCAGTTCGTCGCTGTGCTCGACGAGCGCGGTATACAGCTGCTCGAGACACCGGATGCGCAGCTCGACGTTGGTGGACCAGTCGGTCGTGTCGAAGGCCGACCGGGCCGCGGCGATCGCGCGCTCGGCGTCGGCCACGTCCGCGTTGGGCGCATGGCCCACCACATGTCCGGTGGCGGGATTGATCGACGGGTAGGTGTGCTTCGCGCCGACCAGCTGACCGTCGATCAGCATGTGCCGCTCGGACACCTGGCTCTGCCCCGCTTGCTCGCCGCTCGCGATGGTGGCCGTCGTGTCCTGGACCGACATCAGCAACTCCTCCAGTCGTCGGATAACTCGGTTCTCATCTCCGGCGAATCATACATTCGGCGCGAGAGAACTCAAGCCGCGTTCACCGAACACGTCACATCCAGGACGCACCCTCGCAATGTGGTCCGTCGCCGCATCTCCGCAGTTAGACACATTGCACCGAAGTGTCTTGCGAAATGGATCACACCGAGAGTAGCGTTCTCATATCAGAAAGGGCGATTCTTGAACTACGAGATCCGCTGGATCGGCGACACGACCGGATGTGCACGCCGTGGTGAAGCGCGCCTGCCCTGTCCCGACCGCGACGGAGATCGCTGGTGACGACGGCGTTGGCGACCGGTGTCGGTTCGGGCCGCACCTTGTTTCGGCGATTCCTCGACAAGACCCTCGATGACTGGAAGAAGATCGTCGACATCGCAGCCACGGGGTGACCGGCGGACGCAATGCCTGAGTAGAGGCACCACAAGACTTTTCAACACAACCAGACAGCAGTCAGAGAGAGGAATACCTGTGGGACGAGTCCAGGGCAGAGTTGCCTTCATCACCGGTGCCGCGCGCGGGCAGGGCCGCAGCCATGCCCTACGGCTGGCCGAAGAAGGCGCCGACATCATCGCTGTCGACCTGTGCAAGGACATCGACACCATCGGCTACAAAATGGCGACCCCCGAGGATCTCGAGGAGACCGCCGAACTGGTCAAGAAGACCGGGCGCGGCATCGTCACCGCGCAGGCCGACGTTCGCGAGGCCGCCGAACTCAAGGCGGCTCTCGACCAGGGGCTCGCCGAGTTCGGCAAGGTCGACATCGTCGTCGCCCAGGCCGGCATCGCCGGGATGAAAGGGCAGCCGCCACTGCAGGCATGGTGCGATGTCATCAACACCAACCTGATCGGAACCATCAATGCGATCCAGGTGGCGCTCCCCCATCTGGAGGAGGGCGCCTCGATCATCGCGACCGGTTCCACCGCGGCCCTGATGGACGCACACCAGAAGGACAACCCCGGCGCGGACCCGGGCGGGATGTCCTACATGGTCGCCAAACGCCTGCTGTCCAACTATGTCCACGACCTCGCCACCGAACTCGCCGTGCGGGGCATCCGGGCCAACGTCGTTCACCCGACCAACTGCAACACCGACATGCTGCAGAGCGACCCGATGTACCGCTCGTTCCGGCCCGATCTCGAAAACCCGACCCGCGCCGACGCCGAGCCGGTGTTCGGCATCCAGCAGGCGATGAAGGTCAATTTCGTCGAGCCGCTGGACATCAGCAACGCAGTGCTGTGGCTGGCGTCCGACGAGGCCCGCTACGTCACCGGTATGCAGCTGCGCGTGGACGCCGGCGGCTACCTCAAGTGGTACGACTACCACGTCTGAACACCGGAACTACCAAGAGATTTGAGAGGGAATCCGTGAAGGTTCGGGTCGACCAGGACCGGTGCCAGGGGCACACACTGTGCGCCATGATCGCTCCAGACATGTTCGAGCTCAGCGATATCGACGGCAGCTCGTCGCCGGTGACCGAGGAGGTCCCGGCCGACCAGATCGAGCTCGTGCGCGAAGCCGCGCACTCCTGCCCTGAACAGGCCATCCTCATCGAAGAGGATTGACCTCCAGTTTTCCAGCCAAATATCAAGGGAGACAATGCCTTGAGTATCGATGACGTCAACGACGACACCGAACGAAAGCAGCCGACCTATCACTTCGATCGGCACACGCCGGAATATCGGCAGCAGTTCGAGAAGATCACCGAGGAGATGCAGTCCCGCTGCCCGATGGCATGGACCGACGTCTACGACGGTCACTGGGTGGCCGCCGGCAGCAAGGAGGTCTTCGAGCTCGCGCGCTGTCCGGTGGTCTCCAACCACCACGATCTCACCGGCGAGACACCCTACAAAGGCATCACGATCCCCAAGGCTCAGCGAGCCACGGTGGTTCGTGGGGGCATCCTGGAGATGGACGAGCCCGAACACAGCTCGTACCGCGGGGCGCTGAACCCGTACCTGTCCCCCGCTGCGGTCAAGCGCTGGGTGCCGTTCGTCGACGAGATCGTCCGTGCGTCGCTCGACGAGAAGATCGAGTCGGGGCACATCGACTTCGTCGATGACCTCGCCAATATCGTGCCCGCGGTGCTCACCCTCGCCATGATGGGTATCGAGCTGCAGAAGTGGCCGGTCTACAGCGAGCCCGCCCACCTGTCGGTGTCCACTCCGGAACACTCGCCGGACGCCGCGCGCGTGGCCGAGATGAACCGGCAGATGGGCCTCGACATGGTCACCACCATGATGGAGGTCCGCGAAAATCCGCGGCCCGGCCTGGTGAACGCGTTGCTGCAACTACGGATTGACGGCGAGCCCGCCCCCGATCTGGAAATACTGGGCAACCTCGGGCTGATCATCGGCGGCGGCTTCGACACCACCACCGCCCTGACCGCCCATTCACTGGAATGGCTGAGCGAGCATCCCGCCGAGCGGGATCGGCTCAGTCGCGAACGGGATGCGCTGCTGGACCCCGCCACCGAGGAGTTCCTGCGGTACTACACCCCCGCGCCCGGTGACGGCCGCACGTTCTCCGGGGACGTCGAGGTCGATGGCCATCGCTTCAAGGAGGGTGAGCGGCTGTGGCTGTCGTGGGCGATGGCCAATCGCGATCCGTCCGTCTTCGACAAGCCCAACGAGGTCGTTCTGGACCGAAAAGGTAACCGCCACTTCAGTTTCGGCATCGGCGTGCACCGCTGCGTCGGGTCGAACGTGGCGCGGACGGTGTTCAAGTCGATGGTCACCGCCGTGCTCGACCGGATGCCGGACTACGTCTGCGACCAGGAAGGCACCGTCCACTACGAGACGATCGGCGTCATCCAGGGGATGAAGCACCTGCCTGCCGATTTCACGCCCGGGCCTCGCCTCGGCCCCGGGCTCGACGAGACGCTGGCCAACCTGCAGCGGATCTGCGAGGAGCAGGGTCTGGCTCGCCCCATCACCGAGCGCAAGGAAGCCGCCGTCATCGATTGGTGAACGGTTGAAAAAACCAACGACTGTGGCCCCCTCCTTTCGGAGAGGGCCACAGTTCGTTTCGTGCTGGTTAGGCTCGTGCTGGTTAGGCAGCGCCCTTCTTCGCACTGCCGGCGGATCCGCTCTTGGCCGAGCTCTTGGCCGAACCCGAACCCGAGCCCTTGGCCGAGCTCGAACCCTTGGCCGAGCTCGAACCATTGGCCGAGCTGTCTGCCTTGGTGCCGGCCTTGGTATCCGAGGATCCCTTGGTCGACGGCTTCGGCAGCGACGGCAGCGACACCTTCGGCGGCGCAGGCAGCGAGATCTTCGGCGGCGCGGGCAGCGAGATCTTCGGCGGTGCAGGCAACGAGATCTTCGGCGGCGCCGGAAGATTCAGCTTGGGAGCCGAAACCTTCGTGCTCGGAGCCGTCGTCGACGGCGTCGTGTCGGCGGCCTTGTTCGCCGTCGGCGCGGGTGTGGAGTCCGCAACCTTCAGCGAGACCGTCGGCGCGTTGCCTGCGATGCCCGTCACCTTGTCGTTGATGCTCGTCACCGTGGCGGCCCCTGCGGCACCAGCCGCAGCGAGGGCCGCAGCCCCTGCTCCGGCGTTGATGCCACCACCGATGTGAATGCCACCGATGTCGAAGCTGATGTTGATCCCCAGGCTCGCATTGATCCCCTTGACCAGGGTGTTCAGCCCTGCGGCGATCTGTGCGCCCGCGGTCGCAAGCGCGTTGACCACGATCTCCGGGTTCGGGAAGGCAGCCAGCGCGGCGTTGATCGCCGCGTTCAGAGCCGCACCGCCCTGGACCAGCCCGTTGCCGAGTGCGTTGAGGAGCTGGTTGCCCACCTGCACACCGGCGTCGATTCCAGCCTGGAGTGCTGCTGCACCCTGGTTGAACACCTGCTGGGCGACCTCGAGGCCACCGCCAAGCGCTCCGGTGACGGCATTGACGAACGCCGCCGGACTCGGGAGGTCGCCCAAAGCCGCGTTGAAGGCCGCTGCGAGCTGCGCGCCGCCGTTGGCGAGCGCGTCGATGATCGCCTGTGCCCCATCAAGGTTGACGTTGAGCGCTGCCTGCAAGGCCAGTGCCAGGTCGACATTGATGTTGCCCAGGGCGTTGACGAGCGCGTTGACGAACGCCTGCGGGTTCGGGAACGCAGCCAGAGCCGCCTGGAAGGCCGCCGACAGGGCGGTGGCGCCATTGCTCAACGCGTCGAGCACCGCCTGGAAGGCGGTCCCGCCGGCTGCAATGCCGGCCTGGATGGTGGTTGCCAACTGACCGGTGAACGTGGTGAACGCGTTGGCCAGGATGCCCAGCGTCGGGTTGAGCGCTGCCAACGCGTTGGCGAACGCCTGCACGAACGCCTGCGGGCTCGGGAAGTTGGCCAGCGCCGCGTTGAACGCCGCCGCCAGTGCTGCCCCACCCGACACCAGCGCTTCGAGGAAGGCCTGCGGGCCCTCGATCGAGGCGTTGATCACGGCCTGCAGAGCCAGGCCCAGGTTGACGTCGATGTTGCTGAACGCCTGAACCAGAGCGTTGATGAACGCCTGCGGGTTCGGGAACGCATCCAGCGCCGCCTGGAAGGCCGCCGACAGTGCACTCAGCGGGTTGCCCAGGGCATCGAGCAGCGCCTGGAAACCGGTGAGCCCGGCCGCAATTCCGGCCTGGATGGTCGCATTCAGCTGACCTGTGAACGTGGTGAACGCATTCGCGAGCACGCCCAACGCCGGGTTGATCGACGCCAGCGCGCCGGTGAGCGCGTCGACGAACGCCTGCGGGCTCGGGAAGTTGGCCAGTGCGGCGTTGAACGCCGCGGCCAGCTGTGCACCCCCGTTGACCAGAGCATCCACGAAGCCCTGCAGCCCGTCGACGCCGATGTTGAGCGCGGCCTGCAGGGCCAGACCCAGGTTGACGTCGATGTTGCTGAACGCCTGAACCAGAGCGTTGATGAACGCCTGCGGGTTCGGGAACGCGGCCAGCGCCGCCTGGAAGGCCGCCGACAGTGCACTCAGCGGGTTACCCAGCGCATCGAGCAGAGCCTGGAAACCGGTGAGCCCGGCCGCAATTCCGGCCTGGATCGTGGTCGCCAGCTGACCGGTGAACGTGGTCAGCGCATTGGCGAGTACACCCAAGGTCGGGTTGATCGCCGCCAGCGCGCCGGTGAGCGCGTCGACGAAGGCCTGCGGGGTCGGGAAGTTGGCCAGTGCGGCGTTGAACGCCGCGGCCAGTGCCGCCCCGCCGTTCACCAGCGCTTCGAGGAAGGCCTGCGGGCCGTCGATCGACGCGTTGATGATGGCCTGCAGCGCCAGACCCAGGTTGACGTCGATGTTGCCGAACGCCTGAACCAGAGCGTTGAAGAACGCCTGCGGGTTCGGGAACAGCTCCAGCGCCGCCTGGAAGGCCGCCGACAATGCGCTCAGCGGGTTACCCAGTGCATCGAGCAGAGCCTGGAAACCGGTGAGCCCAGCCGCAATTCCGGCCTGGATCGTGGTGGCCAGCTGACCGGTGAACGTGGTGAACGCGTCGGCCAGGATGCCCAGCGTGGGGTTGAGCGCTGCGAACGCGCCGACCAAGGCGTCGACGAAGGCCTGCGGGCTCGGGAAGTTGGCCAGTGCGGCGTTGAACGCTGCCGCCAGTGCCGCGCCACCCGAGATGAGCGCTTCGAGGAAGGCCTGCGGCCCGTCGATCGACGCATTGATCACGGCCTGCAGCGCCAGACCCAGGTTCACGTCGATGTTGCTCAGCGCCTGAACCAGAGCGTTGAAGAACGCCTGCGGGTTCGGGAACGCGGCCAACGCCGCCTGGAACGCTGCCGAGAGCGCACTCAGCGGGTTGCCCAGTGCATCGAGCAGCGCCTGGAAACCGGTGAGCCCAGCCGCAATTCCGGCCTGGATCGTGGTCGCCAACTGACCGGTGAACGTGGTGAACGCGTTCGCGAGCACACCCAGCGTCGGGTTCAGCGCTGCCAGCGCACCGGTGAGCGCGTTGACGAACGCCTCCGGGCTCGGGAAATCACCCAGGGCTGCGTTGAACGCCGCAGCCAGGGTGACGCCACCGTTGACCAGAGCCTGGAGGAGGTCACCCACGCTGCCGATCTCGCCCTGGAGCGCGAGCATCAGCTGCAGGCCCAGGTTGGCGTTGATGTTGTTGAACGCCTGAACCAGCGTGGTGATGAACGCCGCCGGGTTCGGGAACGCCGTCAGCGCCGCCTGGAAGGCGGCATACAGGGCGCTGCCGCTGTCAGCGAGGGCGGTGAGCACCGCCTGGAACATGTCGACCTTGGCGGTGATCGCGGCGCGCACGACATCACCGAGCGCGCCGGTGAGGTTGGTGATCACGTTGGCGACGATGCCGAGCGTGGGATTGACGGCGGACAGCGCAGCTTCGAATGCCGCCGCGAAGTCGGCCGGCGTCGGGAAGCCCGCGACCGCGGCGTTGAATGCCGCGGCAAGAGCGGCACCGCCGGCGATCAAGGCGTTGGCCAACGCCTCCGCGTTCAGGTCAAGCGCCAGGTTCAGGTTCAATGCCGCATTCAGCGCGGCCTGGAGCGCCAGCCCGAGATTGACATCGATGTTGGAGAAGGCCTGAACCACCGCGTCGATGAACGCCTGCGGATTCGGGAATGCGGCGATGGCGTTGTCGACCGCACGGGCCAGCGTGCTCCCGCCGTCGAGCAGGCCGTCGACCACGGACTGCAGAGCGGTGTTACCCGAACCGATACCGGCGATCAGGGTCGACTGCAGCGCATCACCGAACTGGGTGATCGCGGTGTCAGCGGCGCTGTTGAGGGCGTTGAGTCCGCCCTTCACACCGTTCCACCCGTTGTTGATGGCTTGGATCACGTCTTCCAAAGAGGACAGTGAGACATCGGCAAGAGCCGACATCGCGCGATCACGCACCAGATGGAGATCTGGCGGTGTTACCTGGATCGGCGCCAGCACAATCGCGCTGGCCCCGAAGACTGCCACCCCCGCGGTCAGATACGACCGAACAGCAACGTCCATGACTACCCCTTCAAAATGGCTGTGCCCCGACAGCCGCGAACATACCTGAGAAGAAGCTAAGTAGCCAAGTGTTTGCTCTCAGTTTTTTGGCGTTGCTGTGCCGAATCCGTGATCAATTCGATTCGAGTTAGCTAGATCGAAATTAGCCCGTCTTATTTAACGTGTACGCATATATAGATACAGCAAAGATTTGTGCGTCAGCTGGCATTGCGACGGAAGCCGCCCCCGGCGGCGTGGGGCTGTCACGGCCCAGATAAGGCCTAAGCACGCCTAATGACGTAGCCGGGCCGGCCCGAGCCGCGCCACGGCGACCACCGGGACGGCGCTCGCCCGACCCCTTGAGATCGTGAGCTAAGCGAAGGTTCAGCAAGGAGTTGTGTGGCGGCTGTGGCCAACGGTCTCATTCGCTGCTGCTGGCAAGCGGGCGTTCCGGCACTCCGGAAAAATTCACCGCGAATCGCCCGCGCGACACGCCGCTAGGGCAGCCTGAGTCCGGTCGATGAGGCGCTCACCGCGATGCTTGTCCAGCACGTCGACCAGTTTGCAGAAAACGGTTTGAACCGCGCCGCGATGGGGAACATCGCGGGCTACGCAGTTCAGTGTGAACTACGGGCGGGACCAGTCAGGGAGTGCCCAGATGACGAGTTCTGCGACCGAGGTAACGCAGGTGGGTCGCCGCGCGATAACTATTCGCTGGGACGGCTCGATTATCGCTGTTTTGCTTGCAATGTGAGTTAACTGAGGCAATTTATCGCCCTGCGCAACTCGGAATAACCTGAGAATTACTGAGAGCCTCTTGACGACGCCACAAATCAGTCAGCAAACGATTCACGATGCGGTGCCGACAGGCTTCCGACACCTGCATCCGTTCAAGTGAGAGCTCTATACCCGCTGCGCGCCCGAATTAACCCCAGGGCAGAAAGCTGCTCTCACCAGGCGCGCGACCGGCACGCCAGGATCGCCGACACGGAGCCTCGCGTGACCCCGCGGCGCGCGGGCAGGGTTGGATCGGGTCGGGCGGTCTACTTGGACCGGGGCAGGCTCAGCACCTGCGCAGCGATGATGTTGCGCTGGATCTCCGAGGTACCCCCGGCAATCGTTCCGGAGAAACTGCGGGCATGACGCTCGAACCAGCTGGCGAAGTAGTGGTCCAGGTTGAGGTGCGCGTAGGGCCCGGTGCTGGACGGGTGTACCAACCCATCGGATCCGCTTGCCGTGAGCGCGTATTCGGACGCTCGCAGCTCGGCCTCGGAACCGAACAGCTTGACCACCGACACCGAGGCCACGTCGGTTTCTCCGCGTGCAGCCTTGGCCAATCCTTCCGAACCCATCAGTCGCAATGCCTGGTAGTCCATGATCATCGAGGCGTACTGGTCTTTCTCCAGCGGCGTCTTCGGCTCGAAGTCCCCGATCATGTTTGCGATCCGGTCGGCGAACCCCAGCCACATCATCGTGCGTTCGTGGCCCAGCGATCCGTTGGCCACCCCCCACCCACCGTTGAGCGGACCGACCAGGTTCTCGACCGGGACCCGGACATCGGTGAAGAACACCTCGTTGAAGTCCTTGTCGTCGATCCCGCAGATAGACGCGAACGGCCGGCAAACGACCCCGGGCAGGTCGGTCGGGATCAGCAGCACACTGATGCCCTTGTGCTTGGGGGCGTCCGGGTCGGTCCGGACGAACGTCAGCAGGAAGTCGGCATCGTGGGCGCCGGAGGTCCACACCTTCTGGCCATTCACCACGAAGTGGTCGCCGTCCAGGACTGCGCGGGTGCGCAGGGAGGCCAGGTCCGACCCCGCACTCGGCTCACTCATTCCCAACGATGCGGTCTTCTCACCCTTGAGCACGGGCACCGCCCAGTGGTGCCTCTGCTCGTCGGATCCGAACGAAATCAGCGACGCGGCAATGATATTCACGCCCTGCGGGTTGAAGCTGTGATAGATCCTGCGGCGGCAGAGCTCCTCGAGATGGACGAACTGCTGCAGGATCGAGGCGTTGCGGCCGCCGAACTCCGGCGGCTGACCGGGCAGGAGCCACCCATTGTCGAACAGCAGCCGCTGCCAGCGCCGCGCCCAGGGCGGCATGTGGGATACCGACCGCGGCCGCTCCTGGGTCTCGGCTTCGCTGGGCAGGTTGGCGTCCAGGAACGCACTGAACTCGTCGCGGAATGACTCGACATCGGGATCGAACGAAAGTTGCATCTACAGTTCCCTGTACTCGTCGGCGATCACGGCGCGATGTTCGGCGGCGCCGCCCAGCATGAGCTCACCGGACTTGGCCCGCTTGAGCGCGAATTGAACGTCGTTCTCCCACGTGAACCCCATGGCGCCGAACAGTTGCAGGCCGTGCCGGAACACCACCGACTGGCAGTCGCCGGCGGCAGCCTTCGCCATCGCTGCGGCCAGCCGGCGGCGCGGATCGTCGGCGCTGATGGTCAATGCGGCGAAGTAGGCCAGGGCGCGGGCCCGTTCGATCGCGACGTGCATGTCGACCGCTTTGTGTTGCACCGCTTGGAAAGAGCCGATCGGCACTCCGAACTGGTGGCGGTCCCGGACATGCTGCAAAGCCAGGTCGAGGATCCGCTGACACGCCCCGACCGTCGTGATCGCGACTCCGGTCAGTGCGACGTGGCGGGCCCGCTCGGGGTCGGCGTGCACCCGATCGTCGTCGGACACCACCACACCGGGGAAGGCGACGTCGGCGACGTGCATGACCGGATCGAACACCGAGACCCGGGTGACGGTGGCGACGGCGGCGTCGACGAGGAACACGCCGGCGTCGGTCACCACCGCGAGCTTCTGCGCCCGGTCGGCGTCCAGGACGTACCGGGAGGTTCCGGATAGCACCCACCCGGTGCTGTCGCGATGAGCGGTGATGCCCTCGAAGACGGCGGTCCCGGCCTCGCGCGGGTCGTAGCGATCACCGGCCAGCGGCGCGAACTGGGTGAGGGTGGCCAAGAACGGCGTCGGGTCCGTCGCCCGGCCGAACTCCTCCAGCACGATCGCCAACTCAACTGCGTTCTCCGGGTCGGCCAGCTCCGTCCAACCGGCGTCCACGTAGGACTCCCAGAGCGGAGTCGGGTCGACGCCATCCTCGGCGATCCCGCGGATCAACGACGCAGGGCACTGCTTGGCCACCGCGTCACGCACGGTGTCCTGCCACAACCGCTGATCAGCATCGAATTCCAGTAGCACCCGCCGCCTCCTACCCGGGGTCAGAGCACCCGAATGGAAATCTAATTCTCTATTCGTGAACCATAGGTTCTCCTAAGACGGTATCGCACTCTACCGGCTGATTTGCTTGCTGCCTACGGTCGGTTGAGGCAAAGTGGTAATGAGGTTCTACTCTCATACGCGAGAACAGTATTCTTGCCGTTGAAGAACTCGGGTTACTCGCAGACGCACCTCCGGAAGGCGGCTTTGGTGATAGAGCACCGCGACGGGACGACGACTCCCGTCATCGACGCGAGCGTGCACATTTTCTTCGGGTCCACGCCTGAGTTGCGCGGCGTGATGCGGGAGCCGTTCAAGAGCCGCGGCTTCCCCGACTACGAAATGGACTGGTACGGCGCACCTGGCGGCGAATACCTCGAGGGCACGCGCGGGCCGGACCGGCAGTATCCGGGTTCCGACCCGGCCTTCGTCGCCCAGCAGCTGTTCGACGATCGCGGAGTCGACGTCGCGGTGTTGCATCCGATGGGCCGCGGCATCATGCCCGACCGGCACCTGGGCACGGCGATCCTGGCCGCCCACAACGAGATGATGGTGTCGCGCTGGCTGGATCATCCCGAATTCGGTGGGCGATTCCGCGGCACCATCCGGGTCAACCCCGATGACATCCGCGGCGCGCTGCGAGAGATCGAGAAGTACAAGGATCACCCGCGAGTCGTCCAGATCGGTATCCCGCTGCAGTCCCGCGAGCTCTACGGCAAGCCGCAGTTCTGGGATCTCTGGGAGGCGGCCGTCGACGCGGGCCTGCCGGTGGCCACCCATATCGAAACCGGTGAGGGCATCGCATTCCCCCCGACGCCGTCCGGGCACACCAGGACCTTCGAGCAGTACCTGGGCTTCAGTTCCCTGAGCTACATCTATCACCTGCTGAACCTGATCGCCGAGGGCGTGTTCGAACGCATGCCGGACCTGAAGTTCGTCTTCGCCGACGGCGCCGGCGACATGCTGACACCGTTCATGTGGCGGATGGACTGCTTCGGACGGCCACACCTGGAACAAACCCCGTGGGCGCCGAAGATGCCGAGTGACTATCTGCCGGGCCACGTCCACTTCATCCACAACAGCCTCGACGGGCCGGGCGACGCCGAGTTCGCCGACGAATGGCTGTCCTTCACCGGCAAGGAGGACATGCTGATGTTCGGCTCGAGCTATCCGCACTGGCATTGCGGCGATATCCAGGCGCTGCCCAGCGCGTGGAGCCCTGAGCAGCGCGAGAAAGTCTGCTGGCGCAACGCCGCGACGCTCTACGGCATAGACATCCCGGCCGGCGTCGGAACACACTGACTCGCATAGAGAGCTAAGGAGATCACGATGACTCTCACCCACAGCCAGGAGCGAGTCGCTCCCGCCGAACGCATCGCGATCCGGTGCGTCGACTCCGATGTCCACCCGGTGCCCAAGCGTGGGGTGCTGCAGGAGTACATCCCTGAGCCGATACGCACCAAGTACTTCAGGAACCACCGGGTCGGCGAGACGATCTACTATGACGCTCCCG
Source organism: Mycobacterium sp. SA01 (assembly GCF_041287105.1). Classification (NCBI taxonomy): domain Bacteria; kingdom Bacillati; phylum Actinomycetota; class Actinomycetes; order Mycobacteriales; family Mycobacteriaceae; genus Mycobacterium; species Mycobacterium sp. SA01. The sequence goes on along the minus strand of NZ_JBGGNO010000009.1, from coordinate 85,465 downwards.
ACTATGCGCATGCCTACGCGATGCGAGTGGACACCTTCCCCGATGACGGCGAATTCGCCTGCAGCGACCCCGACCTCGCGCTACGCCAGGCCATCATGGAGGCCGGTGCCGACGTCTGCATCCTCGAACCCGCGCACGCGCCCTGCCGGATACCCGAAGCCACCGCGGCGTTGTCCTACGCGCATAACACCTGGCAGGCCGAGCACTGGCTGGACAGCAAGACAAACTGGCACGAACGCTGGCGCGGCTCGATCCTGGTCGCCATCGAAGACCCCGAAGGCGGCGCCCGCGAGATCGAGAAGTGGGCCGAGCATCCGTACATGGCCCAGGTCATGATCAAGGCCGAGCCGCGACCGTCGTGGGGTGACCCGAAATACGATCCGATCTGGGCGGCGGCCGTCAAAGCCAACAAACCGGTCAGCTGCCACCTGTCGCGGGGCTTCTTCGAGACCCTGCCGATTCCGCCGGTCGGGTTCCCCAGCTATAACCACGATTTCATGGTCAGCTACTCGCTGCTGGCCGCCAATCAGGTGATGAGCATGATCTTCGACGGGCTCTTCGACCGGTTCCCCACCTTGCGGATCGTGTTCGTGGAGCACGCCTTCAGCTGGATCCTGCCGCTGATGTGGCGGATGGACGCCATCTACGAGGCCCGCAAGTCCTGGCTGGACATCACGCGCAAGCCCAGCGAGTACGTCAAGGACCACATCAAGTTCACCACCCAGCCGCTGGACTATCCCGAGGACAAGACCGAACTGTTGCGGGCCTTCGAATGGATGGAATGCGAGAAGATCCTGCTGTTCTCCTCGGACTATCCGCACTGGACCTACGACGACCCGCGCTGGCTGGTCAAACACCTGCCCGAGCATGCGCGAGAAGCGGTGATGTTCCGCAACGGGATCGAGACGTACGGCCTGCCCGACACCGTCCCGGCCCTCGAGGGTCAGACGCGGGTGTTCTGAGCAGATGACCAAACCCGAGAAGCAGCCCCGCCTGGCGCAGGGCCGAGAGCACGTTGTCGCGAGCGTGGACGAAATTCCGCCCGGCACACACAAATTGGTGCCGATCGGCCGACATGGTGTCGGGGTGTACAACGTCAACGGCACGTTCTACGCGATCGCCAACTACTGCCCGCACGAAGGCGGCCCGTTATGCTCGGGACGCCCGCGTGGACGAAACATCGTCGACGAGAGCGTCCCGGGCGATGCGGTGATGGTGCGCGATCTGGAGTACATCTACTGCCCCTGGCACCAGTGGGGATTCGAGCTGGCGACCGGCACGACGGCGGTCAAGCCGGAGTGGAGCATCCGCACCTACCCGGTACGCGTGGTGGGCGACGACGTTCTGGTGATGGCATGAGCGCCCCGGTGACCGCCGGTCCGCAACTGCGTGACGGCGAGCAGGTCATGGAGATCAACGGCGGAAACGTCGTCTACGAGATCCTCGGCGAAACAGGTGATTTCATCGCCCTGACACCCGGCGGCCGGTACAGCAAGGACATCGAGGGCTTGCGACCGTTGGCCGAGGAACTGGTCAAGGGCGGCTACCGGGTGCTGCTGTGGGACCGGCCCAACTGCGGGAAGTCCGACCTCCAGTTCTACGGGCAGAGCGAATCCCACATGCGCGCCGAGACATTGCACGGGTTGATCACCGGTCTGGGGATCGGTCCGTGCATCATCGCCGGCGGCTCCGGTGGCGCCCGCGACTCGATCCTTACCACGATCCTGTACCCCGAGATCGCCACCAAGCTGGTGACGTGGAACATCGTCGGCGGCGTCTACGGTAGCTTCGTGCTGGGCTCCTACTATCTGGTTCCCAGCATCCTCGCGGTGCGTGGCCTCGGCATCAAAGGCCTTCTGCACGTGGATGAATGGAAGGAACGTATCGCCGAGAACCCGGCGAACAAAGAGCGAATCCTGGCTATGGATCCCGACGAGTTCCTGCGGGTCATGCTGCGCTGGCTCAATGCGTTCGTGCCCAAGCCCGGTCAGGCAATCCCCGGCGTCGACGACGAGTTCTTCGGCGACATCACGGTGCCCACCCTGATCATCCGCGGCGGCGAGAACGACTGGGACCACCCCAAGCGCACCTCGCTCGAGGTGAACTGCCTCATCAAGGGCTCCACGCTGATCGACCCACCGTGGCCGGAGGATGCCTGGGAGCGCGCGGGCGAGGACCGCGCATCCGGAAGAGTCAAGCACTTCAACATGTTCGACACCTGGGTGCAGGCGGCCCCGGCCATTCTGGACTTCTTGGGCCGATGACCATCCGGTTGTCCTCAGACCAGGCGAATGCGAATCTCGCAGTTGGTCGACGCCTCCAACGCGGTGTGCACCCGACTCTCCGGGATGCGCGCCATGTCGGCCTTGCTGAGCGTGACGTCCAGAATGTCGTAGCCGTCGTCGCCTGCGGTTCGGGCGATCTCGCCGTGCAGACCGAACCCTGCCAGCACGCCGTGCGCATCTTCGTCGGTCCCGCGGCTGACGTAGGTCACCACACCGATCACCGGTGCGGTACCGAACGCCTTGGCGCACAAGGCGACTCCGATGCGCGTCAGATCGTCGACCGCGGTGTTGCTGATCAGCAGTTCGGCAACACGCCGCCCGCGCGGCATCGCGGCGAGGTTGTTGTCGAGCACGGTCACGCCGCTGTCGTCGGCGAGCGCGCGCAGCGCCGCAACACCCGCGGTGAGCTCAGCGGGCGTCAACTCGCCGGCCGGGTCCACATCGACACGCACCACCGCCGTTCTCATGGGCCTCAGCCTAGCGATCGCGCGCCGGGTGCCCGAATCAGAAGAGGTGACCGATGAATGCCACCGCAGCCGCAGACACGGCCTTGACCGTCGCCTGTGCACCGGGAGTCACCCCGCGGTTGTTGCGACTGCCGGCAACGGTGGAGAGCATGAGCGCGTATGTGTCCGTGGGCGGATACTCGCCGCTGGACAGCGCCGAGGGTCTGCTCGCCGAGGTGGAAGGCTCGGGCCTACTCGGCCGCGGCGGCGCCGCCTTTCCGCTGGCGGTCAAACTGCGTACGGTGCGCACCGCGCACACCCGCGGCCATGAGACCGTGGTGCTGGCCAACGGCGAAGAGGGCGAGCCCGCCTCGGTGAAGGACCGGTGGCTGCTGCGCCACCGTCCGCACCTGGTGCTCGACGGTGTGCGACTGGCGGCCCGCCTGGTCGGCGCCCAACATGCCTACGTTTACGTCTCCGACCTCGATGCGGCACGCGCCGTCGACGCCGCGCTCAACGAGGTGGGTTTCGATACGCTTGGCGGCCTCCAGATTTCGATCGTCACTGTGACCGCCGGCTACGTGGCCGGTGAGGAAACCGCCGCGGTACGCGCCGTCAACGGCGGACCGGCCAAGCCGACCGACAAGCCGCCACGGCCGTTCCAGCACGGCGTCGCAGGACATCCCACTCTGGTCAGTAACGTCGAGACGCTGGCGAACCTGCCGTATCTCCAACGCAACGGCGCCACGGCCTTCCGCTCGGCCGGCACGGCGGCCTCGCCGGGCACCTTCCTGATGACGATCACCGGCGCGGGACGGCCACCGGCCCTCTACGAGGTGCCGCACGGCATGCCGTTCCGCGATCTACTTGCCGTACACGGTGTTTCGCCGGACTCGGTGCAGGGCGCCCTGATGGGCGGATACTTCGCCGGGTTGCTGAACCGCGATGTGCTCGACACCACCCTTGATCACGAGACGTTCCGCGAGCTCGGATGCGGCCTCGGCTGCGGCGCGGTGGCGATTCTCACCGACGATTGTCCGGTGGCGGTGGCGGCATCGGTGCTGGCCTACTTCGACCGGGAGAACGCCGGGCAGTGCGGGTCGTGCTTCAACGGCACGGCGGCGATGGCCGCGGCCGCAGGCGCGCTGCGCGACGGTGCGGCCACCGCCGACGACGTGGCCCGTCTGGAGCGCTGGTCAGTCGTGCTGCGCGGCCGGGGTGCCTGCGCCACCCTCGACGGGGCGGCCAATGTGGCGGGCAGCCTGCTCAAGCAGTTCCCCGCGGTTGTCGAACAGCATCTGGCCGGCGCTTGTGATGCATGCGGGGCAGGCCGATTCAGCGCCCAGCGTCCCTACGAGGTGGAGGCGGTGACGCAGCCATGAGCGGTGAGATCCGAATTCGGCTGGACCGGACGCTCTGTGACGGTTTCGGTGCCTGCGCCAAGCACGCGCCGAAGCACTTTTCGCTCGACGACTGGGGCTATGCGTCCCTGATCGGGGATGGCAGGGTGGCCGAGGCCGACCGCGACGATGTCCTGCGGGCGCTGTTCGACTGCCCGGTGCACGCGATCATCGAGATCAGCGACAACGAGTTCGACGGCGAGACCGGACCTGTGGACACACCGGCCGACGAATCACCGGTCTTCGAGGCCCGCTGGGGCTACGCCCAGTGACCCGCGCCCCGCTGCCTCAGGTCACCGGCGAGAACGAGTTCTTCTGGACCTCGGGAGCCGACGACACCCTGCGCATCCAGGAGTGCCAGGGGTGCAGCTCCCTGATCCATCCGCCGCAGCCGGTGTGCCGGTACTGCGGAAGCCACGACCTCAAGGCCAAGCCGGTCAGTGGCGTAGCCGTGCTGTCGGCGTTCACCGTCAACGAGCGGTTCAGCATTCCGGGCTTGCCTGCGCCCTATGTGGTGGCCCAGGTGGCGATCCAGGAGGATCCGCGAGTCCGGTTGACCACCAACATCATCGACGCCGACCCCGCCGATCTGGAACTCGGCCAGCTTGTCGAAGTCGTCTTCGAGCAGAACGACGACGTGTATCTGCCGCTGTTCCGCCCGGTGACACCGAAACAGATCGCCGAGCAACCGACCGACGAGATCGCCCCGCAGGACTTCGCCAAGCATGTCCGGCCGCCGCTGACCGCCACGAAGTTCGAGGAGCGGTCGGCGATCACCGGAATCGGCGCGTCACGGCTGGGGCGCCGCCTGATGGTGAACCCGTTGTCGCTGACCGTCGAGGCCTGCGAAGCCGCGGTGGCCGATGCCGGGCTCACGTTCGCCGATATCGACGGCTTGTCCACCTATCCCGGCCTCGACATCGCCGGCATGGGCGAAGGCGGCGTGACCGCACTGGAGGGCGCGCTGGGGTTGCGGCCCACGTGGATCAACGGCGGGATGGACACCTTCGGGCCGGGTGGATCCATCATCGCGGCGATGATGGCCGTCGCCACCGGGATGGCCCGCCACGTGCTGTGCTTCCGCACGCTGTGGGAGTCGACCTTCCAGGAGCTGCTCAAGCAGGGCAAGATGGCGCCGCCCGGCGGGGCGCGCACCAGCAGCTGGCAGATGCCGTTCGGCGCGACCTCCGCCGCACACACGTTGGCGCTCAACGCCCAACGGCACTTCGCCCGCTACGGCACCACCCGCGAGACACTGGGCTGGATCGCGATCAACCAGCGGGCCAACGCCGCGCTGAATCCGACCGCCATCTACCGCGACCCGATGACAATGGAGGACTACCTGTCGGCGCGGCCGATCACCACGCCGTTCGGGCTCTACGACTGCGACGTGCCCTGTGACGGCGCGGTCGCCGTGATCGTCTCCGCGGTGGAAGCCGCCCGCGACCTGCCCAAGCCGCCGGTGTTGTTCGAGGCCGTCGGCACCCAGATCGTCGAACGCACCGACTGGGATCAGACGACCATGACCCACGAGCCGCAGGTGCTGGGCCAGTCGGCGCATCTGTGGACGCGAACCTCGTTGCGTCCCAGCGATGTCGACGTCGCCGAGCTCTACGACGGGTTCACCTTCAACTGCTTGTCGTGGCTGGAGGCGCTCGGCTTCTGCGGCATCGGCGAGGCGAAGGACTTTCTGGACGGGGGCGCCAACATCGCCCGCGACGGTGTACTCCCGTTGAATACCCACGGCGGTCAGCTCTCCCACGGCCGAACCCACGGTATGGGCCTGATCCACGAGGCGGTCAGCCAGCTGCGCGGCGAGGCCGGCGATCGGCAGGTCGCGGGCGCCCGCGTCGCGGTGGCGAGCAGCGGAGGGCTGACGCCGAGCGGGGTTCTGCTGATGCGGGTCGACGGATGAGCGAGAATCCGAAGGCGGATCGCGGATGAGCACCGGCACCCCGGTGCGCCGGATGGTTCCGGTCGACGGGATCCCGATGTCGGGCTTGTTCGCCGAGGCGGCAGATCCGAAGGGAGTCATCATCGCCCTGCACGGCGGGGCGTCCTCAGCGGCCTACTTCGACTGCCCCAACCACCCTGAGCTGTCGTTCTTACGGGCCGCGGCCGCAGCGGGTTTCAGCGCGGTGGCACTCGACCGGCCGGGCTACGGAGCATCGGCGCCCTACTCCGATTCGATGTGGGAGCCGCAACGCCGGGTCGAGTTGGCCTACGGCGCCGCCGACGCGATGCTCGGCAAGCGAGACCGCGGCGCCGGCCTGTTCATCCTGGCGCATTCCAACGGCTGCGAACTCGCGTTGCGGATGGCCGTCGCCGAGCGGGGCCGCGACCTGCTGGGTATCGAGCTGGCCGGCACCGGCTTGCGCCAATACCCCTCTGCCAGAGCCATTCTCAAGCAGGCGACGCCGACCCACCGGCCCGCCGGCCTGCGCGAGTTGATCTGGGCGCCCGAAGAGCTCTATCCCGCCGACGTGATCAACGCCGTCGGCTCCGCCGGCGCACCGCCGCAAGAAGCGGAGATCTCGACCCACTGGGCCGGGCGGGATTTCCCGGCGCTCGCCGGCCATGTCACCGCGCCGGTACGTTTCACCGCCGCCGAGCACGAACGAGTGTGGGACTCCACGCCGGAAGCACTGGCTGACATCGCGGCACTGTTCGGCACGTCGGCGCAGGTGGAGATCCACCACCAGGACGGCGCAGGACACAATCTGAGCCTGGGTGTCGCTGCGGCGCAGTATCACTCGAGTGTCGTGTCGTTCTTCACGAACTGCATCACCGCCGACATGGACAGAGAGGCCGGCTAATGCGCGTCGGATTCATCGGGCTGGGCAGCCAAGGCGCGCCCATGGCACGCCGGATCGTCGAGGGCGGCTACCCGCTCACACTGTGGGCCCGGCGCGCGGCATCGGTGGAACCCTTCGCCGACACCGCGGCCACGGTCGCGGCCACGCCGCAGGAGCTGGCCGCCAACAGCGACCTGGTGTGCCTGTGTGTGGTCGGTGACGCCGACGTGCTCGAGGTGGCGACCGGCGACGGCGGCGTGCTGTCCGGACTGCAGCCCGGCGGCATCATCGCCGTGCACGCCACCGTGCACCCGGACACCTGCCGACAGTTGGCCGAGCAGGCCGCCGCTCAGGGGGTCGCCGTCGTCGACGCTCCGGTCAGCGGTGGTGGCCCGGCCGCAGAGGAGGGAAAGCTTCTGGTGATGGTCGGCGGTCAGGATGCCGTGGTGGAGAGGGTCCGCCCGGTGTTCGCCACCTACGCCGATCCGATCGTGCACCTGGGTGACGTCGGCTCTGGACAGGTCACCAAACTGCTGAACAACCTGTTGTTCACCGCGAACATCGCGACCGCCAAGACCGCGCTGGATCTCGGTGCGGCGCTGGGTATCACACCCGAGAACCTGTCAGAGGTCATCACCCGGGGATCGGCCAACAGCTTCGCGCTGGGCAGCGTGGCCCGATTCGGCGGCAACCTCGACATCCTCAAGCAGGTCGCCGCGGGGCTGCTGCACAAGGACGTCAGCCTGATCGCGGGGATCGCCGACAAGGCAGGCGCACAGCCCGGTGCGGTGCTGGACGCCGCCGACGCCGCACTGAGGTTGATGGACAACCCACGGTGAAAGTCGGCTTCATCGGGGCGGGCCGGATGGGCGCACCCATGGTGCAGCGGCTGGCCGGCGCCGGCCACGACGTCACCGTGCTCGGTAGGACTCCCGAGAAGCTCATCGCAGCAGGCGAATTGGGTGCGACCGCGGCCGGGAGCGCCGCCGATGTGGCCCGTGAGGCCGACGCGGTGGTTCTCTGCGTCTTCACCGACGAGCAGGTGCGCCAGATCGTCCTGGCCGACGACCTGCTGGGCGCCATGCGCCAGGGCGCGGTGCTGATCCTGCACACCACAGGCAATCCGCGCACCGCCGAAGCGATCGCCGCGCACGCCGACGAACTCGGCATCGGCGTGCTCGACGCACCGGTGAGCGGCGGACCGCATGACATCGCCGCAGGAACGGTGACGGTGTTCGTCGGCGGCGGCGACGACGCGTATGCGCTGGCGCGGCCGGTGCTGTCCAGCTACGCCGATCCGGTGCTGCACGTCGGACCGACGGGGTTCGGTCAGCGGGTCAAGTTGATCAACAACGCGCTGTTCGCCGCGCAGATCGGCATCGTGGCGGAGGCGGTCGCGCTGGCCGGTCGCCTCGGTGTCGACGAGACCACCCTGCTCGGCGCACTCCCCCACGGCAGCGGCACCAGCCGAGCTCTGGATTCGATCGCGCGCGTCGGCTCGGCGAGCGGATTCATCGCTGCAGTCGGTGAATTCATCGGCAAGGACGTCGCCGTCGTCCGCGCGACCGCAGCCGATCTGGGGACCGACCTCGGACTGCTGGGGGCGGCCGTCGACGCCGGCCTTCCGAGCGCGAAAGGTGAGGGGAATTAGCCATTTTCCGCTCTCCCGTCAGACCCACTGTTAGCGTTACACTCAACCAACCTTCCGTAACGCTCAAGGCCCAGCTCTCGCCTCGGAGGAGAACGCAATGACTCAGGCCGAACTCGTCTTCGATCCGTTCTCGCAGGAGTACTTCAACAACCCGTTCGACATCTACGAACGCATGCGGGCCGAGGCCCCGCTGTATTACGACACAGGCGAGGACTTCTACGCGATCTCCCGGCACGAGGATGTCGCGGCTGCGCTGAAGGATCATGAGAGCTTCTCGTCGACCCGCGGTTGCGATCTGGCCATGGTGAAAGCGGACGAGCCGCCGCAGAAGTCGATCATCTTCATGGACCCGCCCGAGCACCGGCACATGCGCAGTCTGCTGAACAAAGCCTTCACCCCCCGCGCGGTGCAGTCGCAGCGTGATGTGGTCATCGAACTGGCGGACAAGTATCTGGCGGCGGCCGACCCGGACAACTTCGACGTGGTCCAGGACTTCTCCGGGCCGTTCCCGGTCGAGGTCATCACCCGGATGGCCGGCGTGCCGGAGGAATACCGGCAACAGGTTCGGCACTGGATCGACACCAGCCTCAGTCGTGAGCCCGGGCAGATGGGGACCAGCGAGGCCGGCATGCAGGCCAATATCGAGACCGCGATGTACTACTACGGCCTGGTGCAGGAGCGGCGCGAGAACCCGCAGGATGACATGATCAGTCGCCTGATCGCCGCCGAGATCCCCGATGACGACGGCCACATGCGTCGGTTGGATGACATCGAAATCTGCGGTTTCGCAACGCTTCTCGGCGGTGCGGGTGCCGAGACCGTGACCAAGCTGATGGGGACTGCCGCGGTCAACTTCGCCCGCTTCCCCGACCAGTGGCGCAAGCTGCTCGACGACCGGTCCAAGATTCCCGCGGCGGTGGAGGAACTGCTGCGCTACGAGGGGCCGGTGCAGTACAACGTGCGCTACACCCTCAAGGACACCGAGGTGCCCAGCGGCAAGATCCCGGCAGGCAAGCCGGTGTTCCTCCTGCTGGCGTCGGCCAACCGGGACTCGGCCGCCTTCACCGACGCCGACGCCTTCGACATCGACCGCGACCGCACCGAGGCGCAGAACCTGGGCCTGGGGTACGGCATCCACAGCTGCCTCGGCGCCGCCCTGGCCCGCATGGAAAGCGCCCTGGCGCTGGAGAAACTGCTGGACTTCATGCCGCGCTACGAAGTCCAGTGGGATGGGCTGCGCCGCGTACAGATGCAGAATGTGGCGGGTTACTCCCACGTACCGGTGAAGGTGCTGCGATGAAGATTGAAGTGGACTTCGGCCTGTGTGAGGCCAACGCGATCTGTATGGGGATCATCCCGGAGGTGTTCCAGGTCGACGACCAGGATTACCTGCACGTCCTGTCCGACGAGGTGACCCCGGAGAACGAGGCACAGATTCGCGACGCGGTGCGTCAGTGCCCCCGGCAGGCCATCTCCATCAAGGAGTAGGTTTCCGTCCGCCCTCAGCCGGCCGGGACCAGGTCGGCGCCGATCGGCGGGCAGCTCATCGCGCCGCTGCGGAAGGTCTCGGTCGCGGCGACCGACACGTCGTCGACATCGGCCGCGGCCAGCGCCTGAGCCTTGAACACCCGCGCCGCCGAGCTCAGGCGGTGCTCGACGGAGTCGATATCGCGGTCGAGACCACCGGACTGCGCTTCACCCCACAACGCCACCTCGGTCATGCCGTAGTCCAGTGCGCGCAGCACGCCCTCGCGGACCCGTGCGTCGGTATCGAGGAGGTCGGCGGCGACCGCCAGCGCCTGCGGGTGCGGCTGATCGTCGCCGGCCGCGATCATCGATTCGAAGTCGGAGGTCTGGGCGCCCAGGATCGTCAGGGGCCGGGTGTCGCCGGGCTGCGCGAGCAGAACGTTGACATCCCAGCCCGCCATCACGCGGTCGAAGATCCAGCCGCCGGCGTACCGCACCGCCTCGGCGACGCTGGGCGCGACGATGTCGAGCCGGTACCTCATGATCCGGCGGGCGCCATCAGCTGGCTCGCCAGCGACCTGGAGTACTCCCGGAACACATCGATCAGCGGTATCGACGGGTCGAGCAGCCATGAGGTCTCCATTCCGTTCACAAATGCCAGGATTTCCACGGCCTTTCGGGCCGGGTTCACGTCTGATCGGTATCGGCCTTCGGCCTGACCGCTGCGGATCCGGTCGGCGATGATGTCGACCGCCTGCCGATAGCGATCGACCAGCCGGTCGTGCAGCGGAGCGTCGGGGGCGATGTTCTCCACCATCAGCACCGCGAAGGTGCCGACGAGCTGGGGCGAGCGGTCGAACCGGTCGGCGGCATTGGCGATGCCCTCGACCAGGTCGCCGGTCAGGTAGTCGGCATGCTCGCTGTCGTCGGCATCCCGGGCGTCGAGCACCGCGTGCAGCAGTTGCTCCTTGGACTCGAAGTGATGCAGCAGCCCCGCGGCGGTGACGCCGGCCTCCTTGGCGATCTGCGCGAGGGTGGTGTTGCGCCAGCCATTGCGGGCCAGGAGCCGCTGCGCGACGTCGAGGATGCGCTGCTTACGGTCCTCCCCTTTGGCGAGGAGGGTGGCGTAGGGGCGAGTCGTCGTCGTCACCGCACTCCTTTCCGCCAGACCAACCTAGTGAACACACAGTAGGTTGGTTTGTGCGGATGTGACAAGGGTCTCAGCGGAAAAAGTTTCAGGTAAGCGAATCGCTTGTCCCGACATCGACGTCAGGGCTGTGAAATGGCGCCATCAGCAGCCATGAAGTCGATCTCGCGACGGGTCCAGCGCGACGGCGGGCCGGCTACAAACCCAGCGACTTGGCGATGATCACTTTCATCACCTCACTGGTCCCGGCGTAGATCCGGGCCACTCGCGCATCGGTATAGAGGCGCGCGATCGGATACTCCATCATGTAGCCGTACCCGCCGAACAGCTGCAGGCAGCGGTCGATCACCCGCTGCTGCATCTCGGTGCAGAACAGCTTCACCCGGGCGGCGTCGGCTCCACTGAGCTCACCCTCGACGTGCAGGCTCACCGCCCGGTCGAGCATGGCCTGGGCGGCCTCCACCTCCGTCGAGCAGGCGGCGAGTTCGAACTTGGTGTTCTGAAACGACGCGACAGGCGTGCCGAAGGCCTTGCGGCTCTGCGTGTAGTCGATCGCTGCCGCGATCGCCGAGCGGGCTTGGGCGACAGAACCCACCGCGACGGTGAGCCGTTCCTGCGCGAGGTTGTGCCCGAGGTAGCTGAAGGCGTGGCCTTCCTCCCCCAGCACGTTGGCCGCCGGCACCCGGACGTCGACGAAGGACAGCTCGGCGGTGTCCTGCACCTTGCAGCCCATCTTCTCGAGCTCGCGCCCACGGGTGAAGCCCGCCATGCCGTCCTCAACGACCAACAGCGTCAGGCCGGCGCGACGGTTGTCGGGGTCGGTGGAGGTGCGGGCCACCACGACCACCAGATCGGCCTGCATGCCACCGGTGATGAAAGTCTTTGCGCCGTTGACGATGTAGTGGTCGCCATCTCGTACCGCCGTCGTGCGCACCCCGGCCAGGTCCGACCCGGTGCCCGGCTCGGTCATCGCGACCGCGGTCAGCAGCGTCCCGGCCGCAAGCCCGGGGAACCAGCGGGCCCGCTGTTCGTCGTTGGCGTAGTGCAGGAAGTACGGCAGGATCACCTCGAGCTGGGTGCGGACCGTCGACAAGGTGACCAGTGCTCGGGCGGCTTCTTCCTGCAGGACCACGTTGTAGCGGTAGTCATCCTGGCCGCCGCCGCCGTATTCCTCGGGCAGCGTGACGCCCATGATCCCGGTCTCCCCGAGCCTCGCGAACGTCTCGCGTGGCATCCGGCCCGCCTTCTCCCACTGCGGGTAGGCGGGCACGACCTCCTTCTCGATGAAGTCCCGAGCGAGTTCGCGAAACGCCTCGTGATCGGCGGTGAAAAGATCGCGGCGCATCAGGCCGCTCAGCCGATCAGCTCGACGACGGTCGCGTTGGCGGTGCCGCCGCCCTCACACATCGTCTGCAATCCGTAGCGAATTCCGTTGTCGCGCATGTGGTACAGCATGCGTGTCATCAGCACCGCGCCCGAGCCGCCCAACGGGTGGCCCAGCGCGATCGCGCCGCCGAGGGGGTTGAGCCGCTCGGCCTTGGCGCCGGTGTCGGCCTGCCACGCCAGCGGCACCGGCGCGAACGCCTCGTTGACCTCGAACACCCCGATGTCGTCGATGCCAAGGCCGGTCTTGCCCAGCACCTTCTCCGTCGCCGGGATCGGACCGGTCAGCATCATCACCGGGTTGGCGCCGGCGACGGCCCCCGCGACATAGCGCGCCAGCGGTGTCCAGCCCTGTGCGGCAGCGTATTCCGCGGTGGTGACCAGCAGCGCGGCGGCGCCGTCGGAGATCTGCGATGAGTTGCCGGCGTGGATGACGCCGTCCTCGGTGAACGCCGGCTTGAGCCCGGCCAGCTTCTCGACGGTGGTCCCGCGGCGGATGCCTTCGTCGGCGCTGATCACACCGCCGTCGGTCGCCACCGGCACGATCTGGTCGTTGAACGCCCCGCGATCCTGTGCCGCAGCGGCCAGTTCGTGGCTGCGCGCCGAGAACTCATCGAGGTCGGTGCGGGACAGTCCCCATTTCTGCGCGATCATCTCCGCGGAAATGCCTTGATTGAACGAGAAGTCGTCATAACGCTCGAGCACTTTGGGGCCATACGGCATACCGGTGGCACGCGCCGAGCCGAGCGGAACACGGCTCATCACCTCGACTCCGCCGGCGACCACCACGTCCTGCTGACCGGACATCACCGCCTGCGCGGCGAAATCCAGTGCCTGCTGGCTGGATCCGCAGGCCCGGTTCACGGTCGTGCCGGGAATGGATTCCGGCCAGCCGGCCGCCAGGACCGAGAACCGGCCGATATTGCTCGACTGGTCACCGACCTGGGACACGCAACCCCACACCACGTCGTCGACCGTCGCCGGGTCCAAGCCGGTGCGCTCGGCGAGTGCGTTCAGCACCACCCCCGACAGGTCGGCGGCATGCATGCCGGACAGCCCGCCGTTTCGCTTACCGACGGGGGTGCGGACCGCCTCGACGATCACCGTTTCCCGCATGGCTTCTCCTTAGTTCTGATGATTGTTCATGCGACGGCACCCTGCTCACGCAGTCTGCCGATGTCGCTGTCCGACAAGCCCAACTCGGCCAGCAGCGCGTCGGTGTGCTCACCGAGGCCGGGTACCGGGCCCATCGGCTGCTCGTAGTCTTCGATGATCGGCGGCGGCAGGATTGCCTGGATCGGACCAGCGGTCGTTTGCACTGTTCGCCAGCGGTCACGATCGGACAACTGCGGGTGCGCGAGCACCTCGCTGGGCAGATTGTAGCGGGCGTTGCCGATACCCGCCGCATCAGCCGTCTTCTGGATGTGCGCGAGATCGTGTTGCGCACACCAGGTTTGAATGGACGAGTTGAGTTCGTCGCGGTGGGCGCACCGATCGGAATTGCTGGCGTACCGCGGGTCGTCGGCCAAGTCGGGCCGGTCGATGATCTCGCGCGCCAGCCGTTGCCATTCCCGGTCGTTGGTGGTGCCGAGCACCACCGTCTGATTGTCCGCTGTTTCGAAGGAGCCGTACGGCGCGACCGCCGGGGAGTTCATTCCCAGCGGCTGCTGGTCGATTCCGGAATGCTGGGCGTAGGTCAGCGGATATCCCATCAGGTCCATCATCGTGTCGAACAGGCTCACAGAAACGGCTGAGCCTGGACGCGTCCGTTTATCCCGCGAGATCAGCAGCGCCATGATCGACAACGCCGAGTACAGCCCGGTGGAGATGTCGGCGATCGGCGGTCCGGGCTTGGCCGGCATCCCGGGATAACCCGTCACCGCACACGATCCCGACTCCGACTGCGCCAGCAGGTCGTAGGCGCGCTTGTTCGACAGCGGGCCGCCGGCCCCGTACCCGTCGATCTCGACGGCGATCACATCGGGGTGGCGCTCACGCAGCTGGTCGGCTGAGATGCCGAGCCGGGCGGTGGAACCCGGCGCGAGATTGGACACCAACGCATCGGCGCGGTCGAGTAACCGGTGCAGGATCTCAAGACCCTCGGCCGACTTCAGGTCCAACGCAATCGATTCCTTGTTGCGGTTGGCCCAGACGAAGTGAGCCGCAAGGCCACCCGGGCCGTTGACGACATCGTCGTAATGCCTGGCGAAATCCCCGCCGGCCGGGTTCTCCACCTTGATAACCCGGGCACCGAAGTCAGCCAGGACCCGCGTGCACATCGGTGCCGCCACCGCCTGCTCCAACGCCACGACAGTGATACCGGCCAGCGGAGCTGCCGGTCCTTGCGCAGAAGTCATCAGATCACCATACGGTCGGCCAGATCGCCGGATACTAGTAGCTCTTGGGCAGGCCGAGCACATTGGCGCCGAGGAAGTTCAGGATCATCTCCTGGCTGACGGGCGCGATCTTCATCAGGCGCGCTTCCCGGAAGAACCGGGAGATGTGGTACTCCTCGGAATACCCCATGCCACCGTGGGTCTGCAGCGCTCGGTCGGCTGCCGCGAAACCCGCATCCGCGCACAGGTACTTGGCCATATTGGCTTCGCGGCCGCACGACTTTCCGTTGTCGTAGAGCCAGGTCGCCTTGCGCAGGATCAGTTCGGCGGCATCGAGGCGAGCAAGCGAGTCGGCCAACGGGAACTGGATGCCCTGGTTCATCCCGATCGGCCGGTCGAACACCACGCGCTCGTTGGCGTACTTGACCGCGCGGTCCAGCGCCACCCGACCGATGCCCAGCGCCTCGGCGGCGATCAGCATCCGCTCCGGGTTCAGCCCGTGCAGGATGTAGGAGAAACCCTTGCCCTCCTCGCCGATGCGGTCGGCGACCGGGACCCGCAGATCGTCGATGAACACCTCGTTCGAGCTGACGGCGTTGCGGCCCATCTTCTTGATGGGCCGGATGTCGACGTGATCGCGGTCGATGTCGGTGAGGAACAGCGAGAGTCCCTCGGTCGGCTTGCCGCCCCGCCTTTCCACGTCCTCGCGGCTCTCGGTGCGGGTCAGCAGCAGGATCTTCTCGGATTCCAGCGCCTTTGAGATCCACACCTTGCGGCCGTTGACGACATAGCTGTCGCCGTCTCGCTTGGCGAACGTCGTGATGCGCGAAGTATCCAGTCCGGCACCGGGTTCGGTGACGCCGAAGCACACGTGCAGGTCGCCGTTGACGATGCGCGGAAGCGTCGCGGCCTTCATCTCGTCGGAACCGAACACCACCACCGGTTGCATGCCGAAGATCGACATGTGGATGGAGCTCGCCGCGTTCATGCCGCCGCCGGAGCGGGCCACTTCCTCGGCCAAGATCGTCGCCTCGGTGATGCCCAGGCCATGGCCGCCGTACTCCTCCGGGATGGTCATCCCGAGCCAGCCGCCACCTGCGATGGCGTCGTAGAACTCCTGCGGGAACTCGTGCCCCTGGTCTTTCTCCAGCCAGTAGTGGTCGTCGAAGCGTGATGCCAGCTCCCGCACCGACTTACGGATCAGCTCCTGATCTTCGGTCAGTTCGAAGCTCATACCTGAAGACACACCCACACTCCTCTACTCAACGGTCCGCACGCAGGACGGCGCGCCGGCGCGATCTTCTTTCTGCGCACCGGCGCCCTGTCCCCCGCGGACGATGTCAGTCCGTATTGCCGGACAGCTCTTTGGCGTTCGCCGCGAAGTCGGCGAAGTTGGCGCCGGTCTTCTCCTTCTTCGACAAGGCCTGGATGGAGACGTCGTGGCCTTCGGCGGCCTTGCGCAGCGCGCCGATCGTGGCCTGCTCCTTGGAGATATGCGTGAACGGGTCCCAGTGGTACCAGCGCATGGCGTTCTGGTAGGTCATCTTGTTGATCTCGTCGTCGGGCACGTGGTGTTCGCGCAGGACCTCGTCGAGTTGTTCGGGGGCGCCGGGCCACATCGAGTCCGAATGCGGGTAGTCGGCTTCCCAGCAGATGTTGTCGATGCCGACGTCGTTGCGCAGTTGTACCCCGACGTGGTCGGAGATGAAGCAGGTCAGGAAGTGGTCGCGGAACACCTCCGAGGGCTTCTTCTTCCCGAAGTCCTGCCCGGTCCAGGTCGAGTGCATCTCATAGGTGCGATCGGCGCGTTCCAGGAAGTAGGGAATCCACCCGGTGCCACCCTCACTCAGGGCGATCTTGAGGTCCGGGTACTCCTTGACCGGCCGTGACCACAACAGGTCCGCGGCGGCCTGGACGATGTTCATCGGCTGCAGGGTGATCATCACGTCCATCGGCGCGTCGGGGGCGGTGATCGCGAGCCGGCCCGAGGAGCCGATGTGCACGTTGAGCACGGTGTCGGTGTCGACCAGGGCGTCCCACATCGGCTTCCAGTGCTCGAAGTCGTGGAAACTGGGATAGCCCATCGCAGCGGGGTTTTCGGTGAACGTCAGCGAGTGCACTCCGCGCGCGGCATTGCGGCGGATCTCGGCCGCACAGGCGACCGGGTCCCAGATCACCGGCAACGTCATCGGGATGAACCGTGCCGGATAGGCACCGCACCACTCCTCGACATGCCAATCGTTGTAGGCCTGCACCAGCGCCAGCGAGAACTCGGCATCCTCGGTGGCGAACAACCGGCCCGCGAAACCGGGGAACGACGGGAAACACATCGAGCCCAGGATGCCGCCGGCGTTCATGTCCTTGACCCGCTCGTCGACGTTGTAGCAGCCGGGCCGGATCTCATCGAGCCCTTGCGGCTCCAGGCCGTATTCCTCCTTGGGCCGCCCCGCCACCGCATTGAGCGCGACGTTGGGAATCGTGATGTCGCGGAACCGCCACATGTCGGAGCCGTCGGGATTGTGCACCAACCGGGGAGCGTCGTCGGCGTATTTCTTCGGCAGATGATTGGCGAACATGTCGGGCGGTTCCACGATGTGGTCGTCGACGCTGATCAGGATCATGTCCTCTTTGCGCATACCGGTTCCTTCCGTCGCTGACCTCTCCACTGAAAACTAGCTTCTCATTCCGCGAGAATCAACATCCGGTAATCGGCTTACCGGTGCGTGCGGCCCGTAGGCTGACCTTCCGACACACCTGGTCGGCCCTGGTTTTTCCGCCCTGTTCAGGCGCGGGGATTGACCTTCCGGCAAGTTCATGGAAACCTGTTATTCGGAATTGAGAATGTGATTCTCCATCGCGAGAGGGGGTTACCGATGCGCCTGACACCGCTACCTGCGGAGCAGTGGGACGACGAGGTCCAGGTCGCGCTCAAGGGCATGTTGCCGCGCGACCGGCAGAACCCCGAGGGCGCCGGAACGGCGCTGTCGACCCTCGTTCGTCACCCCGACCTGACCAAGGCCTACCTCGGCTTCAACGTCTATCTGCTGTTCCGCTCCACGCTGCCGGCCCGGCTGCGGGAGGTCGCGGTGCTGCGGGTGGCGCATCGCCGGGACTGCACCTACGAGTGGGAGCACCACGTCGAGATGGCCAAGGCGGAAGGGCTGACCGACGACGACGTCGAGGCCATCCGCACCGGCGAGGCCAACAACGAGCTCGACGGGCTTGTCGTACGGGCCACCGACGAGCTCGAGGAGAAATCCAATCTCACCGACGAGACCTGGGCCGCGCTCGGCGAGCATCTCACCGAGCGCCAGCGCATGGACTTCGTCTTCACCGTCGGCGCCTACGGCATGTTGGCCATGGCGTTCAACACTTTCGGCGTACAGCTCGAGAACGAAAGGTAAGTACGTGGCATTTTTCAAGAAGCCGGATGTCGGCAGCTGGACCGAGAACTGGCCGGAACTCGGCACCGGTCCGGTCAACTACGAGGACTCGATTGATCCCGAGCACTGGAAGCTGGAGCAGCAGGCCATCTTCCGCAAGACCTGGCTGCAAATGGGCCGCGTGGAGCTGGTCCCCAAGAAGGGCAACTACATCACCCGCGAGCTGCCGTCAGTCGGGCCGGGTACGTCGATCATCATCGTCAACGACGGTGACGAGGTCCGCGCCTTCTACAACCTGTGCCGCCATCGCGGCAACAAGCTGGTGTGGAATGACTATCCCGGCGAAGAGGTTTCGGGCAGCTGCCGCCAATTCGTCTGCAAGTACCACGCCTGGCGGTACTCGCTGAAGGGCGACCTGACCTTCATCCAGCAGGAGCAGGAGTTCTTCGACGTCGACAAGGCCGACTACCCGCTCAAGCCGGTGCGCTGCGAGGTGTGGGAAGGCTTCATCTTCGTCAACTTCGACGATGACGCGGTCTCGCTCGAGGAGTACCTCGGCGAGTTCGGTCAAGGCCTGAAGGGCTATCCGTTCCACGAGATGACCGAGCACTACAGCTATCGCGCGACGGTCGGCTCCAACTGGAAGTTGTTCATCGACGCCTTCGTCGAGTTCTACCACGCGCCGATCCTGCACATGAAGCAGGCGGAGAAGGAGGAGGCCGAGAAGCTCGCCAAGTTCGGCTTCGAGGCGCTGCACTACGACATCAAGGGCGACCACTCGATGATCTCGTCCTGGGGCGGCATGAGTCCGCCGAAGGACCTGAAGATGGTCAAGCCCATCGAACGGATCCTGCACAGCGGCCTGTTCGGGCCGTGGGACCGCCCCGACATCAAAGGCATCCTGCCCGATGAGCTGCCACCCGCGATCAATCCCGGCCGGCACTCGACGTGGGGCCAGGACTCGTTCGAGTTCTTCCCGAACTTCACGTTGCTGTTCTGGGCGCCGGGCTGGTACCTGACCTACAACTACTGGCCCACCGCGGTGGACTCCCATATTTTCGAGGCCGACCTGTACTTCGTGCCGCCGAAGAACCTGCGCGAACGACTTTCCCAGGAACTGGCCGCGGTGACCTTCAAGGAGTACGCGTTCCAGGACGCCAACACTCTGGAAGCCACGCAGACCCAGATCGGCACCCGCGCCGTACTGGACTTCCCGCTGTGCGACCAGGAAATCCTGTTGCGCCACCTGCACCACACCGCGCACAAGTACGTGGACCGGTACAAACAGTCATTGGCCGCACGCAACGGCAACGGGGCGGCCGCAGCGCAGAGCCCGAAGGCGGAAGAAAAGGATCCAGCAAATGTCTAAGTTGCCAGCGGAATTCGCCGACCTGGAGCGCTTCAGCGACTGGTGTCTGCCCACCGAGGAGGAGCGCTACCAGAAGCGGCTGAACTCGACGATGGCCGAGATGCAGGAACTGTACGACGCCGGATTGGCGCGGCTGGAAGACATCATGGTCTACGTCGACGCCCGCTTCCCGCTCCAAGGCATGCCGGAAGACGCCAAGGCTCTGGTACATCTAGGACAGTCGATCGTGCAGGTGAGCTTTCCGATCGAGGTGTGGAAGCAGCCCCGCGTGCTCGACAGTGGGGCCGCGTATATCGAACTGATCAAGGAGCCGGTGGTCTAGGTTGTCTGCTCTTCGCGCAAACGGCCCATCGCCGCGCGCAACGACCCTGAAGGCGGCGGGGTACGTCGACGTGGACGCGGGCGAGATCGTCCGCCCCGCCATCGTGAAAGTCGACGGCGACCGAATCGTCTCGGTGGGGGGCGACGTTGACGAGAGCTCCGATGTCATCGATTTGGGCGACGCCATCCTCCTTCCGGGGTTGATGGACATGGAGGTCAATCTCCTGATGGGCGGCCGGGGCGAAAACCCCGGCCTCTCCCAGGTCCAGGATGATCCGCCGACCCGGGTGTTGCGCGCGGTCGGCAATGCCCGCCGCACGCTGCGCGCGGGTTTCACCACGGTGCGCAACCTCGGGCTGTTCGTGAAGACCGGCGGCTACCTGCTGGACGTCGCGCTGGGTAAGGCGATCGACGCGGGCTGGATCGACGGTCCGCGGATCGTGCCTGCCGGGCATGCCATCACGCCGACCGGCGGACATCTGGACCCGACGATGTTCGCCGCCTTCATGCCGGGCGCTCTCGAGCTGACCGTCGAGGAGGGCATCGCCAACGGTGTCGACGAGATCCGCAAGGCGGTGCGCTATCAGATCAAGCACGGCGCGCAGCTGATCAAGGTGTGCGTCTCCGGCGGCGTGATGTCGCTGACCGGTGAAGCAGGCGCGCAACACTATTCGGACGAGGAGCTCCGGGCGATCGTCGACGAGGCGCACCGGCGCGGCCTGCGGGTAGCGGCCCACACCCACGGCGCCGAGGCGGTCAAGCATGCGGTGGCGTGCGGCATCGACTGCATCGAGCACGGCTTCCTGATGGACGACGAGGCCATCCAGATGCTGGTCGACAACGATCGCTTCCTGGTGACCACCCGTCGGCTCGCCCAGGCGATGGACGTATCGCATGCGCCGAAGGTGTTGCAGGACAAGGCGGCCGAGATGTTTCCGAAGGCGGAGACATCGATCAAGGCCGCTTACGAGGCCGGGGTGAAGATCGCGGTCGGCACCGATGCGCCCGCGATTCCGCACGGCAAGAACGCCGACGAGCTCGTCACCCTGGTGGAGTGGGGCATGCCGCCGGCCGCCGTGCTGCGGGCGGCCACCGTCGTCGGCGCCGACCTCATCAATGTCACCGATCGGGGCCGGATCGCCGAAGGGCTGCTCGCCGACATCATCGCCGTGCCCGGCGATCCGTTGTCCGACATCACCGTCACCCAGCACGTCAGCTTCGTCATGAAAGGCGGGAAAGTCTATGTCAACACCGCGGACTGACGACATCGTCGAGATCCAGCAGCTGCTCGCCCGCTACGCGGTGACCATCACCCAGCTGGACGTCGAGAATCTGGTCAAGGTCTTCACCGAGGACGGCACCTACAGCGCCTTCGGCGAAACCTATTCGCTGAGCCGGTTTCCCGAGCTGGTCGATGCGGCACCCAAAGGGCTGTTCATGACCGGCGAGTCACTGGTCGAATTCGACGAGAACGACCGGGACAAGGCCACCGGCACCCAACCGCTGTGCTTCATCGAGCATTCGGCGCACGACATGCGCATCGGCTACTACCGCGACACCTATCTGCGGACCGAGAAGGGCTGGCGGCTGAACACCCGCGCGATGACGTTCATCCGGCGCACCGGTGTGCACGATTCGGGCCGTCCGCACGCGATCGGCCGGCCGGCCGGCGGATGACCACGGTGGCCGAATCCGGCACGACCGCCGACGAATTCCGCAACGACCTGCGAGCCTGGCTCGACGAGAACGACCTGAGCCCGGGCCCGGATCATTCGCTGCCCGCCCATATCGAGCAGATGAGCCGGGTACGACGGGTCCTCTATGACGCCGGGTGGATGCGCTACGGCTGGCCCGAAGAGGTGGGCGGCCTCGGCGGCTCGGTGATCATGCGGATGATCGTCGCCGAGGAGGTGCTCGGTCGCAACATCGCCGAGCCGGGTCCGTACTCGATGATGGAAGTCCTTGTGCCGACCATGATCTCGTATGCGCGACCAGAGCTGGCCGCCGAGATGGTGCCGCGCTACCTGCGCGGGGAGGAGCACTGGTGCCAGGGTTTCTCCGAGCCCGGCTCGGGCAGTGATCTGGCGTCGCTGAGCACCAGGGCCACCCGGCGCGGCGACGAGTGGGTGATCAACGGCCAGAAGGTGTGGACCAGCTTCGCGCAGTTCTCCAAACGCTGCGTGCTGCTGACCCGCACCGGCACGCCGGAAACGCCCAAACACGAGGGCATCACCGCGTTCTTCATCGACATGGACTCCCCCGGCATCACGGTGCGACCGCTGCACACCATGCACGGCGTCGACGAATTCTGCGAGGTGTACTTCGACGACGTGGTGGTGCCGGCCGATCGCATGCTCGGCGATCCCGGGGATGGGTGGCGGCTGGCCAACGACCTGTTGCCATTCGAGCGGTCGACGTGTTTCTGGCAGCGAATCTCCTACCTGTTCACCCGGTTGGACCGGCTGATCGCTGACGAGACCGACGCGGGTGACGCCGAACTCGGGGCGGCCTACCTCGCGCTGCACACCGTGCGCTGCAGGTCGGCGGCGACCCAGCATCGCTTCGCCGAGGGGGCAAAGCTGGGACCGGAAACCTCGGTCGACAAGGTGCTGCTGGCCAGCGCCGAACAGCGTCTGTACGACACCGCACGGGATGTGCTGCCGGGGGTGCTCGAACTCGACCAGACGCCCTGGCGCTCAGAGTTCCTGTACTCGCGCTCGGCCACCATCTACGGCGGCACCGCGGAGATCCAGCGCAACATCATCGCCCGCCGGCTTCTCGACCTCGGGAAGGAGTGAGACGTGGACGACGGCGAACTGGGAATGCTGGCCAACACGCTCGAGAAGTCGATGAGCGCCGCGGCCGCGGACGGATCCCCCAATGTCGAAGACGTTCTGCGCGACCTCGGCTGGCTGGAGATGCTCGACGAGATCCCAGCCGAGGCAACATCCTTGGTGTTCCGGCTGTTGGGTGAGACCGGCACGCATGCCGGCGTGCTCAACGACGTGGTGCTCGCATCGGCCGGGCGGTCGCCGGGCGGGACGATCGCACTGCCGTACACCGGTGGCCGCTGGGTGATCTGGGAGCGCACCGACAGTCCCGGTTCGGCGATGGATCCCGAACTTCCGGTCAGCACCGTCGATGCCGGCTCGGAGGTGCCGTTGGCCAGGGGCCGACTGGCGTTGGGTTGGTGGCTGACCGGTTCGGCGCGGGCGATGCTGAGGCTGGCGCGCCAGCATGCCGTCGACCGGGTTCAGTTCGGCCGTCCGATCGGGTCGTTCCAGGCTGTGCGCCACCGGCTCGCCGAGACGCTGGTCGCCGTCGAGGGTGCCGAAGCGGCCCTGCTGGTGGCCCAGGACGACGGCACCGACCTGGCCTGCCTGCTGGGTAAGGCCGCTGCCGGTCAGGCCGCTGTGACCGCAGCTAAGCACTGTCAGCAGGTTCTCGGCGGCATCGGGTTCACCGACGAGCACGACCTGCACCGGCACGTGAAGCGCACCTTCGTGCTGGACGGGCTGCTCGGCTCGGCACGTGATCTGACCAGGGAAGCCGGGTCGGCGATCAGGTCGCTGGGGCACGCTCCGCGGCTGGGAAATCTGTGACGTACGCCATGGCGGCGAATGCGCTGGTCACCCGTTAGACTGACCGGAACAAAAATTTTGGTCAGTATTGAATTGAGAACATAATTCTCGCCGCTGAGAGTAGTACTCTCTTACCGTGAGCAACATCGGAACCCGCATCCGCACGTCTCGAGCCCGGCAGTGAACAGCCCGAGCGAAGAGCCTGCCTGGAAGCAGCGCGCCGTCGAGCGGTCGATCCGGACCGCCAAGGTGCGCGCCGGGCAGCGCGTGCAGCGGTTCCTGGATGCCGCGCAGGCCATCATCACCGAAAAGGGCAGCACCGACTTCACCGTGCAGGAAGTCGTCGACCGGTCCCGCCAGTCGCTACGCAGCTTCTATCTGCAGTTCGACGGTAAGCACGAGCTGCTGCTCGCCCTGTTCGAGGATGCGCTGAGCCGGGCCGCCGATCAGATCCGGGCCGCGACGTCGGCTCAGAGCGATCCGCTGGACCGTCTCAAGGTGGCCGTCACCCTGCTGTTCGAACTGTCCCGGCCGGATCCGACCGCCCGCCGGCCGTTGTTCACCGACTTCGCCCCCCAGCTGCTGATCTCACATCCCAACGAGGTCAAGGTTGCTCACGCACCGCTGGTGGCGCTGTTCGCCGAGTTGATGGACGAGGCGTCGGCGGCCGGTGAGCTCAGGGAAGACGCCAACCCTCGCCGCATGGCGGCGATGACGATGCAGACCATCATGTTCATCGCTCAGTCCAGCGGGGTCGAGGACGACGAAAACGTCCACACGCCGATCAGCGGTGACGAAGTGTGGACCTTCTGCTCCCAGGGATTCGCCCGCAAGTAGGCCGGTTCACGACTCGACCGCAGGCGAAACCGGTTGAGCGATCAAGGCTTCCGCCGCGCTGTACGGATCACGGGTGCCATCGGCGACAGCTTGTGCCAGTGCGTCGAGATCCGGATGCCGATGCAGCCGGCTCTGCGCCAGTGACAACACCTGTGCGCGGGCCCGCGCGGCGCGGCGCTCCGCGGTGTCGGCCCGCCGGTGGGCCTCGATCGCCTCGACGAGCTCCGCCACCCCCTCGGCCCGGGCGGCGACCAGCGTCAGCACCGGGACGTGCGTCTCGAATTTGAGGTCGCGCACCGTCTGGGCGGCGCCGTCCCGGTCGGCCTTGTTCACCACCACCAGATCGGCGACCTCGAGCAGGCCCGCCTTGGCAGCCTGGACCGCGTCGCCGGCACCCGGATTGAGGATCACGATCGTCGGGTCGGCGACGGCGGCGATCTCGATCTCGGATTGTCCGACCCCGACGCTCTCCAGCAGGACGACGTCGAAACCGAGCGCACCGAGCAGTCGGATCGCGGCGGGCACCGCGGCGGCCAGGCCGCCGAGATGGCCGCGGGTGGCCACCGACCGGATCAGCACGTCGGCATCGTTGATGTGCTGCGCCATCCTGATCCGATCCCCCAACAGCGCGCCCCCGCTATAGGGCGACGACGGATCCACGGCCAGCACCGCAACCCGTTGTCCGCGTTCGCGATACGCCGCGACAAGAACGGCGATGGTGGTCGACTTGCCCGCACCGGGCGGGCCCGTCACCCCCACCACCGGAACCACGGCCCGGCCGATCTCGGCGAGCACCTCGTCACGGCGATCACTCTCGACCAGGCTCAGCAGCCGCCCGACCGCACGCATGTTCCCGCCGCGGGCCGCGGTGATCAGCTCGGCGACATCCATAACGGGCAACGCTACGTCCCTACGTGATTGACCAATTCCGGTCGGCATGAGAATACTATTCTCTCAACTAGAGAGTGTCAGTTGCAAGAAGGGTAACGCTATGCAGATCAGTGGAAGTTCCGCCGTCGTCTTCGGTGGCGCGGGTGGCCTCGGCGAGGCGACCGTGCGCACGCTGCACGCGGCCGGCGTCAGGGTCGTGATCGCCGACCTGGCCGACGACAAGGGCAAGGAACTCGCCGCCGAGCTCGCCGTCCCCTACGTCCGCACCGACGTCACCAACGACGAGGATGTACTGGCTGCCATCGCGGCCGCCGAAGAGCTGGGGCCGCTGCGCATCTCGGTGGACACCCACGGCGGCCCGGCCGGCGGTGGCCGGCTGGTCGGCAAGGACGGCGCACCGATGGAGATGGAGGCGTTCACCAAGACCATCACGTTCTACCTGACCGCGGTGTTCAACGTGATGCGTCATGTCGCGGCCGCGATGGCGCGCCAGGAGCCCGACGAGAACGGGGCCCGCGGCGTGATCATCAACACCGCGTCGATCGCCGCGTACGAAGGCCAGATCGGCCAGCTGCCCTACTCGGCCGCCAAGGGTGGCGTGGTGGCGATGACTCTGGTTGCGGCACGCGACCTTTCGCCGTTGGGCATCCGGGTGATGGCGATCGCGCCCGGGACCATCAACACCCCTGCCTACGGAAAGGCCGCCGAGCAGCTCGAGGCGTACTGGGGCCCGCAGGTGCCGTTCCCGAAGCGGATGGGACGCTCGGTCGAGTACGGCCAGCTGGCGCTGTCGATCGCCGAGAACGACTACCTCAACGGCGAGACCATTCGCCTGGACGGTGCGCTGCGCTTCCCGCCGAAGTAGCGCGCGCCTCTTTCGCGAGCGGTGGTCTACTTCTTGGCGACCAAGCCGTCGACGATCCTGTTGAAATCGGCGGTACCGAACGACACGTACTCGGCGAGGTTGGCGTAGTCCAGCGAGGCCATCACCGACTTCTCCAGCTGGATGTTCATCAGCCGCTTGGTGGCCTCGACGGCCTGCTGCGGAAGTTCGATGATCTTCTTCGCGCAGGCGATCGCCTCGGAGACCGGATCGGCGACAACATGATTCGCCAGCCCGAGCTCCACCGCGCGCTGCGCCTTGATCCGCACGCCGGTCAGGGCGAACTCCTTGGCCTGCAGCAAGCTGATCTGCGATCCCCACACCAGCGGCCCGCCGTCGGCGGCGACCAGCCCGATCGACACGTGCGGGTCGGCGAAGAACGCGTTCTCGGCGATGTACACCACGTCCGACAGTGCGGCCAGGCTGCAGCCCAGCCCGACCGCCGGGCCGTTGACGGCCGCGATCACCGGAATGCGGCACCGCACCATGCCGATCACCAGATCGCGACCGTGCTTGATCGTCTTCTGCCGCAACGCTTCGTCGCTGCGCAGCTCGTCGAGGTAGGTGAAGTCGCCGCCGGCCGAGAAAGCCCGGCCCGCACCGGTGATCACCGCCGCCCGCGCGGAGGCATCCTCGTTGAGTGCCTCCCAGATCTTGGCCAGCCCGACATGGAGATTGTCGTTGACGGCGTTGAGCTCGTCGGGACGATTCAGCGTGATGATCCGCAGCGGACCGTCGGCGGTGACGTCGATTTCGTCGGGCATGTCGTACATGTCGTTAAACTCCCAGTCCAAGAATTCGTCCGGCGATGATGTTCTTCTGAATTTGCGACGTCCCGCCCATCACGCTCTGGGCACGGCTGTAGAGGTAGGCACCGAACAACTCCTCGTCGTCGGTGCCGACGGTGGCCAGCGCGGCGTGCCCGACCGACTGCTCGGTCCAGGTCATCAACAGTTTGTCCAGCGACCCGTCCGGTCCATGCGTGATGCCGTCGAGTTGCTCGGACAGGCGCCGACGCACGTGCAGGCGCAACATCTCGGTCTGCACCCACGCCCACGACAGTTCGTCGGGTGCTGGTCCCTCGACGCGGGAGGCCATCTGGCGCACCAGCTTCCCGTAGCGCGCCGAGAAGCCCAATGTCGACGGCTCGCGCTCATGGCTGACCACCGTCATCGCGAGCTTCCAGCCGTCGCCGGGCGCGCCGACCATGTTCGCGGCCGGCACCCTCGCCCCGTCGAACTCGACCTGACCGAATTCCTTGGTGACACCACTGATCATCTTCAGCGGCCGCTGGACGATCCCAGGCTGGTGCATCGTGACGATGAACGCCGAGATGCCCTTGTGTTTGGGCACCTCTTTGTCGGTGCGCGCCAAGACCAGGCACCAGTCGGCGCAGTCGGAGTAACTGGTCCAGATCTTGTGACCGTCGATGACGTACTCGTCACCGTCGCGGGTGGCGGTCGTGGTCAGCGAGGCCAGGTCCGATCCGGCCCCGGGCTCCGAAAAGCCTTGGCACCAGCGCTCTGTGCCGTTGATCATCCCGGGCAGGAAGCGCTGCCGCAGTTCTTCGCTGCCGTGATGGCTCAGGCCGACCACCAGATAGCCCAGGCTCGGACGCGCGGGCGCCCCGGCCTTGGCGATCTCCTCGTCGACGATCACGTCGAACACGGGTGGCAAGCCCTGGCCGCCGTACTCTTTCGGCCAGGATGTGCCGAAGAACCCGGCGGCGTACAGCGCCTGGTGCCACTCCCCTGCCTTGGCCCAGTAGGCGTCTCCCGACGTCGGGAACCTGCCCTTCTGTTCTGTCAGCCAGCCGCGCAGCCGCTCCCGGAACGCGGCCTCATCGGGAGAATCACGAAAGTCCAATGGTCAACTCCTCCAACTTGACTGGCCAGGCCTCGGTGGCGGCCAGCACCCGGCGCAGATAGACATGGGCGAGGCACTCCCAGGTATTGCCGATGCCGCCGTGCACCTGGATCGACATCTCACACACCGCCAGTGCGGCTCGCGCGCAGTAGATCTTGGCGACCCGGCCGGCTTCGACAGCCTGCTCGACGGGCAGCTCGTCGACAGCCCAGGCGGCGTGACGCAGCACGCTGACCGATCCCTCGATGAGGGCCAGGCCCTCGGCCAGCATGTGGGCGACGGCCTGGTACGAACCGATGGCCGAGCCGTACTGCTCGCGCACCTTGGCGTATTCGGTTGCCAGCGTGAGGGTGCCGCGTGCCGCGCCGACCAGGTCGGCCGTCGTCACCGCCAGCGCGAGGGCGTACCAGCGCTGCGTCTGCTCGGCGGTCAGCTCCCCCACGGTGTCCGCTGAGCCGGAGACGGCTGCGGTGATGCGGGTCAGATCCGCGGCGTCACGGGCCGCGCCGACACCGACCGATTCGACGGTCGTTCCGGCGAGTCGTAGCGCAGCGGAGGAACCGTCGGCGTCGATGACGGTGTCACCGACCGCGATGGTCGCCGGCACCGGGTCGGCCGCCAGCAGGCAGTACAGATCGTCGGCGAGCACCGGACCGAGGAACGGCACGTCGACCAGACCACGCGCGAATTCCTCTGCCACCAAGGCCACTTCGACGCCGCTGGCGCCGTCGGAACGAAGCGACCGCCAGCCGGTCGCGTCGACGGTCTTGGCCAGCCGCGCCCGGCGCGACTGGTCGTCCAGGTCCGCGACGGAGCCCGGTCCGAAGTCGTCGGCCAGCCGGGCGGCGGCATCGCGCAGCTGCTGCTGCTCACTGGTCAGGCGTGCATCCATACTGCTCCTTGAGAACTCGCCGCAACGCCTTGCCCGATGGCAGGCGCGGGATTTCGGGCACGAAAACGATGTCGCGGGGACGTTTGTAGGACGCCAGCTTCTCGGCGATCAGCCCGTCCAGCTCCTCGGCGCCGACCGGCTCGGCGACGGCGACCGCAGCGATCACGGCCTCACCGTCCACCTCGTCGGGCACACCGAACACCGCGCAGTCGGCCACCGCGGGATGGCCGTGCAGCACCGACTCGACCTCGGCGGGAGCGACTTGGAAGCCCCGCACCTTGACCATTTCCTTGAGCCGATCGGTGATTCGCAGCCAGCCGTCGTCCAGGTAGCCGAGGTCCCCGGTGCGATACCAGCCGTCGTCGAATGCCGCGGCGGTGGCGTCGGCGGGCAGGTAGCCGGCCATCGCCGAATCCGAGCGCACCTGGATCTCGCCGACCGTGCCCGGCTCGACCGGTTCGCCGGTCTCCGTCGACACGATGCGCACCGGCGGGATCGGTCGCCCGACGGTGTCGAGTCGGGCCGCGTCGCGCGGGCAACAGGCGATCACCGGTACCTCGCTGGTGCCGTACGCCGAGATCCACCCGATCCCGGTCCGTTCGGTCACGGCCTCGGCGACGCTGGTGGTGACCGGGGTGGCGCACCACATGATGTAGCGCAGCGACGACAGGTCGAACGTGTCGAGCTTCGGATGGGATGCGATTGCCAATGCGATTGGCGCGACGGCCATTTCGACGGTGATGCGGTCGTCCTGGATGCACTGCAGCATGGTGTCGATGTCGAATCGGCGATGCAGGCGCATCCACGCGCCCGCGTCGAGCACGGTGGCGATGTTGAGCAGGCCGAGGATGTGCGACGGCGGTGTGACGATCTGCATGCGATCGACGGCCGTGAGGCCCAGGGCGTGGCGCCAGTGCCGGATGCTCGCGGCCAGCGAACCATGAGTGTGCCGAACCGCTTTGGGCATACCCGTGGTCCCCGAGCTGAACACCAGCACGGCATCGGAGTCAGCCGCGTACTCCACGGGGGTGGGCTCCGCCGGGCTGATCGGATCGTCGAGGCTGAGCATCGGCATCAGGTCGGCCAGCAGCGGGCTGTCCCCGACGGCATGGTCGGCGCGGGACACCTCGAGCGCATGGCCGATGTCGGCTGCTTTCCAGGCCGGGCTGATCAGGACCGCGGACGCACCGAGGCGCCAGATGGCGTGCACGGCGAAGATGAACTCGGGCCGGTTGGACGACATCAGCGCGACCCGCTGACCGGCCCGCACGCCACGGCTCGCGAGAGTGCGGGCCAATCCGGCGGACAGCGCATCGACCTGAGATCGTGTGTAGATGCGGTCCTCGAAGGCAAGCACTCGCACGTCGCTCACGGCGCGGTCCGCTCGCACATGGTCAGTGACAATCCCATCAACAGGTCAACAAACGAGAACATACTATCGTCAGTAGAGAACTGTATTCTCATCTGGGTAGAATGATACTGCGCAAACGCTGAGGAGAGAAGTGAGCACGGCGACGATCACGCTGGACGGTAAGACGGTGACCATGCCGGTCAACGAGGGCGAGACGGTGCTGGAAACCGCCCGCCGCGCCGGACTGACCCCGCCCTACAGCTGCGAAGCCGGCAACTGCGGAACCTGCATCGCCACGCTCACCGATGGACAGGTCAAGATGCGGGTGAACGAGGTGCTCGACGACAGCGAGATCGACGACGGCCTGATCCTGACCTGCCAGGGCGTGCCCGAGTCCGATGTGACCGTGACCTACGACGACTGAAACTCGTCGAGCACCGGGGGCGGCAGATAGTCGGGCTCATAGCCCACCACCCGCACCGGACTGCCGACCAGGCGGTAATCCCCGGCGGTGACGATGACCTCCGGGGTCGCCTCGAGGGCGTCGGGTAGCGATCGCACCGCGGCAGCCGGGATCCCCAACGGACGCAACCGCTCTTCCCAGCCCACCGCGGTGTCGGCGGCCAGCGCTGCGGTCACGATCGCCAGCACCTCGTCGCGGCGCGCCGATCGTTCGGCCATCGTCGGGAAGCCGTCGATACCGGCCTCGGCGGCGAAGATCTTCCAGAAGCCGTCGTGCGTGACGAACAGCGCCAGATATCCGTCCGCGGTCGGAAACAGCTGCGCGGGAACGTAAAACGAGTGCGCACCGAACGGATGTCTGCGCGGATGTACACCGTCATTGAGATAGGCCGCGGCCCGGTAGTTCAGCTGCGAGAACATCACGTCGCGCAGCGAGACATCCACCTGCCCACCCTGCCCGGAGACGATCATCGCCAGAAGTCCCAGCGCCGCGGTCAACCCGGTGGAGTTGTCGGCCGACGAGTAGCCCGGCAGCGTCGGCGGCGCATCCGGGTCACCGGTCATCGCGGCCACCCCGGTGGCCGCCTGGATCACGTAGTCGAAGGCGGGGTCGTCGCCGCCGTCCAGGCCGTAGCCGGTCAGCGCGACACACACAATCTTCTCGTTGTGCGTTCGCAGCGCCTCATAGGTGAGCCCGAAGCGCCGGATCACCGACGGCTTCATATTGACCAGCAGCGCATCGGATTCCGCGACCAGCTCACCGAGGCGCTGCTGCCCGGCGTCGGAGGCCAGGTCCAGGCATATGCTGCGCTTGTTGCGGTTCAGGCTGGCGAAATAGCTGTCCCCGACCTGTCGGGAGATCTCGCCGCCGGGCGGCTCGATCTTGATGACCTGCGCACCGAGATCGGCGAGCAGCATGGTGGCGTACGGGCCGGCCAGCATGGTGCCGACCTCGAGGATGCGAACGCCCGACAGTGGGGCCGCGGAGCTCATCGAACCTCGGCGCCGAGCTGCGCAATCACCTCGCGCGTCCGGTATTTCGATGCCACCAGCTCGTCACGGGTCTCCCCGATCGGCAACAGCCGCACCGACAGGTCGGTGACCCCGGCGTCGGCGAAGGCGCGGAACCGGGCCAGGATGGCCTCTTCGTCGCCGGCCGCGCACAGGTCGCCGACGTCGCGCGCGTCGCCGCGGTCGAGCAGCTTCTGATAGTTGGGCGACGTCTCGGCCTCGGCAAGGATCCGGTTGGCCCGGTCCTTGGCTGCCTCGATCTCCGAGTTGGCGCACAAGCACACCGGGATTCCGGCGACGATGCGCGGGGCCGGCCGGCCGGCGTTGTCGGCGGCCTTGTTGATCCGCGGCGCGATGTGGTCGCCGATCGCGCGCTCGTCGGCCATCCACAGCACGGTGCCGTCGGTGAGCTCACCCGCGATCTGCAGCATCACCGGTCCCAGCGCGGCGAGCAATACCGGAAGCGGTGAATCTGCCTGCAGCACAGTCGGATTGTGCACGGTGAAGGAGTCGTTCTCGACGTCCACGTCGCCGGGGCCGGCCAGCGCCGCGTTGAGCACCTCGAGGTAGTCGCGGGTGTAGGACGCCGGTTTCTCGTAGGGCAGCCCCAGCATGTCGCGGATGATCCAGTGGTGCGACGGTCCCACGCCCAACGCCAGCCGGTTGCCGCTGCCGGCATGGACCGACAGCGCCTGGCGGGCCAGCGCGATCGGGTGTTGCGCCTGCAGCGGGACCACCGCGGTGCCCAGCTCGATGCGCGAAGTGCGTGCACCCATCTGCGCGACCATCGTCAGCGCGTCATAGTCGTTGGGCACCTGCGGCATCCACGCGGTGTCGAAGCCGGCGCCCTCAGCCCATTCGATGTCCTCGAGGAGTTTCTTCACCTTGCGGGCCATATCGCCCCGCTCGGCACCGATCATCACGCCAAGACGCATTAGTCGGCCACCTGTTCTGAAGTCAGCGCGCGGACGTCGGTCACCAGGGTGTCCAGCGATGTCCCGGTCGGGAACACCGCCGCGGCTCCGACTTCCAGTAGCTTGGACACGTCACTTTGCGGGATCGTGCCGCCGACGATCACCGCGATGTCGCCGGCGTCGGCGTCGCGCAGCGCGTCGACCGTCCGCTTGGTCAGGGCCAGGTGCGCACCCGACAGGATCGAAAGCCCCACCACCGCAACATCTTCCTGCAGCGCGATCGACACGATGTCCTCGATGCGCTGGCGGATACCGGTGTAGATGACCTCGAAGCCGGCGTCACGCAGTGCGCGGGCCACGATCTTGGCCCCGCGGTCGTGGCCGTCCAGACCTGGCTTGGCGACCAGGATGCGAGCGCTCACTAGAAGACCACCGGCTGCTGGAATTCGCCCCACACCGACTTCAGCGTGGAGACCATCTCGCCCACGGTGCAGTACGCGTTGGCGCAGTCGATCAGCTTGTGCATCAAATTGTCATCACCTTCCGCCGCTCTGGAAAGGGCTGCCAACGCTTCTTTCACGGCGAGCTCACTGCGTTCGGCCTTCACCTTCGCCAGGCGCCGCAGTTGCTTGTCGCGGCCCGCGGCGTCGAGTTCGTACGTGGCCAGGTCCGGGGCAGGCTCGTCGACGACGAATTTGTTCACCCCGACCACCGGGCGGACGCCCGATTCCACGTCCTGATGGATCTTGTAGGCCTCGTCGGCGATCAGCCCCTGCAGGTAGCCGTCCTCGATGGATTGCACCATGCCACCGTGCTTTTCGAGGTCGGACATGATCTCGATGATGCGTTCCTCGGTGGCATCGGTGAGCGCCTCGACGAAGTAGGAGCCACCGAGCGGGTCGGCCACCCGGGCCACCCCGGTCTCGTAGGCCAGGATCTGCTGGGTGCGCAGTGCCAGCGTCGCGGACTCCTCGCTGGGCAGCGCGAACGGCTCGTCCCAGGCGGCGGTGAACATCGACTGGACGCCGCCGAGCACCGAGGCCAACGCCTCGTAGGCCACCCGGACCAGGTTGTTCTGCGCCTGCGGCGCGTACAGCGACGCACCGCCGGACACACAGCCGAACCGGAACATCGCGGCCTTGTCGGTCTTGGCTCCCCACCGCTCCCGGACGATCGTCGCCCAACGACGGCGTCCCGCACGGTATTTGGCGATCTCCTCGAAGAAGTCGCCGTGGGTGTAGAAGAAGAAGGAGATCTGCGGCGCGAACTGGTCGATGGTCATTCGGCCGCGCTCGACGACGGTGTCACAGTAGGTCATGCCGTCGGCGAGGGTGAACGCCATCTCCTGCACGGCGTTGGCGCCGGCGTCGCGGAAGTGCGCTCCGGCGACCGAGATCGCGTTGAACCGGGGCACCTCGGCCGCACAGAACTCGATGGTGTCGGCGATCAGGCGCAGCGACGGCTCCGGCGGCCAGATCCAGGTGCCTCGGGAGGCGTACTCCTTGAGAATGTCGTTCTGGATGGTGCCGGTGAGCTTCTCGCGCGGCACCCCCGTCTTCTCCGCGGCGGCGACATAAAACGCCAACAGGATCGCCGCCGTCCCGTTGATCGTGAAGCTGGTGCTGATCTTGTCCAGCGGGATGCCGTCGAACAGGATCTCGGCATCGGCGAGGGTGTCGACCGCGACGCCGACCCGGCCCACCTCTTCCCCGTACTCCGGATCGTCGGAGTCGTAGCCACATTGGGTCGGCAGGTCCAGGGCGACCGACAATCCGGTACCGCCCTGCTCGAGCAGGTAGCGATAGCGCTCGTTCGACTCCTCCGCGGTGCCGAAGCCGGAATACTGGCGGAAGGTCCACAACCGTCCGCGGTATCCGCTGGAGAAGTTGCCCCGGGTAAACGGAAACGCGCCCGGCGCGGGAGGATCGCCACTGCGGTCGGCCGGTCCGTACACCGGGTTCAGTGGGATCCCCGACGACGTGTGGGATAGGTGGTCCATCGGTGGATACCGTACTTGCAGTTTATGAGAATGCCAATACCGCTTTGGGCAAGTCGTGTGCAGAATCCGCCGAAAGCGCTGGTGAGGCTTCCAGCTCTACGAGCTGAGCCGTCCGGAGAGCACGTGCGCCTGCTCGAGCAGCAGCGTTCCGAGTTCCTGGCGCCGGTCGGCTTTGAAGCGGGTTTCCACCCCGGTGAGGCTCAGCGCCCACGCCGGCCGGCCGTTCTGGTCGAACACCGCCGCCGCGATCCCCCAGCTGCCCTCCACGATCAACGCCGGGTTGACCGCGTATCCCGTGAGACGGGTCGCCTCGATCCTCGCCCGGATCGACTCCTCGGTGTGCTCGTCACCCCAGTCGGCCGCAGGCAGCGCCCGCGAGAAGTAGTCGTCGACCTCGTCGGCGGGCAGATGGCTCAGGATCGCCAGCCCGGCCGAGGCCACCCCGAGGGGAAACCTGATGCCCTCGCGCAGGACGTGGGACCGCAGCGGGAAACTGCCCTCGACGCTCAGCAGGCAGACCGTCTCGTCGCCGCGCCGGGCCGAGAAGAAGGCGCTCTCGCCGGTCTCGGCGGCCAGGCGGGCGACCACCTCGCGGGCCTTGTCGGTGACGTCGTAACGGTTGGCGGCAACGGCGCCCAGCAGATACATCTCCGGGCCGAGCAGCCATCGCCCGGTCTTGCTGTCCCGGTCGATCAGCCCGACGTCGGCCAGCGAGGTGAGCAGCCGATGGGCGGTCGGGCGGGCAAGCGCGGCAGCCTTGCCCACCTCCGTCGTCGATGCGCCGGCGGGTTCCGCGGACCCGACCGCACCCAGCAACGCGGCGACACGTGCCACCACATTGGGTCTGTCGGTCACAGATCGGGATCCTAGCGTTCAATGAGTGAACACCTGATCGTCCGATTACCGCACTGCGAACACCTTCGAGAGGGTTTGCGTCGCAGGGTTGACTGCTCAGGGCGGTACTTGTTGAGTGAGCGCGACAGCGAGTGACGTTTACCCAGCGGACGCGAGGATCACAATGCCGGGCCCAGAACCCCAGTGGAAGCAGTTCGCCGCGACCACGGCGGCACGCCACGGCGCCCCCAGCGGCGGCTACGCCGACCTGTGGCAGTGGTCGGTCGACCATCCCGCTCGGTTCTGGCGCGCACTGTGGGAGCACTGTGACATACGCGCCGAGGTTGGTCCCGGGTCGGGTGACGAGGCGGTGCTCGCCGACGCCACGATGCCCGGCGCCGTCTGGTTTCCCGGCGTCCGGCTCAACTACGTCGACCAGATCCTTCGGCATGCCGGGCGCCCCGGTGCGGCGATCGTCGGCATCGACGAGGACGGCACCCGAACCGAGATCGGCTGGGCCGAGCTTGCCGGCCGGGTCGGCGCGGTGGCCGCCGAACTGCGCAGGCTCGGGGTACAAACCGGGGACTGCGTGGCGGGATACCTGCCCGACGTGGCCGAGGCGATGATCGCGTTCCTGGCGACCGCCACGCTCGGGGCGGTCTGGTCGGCATGCGGACAGGACTACGCACCCCAGGGTGCCGCATCACGACTGGCGCAACTGGAACCCAAGGTGTTGTTCAGCGCAGACGGCTACCGGCTCAACGGGCGCTGGTTCGACAAGCGCAGCGACACCGACGAATTACTGACCCTGCTGCCCGGCCGGCCGCATCTGGTGGTGCTCGACAGCGACGACTACCGCGCGCTCGTGGCCCACCCGGTCGACCCCGAGGTCACCGCCGTCCCGTTCGCCCACCCCCTGTGGGTGCTGTTCAGCTCCGGCACCACCGGCCGCCCGAAGGGCATCGTGCACGGTCACGGCGGTGTGGTGCTCGAACATCTGAAAGCGGCTGCGCTACATGGAGATCTGGGCCCCGGTGACGTCTTCTTCTGGCAGACCGCGTTGAGCTGGATGATGTGGAATTTCCGCATCGCCGGACTGCTGTGCGGCTCGACCGTGGTCTGCTACAGCGGACACCCCCTGTGTCCGGACGCCGACCGACTCTGGCAGCTGCTCGAAGACGAGAAGGTCACCTACTTCGGCACCAGCCCCGGCCATCTGCTGGCGTCGCGCAAGGCCGACCTGCATCCGGGCGCCCAACATGATCTGCGCCTCTTGACGACGATCGGCAGCACGGGCTCGCCGCTGCCGGCCGACCTGTTCGACTGGGTGCGTGAGCACGTCGGTGAGCACGTGGCGGTCTCCTCGATCAGCGGTGGCACCGACGTGGTGACCGCCTTCGCCGGCGGCACCGCCGGCCTGCCGGTGGTGCCGGGAGAGCTGACCACGCGTTACCTCGGGGTGGCTCTCTACAGCTGGTCACCGCAGCGAGAGCCGCTGGTCAACGAGGTGGGCGAGATGGTGATCACCGTGCCGATGCCGTCGATGCCGGTGGGATTCTGGAACGACGACGACGGGTCCCGTTACCGCGCAGCCTATTTCGATCACGAATGGGCAGACGGACCGGCGCCGCACGTGTGGCGGCATGGCGACTGGGTGACCGTCACCGAGAGCGGCGCACTGATCATCCACGGGCGCAGCGACGCCACCCTCAACCGGCATGGGATACGGATGGGCTCGGCCGACATCTACGAGGTCGTCGAGGCCATCGACGCGGTGACCGAGGGGTTCGTACTGGGCATCGACGGACCGGACGGCGCCTACTGGATGCCATTGTTCGTCACGCTGGCACCGGGGCGGGTGCTCGACGACGAACTGGTCGACACCATCCGTTCGGCGATCCGCACCAAACTCTCTCCGCGCCACGTACCCGACGACATCATTTCCGCGCCCGGGATCCCGCACACCCGCACCGGCAAGAAACTGGAGGTACCGGTGACCGCGATCATGGCCGGGCACACCGACGTGTCACTGGACCCGCGCTCGATCGACGACCCGGATCTGATCGACTGGTATCGCGAGAGGGGCGCCGAGCACGACTGGGGTTAGAACCCCGACAGGATCACCGCATTGGTGGTGGCGGCGGCGTGCCGAAGCTCCCGCGCGGCGCGGTAGGCATCCGAGTCGTACCAGGACTGCGCGGCTTCGACTGACTCGAATTCCAGCACAACGGTCTGGTGTCCGTGCCAATCACCTTCGAGCACTTGCGGTTTGGCGTCGACGGCGAGCACTTTGACCCCGCCCATCGCGGCGCCCGCGGCTTTTCCGTAGGCCTTCATCCCCTCCGGGTCGTGGATTTCCTCGGTCAAGATGACATATCCCTTAGAAGCCATAGCCACGGCGTTCCTCTCGTGTGAGAATCAGGTTCTCGTATTTCGGGTGACAGATTTCCACGGCACGAGGGGTAAATGCAATGACCAATGTCGACGCTGACACGGGTGTGCTGGCCGGCGAGCAGCGAATGCTCATCGACGGGGAGCTTCGGCTCACCGACTCCGGGGCCTTGTTCGACGTCGAGCATCCCGCCTCCGAGGAGGTGGTGGGCCAGGCCACCGACGGGACGGTCACCGACATCGAGCGGGCGACCGCCGCCGCACGCCGGGCGTTCGACGAGGGCGACTGGTCCCGCGATCTGGACTTCCGCTACCACTGCCTCACTCAGCTGCACGAGGCGCTGACCGACGAACAGGAACGGTTGCGGCGCATCGTGATCACCGAGGTCGGCTGTCCGGTCTCGGTCAGCGGCTCCCAGATCGAGAGCCCGATCGCCGAGGTGAAGCACTGGGCCGACCACGGCCGCAACTTCGACTATCTGGTCGACACCGGCATCCACGAGACCCAACTCGGCCCGGCGCGGCGCAAGATCCAGTACGACGCGGTCGGCGTCGTCGGCGCGATCACCCCGTGGAACGTGCCGTTCTACCTGAACATCGCCGAGACCGTCCCGGCGCTGATGGCCGGCAACACCGTGGTCCTCAAACCCGCGCAGCTGACGCCGTGGTCAGGCACCGAGCTCGGCCGCATCATCGCCGAGAAGACCGACATCCCCGCCGGGGTGTTCAATGTCGTCACCTCCAACGCCAACGAGGTGGGCGCGGCCCTGTCGGCCGATCCGCGGGTGGACATGATCACCTTCACCGGGTCCACCGCCACCGGGCGGGCGATCCTGGCCGCCGGCGCCTCGACGGTCAAGAAGACCCTGCTGGAACTCGGCGGCAAGTCGACTCACATCGTCTGCGACGACGCGGACTTCACCGCCTGCCTGCCGATGGCGGCGATGTTCGCCTGCGTGATGTCCGGTCAGAGCTGCATCCTGAGCAGCCGAGTCCTGTTGCCGCGCAGCCGCTATGACGAAGGTCTCGAGATCCTCAAGGCCATGATGGAGCAGTTCCCGGTCGGTGACCCGTGGACGCCGGGCATCATG
Organism: Mycobacterium sp. SA01; assembly: GCF_041287105.1. NCBI lineage: Bacteria > Bacillati > Actinomycetota > Actinomycetes > Mycobacteriales > Mycobacteriaceae > Mycobacterium > Mycobacterium sp. SA01. The sequence continues at coordinate 46,479 of NZ_JBGGNO010000009.1, read as the reverse complement.
CAGGGCCCACAGATCAGCGCCATGCAGCGGCAGAAGACGCTGCGCCTGATCCGGTCCGGGATCGCCGACGGCGCCAGGCTGATCACCGGTGGCGGGATCCCGGAGAATCTGCCGACCGGCTACTACGTGCAGCCGACGTTGCTCGCCGACGTCGATCCGACGTCGGAGATCGCGCAGACCGAGATCTTCGGGCCGGTGATCACCGTGACCCCCTACGACAGCGATGACGAGGCCGTCGAGATCTCCAACAACACCATCTACGGACTGTCCGGCGACGTCACCAGCGGCGACGACGACCGCGCGTTGAACATCGCACTGCGGCTGCGCACCGGCAGCGTCACCACCAACGGTCACTCGTTCTTCGGGATCACCAGCCCGTTCGGCGGCACCAAACAGAGCGGTCTCGGGCACCGCAACGGCGATGAGGGTTACCGGGAGTACCTGAACTCCAAGACGATCGGCGTGCGGCCCTGACCGCACGGGCCGACTCGCCGCCGATGTCGTCTACATTCGACAAGAACGGCTCTGGAGGCGCTCATGATCAAACTCGAACTGCCCTACGTCACCGTGACGGTCGACGATCGGTTCCGCAATCGTCTGGCCCTGGTCGGTGACCGGCTGCGCGTCACACTGACGGCGTATCTGCGCAACGCCGCCGACGACGTGGGAGGGCTGGGCCGCAAGGCCACCGCGGCCTGCCAGACCGCAGCCGTGCGGGTCGACACCGCGATGGCCGCAGCCAACGACCGCATCGCCTCGGAACCCGAGGTACACATCCCACACCTGAAAGTCGTATGACATGAGCGCACCCGGCGTCTTCATCACCGGAGCCGCCGCGGGTATCGGGCGGGCGACCGCACTGACCTTCGCCCGAAACGGCTACCGGGTGGGCGCATACGACATCGACCTCGACGGGCTCGCCGGGCTGCGCGAGGAGATCGTCGCGCTCGGAGGTGACGTCAAGATCGGCGAGCTCGACGTCACGAACGCCGATCAATGGTCGGCTCGACTGCGTGAATTCACCGGCAGCACAGGAAAACTCGATGTCCTGGTGAACAATGCCGGAGTTCTGACCACAGGCCCGTTCGCCGACGTCCCGCTCGGTGTTCACCGGCAGATGGTGGACATCAACTTCACCGGTGCGCTGACCGGGTTGCATGCCGCATTCCCCTACCTGCGCGACACCCCGGGCGCCCAGGTGGTCAATATGTGTTCGGCCTCCGCGCTGTACGGCCAGCCCGAACTCGCCACCTACTCGGCAACCAAGTTCGCGCTGCGTGCGTTGACCGAAGCGCTGGAACTCGAATGGCGCCGGTACGGAATCCGGGTGCTGGCGATGTGGCCGCTGTTCGTCAAAACCGCGATGACCGACGGCGTCGAGACCGGCAGCACCAAATCGCTGGGCGTCAACCTGAAGCCCGACGACGTCGCCGCCGCGGTCTACTCGGCCACGCACCGCCGCGGGCGACTGGCCAAAGTGCACTATCCGGTGGGCCGCCAGACCACCGTGCTGGCCGCACTGTCGCAGGTGTCGCCGAACTGGATGCAGCGGCTGATGACCAAGACGTTGACCCGCAGTTAGCCGATTGCGGTATACGGCTTCTTCGGCGGCTGCTGATTCTGCCGAAACGATTGGCACAAACCAAGATTGCTCGCCACACACGGCACGCCGTTGATGGTGGGCGCACTGCCCTCGAGATAGCACTGGCCGGTGTACTCGTTATTGACGTGCCCGGCCGGGCAGCCCTGCGCCACCGCTGCAGGCACCCCGGCCACCACACCGGCCACCACACCGGCGCCGGCCACCAGGCACCCGAGCCGTCGCCCCCAGCGCATCGTCATCGCCATACCCCCTACGCCTTTCCGCAGCCAGAGTACGCGTTTACGGCTCTGCCACGGCACGTGATTAGGATCGTTGGCATGCCGGAGCCGACCGACGATATTGACGCCACGACGTCAACATCGCACCGTCCCACCCGCCAATCCCGATCCTCGGCCGGCTGGCTCGCGCCCGTCGCGTTGGTGATCGCAGTGATCGCGGTGGCACTCGCCGGTTGGGCGTTGTTCCGGCCGACTCCGTCGAATCCGGCGCCGGCCACCGCACCGCAGACCGGTGACCCGAAGACCAACGCCTGCGACGCTTACCGCACGGTCAGCGCAGCGGTGTCATTGCAGACCCACGCCGACCCGGGCGCCGAAGTTCAGGGCGTGGCCGCCAACGCACGGCTGGCCATGGCGGGCGGCGCGACATACCTTCTCGCCCACCTGAGCCCGGCCACCCCGGGCGATCTGGCCGATGCGATTCGCGGCTTCGCGACCGGGTTGCAGGATATTTCGATGAACGCGTTAGCCGGTGTGCCCAACACCGACCCGAAGCAGGCCGAGCGGCTGAGCAACGCGGAGAAGACGAACAGCAAGATCGCCGAACTCTGCAAGTAGCCATTACGACGGCTTTTACAGGTTGAGTTCAGCTGGCGTTTGCACGAAGTTCGGCGGCGCGCCAAGTGGGGTCCAGTCCGAGGTAAGGGTTGTCTCCTTGGATTCCTTTGTCAGGGACCACTCGGCGCATTTGCCGGACTGAACGTCTTCTTCGAAGGGAATTCGACCTTGTCCAAACACCGCAAGAAATCGCTCCGGGTGGCTGCGCCAGCCTTCGTCACCACGGGCGTCGCCGGTGCGGCGATGGTGGGTGCGGCCGTCTTGTTCGCCACCACCGATGCCACCACAACGGTGGCGTCGCCGGCGTACAAACTGACGTCAAGCGAGTCGGACCTACTGCTGTTCGGTAACAGCCTTGCCGGCAACAACTCCAAGGCGTCCACCCCGACGGCCGCCGCCTCGGCGAACGCTGCCAACAACCTGGTCGGCCAGTTCATCGGCAACGGCACCGCCGAGCACCCGAACGGTGGCCTGCTCATCGGTAACGGCTACAGCTACAGCGCCGCCGACACGCAGTGCGCCAGCGCCTCCTGCAATGGCGGCCGCGGCGGCCTGCTGATGGGCAACGGTGGCAATGGATACAACGGCGGCAACGGCGGTAGCGCCGGGCTGTACGGCAACGGCGGCAACGGCGGCGACGCCACCAGCGCCAGCATCAACGGCGGCGCGGGCGGCAACGGTGGTAACGGCGGCCTGATCGCCGGAAGCTCCTCCAGCGGCGCGCTGTTCGGCGGCGGCGGCGGCAACGGCGGCAAGGGCATCGCCGGCGGTGCGGGCGGCAACGGCGGCAACGCCGGCCCGTTCGCCGGTAGCGGCGGCACCGGCGGCGCAGGCGGCGCCAGCACGACCGCCGGGGTGGCCGGCGGCAAGGGTGGCAACGGCGGCAACGCCGCGAGCATGCCCGTCCTCGGCAGCGGCTCCGCGGGTGCGGGCGGCGCGGGTGGCGCGGGCTACGGCGGCGGCGCGGCCGGAACCGACGGCGGCGCAGGCGGTAACGGTGGCAAGGGTGGCTTCTACGGCTCCGCGGCCGGCGGCGCCGGCGGCGCAGGCGGCGCAGGCGGTGCGGGCACCGCGACCGGTGGTAACGGCGGCACCGGCGGCACCGGCGGTGCCGGCGGCCTCGGGTCGGGCAGCGGTGGCGCCGGCGGCACCGGCGGTGCGGGCGGCGCAGGCGGAACCGGCGCTGCCGGTAACGGCGGCACCGGTGGCAGCGGTGGCGCAGGTGGCGTGGCCGGCAATGGTGGCGCGGGTGCGACCGGCGGCGACGGCGGCACCAGCACGACGGGGGCGGGCGGCACCGGCGGCACCGGCGGCAAGGGCGGCATGGCCGGCAACAACGGTGGCGCAGGCGGTGCCGGCGGTAAGGGCGGCGGCGGCGCCACCGGCGGCAAGGGCGCCAACGGCGGCCTCGGCGGCTTCGGCGGCTTCAGTGGTGGCTCCGGCGGTGCCGGCGGCAACGGCGGTAACGGCGCGACCACGGGTACCGGCGGCGCCGGCGGCACCGGGGCCACCGGCGGTGGCAGCGTGATCACCGGCGGAAAGGGTGGCAACGGCGGCAACGGCGGCAAGGGCGGCGCCACCTCCGGCGCAAGTGGCCACCTCGGCTCCGGCGGCCTCGGCCCGACCGGCGGCAAGGGTGGCAGCGGCGGCGCAGGCGGATAACCCGTCACGATCAAGAAATCGGCCCCCTCCGAGAGGAGGGGGCCGATTTCGACTCAGCGCGTTTGATTTTCGGGTCAGGCGCGCGCGCCATTCATCGCACACGCCATCTGCACATTGTTGGCGTCGGTGTTCATGTCATTTGCGGTCGAGTTCAGCGAGTCACCGCCACCACGAATCCCCATGATTATCAACAGCTTTGTGGCCCGCAACGACCATGACCGCATGGGGGCGGCGATGTCATTGGGCAGACCGGGCGCCGACGCTGCCGACATGGCGGCAGCGGCGGACTCACGTAATGCGGTACGGCCGTAGACATTTGCATTGGCAACGTTCGGATCGTTGTAGTTCACGCTGTTCCCGCCGCCCGCCGAGTCGTAGGCAAAGTCCTCGTAGTACGACGACGCATGGTCCAGCGCCATCCCGAACTGCTTGCAGGCGTCGGGTACCGCACTGGACGGAGCCGCATCCGGCGGTGCGTCCAGAGGCGGAGCGGCGACGACCGCCGCGACGACGCCCGGCCCCGGTGCCGGCTGGTCGGTCTGCGGATCCGGGTCGGCAAGCGCGGCAGGTGCATTCAACAACGCCGAGGCCGACACCAGCACTGTGGCAGTCAGAATGCGGCCGTATTGCGGTGATCTCATTGCTTCCTCCTGGATCGTGGGCTCCCCCGAAACGTCCGGCTGGAAGTCCCAAACCAGCCCAACCCGGAATCCGTTGCGTCAGAGTTCCGTAGGGTCAGGACGACAGCGATGATCGACGTAATACCTGTCGGGATGGTTAACAGGTGACCAACAGCCGGGGCCGCTGAAGGATCCATCGGGTGTCTGCATCACCGGCGACACACCGAGTTGGAACCACCTCGAGACCGGATCGCACCTCTTCGGCGATCGGCGGCCCGAAATGACGCTCGGTAGACGGTAATCGGGCGGGAATTGTTGGGGCGGCGTTAACCGGCCAGTCACCCGCCAACTCAATGATTCCTCCGAACGACACAGTGGTTATCAACTACGAGAGGCGCCAACACGACATGTTGAAACGCTTTGCCGCATTGGCTGGAGTCTGCCTGCTGGCTCCCATCGGGGCGGCGCCGCTGGCGCTGGCCGACCCGCCGGCCGATCCCAACGTGGCACCTGTTGCCAACGCAGCCCCCGCGCCCGGCGGGCCCGCGGGACCGATGCCCTCCGCCGCGCCCGGGGTTCTCAAGACGCCCGACGGCTGGGTGCTCAACGTGTCGGGCAAGGACGAGTCCATGGAACCGGTTTCCTCCCTGACCAATTCGCCGTGGTCCCGGGAGTACCTGGTCGACGGCACCTTCACCGGATCGGTGACCGGCGGCGGCAGCACCAAGCTTTCGGGCGGCACCCTGGAGGCCGGCTACCAGATCGGCTGCGGCATCATCCAGGACGACATCGAGTCGATCGCCACCGGCGGCATCACCCCGGGCGTCGGCATTCCGATCGTGAACGGCTCGCTGTTGCCCGTCACCCTCGGCCTGTCGGCGGCCTACCAGATGAAGATCGACCTCAAGCCCGGCGTCGTGAACATCGTTCCGGTGGGCAAGAAGTCGTTCAAGGGCACCGCGCCGCGAATCTCCATCACCGGGTTCCGTATCAAGATCGACGGTTGCGCAGGGCAGTCCTTCATCCGCTCGTACGCCACGCTGACCAGCTCGACCGACAACACCGACGACGTTGTCACCTACCTCGGCGTCACGAAAGCCGTTTAACAACTTCACATTGTCGTTCTCGCACTCGGCTGCCCGTCACGACGCGGTGGTGGGCAGCCGAAATGCAGCACCAGGCACCACCCGCGAGAACGCCCAGTAGATGTATCCGGGGCGCTGAGTGTTGACGCCTCGTTCACCGACTGGACACCCCACAAATCCATGATTTCCCAAAGAAATTCACCAGTGACAGACGGAAGGCGCCGACAGGTTATGTTGCATCGCTTTGCCACCGCGGCTGCAGTTTGCATGCTGATCCCGATGGGAGCGACCCCGCTCGCGTTGGCCGACCCGGCCGATCCGGCGGCGCCGCCCGTCGCTGACGCAGGTGCTCCTCCCCCACCACCGGACAACGGTGCCGTCGCCTCCGAGGTTCCCGGCATCGCCAAGACGCCCGACGGCCGCACGCTCACGGTGGTCGCCAAAGACGAGACGCAGCTGCCGGTGGCACCGCTGACGACGTCGCTGTCCTCGCGCGACTGGATCGTCGGTGGCACGTTCACCGGCACCACCACCGGGTCGGTGTCGGGCGGCACACTCGAGGCCGGCTACCAGGTCGGCTGCGGCGTCGAGATGGACAAGGTCAAACTGATCGGCTCGGTCGGCGCCAGCCTGGGCAACGCCAGCCTCGGCACCGGCGGTCTCTCGCTGCCCGGCTCCATCAGCTTCCCCGTCCAGGGACAGATCGAGGTCGATCCCCGCCCGGGCACCATCACCAACGTCGTCGTCGACAAGAAGTCCTTCAAGGGCACCTCAGCCCGAGTGACGCTGAAGGACATTCACATCAAGATCGACAACTGCGTCGGCGCATCGTCACTCCGCTCGTACGCGGTGCTGACCAGCTCGGGCACCGATGCCGACGACATCGTCGCCTACTACGGCGTCACCAAAGTCTTCTGACAGCGGTTCGCCAGATGCACAGGATGTTCGTCAAGGGCGTGGTCGTGGCCGCGCTCGCTGTCGGAGCGGCGGTCGCACCCATGGCGACCGCCGCCGCCGACGAGCCGTTGCCGGTCGACCCGGCGGCCCCGCCGCCACCGCCCGCCCCGCAAGGATTCATCCCGTCGCCGGGGACCATCCAGGATTCGGTCAACGGATTCGCGGGCATCCTCGGCGGCCCGGCAGGCAACCAGTTGCTGCTCGGCCAAACCCCCGCTCCGGCGCTGGCGGGGACCGCACCCGCGGCGCCGCCGAATGCCGACATCCTCAACGGCGCGCAGTTGTTGATGGCGCAGAACAACAGCATGCCCACCCCGGACCAGCAGTCCCCGTATCAGCTGGGACCGGGCGCGGACGGCCCGTTCGCCCGGGTCAATCAGTGGAAGGGCGTGCACGCCTTCCTCCACGGGGCGCTCGGGCGCATGCCCGCCGACCAACTCGGGCAACCGCTGCCGGGAACCGCTCCGCCACCGGACATCAACATCCCGGCCGGGCCTGAACAATTCCTGCCCGATCCGGCGGCGCCCCCGCCGCCCGGAGATCCTGCGGCCCCGGTCGCTCCGCCCGCGCCGGCGGACCCGGTACTGCCTCCCCCACCGCCCCCGATCCCCTGATCGCGTCGTCGACGCCGTTCGCGGCATCGTTGCGGCGAATGCCGACTACGGTGTGACGAGGATCGAGGCCGGGAGGGCAGAGCGGGATGAGCACGGGCGACCGGACGCTGGTGTCGACGTTGGCGCTTGCCGCCGCTGCCTGTGCCATCCTCATCGGTTCGCCAACGGCAGCGGCAGATCCTGTGCCGGCCGATCCTGGGGTGCCGGCGCCGGTGCCGCCCAACGCGTCGGTGGGCAGCGTTCTCGCCCAGAGCGGTGAGCCCGCCGCCGGGCCACTCGGGCTGCCCGATCTGTCGGCGTACGCACCGGGACTTCTGCTGGGGCAGAACCCGGTTCCGTCGGCACCCGGTGCGCCGGCTGCCGCAGCACCCCCGGATCTGCACGCCCTGAACAACCACTACCTGCTGCCGCAGAACGTCGCTCCCGCCGCGCCGGGGCAGGGCGAGCCCGACATCGGCATCGGCCCGTCTGCCGAGCAGCCCGGAACCGGCCGACTGGCCTTCCTGCGCCGGCTGCACGCGATGTATTCCGAGGGCGCCCTGGACGGCGCACTGCTCGGCCAGGTCCCCTACGAGCAACTTGGCGAGCCGCTGCCCGGCACCGCGCCCGGCGCGGACGTCAACGTGCCACCCGGACTCGGCTTTGCGCTGGCAGATCCGACTGTTCCGGCACCCGCACCCTGAGTCACGACGGTGCCGACCGAGCGCGACGCGCCCCCGACATTCACCCAACGGCAAAGTGCCGGGGCAGTTCTGGTGCTAGCATCCGAAACCTATGCCTGCTAACGCCCCGCGCGTGATCGTCGAGCCAGACGACGGTTTGGAACCGGTCCGCGACTTCATCCTGAGCGCGCAAAAGTCGCTTCTGATAAAGCAATTCACCTTCACCGAGCCCAGCCTGATCGAGGCTGCCATCGACCGGAAGAAGGCCGGGGTCGACGTGCGGATCATGCTCAACCCGCAGCGCTCGGGTGGCGACCGGGCCAACGACGAAAGCTACGAGGCGTTCAAGAGCGCCGGCATCGACGTGCAATGGTCCAGCCCGAAATTCTATGTGACGCACGAGAAGTCAATCGTCGTCGACGAGAGCGCGGCAATGGTCGCGACCTACAACCTCATGATCAAGTACTTCACGCTCACCCGCGACTACGGCATCATCACCCACGATCCTCTGCACATCGCCCAGATCGTCGAGGTGTTCAACGCCGACTGGGAACATCGAGACTTCACGCCACCCAGATACGAAGGACTGCTGTGGAGTAACTCCAATTCCCGATACCACATGGCCCGGTTCATCGACTCCGCTGAGCGCAAGCTGTACATCCAGCACCCCAAGTACGTGGACGCGGTGATCCTCGACCACATCGCGGCGGCCGCCCACCGCGGCGTCAGGGTCAGAGTCCTGTGCGGGGGCAAGCACGGCATCAGCGAATGGGACATCCTCGACACGTTCGCCTCGCTGCGCACGCTGCGCCGGTTCGGCGTCGAGGTGCGCAAGCAGAAGAACCTCAGAGTGCACGCCAAGCTGCTGATCATCGACGGCAGAGAAGTTCTGGTCGGGTCGATGAACATCGATCGCAGCGCCTTCGACCTTCGCCGCGAACTCGGCGTCACCACCGATGACCCGGACGTGGTGGCTCGACTCAAAGAGGTCTTCAAAAGCGACTGGCAGGTCTCCAGCCACTACGAGCCACCCGACCCGCTCGAGAAGAACCATCCCGTCGAGGACGAGTTTCCACACGACCACGACCTGGTCCATGAGTGATTCCGGTTCGACCCGGGAGAAGGTCTCACTCTTCGAGGTCGCGCGGACCTTCAACCACATCGCGCTGGCCTCGTTCGGCGGCGGCCTGGGCGCCTGGTCGCGCGAGGTCATCGTCGTCGAGAAGCAGTGGCTGGGTGAAGAGGAGTTCCTCAGCGCGATGACGATGTGCCGGATCGTTCCCGGCGCCAATCAGGTGAACCTGGCGGTATTCGTCGGAACCAAGATGAAAGGTCTGGCCGGCGCCGTCGCGGCCGTGATCGGGCTGTGCCTGATGCCCGTCGCGATCGTGCTGACGCTCGGCTTCGTCTACTTCACGTTCAAGGAAGTGCCCGCGATCAAGGGCGCCCTGCACGGCGCCTCGGCGGCCGCCGTCGCGCTGACCCTCGCGATGGTCATCCAGACCGGTCAGAAATGCCTCAAAGGCCTGATGCCGGTTGCCTTCTTCTTGGCCAGCTTCGTCCTCAACGGGGTGCTCCGCTGGCCCCTGCTGCTGACGTTGGGAATCCTGGCGCCGCTCAGTCTGATCTGGGCCTGGCCCCGCAAGAAGCCGGAACCGGTCGACGCATGAAGACCTTCCTGGCGCTGATCGGCATGTTCGGCTCGCTGTCGCTGCTGTCGATCGGCGGTGGCAACACGGTGCTGCCCGATATGCACCTGCAGGCGGTGACCGGGCACCACTGGCTGACCAACTCCCAGTTCGCCGACATCTTCTCGATCTCGCAAGCCGCACCGGGCCCGAGCATCCTGATCGTTGCGCTGGTCGGGTACGCGGCCGGTCTCGGCACCTTCGGCGTCGCCGGCGGCATCGTCGGCGGCGTGCTGGCCACGATCGCGATGGTGGTCCCCGCGGCGGGCCTGATGTACCTGATCACCGTCTCGTGGCAGAAGGCCCAGAAGTCCAAGCTGCGCTACGCGGTGGAGAAGGGCTTCGCTCCGCTGACCGTGGGACTGATCCTGGCCAGCTCGCTGGTCATGAGCAGAGCCGCCGACCACGACTGGCGGGCGTACCTGATCACCGGCGTCGCCACCCTCATCTTTGTTCGGACCAAGACCAATCCGCTGATCGTGGTGGGTGCCGCGGCACTGCTGGGCTACGTCGGCTTCGTCTGAGGGCGGTCAATGAGACCTCCCCGGTGAAAGTCGGGATAGGTTGCAGCGGTGCGAGTTGACGGACGCGATGTTGCCATCTCCGGCGACGTACTGCTGCCGCTGACCCGCCGGACCAACGACATCGTCCGACTCGCGGTGGCGACCGTCGTCCTGGTGATCGTGATCACCAGCTCGCTGATCACCCGCAACGACTGGGTCGGACTCGAGAAATCCGTCTCGATGATCGTGGGTGTCCTCACCCCCACCCAGTCCAACCTGGTGTACCTGGGCTACGGCGTCGCGATCTTGGCGTTGCCGTTCGTGATCCTGATCGGGCTGATCGGTGCGCGGCAGTGGAAGCTGTTCGCGGCGTACGTGGCCGCCGGATTCCTCGCCGTGATCTCACTGTCGATCACCGGCAACGGGATCGCCGCGCCCCGCTGGCATTTCGACCTTTCCGAGCGACTGTCGACCACCCTGTCGCAATTCCTCGACGATCCTCGCTGGATCGCCATGCTGGCCGCGGTCCTGACCGTCTCCGGGCCGTGGCTGCCGGGCCGCTGGCGGCGATGGTGGTGGACGCTGCTCCTGGCGTTCGTGCCGATCCACCTGGTCGTCAGCGCGGTGGTGCCGGCCCGCTCGCTACTCGGACTGTCGGTCGGCTGGTTCGTCGGTGCCCTGACAGTGTGGGTGGTCGGCACCCCCGCACTCGAAGTGCCGCTCGATGGAACCGTGCGCGCGCTGGCCCGCCGTGGATTTCTGGTGACGTCCCTGACGGTGGTGCGGCCGGCCGGGTCCGGACCGCTGGAGTTGGCGGCGACCGACGACGCCGGTTCGCAGATGGTCCTGGAGATGTATGGGCCCAATCAGCGCAGTGGCGGTGCACTGCGCCAGTTCTGGCGCTGGCTCATTCTGCGTGACTCCGAAACCGCGCCGTTGCAGGCCTCGATGCGCCGCGCGGTCGAGCACCGCGCGCTGATGACGATCGCGGTCGGCGACCTCGGGGTGTCCAACACCACCACGATGGTGGTCGCGGCGCTCGAACGCGGGTGGACGTTGTACGCCCACACCCCGCCGCTCGGCACCCCGATCGAATCGGCCTGTGACGAGGCCCTGGTGACCTCGGTCTGGGGTTCACTCGCAGTGCTGCACCGCCACCAGATCGCGCACGGCGACTTGCGTTTCAAGGAGATGACGATCGACTCCGGGAAGGTGTTGTTCGGCGGATTCGGCAATTCCGAGTACGGCGCGACCGACGAGCAACTCCAGTCAGACATCGCGGCACTGCTGGTGACGACGTCCGACCGGTTCAGTCCCGAAGCCGCCGTGCAAGCTGCCGTCCACACGCTGGGCAAGGACACCGTACTGACGGCGTCGCGGCGCCTGACCCGAGCTGCGGTCCCGGCCCGAATTCGCAAGTCCGTCAACGATCCCAAGGCCGTCATGGCCGCCGCCCGCGACGAAGTGAAGCGGCAGACCGGCGCCGACGAGATCAAGACCGAGACCATCACCCGGTTCACCCGCAAGCAGGTCATTCAGCTGGTCCTGCTGGTCGCACTGGTTTACGTCGCCTACCCGTTCATCAGCACGGTGCCCACCTTCTTCAGTGAGCTGCGCAATGCGAACTGGTGGTGGGCCCTGCTCGGGCTGGCCGTCTCCGCACTGACGTATGTCGGTGCGGCAGCGGCGCTGTGGGCGTGCGCATCCGGGCTCGTCAGCTTCCGGAACCTGGTCATCATGCAGTTCGCCAACACCTTCGCCGCCACCACCACCCCGGCGGGTGTCGGCGGGCTGGCGCTGAGCACCCGATTCCTGCAGAAGGGTGGGCTGGGCGCGCTGCGTGCCACCGCCGCGGTGGCCCTTCAGCAGGCGGTGCAGGTGATCACCCATGTGACCCTGCTGATTCTGTTCAGCGTCGCCGCCGGCGCGACCGCCGACCTGTCCCATTTCGTGCCGAGCACCACATTGCTGTATCTGATCGGCGGTGTCGCGCTCGGCATCGTGGGCACATTCCTGTTGGTGCCCAAGGCGCGCCGGTGGCTCGGCACCGCGCTGCGGCCGCGGCTCCAAGAAGTCGGCCGTGAGCTGCTGGACCTGATGCGCGAACCCAAGCGATTGGCCATCATCGTGCTCGGTTGTGCCACAACCACTCTGGGAATGGCGCTGGTGCTGTGGGCCAGCATCTCGGCGTTCGGCGGTGACACCACGTTCGTCACCGTCACGATCGTCACGATGGTCGGCGGCACGCTGGCGTCGGCGGCGCCCACCCCCGGAGGTGTCGGCGCGGTGGAGGCCGCCCTCATCGGTGGACTCGCCGCCTTCGGCGTACCCGCCGCCGTCGGTGTGCCCGCTGTTTTGCTGTATCGCGTTCTGACGTGCTGGCTGCCGGTGTTCGCGGGCTGGCCCATCATGCGGTGGCTCACCGCGCGAGAGATGATCTGAGCGCAACTGCGTAGCGTGGAGACGTGCGAACGACGCGTGCCCTCGCGGTGATGTTGGCGCTGGCCTTGGTGTTGTCGGCGTGCGGCGCCTCGAGTCGACGCGTCACCGACTCGGCGTGGCCGCCCTCGACCGGCCGCGGCCCGTGTGCGGTGAGCAAGCAGACCGACGTGCCGGCCCGGATGCGCGACGGAACCGTACTGCGCGCCGACGTGTACCGGCCGGAGCATTCCGGCCCGGTTCCGGTGATCCTGATGCGCACCCAGTACGGGAAGTCTGGCGCCCAGGTCCAGCCGTCGCGCTACCAGACACCCGACTGGTTCGCGTCGCACTGCTATCTCGTTGTCATCCAAGATGTTCGGGGACAGGGCTCGTCCGGCGGCACGTTCAGCGAGTTCACCCATGATCGCGACGACGGCTACGACTCGGTCGAGTGGGCGGCCGCGCTGCCAGGGTCGAACGGCAAAGTGGGCATGTACGGCTCATCGTATGTCGGCGCGACCCAGTGGCTGGCCGCCACGGCGTCGCCGCCACACCTGGTCACCATCGTCCCGGCGAACACCGCATCGGACTATTACGACGGCTGGATGTACGAGGGTGGCGAGTTCCGGCTGGCGTTCGTGCAGCCCTGGGCGCTCGGTTTGGCCACCACCGCAGCCGAGAACAGGCGTGACGACCCGACTGCCGCCGCCCTGAAGGCTGCGGCGGCGAACTCGACCCGGTGGCTGAACTTCCTGCCGTACCGTGCCCTGCCGCCGCTGCAGCCCGCGAATCCTGCTGTGGCGCCGTGGTATTTCGACTGGATCGCGCATTCGACTCGGGATGACTTCTGGCGACAGTGGAGCATCCGCGATCGCTATCCGTCGGTTCGGGTACCGGTTCTCGACGTCGAGGGCTGGTACGACGCATTCCTCGCCGGCGGCGTGGAGAACTTCACCGGGATGGTGAAGTCGGCGGCCACGCCCGAAGCCCGGGCGAATCAACGGCTCGTCATCGGCCCCTGGGACCATCTGGACTGGGGCCGGCCAGGTTCGGAACCGGCGCCGCTGCTCAAGGACATCGGGCCCGTCGGCGCCAGTCCGATCAACGAGCTGATGCTGAAGTGGTACGACCATTTCCTCAAGGGTATGAACAACGGCGTCAACGGGACCTCTGGCGACACCCCGCGGGTTGACTACTTCCTGATGGGCGCCAACCGATGGAAGTCGGCGCCGAGTTGGCCGCTGCCCCAGACCCAGTGGACCCGTTACTTCCTGTCCGGCGACGGCGAGATGGATTCGCGCACCGGCACATTGACTACGACAGCAACTGCCGTGGGTCAGACACCGGACCACTACGTCTACGATCCGACCGATCCGGCTCCCAGCGTCGGCGGCCATTCCTGTTGCGGTGCGCGGTCAGGACCGCAGGGGCCCTACGACCAGATACCGGTCGAACAGCGCTCCGATGTGCTGGTCTACAGCAGCGATCCGTTGTCAGCCGACACCGAGGTGACCGGACCGGTGACGGTCGACCTGTGGGCGTCGTCGTCGGCCGTCGACACCGACTTCACCGCAAAGCTGATCGTGGTCAAGCCGGACGGCGATGCCATCAACCTCAACAACGGGATCGTGCGGACGGCGTTCCGCGACTCGTTGTCCGACCCGCGACCCGGTGTGGCGAACCAGCCCTACGAGTACCACATCGCGATCTGGCCGACGAGCTATGAGTTCGGTGCCGGCGACCGGATCCGACTGGAGATCTCCAGCAGCGACTATCCGCAGTTCGCACCGAACCCGAACACCGGTGAGCCGTTCGGGCAGAGCGCCGCGACGCAGCAGGCACGGCAGACCATCCTGCACGACGCCGCCCATCCGTCGGCTGTCGTCATCCCGGTGATCCCGGGCGGCAATGCAGGGTCAGACCACTTCCCGATCGGATGACGGCGCGATCGGAGGAGCGAAAATTGTGGCCATCAGTGGCCGGAGGAAAAAGGACGTGGCGACCTAGTCAGCCACGGTCGTGGCGAACGTCAGATCAGCGGGATTGGCGAGATGCGTCGGCGGCCATGCCGATGAAAATAGCGTAGGCAGCAGACATGGCGATCTGATCGATCTTGTCGGTGTCTCCGCCAAGTTCACGCACCTGGTCGGCGATCGCATAACGGATCAGATCGACAGACGTCATCATGGGATCGCTCACCGGTACTCCACTCTCGGTGCCATTTTCTTATCGGTTGTCAGGCAGAGCTGCGGTGTCGCCGCCGCGAAGAAAACGACATCTCCGACTTTGCCCAACTCGATCACCGTAGCTCCGTTCGTCATCAAGTACCTGAGACCGAGCTTAGAGTTCAAAAGTTAGTCTAGCTAGCAGATTAGCTTTGTGACCGGCGTGAGATCCGTTTGAGACTTAAGGCGTTGTGATGCGCGCCACGAGGGCCAATTGTGCGGGCGGAGGGACTCGAACCCACACGCTCTTTCGAGCAATGGCACCTAAAGCCATCGCGTCTTCCATTCCGCCACGCCCGCAGAACTCCGGAGTCTACCCGGCGAAACCCCCCGGGGATGTGTCGGTGGGGGGCGTTAGCGTCGACTCGACGCAGAGAGGCCGACACCATCCGTTCCGACGAAGAGTTTGCGAACGTACAGCGACTGATAGCCGCTGGCCTGAACGACTGCGACATCGCTCGCCGAACGGGTGTACCGCGGCCCACCGTCAAGGACTGGCGCCGCCGGCCCCCAGCGACGATGCGCCGTCCTGTTCCAGGCGCGCCGTGCGGCGTTGTCCATGACTTCACCGAACTCCCAGTGAGTGCCTACTGTTATCTACTCGGCCTCTACCTCGGGGATGGCTGCATATCGAAAGACCGGCGCGTGTGGCGGCTCCGGATCGCATTGGACAAGAAGTACCCCGGCATCATCGATAACTGTTGCGCGGCAATCGACACAGTGATGCCGGGTCAGCACGCCTCGATCGCCACATATCCCCAGGGGTGCGTATCGGTCTCCCTTTACTCCAAACACTGGCCGTGCCTTTTTCCACAGCACGGTCCGGGTAAAAAGCACACCAGGCCGATCCGCCTCGAGCCTTGGCAGCAAGATCTTGTCGAGCGCGCGCCCGAAGACTTCGTCCGCGGTCTGATCCACAGCGACGGCTGCCGTGTCGTCGCCAACGATCGCGGCGTCAAGAGCATTCGGTATCACTTCACCAATCACTCAGAGGACATCCTCGGCCTATTCACCAGCGCCCTCGACCACCTCGGAATTCCATGGACACGGTCGACCAAGTACGTCGTCTCGATCTATCGGAAGGCGGCAACCGCCCGCCTCGACGAATTCATCGGCCCGAAGTGCTGAGCGCCACTCACCGGTGAACCCATAACCGCTGGCAGGGTACCGTCGTGGTGTGTCCACGACCCGCCGCCGCAGGTTCGCGTTGATCCTTTTGGTGATCATCGCCGCGTGCGGCTGCCTGGCACTGGGCTGGTGGCAGTGGAGCAGATTCGAGTCGACGTCGGGCACCTTCCAGAACCTCGGTTACGCCCTGCAGTGGCCGATGTTCGCCGGATTCTGCGTGTACGCCTACCGCAAGTTCATCCGCTACGAAGAAGAAGGCGTGCCCGAGCCGCCGACGGACGCCGACTCCGCCACCGAGATCCCCGCCGGACTGCTGCCCGCGCGGCCCACGGCCGGCACCGCGGCCGATGAGGCCGACCCCGCAATGCGCGAATACAACGCCTATCTGGCCGAACTGGCCGCGGCCGACAAGGCCCACGACGATCAGAACAGGACCACCGCATGACCGCACCCGAGTCGCCCGAAGCCCACACCCCGACGGGCGTCCCGAACGAGACGATCCGCAAAGCCCTTCTCGGGTACCGCGTCCTGGCCTGGACGACTGGCATCTGGCTGATCGCGCTGTGCTACGAGATCGTGCTGCGCTACGTCGTCAAGGTCGACAACCCGCCCACCTGGATCGGCGTGGTGCACGGCTGGGTGTACTTCATCTATCTGCTTTTCACCGCGAACCTCGCGGTGAAGGTGCGCTGGCCGATCGCCAAGACCATCGGTGTGCTGTTGGCCGGCACCATCCCGCTGCTGGGCATCATCGTCGAGCAGGTGCAGACCCGGGAGCTGAAGACCCGCTTCAACCTTTGATCAGCGGGTCGTCGGACAGCTCGATGTCGTCCGCCGACCACTCGGCGACGACGATCTCCGCCCGAGTCGGGATCGTCACTGCGACAACAGCCGCGAGCGCGGCGACACCCGCAGCGATCAACAGCGCCGTTCGCAGACCGTGCACGGACGGGACGACGTGCCCGGCATAGGTGATCGTCATCGTCGCGAGCACGACACCGATCACGGCGCTGGACACCGAGGTGCCCAACGACCGGGCGAGCGCGTTGATCCCGTTGGCGGCAGCCGTTTCGGACACCGGCACCGCGGCGTTGATGAGCGCGGGCAGCGACGAATACGCGAACCCGACACCGAAGCTCACGACAATGTTGACCACCAGCACCGCCGCGGGGCTGCCGAGTAGCCACAGCGCACCCAGGTAGGCGGCCGCGATGATCGCCGAACCGCAGACCAACGTGAACTTGGGACCGCGGCGGCCCGCGGTACGTGCGGCGAGCGGGGCCGCGAACATCATCGCCAGCCCGCCGGGGGCCATCCACAGACCGGCCTGCAGCATCGACTGCCCCAGGCCGAACCCGGTTCCCGTCGGCAACTCGAGCACCTGGGGACCGACCAGCGACAGCGCGAACATCGAGAAGCACACCAGGACCGCGGCGATGTTGGTGGTCAGGACCGGCCGCCGCAGCGTGGTGCGCAGATCCACGATCGGGGACGCGGTCCGGAACTGCCAGCGGGCGAAGATCGCGAACACCGCGACCGAGAGCACGAACAGCGACAGCGTCGTCGAACTCGTCCAGCCCCACGTCGAACCCTTGGAGATCGGCAGAAGCAGGGTCACCAACCCCGCCGCCAGCAGCAGGGTGCCGAGCGGGTCGAACCGGTCGGCCGAGCTGGCCGGCACATTGGGCACCAGGAATGCGAACAGCAGCATCGCCAGGATGCCGAGAACGCCTGCGCCCCAGAACAATGTGTGCCAGTCCGCCTTTTGCGCGATCACCGCCGACAGCGGAAGGCCCATCGCGCCGCCGACACCCAGTGACGAACTGATCAGCCCCATCGCCGGGCCGACCCGCTCGGCGGGCAGCGCCGAGCGCAGCACGCTGATGGCCAGCGGAATGATCGGCAAGGCCAGCCCTTGCAGCCCACGCCCGATGATGAACGGCACCAGAGAGCTGGTGACCGCGGCCAGCAGCGAGCCGACGGCCATCGCACCCGCGCAGATCATCAACATCGGCTTGGGGCCGTGCATATCGCCGAGGCGCCCGAACACCGGCGTCGCCACCGCCGCGGTCAGCAAGGTGACGGTGATCGTCCACGACGCGTTGGACGGGTTGGTGTGCAACAGCATTGGGAGCTCGGGAATGAGCGGGATCATCAGGGTCTGCGTCAGCGACACGCTGATGCCGGCCGCCGCCAGGACGGCGATCAGAACACCGGGGTGCGCCGCCCGGACCGAGTGACGACCCACCCGAGCATCATGACACAGGTTAGATGCGCTAGGAAAATCTCGTTCCACTCACCTGAGCAGCGCACTCAGTGCCGGGATCAGCAACGAAAGCGCGCGGCCGCGATGCGACGCCGCGTCCTTCTCCGCCGGGCTGAGCTCGGCAGCGCTGCGGCTCTCCCCCTCAGGGATGAACAGCGGGTCGTAACCGAAACCGCCCGCACCGCGCGGCTCCCGGGCGATCGCCCCGTTCCACTCGCCGCGCACCACCGCACTGTCGGCGTCGCCGGGTCCGTACACGAGCGCGCACGCCGACACGAACGCCGCCGAACGCCGCTCGTCGGGCACGTCACGCAGCTGCGCCAGGAGCAACGCGTTGTTCGCGGCGTCCTCGCCGTGCGTTCCGGCCCATCGCGCCGAGAGCACCCCCGGCATCCCGTTGAGGGCGGCCACCGCCAGCCCCGAGTCGTCGGCGACGGTGGGCAACCCGGTCGCCGTGTAGCCGTCCCGGGCCTTCGCCAGCGCATTCTCCTCGAAGGTGGCGCCGGTTTCGGGCGCCTCGTCGAAGGGCGGCACATCGTCGAGCGAGACCAGGGTCAGCCCGGTCAGCCCGGCGGCGTCGAGGACGCGACGCAGTTCGGCCAGCTTCTTGGCGTTGCGGCTGGCGACGAGTACGCGGTTCAGCTCAGCTCCCGAACGCCTTCTTCGACGGCGCACCGTCGGGCAGCACACCGGGATACGGCAGTGCCAAGGCTTCACGCTGCACGGCAAACAAGGTTTCGCAGGCACCGAGGGCGGCATCGAGCATCTTGTCGAGCGTCGAGCGCGGGAACGTCGCACCTTCGCCGGTCCCCTGGACCTCGACCAGTGTTCCGGTGTCGGTGGCGACGATGTTCATGTCGACCTCGGCGCGCGAGTCCTCCTCGTAGGGAAGGTCGACGCGAACGCGGCCGTCGACCACCCCGACGCTGACCGCCGCGATGGCACACGACAGCGGGCGCGGGTCGGACAGTTTGCCTGCCGCCGCCAGGTACGTGACGGCATCGGAGAGCGCAACGTAGGCGCCGGTGATCGCGGCGGTGCGGGTTCCGCCGTCGGCCTGCAACACGTCGCAGTCGATGGCGATGGTGTTCTCGCCGAGCGCGGCCAGATCGATACACGCCCGCAGCGAGCGCCCGACCAGGCGGCTGATCTCCTGGGTGCGTCCGCCCACGCGGCCCTTCACCGATTCGCGATCGGACCGGGTGTGCGTAGCGCCGGGCAACATCGCGTACTCGGCGGTCAGCCAGCCCAGTCCGGAGCCCTTGCGCCAGCGCGGCACCCCGTCGGTGACGCTCGCCGTGCACATGACCCGGGTCTCGCCGAAGGCGACAAGCACCGAGCCGGCCGGATGGGAGGTGAAGCCACGGGTGATCGTGACCGGGCGCAGCTCGTCGTCAAGCCTGCCGTCTTGTCGTCGGGACACGTGGGAAACACTAGCCGAGCGACGATGCGGCGAGGCACGAGCCGAGGAGGAGTTCGGGCAATCAGACCCGGGCCCGAGGGCGTCAGTGCCGACGCACCTCGATGGCCTCCCCGCACACCACGGCGTGTACCGGACCGTCGAACTCCGCCTTGGCCTCGGAGATCACGTCCTCCCGCGACGTCCAGGGCGGGATGTGGGTGAGCAACAGTTCGCCGACGCCGGCACGCTTGGCCATCCGGCCGGCTTCGGTGCCGGACAGATGGAGGTGGGGCGGCCGCTCCGGTGCGTGCGTCCACGATGCCTCGCACAGGAAAACGTCCGCACCCCTTGCCAATTCGACCAGTGACTCGCACACGCCGGTGTCGCCGCTGTAGACCAGGGTGGCGCCGGACGGGTCGGTGATGCGCATACCGAACGACTCGGTCGGATGGGTCACCAGCCGCGGCAGCACGGTCAGGGCACCGAATTGCACGGGCTGGTTGTCCTGCCAGTGGCGGATGTCGAAGATGTCGGAGAAGTCGTCGAGCTCGCCCCCGAGCGGCGACGACGCCGCCGCCAGCCGAGTCCAGGTATCGCTGGGGCCGTACATGATGCCGCGGCCCTGAGCCGGACTCGGGTGGTAGCGACGCCACACGAACAGGCCGGGCAGATCCAGGCAGTGGTCGGCGTGCAGGTGCGACAGCAGAACGTGCACCTCGTTGGGATCGGCGTAGCGCTGCAGCGCGCCGAGCACTCCGCCACCGAAATCGAGGACGAGAGGCGGTGTATCCGGTGCCGTCAGCAGGTAGCCGGACGCCGGCGAATCAGGCCCGACAACACTGCCGGAGCAACCGAGAACGGTGATTCGCACAGCCACCAGCTTGCCATGCCCGGTTGCCACACGAGGAAAACATGACGGGTTTGTCAGAGAGAATCACGTTGTCGCCGAGACGTGACGGTGCACAGGATGGACGCCGGTGATCGCCGGACCCAGGAAGCGCGCCGCCAGAGCGGTGAACGCCTCGGGATCACCCGTCGCCTCGAACAGCCGGGTCGCCGCCGGTGCCTCGTGCGGGCGCAGCAGATCGCGCTCGGTCAGAACCTTCAGCAAGTCTTTGGCCGTCTCCTCGGCACTGGACACCAGCGTGACCGAATCCCCCATCGCCAGCTGGATCAGCCCGGACAGCAACGGGTAGTGCGTGCAGCCCAACACCAAAGTGTCGACCTGTGCACGCTGGAGCGGCTCCAGATACCCCTCGGCCAGATTGAGCACCTGGCGACCGCTGGTGACGCCGCGCTCGACGAAGTCGACGAACCGCGGGCATGCCACCGCCGCGACGTCGACGTCGCGCGCCGCCGCGAACGCGTCCTGGTAGGCCCCGGACGCGATGGTCGCCTGGGTGCCGATGACCCCGATGCGTCCCGTGCGCGTGGTGGCCACCGCGCGCCGCACGGCGGGCAGAATCACCTCGACGACGGGCACGTCGTAGCGTTCGCGCGCATCGCGCAGGCAGGCCGACGACGCGGTGTTGCAGGCGATGACGAGGGCTTTGACCCCGCGCTCGACGAGGTCGTCGCCGATCGCCAATGCGTGCGCCCGAACCTCGGGAATGGTCAGCGGACCGTAGGGTCCGTTGCCGGTGTCGCCGACATAGATGATGTCCTCGTCGGGCAGCTGGTCGATGATCGAGCGGGCGACGGTCAGCCCACCCACGCCGGAATCGAAGATGCCGACCGGCGCGAAGCGGTCGCTCATGACGTCAGGCCGGGAAATTGGCCGGCATTCTTGCGTTCCCGCGCTTTGCGTTCCGGACCGGACAGCCAGTAGGCGGCCAGCACGCCGGCAATCGCCCCGCACAGGTGGCCTTGCCAGGACACCCCGCCGCAGGTGCTCAGTTCGGGCATGGCCCCCCACAGCACGCCGCCGTAGACGAACAGCACCACGATCCCGGTGACGATCCACCAGAGGTGCCTGGTGAAGAAGCCGAAGACCAACAGGAAGGTCAGCCAGCCGAAGATCAGCCCGGAGGCGCCGATGTGGTTGGTCTCAAGCCCGCAGCCGACGTTTCCGATCAGCCAGGTGCCGAATCCGCCGACGATCCAGATGATCGCGGTGGCCCAGACGAACCGGGCCATGCCGGTCAGTGTCACCAGGAAGCCGAGCACCAGGGCCGGCACGGTGTTTGCGGCCAGGTGCTGCCAGCTGGCGTGCAGCAGCGGCGAGAACACGATGCCCCACAGGCCGTCGGTTTCCAGTGGCCGGATGCCGTTGCGGTCCAGCGAATGCCCCGAGAGCTGGTCGACGATCTCGATCACGTACAGCAGCGCGACGAACGACAGGATGGTGGCGCCGCCGACCTTCCACGCCGGGGGCTTCTTGGGTTGCGGCGGAGTCGCCGGATAACCCAACGGCTGGTTCATCTGTGCCTCATACCTCTTCTACGCCCGGAGCCGGCCTTGCCAGCCCCTCCTCGGCTTCGTCCAGGCTACCGGTGGAGCACCTCGGCGGGGTGCCAGCTCGGGTCAGGCACCGGCGCCGAACGCCCCCGGAACCACGTCCCGGTAGGTCGGAACCCCGGCGGCCGACTGCGCTGCCAGCACCGCGACCAGTACGGCCCGCGCCAGACAATCCGCCCCGGCCGCGCCGAGCGCCGCGAGCGCCTTGGTCTCCGGCACCATCGCCACCGGCGTATCGGGATCGGGCTGCAGATCGACGGCGCCGGTGGCCAGCGCGAACACGGTGTCACCGTCCAGCGGGGTGTGTGCGGGACGGATGGTGTGGGCCAGGCCGTCCTGGGCCGCGACCGCGAACCGCCGGCACCCCGCCGGCGACAGCGCGGCGTCGGTGGCGACGACCGCGATGGTGGTGTTGAGCGGGCTGGACTCCTTGTCGAGCGCGGTGAGTGCGGCGATCTGGTCGGCGGGCGGCGCGGCCAGCCCGAATTCCGCGACGAGGTGGCTCATCCACGGCAGGCCGGTGGCGGGGTCGACGACGTTGCCTGCGCTGTTGACGACGACGATCGCCCCGACCGTCACCCCGGATTCGAGGGTGATCGATGCGGTGCCGACGCCACCCTTGAGGACGGCGGCACGGGCACCGACACCGGCTCCGACGGTCCCCACCGCCACCTCCGCACCGGCTGAGCTCGCCGCCACATAGCCGAACTCGGCAGTGGGTCTGCACGCCCAGCCGCCGACCGGCAGATCGAAGATCACCGCGGCCGGAACGATCGGGACGACGCCGCCGTCCATCGCCACCCCGCGGCCTTGCTCCTCCAGCCAGGTCATCACACCGTCGGCGGCGGCGAGGCCGTAGGCACTGCCGCCGGTCAGCACGACGGCGTCGACGTGGCGGACGCTGTTGGCCGGGTCGAGCAGGTCGGTCTCGCGGCTGCCGGGCGCGCCGCCGCGTACGTCGACGGCGCCGACCGTGCCGGGTGGCGCAACGATCACGGTGGTGCCGCAGGCCCAGCCGGAGCCGAGGCTCGCATCGTCGTCGAGGCGGTGGTGGTGACCGACCAGGATGCCTGCGACGTCGGTGATCGACCCGGTCTTCATCGGATCGGCTTGCCCATCAGGCCGAGCACCAGATACTCCTGCAACACCGTCAGCCACTGATAGACGTCGAGGTGACCCGCCAGCGGATGGTCGGTCGGCAGCCGGTCGGGGCCCTCCGGGCCGATCTCGAGCATCGCGCCCAGCGCCAGCCGGACGTCGTTCACCGCGGAGACCCAGGCGTTGGCGTCGTCTTCGGTGATCTCGAACCTGCCACCACCATCCGGAAGGGTGTCCAAAAGACGTTGCGCCGCAGACCTTTTGGCATCGATGATGTCCGGCTCGTGCAGACTGCGCAGCGCACCGTTGAGGCTCTCGGCGGCCGCGGAGCCGGCCGGATGATCCCGCTGAGGCTTGAAGAAGTCGGGCAGCAAGCGTCGCATCGTCGTGTCGTCGGGCGCCTGCGGGTTGCCGGCCCGGATCCCGGTGATCTGCTCCAACGGATCCGACGGCGTCGCAGCCTCCCGCTCGTCGAGCATGCCCTGCACCGAGGCGACCATGTTCTTCAGCAGCGCAGCCTCATGCGGGGCCAGCGCCGAGCGGAACCGCGGACCCTCAGCGGTGTCGACCCGCTTCCACTTGCGCACGCGGTCAGCGGTCCTGCTGCATGGTCGCCCACAAACCGGCGGCATGCAGTTTGGACACGTCGACCTCCATGGATTCGCGGCTCCCGGCGGAGACCACCGCCTTGCCCTCGTTGTGAACCTGCAGCATGAGCTTGGTGGCATGCGGTTCGCTGTAGCCGAACAGCTTCTGGAAGACGTAGGTCACGTAGTTCATCAGATTCACCGGGTCATCCCACACGATCGTGACCCACGGGGTGTCGACAGCAGCGACGGATTCAGTGCGTTGCTGTCCGCTGGCGTCCGGGCGGGTCGGAGCTGCTTGCGAACCCATGGGACCAAGGATAGCGAGCCGCCTATCCGGCTATCCAGCCCGCCGGGGGGCCGATACGGTTGCGCTGTGACCGCCGCCCTGCTGACGGACAAGTACGAGTTGACGATGCTCGCCGCCGCGCTGCGTGACGGGTCCGCCGAGCGCCGGACCACCTTCGAGGTGTTTGCCCGCCGGCTGCCCGACGGCCGCCGCTACGGTGTAGTAGCAGGAACCGGGCGGTTCCTGGAAGCGTTGGGCGAGTTCATCTTCGACGACGACGCCCTGGCTCCCCTACGGTCCTTCCTCGACCGCGCGACGCTGGATTATCTGCGTGACTTCCGGTTCACCGGTGATGTCGACGGCTACGCCGAGGGTGAGCTGTACTTCCCCGGCTCCCCGGTTCTCTCGGTCACCGGCACCTTCGCCGAGTGCGTGTTGCTGGAGACGCTGGCGCTGTCGATCTTCAACCACGACACCGCGATCGCCTCGGCGGCCGCGCGGATGGTCAGCGCGGCGGCCGGCCGGCCGCTGATCGAGATGGGCTCGCGCCGCACCCACGAGCAGGCGGCGGTGGCGGCGGCCCGCGCGGCCTATATCGCCGGCTTTGCCGGCACGTCCAACCTCGAAGCCAACCGCCGCTACGGCATCCCGGCGATGGGCACCAGCGCGCATGCGTTCACGATGCTGCACACCACCGCGGCGGGACCAGACGAACAGGCGGCCTTCCGTGCGCAGGTCGACGCACTGGGCGTCGGGACAACCCTGCTGGTCGACACCTACGACGTGACGGCGGGCGTTGCCAACGCGGTCGAGGTCGCCGGAACCGGCCTCGGCGCGGTGCGCATCGACTCCGGCGACCTCGGGGTGCTGGCCCGGCGGGTGCGCGGCCAGCTCGACGACCTGGGCGCCACCGGCACCGAGATCGTGGTGTCGGGTGACCTCGACGAATTCTCGATCGCAGCGCTGCGCGCCGACCCGGTCAACACCTACGGTGTCGGAACCTCGGTGGCCACCGGCTCGGGCGCCCCGACCGCGAGCATGGTCTACAAGCTCGTCGAGGTCGACGGCATTCCCGTTCAGAAACGCAGCAGCCGCAAGGAATCTCACGGCGGACGCAAGGCGGCACTGCGGCTGTCCCGGCCCACGGGCACGATCACCGAGGAGGTCATCTACCCGGTGGCGGCCGCACCCGAGGTGACCGAGCCGGCGCGGGTGCTGACCGTGCCGCTGGTGCGCGCCGGGCAGCCGCTGGCGCCGGCCGATCTGCCCGCCGCGCGTGAGCTGGTGGTGCGCGGGCTGCGCAGCCTGCCCTGGGAAGGCCTGGCCCTGTCGCAGGGCGAGCCGGCGATCCCGACCCGACAGGTGCCGGTGCGGTCACGGTGAGCGACGACAGCGACGTGCCGCCGGTCACCGAATTACTGGCGCTGGCGGTGTCCGCGCTGGGCGGTGCCGAGCGTCCCGGCCAGGTGCAGATGGCCGAGGCGGTCGCGAACGCTTTTGCCGAGGGCGAGCATCTTGCTGTGCAGGCCGGCACCGGAACCGGCAAGTCGCTGGCCTACCTGATCCCGTCCATCGCCCGCGCGGTGTCGGAGGGGTCGCCGGTTGTGGTGTCTACCGCGACGATCGCGCTGCAACGCCAGCTCGTCGATCGCGATCTGCCCAGGCTGGTCGACGCGCTGGCACCCGCACTGCCTCGGCGGCCCAAGTTCGCGCTGCTGAAAGGGCGGCGAAATTATCTGTGCCTGAACAAGATCCACAACGGAAGCGCAGACGAGCCCGGTGACGCTTCACAGGAGGAACTGTTCGAGCCCGTCGCGGCGAGCGCGCTGGGCCGTGACGTCGCGCGGTTGACGGCGTGGGCGTCGTCCACCGAGACCGGCGATCGTGACGAGCTGACGCCGGGTGTGCCCGACCGGTCCTGGTCGCAGGTCAGCGTCTCGGCCCGGGAATGCCTCGGCATGGCGCGCTGCCCGTACGGCACCGACTGCTTCTCCGAACGGGCGCGCGGCGAGGCGGGCCGCGCCGAGGTCATCGTCACCAACCATGCGCTGCTGGCGATCGACGCGATCGCCGACGCCGCGGTGCTGCCCGAACACGAGTATCTGGTGGTCGACGAGGCCCACGAACTGGTGGACCGGGTGACGTCGGTGGCGACCGGTGAACTGACCCCCGCCCCGCTGGGGGTGGCCGTCCGGCGGATCTCCCGCCTGGTCAGCCCGGCGCTGGTTCAGCGGATGGAGGCGGCGGTGGCGACGTTCTCCTCGGCGATCCACGACGCGCAGCCGGGCCGACTCGATTACCTCGACGAGGAGCTGGCAACCTACCTGACGGCATTGCGGGACGCGGCCACCGCCGCCCGCGGAGACATCGATCCGGCGCCGAAAGACCCCAAGGCCGCCGCGGCCCGCAACGAGGCGATCGCGGCGCTGACCGAGATCGGCGACGCCGCGTCACGCGTGCTCGACTCCTTCGTCCCGGCCATCCCGGACCGCACGGAGGTGGTGTGGCTGGATCAGGAAGAGGGATCGGCGGGCAGGAGCGCAGCGACTCGGGGATCGGGTAGTGGAAACCGACGGCCTGTGTTGCGGGTGGCGCCGCTGTCGGTCGCCGGTTTGCTGCGCACCCGCCTGTTCGACAGCGCGACAACGATTTTGACCTCAGCGACCCTGACCGTCGGCGGTTCGTTCGACGCGATGGCGGGCGCCTGGGGGCTCGGCGGCGGGCCGAAGTGGACCGGATTGGACGTCGGCTCCCCGTTCGAGCACGCCAAGTCCGGGATCCTCTACGTCGCCGCGCATCTGCCGCCCCCGGGCCGGGACTCCGCAGGCTCCCCCGAACAGGTCGACGAGATCGCCGGGCTCATCGAGGCCGCCGGCGGACGCACCCTGGGGCTGTTCTCGTCGATGCGCGCCGCCAAGGCGGCGACCGAGGCGCTGCGCGCCCGGATCGACACCCCGATCCTCTGCCAGGGGGACGACAACACCGCGGCGCTGGTCGAAAAGTTCGCCGCCGACCCCGAAACCTCGCTGTTCGGCACGCTGTCGCTGTGGCAGGGCGTCGACGTGCCAGGGCCGTCACTGTCGCTGGTGCTCATCGACCGGATTCCGTTCCCCCGCCCGGACGATCCGCTGCTGACGGCACGCCAGCGAGCCGTCGCCGCGCGCGGCGGCAACGGATTCATGACGGTCGCCGCCGCCCATGCCGCCCTGCTCCTTGCTCAGGGAGCGGGCCGGTTGCTGCGTCGCGCCGACGACCGGGGCGTCGTCGCGGTGCTGGACTCCCGGATGGCGACCGCTCGCTACGGCGGTTACCTGCGCGCGTCGTTGCCGCCATTTTGGCCGACCACCGATCCCGAGCGCGTCAAGCAGGCACTTCAGCGGCTCCGCGACGGGGCCTCCTGAATTGGGATCGGTAGAGCCCTGGCGCGGCACTAAAGTGACCGTCATGCAGCGCCGATTCCTCGCACGCCTGCTCGCCGTCGCGAGCGTCGCGGTGGTGCTCGCCGGCTGCGGCACGACGATTTCCGGAAAGGCCGTGTCGGTCTTCGACGATCCGTTCAAGGTCGGCGGCCTGCAGGCGGTGGACGGCGCCAGCGGCTTGCGCTCGGATCCGGAGAAGCCGACGCGAAGGGTCTCGCACAGTGACGGTGGCGAGGACGACGAGATCGGCGCCCAGTCGGTCAGCGATCTCGAGGAGTTCTGGAAGGACAACTACACGGGCTCTTTCGACGGGCAATTCCGACCCGTCAAGGACCTGATCTCCTGGGACTCCAACTCTTACGACGGTGAATTCTGCGGCGACACCACCTCCGACCTGATCAACGCCGGCTTCTGCGAAGACGACAACACCATCGGCTGGGATCGCGGCGTGCTGCTGCCCGCACTGCGACAAGCCAACGGCGACATGGCGATCACGATGGTGCTGGCGCACGAATACGGGCATGCGATTCAGAAAATGGCCAAGCTCAACAAAAAGGGCACCCCCACGCTCGTGGCCGAGCAGCAGGCCGACTGCCTCGCAGGCGTCTATATGCGGTGGGTCGCCGAAGGCAACTCGAAACGGTTCACGCTGAGCACCGGTGACGGGCTGAACAACCTTCTGGCCGCGATGATCTCGTTCCGCGACCCGCTGCTGAGCCAGGACGACTACGCCGACAGTGGCGACGAGCACGGGTCGGCGTTCGAGCGGATCTCGGCGTTCCAGACCGGCTTCACCGACGGACCGTCGTCGTGTGCGGCCATCGACGCCCAGGAGATCGGCCAGCGCCGCGGAGACTTGCCGATCGAACTGCAGCGCGACCAGACCGGTGAGTGGCCGGTCACCGCGGACTCGACCCGCTCGATCATCGAAGCGATGAACATCCTGTTCACGCCGAAAAACCCGCCCACCCTGAGCCTGGACGCCGCGTCGGCGTCGAAATGCCCTGACGCCCGGCCCAGCCCGCCGGTGTCGTACTGCCCGGCCACCAACACCATCGCGGTCGACCTGCCTGGGCTGGAGAAGATGGGCGCCTCCAACGAAGGCCAGGACAACGTCCTGGTCACCGGCGACAACACCGCCTACTCCGTGCTGGTGTCGCGCTACATGCTGGCGCTACAGCACGAGCGCGGCGGACTGGTCCTCGACAACGCCGAAGCCGGCTTGCGCACCGCGTGCCTGACCGGCGTCGCGACCACCAAGCTGTCCAAAGAGGTCACCACCCCCGACGGCAACACCGTCGCGCTGACGGCCGGCGACATCGACGAGGCGGTGTCGGGTCTGCTGACCAACGGCCTGGCCGCCGGCGACGTCAACGGCGAGTCGGTGCCCGCCGGCTTCAATCGCATCGACGCGTTCCGCATCGGAGTGCTCGGCGATCAGGACCGCTGCATCAAGCGCTTCCCGTAAGTGAACCGGCGATTCAGAACTGAGGGCGACATTTCTCCCGGATTCTTCGCTCTGAGTTCTGGATCGACGCTCAGATCTTTTTGGTCACCCCGTACCAGGACAGGATCGCGTCGCCTTCGTCGGTGGACTTGCTCAGCGTCGCGTACGAGCGGATGAACGACTCCCCCACGCAGCCATCGATTTTCACGTGGAAGTTGCTGATCGACACCCACGGCCGGTCACCCTTGTACTGCTTCTTGGTCACCGGGACGATGTTGATGATGCCGGGCTTGAGGCCGACGGTGATCGCCCCGCCGATATTGCCGCCGACACCGGGCAGCAACCCCTCGGCCGCGTTGTTGGGGAAGTCCAGCCCGATGATTCCGATCGACGAGTTCACCCCGATCGTGCCGCCCAGGGCAACGCCGTTGGAGGTGCTCATGTCGATGCCGCAACCGATCTGGTAGCCCACCTCGAACACACCCCTCGGGTTGTCGCCGGGTCCGTCGAGTGCACCATTGAATACACCGCTGACGGAGTACTCCCGTGAGGAGATGGCGGTCGTCAACGGTGCGATCGGCATCTGCACCTCGTCCTTGGCCGAGATCGTCAGCGTCCATCCATCCGGTGATGTCGTGATCGCCGGCGGCGTCGAGGCCACCTTCCCGTCATCGACCGGCGGGGCGGCCTGGTCGGCGGCGACGGGCTGACCCAGCTCGGGGCCGCCGGGATCGGGATCGGCCGATGCCGGCACCGGCGCGGCCAACAAAAAGGTGCCCACCAGCGCCATCAGCGCTGCGCGACGAACAAACACTGCCCCGAACACCTTCCCGGATGCCGATGGTCCGCCCCGATGCGGCACCCCTCGACATCCTGTTGGGAACCTACAGGTGGCTCCCCTGCCCTGCTAACCGGTTCGGCAACTGCCGGCGTTACGCCAGCGTGACGAGACCGAGCTCGTTGTCACCGGCCAGCAGCGGATGATGCGGTAGCACCCGGACGGTGTAGCCCACCGAACCGGCCACCGGCAACGGGGTCGTCGTCGAGAAGATGTCGGTGCCGCCGTCACCGGAACCCGAGTGCACCATGTCGACGGTGACGGGGTCCTGCAGGGCGTCGGCGGCGTCGACCCGGCCGAGCACCGCCTGCACGTCGACCTCATCGGGTTTCAGCCCGGCCAGCGCGACGGTCGCGGTGAGGGTCAGCTCCGACCCCAGCAGCGGGGTGTCGGGCAGCCCGGTGCTGTCGACATCGGTGACCTCGATGTGCGGCCAGGCCTCCCGGACACGCTGTCGGTAGGCCGACAAATCGCGTGCCGCCCCGAACGGCAGGCCGTCGATCGGCGCACTGGTGCGGCGGAACGACGCGGCGGCGGGCGCGTAGTACTTCTCGGTGTAGTCGCGCACCATGCGGGACGCCAGCACCTTGGGCCCGAGGCCCTGCAAGGTGTGTCGGACCATCTCCACCCAGCGGGTCGGCACACCCTTGTCGTCGCGGTCGTAGAACGTCGGCGTCACCGACTGCTCGAGCAGGTTGTAGAGCGCGGCCGACTCGATGTCGTCGCGGCGGTTCTCGTCGGCCAGGCCGTCGGCTGTCGGTATCTCCCAGCCGTTTTCGCCGTCGTACCACTCGTCCCACCAGCCGTCGCGGATGGACAGGTTGAGCCCGCCGTTCAGCGCGCTCTTCATCCCCGACGTGCCGCAGGCCTCCAGCGGACGCAGCGGGTTGTTCAGCCACACGTCGCAGCCCCAGTACAACTGACGGGCCATCGACATGTCGTAGTCGGGCAGGAAAGCGATGCGGTGGCGCACTTCCGGCCGGTCGGCGAACCGCACGATCTGCTGGATCAGCGCCTTGCCCGCATCGTCCGCCGGGTGTGACTTGCCTGCGACGATCAGCTGCAGGGGCTTGTCCTTGTCGAGCAGCAGCGCCTCGAGGCGCTGCGGATCACGCAGCATCAGCGTCAGACGCTTATAGGTGGGCACCCGGCGGGCGAAGCCTATGGTCAGCACCTCAGGGTCGAAAGCCGTTGCAATCCAGCCGAGTTCGGCCTCGGATGCGCCGCGCTCCAGCCACGACCGGCGTAGCCGCTGGCGTACATCCTCGACCAGCAGCGCGCGCAGCTGCGAGCGGATCCACCAGATGTGACCGGTGTCGACCTGTTGCAGCCGCGCCCAGACGTTGGGTTCGCGCAGCGCCTCGGTGGAACCGGCGAGTTCCCGCCCGAGCTCCAACCACTGCGGGGCCGCCCAGGTGGGGCCGTGCACACCGTTGGTGATCGAGCCGATCGGCACCTCAGCCGGGTCGAAACCGGGCCACAGCTCGTCGAACATCGTGCGGCTGACCCGCCCGTGCAGCAGGGACACCCCGTTCGCGCGCTGCGCCAACCGCAGGCCCATGTGCGCCATGTTGAACTTCGACGGGTCGTCCTCGGCACCGAACGCCAAGACCCGCCCGACCGGAACCTCCGGCAGCAGGCCATCTTTCCCGTCATCGCCGAAATACATCTGCACCATGTCCACCGGGAAGCGGTCGATTCCCGCCGGCACCGGAGTGTGGGTGGTGAACACCGTGCTGGCCCGCACGAGCGTCAGCGCGGTATCGAAATCGAGCTTCTGCTCGGAGATGTATTCGCGGATCCGCTCGACCCCCAGGAAGCCCGCGTGGCCCTCGTTCATGTGGTACACGTCCGGGGCAGGCCGACCCTCGATGGCGGTGAACGCACGGATCGCCCGAATGCCGCCGATCCCGGCGAGCAACTCCTGCTTGATGCGGTGCTCCTGATCGCCGCCGTAGAGCCGGTCGGTGACGTTGCGCAAATCGTGCTCGTTTTCGGGGATGTCAGAATCCAAGAGCAGCAGCGGGATCCGGCCGACCTGCGCCACCCACACCCGGGCGCGCAGCACCTTCGCGTCCGGCATCGCCAGCTCGACGAGCACCGGCGCGCCCGCGGCGTCGGTGAGCAGCCGAAGCGGGAGCCCCTGTGGATCCAGCGACGGATAGTTCTCGTGCTGCCAGCCGTCGGCAGTCAGCGACTGCCGGAAATACCCGGACCGGTAGTACAAGCCGACAGCGATCAGCGGCAGACCCAGATCCGACGCCGACTTCAAATGGTCGCCGGCAAGAATGCCCAGACCGCCCGAATAGTTCGGCAGCACTTCGGCGACACCGAACTCCATCGAGAAGTACGCGATGCCCGTCGGCATCGACGCGACGTCTTGCTCCTGGTACCACATCGGCCGGCTCAGGTAGTCGTCCAGATCCGCCGCAAGCTGATCCAGACCGGTGAGGAACTGCTCGTCCTCGGCCAATTCGTCAAGCCGCGCCGGGGCGACCGCGCCCAGCAGCGCCACCGGATCCTGACCGGTCTGCAGCCACAGCCGCGGGTCTATCGAGGCGAAGAGATCTTGTGTCGGCTTGTCCCACGACCAACGCAGGTTGGTGGACAACCGGCCGAGGGCTGCGAGCCGCTCGGGCAAATGGGCACGGACCGTGAACCTGCGGAGGGCCTTCACGCGTTCCCACCTTACTGAGAACCCTGGTGCGGTTGGCGCGAGCGTGCGCTTCTTCCCCAGCCGGTCATTCTTCGCACTACGGTGTGAAGAGGGCGCGATGCGGTTACCCCGAGGGTCAAGAAGACTCACGACCGGTGCAGCGACCAGGGTTGCTGCGCCACGACAACGAGAAACCGACTCGAGCCGGCGCGGAGCAGACCACGTCGCACAGGTCAGGAATGGAGTGGTTGGGTGCCCGGTCGTATCGAGATCGATGACGTCGCGCCCGTTGTGTCCTGCGGTACCTATCCGGCCAAGGCGGTCGTCGGCGAAGTCGTGCCGGTTGCCGGGACGGTGTGGCGCGAGGGGCACGACGCGGTGGCGGCGACGTTGGTGGTGCGCTACCTCGGAACTGCCCACCCCCAGCTCGGGCAGAATCCAGCCCGGCGGGTCAAAGCCCTCGAGGGCGCTGAGCTGACCGAGGCCTCCCCCGCGGTGAGCCGGGTGAAGCCCCAGCTGTACCCGATGGCAATGGGCCGCA
Organism: Mycobacterium sp. SA01; assembly: GCF_041287105.1. Lineage (NCBI taxonomy): Bacteria > Bacillati > Actinomycetota > Actinomycetes > Mycobacteriales > Mycobacteriaceae > Mycobacterium > Mycobacterium sp. SA01. The sequence goes on along the minus strand of NZ_JBGGNO010000009.1, from coordinate 13,475 downwards.
CCCCCGATGTCTTCCACGGCCAGTTCGTGCCCGACCGGGTGGGCCTGTGGACGTTCCGGATCGACGGCTGGGGCGATCCGCTCACCACGTGGCGGCACAACGTCACCGTCAAACTCAACGCCGGACAGGGCGAGTCGGAGCTCAACAACGATCTGATCGTCGGCGGCAACCTGCTGGCCCGCGCCGCCACCGGCGTGCCTCGCGACCGCCGCGCGCCGCTGTTGGCGGCCGCCGCGGCACTGCGCGAGTCCGGGGATCCGCTCACCCGAGCGGCCCTGGCGCTGTCCCACGAGGTCACTGATCTGCTCGCCCAGTACCCGCTGCGCGAGCTGGTCACCCGGGGCAGCACCTACGGCATCTGGGTGGATCGGCCGATGGCGCGGTGCAGCGCCTGGTACGAACTGTTCCCCCGATCCACCGGTGGCCGCGACGAGGCAGGCCGGCCCGTGCACGGCACGTTCGAGACCGCCGCCGCGGCGCTCCCGCGGGTCGCATCGATGGGCTTCAACGTCGTCTACCTGCCGCCGATCCACCCGATCGGCAAGGTGCACCGCAAGGGCCGCAACAACACCGTGACGGCCGAGCCGGGCGATGTCGGATCACCCTGGGCGATCGGCAGCGACGAGGGCGGGCACGACGCCGTCCACCCCGATCTCGGAACGATCGACGACTTCGACCGGTTCGTCGATGCGGCACGCGACAACGGGCTGGAGGTCGCACTCGACCTGGCGCTGCAATGCGCTCCGGATCACCCCTGGGCCAAGAATCACCGGGAATGGTTCACCGAATTGCCGGACGGCTCCATCGCCTACGCGGAGAACCCGCCGAAGAAGTACCAGGACATCTACCCGCTGAACTTCGACAACGATCCCGGCGGCCTCTACGACGAGGTGCTGCGGGTGGTGCGGCACTGGATGGACCACGGCATCAAGATCTTTCGGGTCGACAACCCGCACACCAAGCCGCCGAACTTCTGGGCGTGGCTGATCAGCCAGGTCAAGGCCGTCGATCCCGACGTGCTGTTCCTCGCCGAGGCGTTCACCCGCCCGGCGCGGCTGAACGGGCTCGCGAAACTTGGCTTCACACAGTCGTATTCCTACTTCACCTGGCGTACCGCCAAATGGGAGATCGAGGAGTTCGGCCGCCAGATCGCGGAGCACGCCGACTACACCCGGCCGAACCTGTTCGTGAACACGCCCGACATCCTGCACGAGAGCCTGCAACACGGCGGGCCGGGCATGTTCGCAATCCGGGCCGTGCTGGCGTCGACGATGGGCAGCTCGTGGGGCGTGTACTCCGGCTTCGAACTCTACGAGCATCTGCCGGTGCGGGAGGGCAGCGAGGAGTACCTGGACTCCGAGAAATACGAGCTGCGACCGCGCGACTTCGAAGGCGCACTGGCACAGGGCCAGTCCCTGGAGCCATTCCTGCGGCGGCTCAACGAGATTCGCCACCTCCACCCCGCCCTGTGCGAGATGCGCACCATCACGTTCCACCACATCGACAACGACGCGCTGCTGTCATACAGCAAGTTCGACCCGGTATCCGGTGACACCGTGCTGGTGGTGGTGACGTTGAACCCATTCGGCCCTGAGGAAGGCACCCTGTGGCTAGACATGGCCGCTTTGGGTATGCAGCCCTATGACCGTTTCTGGGTGCGCGACGAGATCACCGGGGAGGAATATCAATGGGGCCAGTCGAACTACGTGCGACTGGAACCGGCCCGGGCCGTCGCGCACGTCCTGAACATGCCGTTGATCCCGCAGGAGCAGAGAGCAGTTCTGCTGCGCCGGGAATGACGGGAACGACGAAGGAGCCTTCGCTATGACGAGAACCAAGAAGCTCGCCAGCCCGCACCTGGCGCCAGATCCTGGTGAGCTGGCCCGGTTGGTGTCCGGAGTCCATCACAGCCCGCACAGCATCCTGGGCGCCCACGAGTACGACGACCATACGGTGATCCGGGTGCTCAAACCGCACGCGGAGCAGGTGGTCGCCCTCGTCGGGGGCGAGCGGCACCCGATGGAGCACATCGAGTCCGGGGTGTTCGCGGTGGCGTTGCCGTTCACCAACTTGGTCGACTACCGGCTCGAGGTCAGCTACCCGGGCGGACACACCATCACCGTCGCCGACGGCTACCGCTTCCTGCCCACGCTCGGTGAGATGGACCTCTATCTGTTCGGCGAGGGACGCCACGAGCAGTTGTGGGAGATCCTGGGCGCGCATCCGCGGTCGTTCGAGACCGCCGACGGCGTGGTCGAGGGTGTGTCGTTCGCGGTCTGGGCCCCGAACGCCAAGGGCATCAATCTGATCGGCGAGTTCAACCACTGGGACGGCAACGACGCCCCGATGCGGGTGCTGGGCTCCTCCGGCGTGTGGGAGCTGTTCTGGCCCGGGTTCCCCACGGACGGGCTCTACAAGTTCCGCGTCCACGGCGTCGACGGGTCGGTCACCGACCGCGCTGACCCGTTCGCGTTTGCAACCGAGGTCCCGCCACACACCGCCTCACGTGTGTTCACCTCGGACTACACCTGGGACGACGCCGAGTGGCTGACGCAGCGGGCCGCACAGAACCCGGTGTTCCAGCCGATGAGCACCCTCGAGGTGCACCTGGGCTCCTGGCGGCCCGGCCTGAGCTACCGCGAGCTGGCTGAGCAACTCACCGAATACGTTGTGGCCCAAGGATTCACCCACATCGAATTCCTCCCGGTCGCCGAGCACCCGTTCGGCGGCTCGTGGGGCTATCAGGTGACGTCCTACTACGCGCCGACATCCCGGTTCGGCACCCCCGACGAATTCCGCTTCCTGGTGGACACCTTGCACCGGGCCGGTATCGGAGTGATCGTCGACTGGGTGCCCGCACACTTCCCCAAAGACGCCTGGGCGCTGGGCCGCTTCGACGGCACCCCGCTCTACGAGCATTCCGACCCGCGCCGAGGTGAACAGCTCGACTGGGGCACCTACGTCTTCGATTTCGGCCGCGCCGAGGTGCGCAACTTCCTGGTGGCCAACGCGCTGTACTGGTTGCAGGAGTTCCACATCGACGGCCTGCGGGTGGATGCCGTCGCATCCATGCTCTACCTGGACTATTCGCGGCCCGACGGCGGCTGGACGCCCAACATCTACGGCGGCCGGGAGAACCTCGAGGCGGTGCAGTTCCTGCAGGAGATGAACGCCACCGTCCACAAGAGCCACCCCGGCATCGTCACGATCGCCGAGGAGTCCACCTCATGGCCGGGCGTTACCCGGGCCACCAACCTTGGCGGACTTGGCTTTTCGATGAAGTGGAACATGGGCTGGATGCACGACACCCTGGATTACATCAGCCGGGATCCGATCTACCGCACCTACCACCACGGCGAGCTGACGTTCTCGTTGCTCTATGCGTTCAGCGAGAACTTCGTGTTGCCGATCAGCCACGACGAGGTGGTGCACGGCAAGGGCACGCTGTGGGGCCGGATGCCGGGCAACGACCACGTCAAGGCGGCCGGGCTGCGCAGCCTGCTGGCCTACCAGTGGGCCCACCCCGGTAAGCAGCTGTTGTTCATGGGCCAGGAATTCGGTCAGCGCGCGGAATGGTCCGAGGAACGCGGGGTCGACTGGTACCAGCTCGACGAGAACAGCTACTCCACCGGGATCCAGCGTTTCGTCGCCGATCTCAACGAGCTCTACCGCGGCCGCCCGTCGTTGTGGAGCCAGGACACCAAGCCGGAGGGCTACTCCTGGATCGACGCCAACGACTCGGCCAACAACGTGCTGAGCTTTTTGCGATACGGCAGCGACGGCTCGGTGCTGGCGTGCGTGTTCAACTTCTCCGGCGCGGAGCACAGCCGTTATCGGCTTGGGCTGCCGCACACCGGCACCTGGCGCGAGGTGCTCAACAGCGACGCGACGGTCTACAACGGTGCGGGGGCGGGCAACTTCGGCGCGGTCGAGGCCACCGATGAACCCTGGCACGGCCGGCCGGCATCGGCGACGCTGGTGCTGCCGCCGAACTCGGCGATCTGGCTGGAACCCGCGCCGGCCGCCGGCTAGTAGAGCGCGTTGGCCAGGTTGCGCCGGCCAGTGATGACATCGGGGTCGGCGGGATCGAACAGTTCGAACAGTTCGATCAGGCGGGTGCGCACCTTGGTGCGCTCATCGTCGGAAGTCTTGCGGACCAGCGCGATCAGGCGATCGAAGGCGGGGACGACGTCCTGATTCAGGATCTGCACGTCGGCGGCGGCAAAGGCCGCCTCGATGTCGTCGGGAGCGGCATCAGCTACGGCCACCGCGTCGGGGCGCTGCTCGGTGGCGCGCTGCAGGAAGGTCATCTGCCGCAACGCACCCTTGGCTTCGGCGTGCTGCGGATCGGCGTCGAGAATGGCCTGGTAAGCCGCGGCCGCGGCCGCGAAATCGCCGGACTCCAACAATTCGCGTGCCTGCTCCAAGGCCGGGTCGACGGCTGCCCCTTCCTCGGAATCGCCTGAGCCGGAGAGCTTTCCAGCGGTCGCCTGCAGCAACGAATCGACCCACCGCCGCAACTGCTCGGGCGGTTGCATGCCCTGGAAGCTGGCCAGCGGCTGCCCGCCGGCCAAGGCCACCACGGTCGGCACCGCTTCGATGCCGAACATCTGGGCGACCCGCGGGACCACGTCGACGTTGACCGTCGCCAACGACCACTTTCCGTTGTCGTCGGCGGCCAGCGCGGCGAGCACTTCACCCAATTGCACCGAGGCGTCGCTGCGCGGCGACCACAGCACCACGACGACCGGCAGCTGGCCGGAGCGGACCAGGACTTCAGCTTCGAAATTGGCCTCGGTGACCTCGACACCGCCGCTGGGGGCGGTCGCAGCGTCCGCGGGCTGCTGAGCTCGCTGCTTGAGGCCGGACAGGTCGACGGCGCCGGCGGCCAGGGCCGGACCGATCTGGGGGCGTGGACGCGTCACGTTCCCAAGTCTGTCACGTCGTCGACGGCGCCGAATCGAGTGGCTGACCAGACGCAGCAGGAGCTGCTGCCGGTCCCAATTTCTCTGTCCGATCAGCCCATATGAGGAAAATCACACTGGCGAGGGGCACGATGCTGCCCAGCAACGCCAGCAACCACGTCAGGACGCCCCACTTGTAGGCGATGCCGGCCATGAGAGCAGTGATCACAAACGCGATGAACACCAGCCCGTGGGCCATGCCGAAAACCTTGACGCCGATCTCGGTGCGCGGACTGCCCAGGTACTTGAAGTACATCCCGACCAGCAGTCCGACCCACGTCACCGCTTCGGCCAGCGCCACCAACCGGAATCGGCCGGCCGTGCTTCGGATGTCAAAGGTGCTCGTCATGCAGCCATTGTGCCGCAGCGGCGCGCCAGCTACTACGCCTCGTCGTTGACCGTGCTGGTTACCCGGCGAGTTACCCCGCCCGCAGGACCAGCGCGTCGCCCTGGCCGCCCGCTCCGCAGAGCGCGGCCACCGCGTAGCCCGATCCGCGCCGCGAGAGCTCCAGCGCCGCGTGCAGCGTGATCCGCGCACCCGACATACCGATCGGGTGGCCGACCGCGATCGCGCCGCCGTTGCGGTTGACCCGCTCGGGATCCACGCCCAGTTCCTTGGTCGAGGCCAGCGCGACGGCGGAGAACGCCTCGTTGATCTCGATAACGTCCAGGTCGTCGAGCGTGATGCCCTCGCGAGAGATGGCCTTCTTGATCGCATTGGCCGGCTGCGACTGCAGTGTGGAGTCCGGGCCGGCGACCACACCGTGGGCACCGATCTCACACAGCCAGCTCAGCCCGAGCTCCTGGGCCTTGGCCTTGCTCATCACCACGACGGCGCAGCCGCCGTCAGAGATTTGGGAGGCCGAACCCGCCGTGATCGTGCCGTCCTTGCGGAACGCGGGCTTGAGTCCGGACAGCGATTCGGCCGTGGTGTTGGCGCGGATGCCCTCGTCCTCGCTGAACTCGATCGGGTCGCCCTTGCGCTGTGGGATCTTCACCGGCACGACCTCGTCGGCGAACACGCCGTCCTTCCAGGCCGCGGCCGCCTTCTGATGCGAGGTGGCGGCGAACTCGTCCTGCTCTTGGCGGGTGAACTTGTCGGTGTCGTTGCGCTGCTCGGTGAGCGCACCCATCGGCTGGTCGGTGAAAACGTCGTGCAGGCCGTCGTACGCCATCGAGTCGAGCACCGTGACGTCGCCGTACTTGTAGCCCTCGCGGCTGTTGATCAGCAGGTGCGGGGCCTTGGTCATCGACTCCTGGCCGCCGGCGACCACGACCTCGAATTCACCGGCACGGATCAGCTGATCGGCCAGGGCGATCGAATCGATCCCGGACAGGCACATCTTGTTGATGCTCAGGGCAGGCACATCCCACCCGATACCGGCAGCCACGGCGGCCTGGCGGGCCGGCATCTGGCCGGCGCCGGCGGTCAGCACCTGGCCCATGATCACGTAGTCGACCAGCGACGCCGGGACTCCGGCCTTCTCCAGCGCGCCCTTGATTGCCAACGCGCCCAGATCGCTGCCGGAAAAATCTTTGAGTGAACCCATCAGTTTGCCGATGGGAGTCCGTGCTCCAGCAACGATCACCGACGTCGTCATACCTACCTCCAAGAGCGTTTCACGCCGCCCCGATGCGGCTATCCACGGATCCCCCAGTGTTGAATCCGATGTGGTTAGGTTACCTTTGCGTTATGACCGCTGAGCAAGTTGACGCCCGTCCAGTTCTGGCCAGTGCGCTCGTCACGGCCGTAGACCATGTCGGCATCGCGGTGCCGGATCTCGATGCGGCCATCCAGTGGTACCACGAGCACCTCGGAATGATCCTGGTGCACGAGGAAATCAACACCGACCAGGGCATTCGTGAGGCCATGTTGTCGCTGAAGAACGCGGCCCCCGATTGCGCCCAGATCCAGTTGATGGCGCCGTTGGATGAGACCTCGACGATCGCCAAGTTCATCGACAAGCGCGGCCCCGGCATCCAGCAGATGGCCTACCGGGTCAGCGACCTGGACGCCATCTCCGAACAGCTGCGCAACCAGGGTGTCCGGTTGATCTACGACGCACCGCGCCGCGGAACCGCGAACTCACGGATCAACTTCATCCACCCGAAGGACGCTGGTGGCGTCCTGGTGGAACTCGTCGAGCCGGCTTCATCTCACTAGGTTTCACGACCACTTCCGGGTCGGCCCGCGGTTGGCGCGGTTCGCCCAGCAGGCGGTGTGCCAGTGCCGTCGATCCTCCAGCGCAGCGTCACCATCGTCCGCGCGCCACACCGCGACATGCGCCACCCCTGAACGGATTTCGTGATCGCAGCCGGGGCAGCGGTAGGTCTTGACCGCTCGCGCAGCCGGTATCGATCGCACTTCGTAGTCGAATCCGTCGGCGCCCGACTCGACGCGGCGCTGCAGGGGTAGCGGCGGAACACCGCTGCCTTTAGGGCGAGGTGGCCGGCGACGCGGCATCAGAAAAGCCGGAACTCGTCGCTATCCATCCCCCGCATGACGTCGTAATCTAAAGTCAGGCAACGAATTCCGCGATCGGTGGCCAGCGTTCTGGCTTGCGGCTTGATCTGCTGGGCGGCGAACACTCCGGTCACCGGCGCCAGCAGACTGTCCCGGTTGAGCAACTCCAGGTAGCGCGTCAGCTGCTCCACACCGTCGATCTCACCGCGGCGCTTGATCTCCACCGCGACCGTGCGGCCCTCGTCATCGCGGCAGAGGATGTCCACCGGGCCGATGGCGGTCATGAACTCCCGGCGGACCAGGGTGTAGCCGTCGCCCAGCAGCTCGATGTGCTCGGCCAGCAGCTTCTGCAGGTGCGCTTCGACACCGTCCTTCACCAGTCCGGGATCGATCCCGAGCTCGTGGCTGGAGTCGTGCTCGACGCTTTCGATCGTGATCCGCAACTGTTCGCCGGCCTTGTTCTCCACCACCCACACCGGCAACGAGTCATCCTTGGCCTCCTCGGTCAGCCAGCACGGCGGGCTCATCCAGTTCAGCGGCTTGTAGGCCCGGTCGTCGGCATGGATGCTGACTGAGCCGTCGGCCTTGATCAGCAGCAGCCGACGAGCCGAGGGCAGGTGGGCGGTGAGACGACCGAGGTAGTCGACGGTGCATTGGGCGATCACGAGGCGCACTGCACAAGCTTAGGGTCTGCGCCCTCCGGCGAATTAGGCTGACACCACCATGACGTCCCCTCCGAGCCTCGCGCAGCGCTTGGGCCGGGTTCTGGAACGGGTGACCCGGCAGAGCGGCCGGTTGGCCGGCCCACCGGCCTACGGCTCGTTGATCCTGGGGCGGGTCAACGAGAGTCCGGCCCGCCGCCGGGTCCGGATCCAGACGCTGGTCACGGTATCGCTGCTGGCGGTGAACCTCCTCGGCATCGTGGTCGCGGCCCTGTTGGTCAGCGTGGCCTATCCGGTACCCAGTGTGTTCACCGACGTGCCGGCTTGGCTCACCTTTGGTTTGGCCCCCGCGTATGCGGCCGCCGCGCTCGCCTTCGGCAGCTGGTGGATCACCGCCCGCACGGTCAAAGACCTCCGGTGGGCAGCCGAGGGACGAGCGCCGACCCGCGTCGACCAGCGCAACGCGTTCTTCACCCCGTGGCGCGTCGCGCTGGCCCAGCTGTCGCTCTGGGTGGTGGGCACGGTCGTCTTCACGGTCCTCTACGGGCTGTTCGACACCGACTTCATTCCGCGGATCCTGCTCGTTACGGGTTTCGCCGGAGTGATGGTCTCCACCGGCGCCTACCTGGCCACCGAGTTCGCGCTGCGCCCCGTCGCGGCATTGGCGCTGGCGGCCGGACCGCCGCCGCACCGGCTGGCGCCGGGGATCATGGGCCGCACGATGACGGTCTGGATGCTGGGCTCGGGCGTGCCGGTCATCGGCATCGGGCTCAGCGCACTGATCTCGCTGGTCTTGGACAACATGACCAAGACCCAGTTGGAAGTGGCCGTCCTGATCACCTCGACGGCCACGCTGGTGTTCGGGTTCACCTTGATGTGGGTGCTGGCCTGGATCACCGCGACTCCCGTGCGGGTGGTGCGCTCGGCGCTCAAACGCGTCGAGGACGGTGATCTCAAGGCCAGCGTCGTGGTCTTCGACGGCACCGAACTCGGTGAGTTGCAACGGGGATTCAACTCGATGGTCGCGGGGCTGCGGGAGCGCGAACGGGTGCGCGACTTGTTCGGCCGCCACGTCGGCCGAGAGGTCGCCGCAGCCGCCGAGCTGCAGAAGCCGCAGCTCGGTGGCGAAGAGCGCCACGTGGCAGTGCTTTTCGTCGACATCGTCGGCTCCACGCAATTGGTCGGCACCCTGCCCCCGATCGAGGTGGTCGACCTGCTCAACCGGTTCTTCGCCGTGATCGTCGAAGAGGTCAACCGGCACAACGGTCTGCTCAACAAGTTCGAAGGCGATGCCACGCTCGCGGTGTTCGGTGCGCCGGTCACGCTCGACAATCCCGAAGACGATGCGCTCGCCGCGGCCCGCACGATCATGCGGCGTCTCGAGCAGGAGGTACCCGAATGCCCAGCCGGCCTCGGCGTCGCCGCCGGTGAGGTCGTCGCCGGCAACGTCGGCGCCAACGAGCGATTCGAATACACGGTGATCGGCCCACCGGTCAATGAGGCCGCGCGCCTGTCCGAGCTCGCGAAGTCCACCGCGAGCCGACTTCTGGTGACGGCATCGACCGTCGAGCGGGCCGGCGATTCCGAGCGGGCCCACTGGGTCTTGGCCGACCCGGTGACGCTGCGCGGCCACGAAGAGCCGACCCGCCTGGCCGTGCCCGCGTGACATTCGAGGAAGCCTCGCCAACACCACTGCCTTCAGCCCCGGCCGGAATCGAGATCATCGCCGACGTACTCGGCACGCCCAGGGTCCGCGGCTGGATTCATCTGTCCTCGGCCGTTGTCGCCATCGTCGCCAGTGCAGCGCTGGTGCGGGCGGCCTTCGCGGCAGCGTCCCCGAATGCGGGTTGGGTGACCGCGATTTACACCACCACCATCGTCGCCATGTTCGGCGTGAGCGCGACATACCACCTCGTACGGTGGCGTTCACCGAAGACGTTGAAGTGGATGAAGCGCGCGGACCACTCGATGATCTTCGTCTTCATCGTCGGCACCTACTTCCCCATCGCCGTCCTGGCGATGCCACCGCAGACCGCCACCCGGGTGCTGACCATCGTCTGTGTCGGTGCGGCGGCGGGCATTGCACTCAAGATGTTGTGGCCCTCGGCGCCGCGGTGGATCGGCGTGCCGCTGTATTTGATGCTCGGCTATGCCGCAATCGCCTTCGCCCGAACAATTCTCGACGGCGCCGGATTGACCGTCGTCGGCCTCCTCGTCGCCGGTGGCGTGCTGTACAACATCGGCGCAGTGCTTTACGGGCTGCGCTGGCCCAACCCGTGGCCCGCGTCTTTCGGCTATCACGAGTTCTTTCACGCGTTCACCGCCGCCGCCGCGACATGCCATTACGTCGCAATCTGGCTCATCGTGGCCGGTCTCGCGATGTCCTGATTTGTGGGGTACCGGACCTTCGGGCCACTCGACTGACGGGTCGAGGTCGGGCAAGGTAGCGGCATGACCCTCGACGACGTGGCCGCCTGGGACTTCCCGGACTCCGATATCTGTTCAGCCGCACTGCAATTGGTGGCCGAAGTCTCCCCTGCGTTTCTGACCAACCACTGCGTCCGCGGTTATCTGTTCGGTCGCGAACTGGCCGCCGCCGACGGCTTGCGGGCCGGGGTCGATTACGACGACGAGCTGGTCTTCCTCAGCTGTCTGCTGCACGACCTGGGCGTGACCGAGTACGGCAGCGGAGACCAGCGCTTCGAAGTCGACGGGGCCGACGCCGCGGCGCGCTTCTTGACTGACCACGGAGTCGACGACGTTGCGGTGCGTACGGTGTGGGAATCGATCGCGCTGCACACCAGCGTCGGGCTGGCCCACCGGTTCGGACCGGTCCACGCGATCTCTCATCTCGGAATCGCATTGGACATCAACGGGTTCGACAAGAAGCGGCTGTCCGCCGGATTCGCCGAGCGGGTGCACGCCGCGTGGCCGCGTCATGATCTGGGCTATGCCATCGCCGAGGCGATCGCTGCCGACACCCGCGCCAATCCGATGAAGGCTCCGCCGCTGTCCTTCCCCGCGCACCTGCACCACCTGATCAACGGGGCACCGTCACCGACCTTCTTCGACCTGATCGGTACATCGGGCTGGGGCGATCGCCCGGTACCCGAGACGGTCGGCTGATAGCGCTCGACCACGATGTCGGTTTTCCGCTAGTGCTGTCGGTGCCGACGTGTAAAAGTTCAAGACGTGCATGACGATTTCGACCGCTGCTACCGCGCCGTTCAGTCCAAGGACTCGCGGTTCGACGGTTGGTTCGTCACCGCTGTCAAGACCACCGGTATCTACTGCCGGCCCAGCTGCCCCGTGCGGCTGCCGCTGGCCCGTAACGTGCGCTTCTACCCCAGCTCGGCGGCTGCACAGCGAGCGGGCTTTCGGGCCTGCAAACGCTGCCGTCCGGATGCCTCACCGGGTTCGCCGGAGTGGAACGTCCGCGGTGACGCGGTGGCCCGGGCGATGCGGTTGATCGGTGACGGTGCGGTAGACCGCGAAGGCGTGACGGGACTGGCGAGACGGGTCGGCTATACCGCCCGCCAGCTGGAGCGAATGTTGCAGGCCGAGGTCGGTGCCGGGCCGCTGGCACTGGCCCGGGCGCAGCGGGTCCAGACGGCGCGGGTGCTCATCGAGACCACCGACATGGCGTTCAGCGATATCGCATTCGCAGCGGGTTTCGCGAGCATCCGCCAGTTCAACGACACCCTGCGAGCCGCCTGCGACACCACGCCGACGGCATTGCGGGCCAAGGCTGCCCGCCGAGATTGGGCGGCAAGCGCACCCGACGGGCAAGCGTTGTCACTGCGGCTGCCGGTGCGCACCCCGTTCGCCTATGAGGGCGTGTTCGGGCACCTGGCGGCCAGTGCGGTGCCAGGCTGTGAAGAGGTGCGCGACGGCGCGTTCCGCCGCACACTGCGCCTACCGTCGGGTTGCGGTGTGGTGAGTCTGACCCCGCAGCCCGACCACGTCCGGTGCACGCTGGTGCTCGAGCACGTTCGCGACCTCGCCACGGCGATCGCTCGCTGCCGGCGGTTATTGGATCTCGACGCCGACCCGGAAGCCGTTCTCGATGTGCTGGGCGCCGACGCCGACCTGAGTGCCGTGGTGAGCAAAGCGCCGGGGCAGCGGATCCCGCGCACGGTCGACGAAGAAGAACTGACGGTGCGGGCCGTACTCGGCCAGCAGGTGTCGACCAAAGCGGCACGCACCCACGCCGGGCGGCTCGTCGCCGCCTACGGCACGCCGGCGGCCGATCCGCACGGGGGGCTGACGCACACGTTTCCCAGCACCGCTCAGCTGGCCGATATCGACCCGGCGCACCTTGCCGTGCCGGCCGCCCGGCGGCGCTCGGTGACCGCGCTGATCGCGGCCCTGGGCGACGGCGAGCTGACACTCAATCCCGGCTGCGACTGGCAGCAGGCCCGTGAGCAGCTGCTGGCGCTACCCGGAATCGGACCGTGGACGGCGGAGATCGTCGCGATGCGGGGGCTTGGTGATCCCGACGCCTTTCCGGCCAGCGATCTCGGGGTGCGACTCGCGGCCGAACAGCTCGGCCTGCCGGCCGACGTGCGGGCGCTGACCGCACACAGTGCACAGTGGCGACCATGGCGGTCCTATGCCGTACAGCACCTGTGGACGACTCTGGACCATTCCGTGAATCACTGGCCACCGAAGGAGACACCGTGACGACGACCATGCGGTACCGAATAATCGACAGCCCGGTAGGCCCACTCACCCTGGCCGGCACGGGATCGACCCTGCGGCATTTGCGGATGGTGGACCAGACGCACGAGCCGGATCGGTCCGACTGGGCGCAATCTGACGATGAAATATTCGCCGACGCCGTCGAGCAGCTGGCGGCCTATTTCGCCGGCGAACTCACCGAATTCGACCTCGATCTGGATCTCGGCGGAACCGAATTCCAACGCAAAGTCTGGTCAGCCCTGCGCACCATTCCGTACGGCGAGACACGGTCCTATGGAGAAATCGCGATGCAAATCGGATCTCCGGGGGCGTCGCGTGCGGTGGGATTGGCGAATGGCCGAAATCCGATCGGCATCATCGTGCCGTGTCATCGCGTTATCGGTTCGACCGGGGGATTGACCGGATATGGCGGAGGAATTGATCGCAAGCGCGCACTATTGGCGCTGGAGAAAAGCCGAATGCCGGCCGATCTGTCGCTATTCGACTGATATACGAATACAAAAATGCCTGTGCCCCCTAATCGAAATTAGGGGGCACAGGACTTAAATTGTGTTCGGCGGTGTCCTACTTTTCCACCCTGTTGGGTAGTATCATCGGCGCTGGTAGGCTTAGCTTCCGGGTTCGGGATGGGACCGGGCGTTTCCCTGCCGCTATGGCCGCCGTAACTTTATTCACTCTTTTTTG
>NZ_JBGGNO010000012.1:0-123766 GCF_041287105.1 Mycobacterium sp. SA01 | reverse complement strand
CCGCTCGATCATGTGCGGGTAGTGCAGTTCGAATGCCGGGCGCTCCGAACGGATTCGGGGCAGCTCGGTGAAGTTGTGCCGCGGCGGCGGGCACGAGGTGGCCCACTCCAGCGAGTTGCCGTAACCCCACGGATCGTCGACTGTGACGACCTCGCCGTAACGCCAGCTCTTGAAGATGTTCCACACGAACGGCAGCACCGACACACCGAGAATGAACGCACCGATGGTCGACACGATGTTCAACGTCTCGAAACCGTCCGACGGCAGGTAGTCGGCGTAACGACGCGGCATGCCCTCGTCACCGAGCCAGTGCTGCACCAGGAACGTGGTGTGGAAGCCGATGAACGTCAACCAGAAATGCACCTTGCCCAGGCGCTCGTCGAGCAGGCGGCCGGTCATCTTCGGGAACCAGAAGTAGATCCCGGCGTAGGTCGCGAACACGATGGTGCCGAACAGCACGTAGTGGAAGTGCGCGATCACGAAGTAGCTGTCGCTGACGTGGAAGTCCAGCGGCGGGCTGGCCAGCAGCACGCCGGACAGGCCACCGAGCAGGAACGTCACCAGGAAGCCGATCGAGAACAGCATCGGCGTCTCGAACGTCAGCCGGCCCTTCCACATGGTGCCGATCCAGTTGAAGAACTTGATGCCGGTGGGCACCGCGATCAGGAACGTCATGAAGGAGAAGAACGGCAGCAGGACCGCACCGGTGACGTACATGTGGTGTGCCCACACCGCCACCGACAGCGCCGCGATGCTGATCGTCGCGTAGATCAGGGTGGTGTAGCCGAACACCGGCTTGCGGGAGAACACCGGGAAGATCTCGGTCACGATGCCGAAGAACGGCAGCGCGATGATGTAGACCTCGGGGTGCCCGAAGAACCAGAACAGATGCTGGAACAGCATCGTGCCGCCGTTGGCGGGGTCGTAGATGTGCGCACCCAGGTGGCGGTCGGCAGCCAGCCCGAACAGTGCGGCGGTCAGCAGCGGGAACGCCACCAGCACCAGGATCGAGGTGACGAAGATGTTCCAGGTGAAGATCGGCATCCGGAACATGGTCATGCCGGGGGCGCGCATGCAGACCACGGTGGTGATCATGTTGACGCCACCGAGGATGGTGCCGAGACCACCGACGGCCAGGCCAAGGATCCAGAGGTCACCGCCGGCGCCCGGTGAGTGCATCGCATCCGAGAGCGGGGTGTAGGCGGTCCAGCCGAAGTCGGCGGCTCCACCCGGGGTGATGAACCCGGCCAGCGCGATCATCGCGCCGAAGACGAACAGCCAGAACGACAGCGCGTTCAGCCGCGGGAACGCGACGTCGGGGGCGCCGATCTGCAGCGGCAGCACCAGGTTGGCGAAGCCGAACACGATCGGCGTCGCGTAGAACAGCAGCATCGCCGTGCCGTGCATGGTGAACAGCTGGTTGTACTGCTCATTCGACAAGAACTGCAAGCCCGGCACGGCCAGCTCGGCGCGGATGAACAGCGCCATCAAGCCACCCATGAAGAAGAAAACGAAGCAGGCGACGCAGTACATGATGCCGATCAACTTGTGATCGGTCGTCGTGACCAGCTTGTAGATCAGGTTGCCCTTGGGACCCATCCGTGCAGGTGCGGGTCGAGTGGCCTCGAGTTCCCCCTGCGAAGGCACAACGGCAGTCAACTGTCCTCCAAAAATCGTTAGCGCGCCGAGAACGTGTAGTTGATCCTAGCCGCCCGTCGCCGCCAATGGGCTGTGGGTCCTACATTCTGTCGTATTTGTCACCGATGCACCTTCAACCGCAGCTCAGCGACCGTACGACAGGCGGATGTTACGGTCGGCGTCGTGCTGATCGGTGGTGAGCGTGCGGGTGTCGTGGTGGCCGCCGGGGCGGTGCTGGCCGCGGTCGCCATGACAGTGGCCAGCGGGTGCTCCACAACACCGCCGAAGACCGCGGCGCCGGGTGCACCGTCGCCTGTCACCAGCACCACCAAGATCGCGAGCGCGGGCGTGCTGGGCAATCAACGCAGGCCCGACGACTCCTGTGCGCCCGAGCCGGCCCGCCTGGACCCGGCCGCGCCCGACCCGCAACGCATCGTGGTGCTGGCCGGTGACGAGCTCGACACACTGTGCGCGCTGGGCCTGCAGACGCGGATCGTGGCGGCCGCCCTGCCCGACGGGTCGACCAGCCAGCCGTCGTATCTGGGCACCGTCATCCACGACCTGCCCGCAGCCGGCACCCGCAGCGCGCCGGACCTCACCGCGATCGCGGCCGCCAAACCGGACCTCATTCTCGGCTCCCAGGCGTTGACGCCACAGTCCCTGCCGCAGCTGACCGCTATCGCCCCGACCGTGTTCACCGACGCCCCCGGCGCGAACTGGCAGGACAACGTGCGCGCCGTCGGGGCGGCAACCGGACGAGCCCAGGCCGCGGCGGATCTGATCGGCGGGTTCACCGAACAGGCCAAGCAGAAGGGCATGGCCAACGATGCCCCGCACTTCCAGGCGTCCATCGTCCAGTTCACCGACACCACGATGCGGGTGTACGGCGCGGCGAATTTCCCGGCGTCGGTACTGGCCGATGTCGGGGTGGATCGTCCTGCAGCACAACGGTTTACCGACAAGCCGTACGTCGAGATCGGAATTTCCGACGCCGATCTGGACCGTTCCCCGGACCTGTCGGCCGCCGACGGCGACATCGTCTACCTGTCCTTCGCCTCGCCTGCGGCCAAGGATCGGGCGCCGGCCGTCCTGGACAGCGCACCGTGGCGCAAGCTGTCGGCCAACCGCGACAACCGCGTCTTCGTGGTCAACAACGAGGTGTGGCAGACCGGCCAGGGCCTGGTCGCCGCCCGCGGCATCCTCGACGACCTGCGCTGGCTCAACGCACCGATCAACTAGCCGCAGGCGGTAAGTTCACTCCCGTGTTCCACGTGCTGACGATCACCTATGAGAAGCCGCTCGACGTCGTCGACCAATCCCGGCCGGCCCACCTGGCGTTCCTGAACGAGGAGGTCGAGGCCGGGCGACTGCTGCTCGCAGGGCGCCTGGAGACGGGGACCGGCGGCGTCCTGATCACCGCCGATATCAGCACCGAGGATGCCCAGAGCATCATCGACCGCGACCCGTACACGCTGGCGGGCGCGGTCAGCTATCAGCGGTTATCTTTTAACGGCGGGGTTCGCGCCGCCGGGCTGTAAACCTCGTCACGTCGGGATTAGGCACCCGCCCCGCCGGGTTATGTCTGTTGGTCGCAACGTTGCGACCCAACTTGCACTCAAAACGCTGAATCGATCAGTGCTGCCTGAAACGCGATCAAAGAGGACACGATGAGCACAGTTACCGCTTACGCCGCCACGTCGGCAACCGAGCCCCTGACCAAGACGACCGTCAGCCGCCGCGACGTCGGCCCGCACGACGTCAAATTCGACATCCACTTCGCCGGGATCTGCCATTCCGACATCCACACGGTGCGCGGCGAATGGGGCGGTGTCCGCTACCCGCTCGTACCCGGCCACGAAATCGCCGGTGTGGTAACCGAAGTCGGCTCCGATGTGACCAAGTACAAGGTCGGCGACCGGGTCGGCGTCGGCTGCTTCGTCGACTCCTGCCGCGAATGCGACAGCTGTAAGGCCGGCCTGCAGCAGTACTGCACGGGTTCGGGCATGGTCGGCACCTACGGCTCGGTGGGCCGCGACGGCCAGCCCACCGCAGGTGGCTATAGCGGCAACATCGTCGTCGACGAGAACTACGTCCTGCGCATCCCCGATTCCCTGTCGCTGGAGGCCGCCGCGCCGCTGATGTGCGCGGGCATCACCACCTTCTCCCCCCTGCGGCACTGGAATGCCGGTCCGGGCAAGCGAATTGCGGTCGTCGGTCTCGGTGGCCTCGGCCACATGGGCGTCAAGCTCGGTGTTGCGATGGGCGCTGAGGTGACGGTGCTGTCGCAGTCGCTGAAGAAGATGGAAGACGGCTTGCGGCTGGGAGCCGGCGAGTACTACGCGACCAGCGACCCCGAGACCTTCACCAAGCTGCGCAACTCGTTCGACCTGATCCTGAACACCGTGTCGGCCAACCTTGACCTGAGCGCCTACTTGAGCACGTTGCGGGTGGACGGCACGCTCGTCGAGTTGGGCATGCCCGAGCAGCCCATGGTCGTGCCGGCGCAGCCGCTGGTCAGCATGCGCCGCCACCTGTCCGGTTCGATGATCGGCGGCATCCCGGAAACCCAGGAAATGCTGGACTTCTGCGCCGAGAAGGGCATCGAGCCCGAAATCGAGCTGATCCAGCCGGATTACATCAACGAGGCCTACGAGCGCGTGCTCGTCAGCGACGTGCGGTACCGCTTCGTGATCGACACCGAATCGCTGCGGACCGCTTAGCGGTCACTCGCCGACGGGGTCCTCGGACACACCGGCCAGCGGCCAACCGGCCGCGGCCAGTGTGGCCGCCACCCGCTTGACGTTCTCCGGCCCCGCATCGTGGTGACTGACGTCCTTGATGAACGCCGCGATCTCGTCCTCGTCGATCCCGCCGTCCAGGGCGGGCGAGTCCTTGGCGGTGATGTTGGCGACGACCTCTTTGATCTGCTCTTCGGTCAGCGGCGTCGAGCGCAACAAGGCCAGCAGTGGGACCCGGTCAGGTCCGGGCACCCCGTTGGGGTAACCGGCCCGCAGCCAGTTCAGGATCGAGTTCAACAGCGACGTAGTGGTCACGCCGCTCAGTCTCTCGGTTAGGTTCGGACCGCGCCAGCACCGATGGGACAGTTCTCCCCCGGTTCATACCGCGTTCACCGGTCGGCGGCGCATTTGCCCAGGAATTGGACGACCGCATCGGCGAACAGATCGTTGCGATCGCCCGCGACCATGTGGCCGGCGCCCGCGACGTCCGCGAACTCGATCTGGGGGAAGCGTGCGAGGAAGTCGTCGGCGCGCTCCTGCGTGACGAGGTCGCTCATCTGACCGCGCACCAGCAGCATCGGGGTGCCTGCCGCCAGGATCGCCGCGACCGCCGCGTTGATCCGATCCACCTCGGTCACCTCGATGGGTGGGCGCGACGCGCTGCCGTCGATGAACTTCGGATCCCAGTGCCAGTACCAGCGGCCGTCGCGGTGACGCAGATTGGCGCGAAGGCCGTCGAGGTCGTCGGGCCGCCGGCGGTGTGGGTTGTACTCCTGAATCATGTCGGCCACCTCGTCGAGCGAGGCGAAACCGGATTCCATTCGGTCGTACATGAATTGGTGGATTCGCGAGGCGCCCGACGGGTCCATGTCCGGGACGATGTCGACCAGGACGAGGGCGCGCAGCGTCTCCGGGGCGATCTCACCGGCGAGCAGCATTCCGGTG
Organism: Mycobacterium sp. SA01; assembly: GCF_041287105.1. Taxonomy (NCBI): domain Bacteria; kingdom Bacillati; phylum Actinomycetota; class Actinomycetes; order Mycobacteriales; family Mycobacteriaceae; genus Mycobacterium; species Mycobacterium sp. SA01. The sequence goes on along the minus strand of NZ_JBGGNO010000012.1, from coordinate 118,445 downwards.
AACCCACCCAGGGATGCGCCGACGAGCACCGGGTGCGGCGGCAGCCGGCGCATGAGTTCGAGCACATCGCCGGCGAAGCTGACCACCCGGTAGTCGCCGTCGGGCGACCAGTCGGACTCGCCGTGACCGCGCAGGTCGACGGTCACCGCCTGCCAGCCACGGGCGGCGACTGCCGCGGCTGCCCGGCCCCACGATCGGCGCGTCTGGCCACCACCGTGCAGGAACACCACGGCAGGCGCGTGCGGGTCACCGATGCGGTCGGCCACGATGCGGACTCCGTCGACACCAGCGGTGATGAACGGTTCGGGTGTGCTCACGCACTCAGCATCGGTGATCAAATCGCCAGCTCAAAGCACCGGTCCCACCCGAGTGAAGCCTTTGGGCGTCGATAACCGGGACGAACGGCCCTACGGCGGCGCCACCGCGGCGCGGACGTTGGACGGGTGAAGCGGAACGTACATGACCCATAGGACGGTCTTTCCCCGGGTGACCCGCGCGTTGGAGCGCCCGTGGTACATCCTCGGCAGGATCGGCGACCAGGCACTGTTCTACGCCAAAGCGATAGCGGGCATTCCGACCGCAGTGCGCTCCTACCGCACTGAAATCGTTCGGCTGATCGCCGAGATCAGCATGGGAGCAGGCGTCCTGGCGATGATCGGCGGCACGCTTGTCGTCGTCGGGTTCCTCACCGTCGCCACCGGCGGCACGTTGGCGGTGCAGGGCTACAGCTCGCTGGGCAACATCGGCATTGAAGCACTCACCGGGTTCCTGGCCGCCTTCATCAACGTACGCATCTCGGCACCCGTGGTGGCGGGAATCGGGTTGGCCGCCACCTTCGGCGCGGGTGTCACTGCGCAGCTGGGGGCGATGCGGGTCAACCAGGAGATCGATGCACTGGAAGCGATGGCGATCCCGTCGATGGTTTTCCTAGTCAGCACCAGGATCGTGGCCGGCATGGTGTCGATCGCGCCGCTGTATGCGATCGCGGTGATCCTGTCGTTCCTCGCCAGCCAGTACACCACCGTCACGCTGCTGGGGCAGTCGGCGGGCCTCTACGAACACTACTTCTCGACGTTCCTGAACCCGATCGACCTGATGTGGTCGTTCGCCCAAGCGATCCTGATGGCCATCGCAATCCTGTTGATCCACACCTATTTTGGCTTCTACGCATCCGGCGGACCGTCCGGAGTCGGCGTCGCGACGGGTGACGCCGTCCGGACCTCACTGGTGGTGCTGGTGTCTGTGACGTTGCTGATCTCACTGGCGATCTACGGCAGCCAGGGACGATTCAACCTGGCGGGCTGACGTTCTCAGTCCAGCTGCGGGATCGAGGCGTCTGTGGCGAGTTCGGCATAGCTCCGCATGAGCCGAAATGCGGTGGCGCGGTTCAGCTCTGGATCCCGCGCGACGATTCGATAACCGAAGTAGTCCTCCATGGACATCAGTGTCATCGCGATGTCGCGGGCCGAGTCGCTGAGACGGAACGCTCCGGACCGGGCGCCCGCATCCAGCAGATCGGCGTAGAGACCGACCTGGCGGTGGTAGATCCCCTGCACGTCGCGACGGGTGTCGAGATCGAAGCCGGCCGCCAGTACCGCCCGCCAGATGGCACGCCACTCGGCGTCTTCCGGACCGGTGGGCAGACCGGCGGCGATCGTCTGGGCGAGCTGACGGCAGGGATCGCCGCTCTCGGTGCGTAACCGCAGTCGGTCATCGTAGAACCGGACGTCGGAGCGCAACGCCAGCTCCGACAGCAGCTCGGCCATGTCCTTGAAGTAATACCGGACGGCGTTGGTCGTCAGGCCCAGCTCCGAGGCGACGTCGGAGAGCTTGAGGGTGGCCAGGTCATGACGTTCGATCAGCGCGATGGCGGCATCCATGATGTCGCCGCGCCGTTCGACCTGCCGGTTCGGCCGTGCCATACCTGCGCCACTCCTGTCGTCGGGCCGGGTGGATCCACCCCATTTTGCACTTCCTCTTGCGTGCTGCGTCACACCGGCGCATAGTTCTTTTCCAATCAGGAAAAAAACTATCGGTGAAGTGAGCGTGACCAATGCGGGCCAGAGATCTGGGCGTAGCAATCGGAGACCATCCCACCGGGCCGCACAACGCCATCACCGACGTCGCCGGCGTCCAGGTGGGGCACACCACCATCACCTCCGACGATCCGCACACCGTGCGCACCGGCGTCACCGTCGTCATCCCCCACGAACGCATCTGGACCGAACCGGTATTCGCCGGTGCGCACCGACTCAACGGCAGCGGCGAACTGACCGGCCTGGAATGGATCCGGGAATCCGGCGAACTCACCACCGCCATCGGCCTGACCAACACGCACAGCGTCGGGGTGGTTCGCGACGAACTGGTGGCGGCGCAGGTGCGGGCCCGCGGCGAGGGCGCCTACTGGTCGTTGCCCGTGGTGGGCGAAACCTACGACGGACTGCTCAACGACATCAACGGCTTTCACGTGCGTCCCGACCACGTACGGTCCGCGCTGGACACTGCCAGCGGTGAGCCACCCGCCGAGGGCAACGTCGGCGGCGGGACGGGCATGATCTGCCACGGCTTCAAAGGCGGTATCGGTACCGCCTCCAGGGTCACCGACACCGTCGCCGGGCGCTACACCGTCGGGGTCCTGGTGCAGGCGAATCATGGCCGTCGCGAACGACTTCGGATCAACGGTGTACCGGTCGGCGAGCTGATCGGTGCCGCGGAGGTGCCGCTTCCCGAACTCCCCGCCGGCTACGAACCCGGGTCGGGCTCGATCATCGTCATCGTCACCACCGACGCCCCGTTGCTCCCCCACCAGTGCACCCGGGTGGCCCAACGTTCCGCTCTGGCCGTCGGCCGACTCGGCGGCACCGGCGAGCAGTACAGCGGGGATCTGATGCTGGCGTTCTCGACCGGCAACCGCGGGATCCCGCCGTATGCGTGGGACGAGGACACCGCGACGTCACGCCCGGAGATCCCACTGCGGATGGTGGCGCCGCAACTGATGACCCGCCTGTTCGACATGACCATCGAGGCAACGGAGGAGGCCATCGTCAATGCCATGGTCGCCGCCACCACCATGACCGGCCGCAACGGTTTCACCGTCCACGCACTGGACCACGACCTACTTCGCCATGCGCTATCCCCCACTGCCCCAACACTTCAGGAGATCTCGTGACCACATCCACCAAGGCCGACGGGCGCCGCCTGACCGGGCGGCTCGGGCCGATCGGCATCGTGTTCATGGTCGTCGCGGCGGCCGCCCCACTGACGGTGATCGGCGGCAACATGCCGTTGGCGATGGGGCTGGGCAACGGCGCGGGCGCCCCGATGGGATTCGTGATCGCCGCGCTGGTGCTGCTGGTTTTCAGCGTCGGGTTCGTCACCATGACACCGTATGTACCCGAGGCCGGGGCGTTCTTCTCCTATGTGACAGTCGGACTCGGCGAGCGCATGGGCAAGGGCATCGCGGTGGTCGCGCTGATCGCCTACACCGCGATCCAGGTGGGCATCTACGGCTACATCGGCTGGGCCATCAACGACACCGTCACGCACTACAACGGGCCGGTGATCCCGTGGCCGGTGTACTCGTTCGTCGTCCTGGCGATCGTCGCGGTACTCGGCTACCGGCATATCGAGTTGAGCGCCAAAGTGCTCGGAGTGGCACTGGCGCTGGAGATCGGCATCGTCGTCATCCTTGACGTGGTGATGGTGGCCAACCCGAGCCCGGCCGGAGTCACCTTGAGCTCGTTCGATCCCGCCGTCTTCACTCACGGCACACTGGGCATCGCAGTCCTGTTCGCGCTCACCGGATTCATCGGTTTCGAGGCCACCGCGGTATTCCGAGACGAGGCGCGGGATCCGGAACGCACCATCCCGCTCGCCACCTATGCCGCGGTCATCATCATCGGCGCGTTCTACGCCATCACCGTGTGGGCGTTCGTCGTCGCCCTCGGGCCCGATCAGGTGACCGCGACAGCCGAGAAAACCCTTGCCGGAGAAGGCAATATGCTGCTGGACACCGCCGGTGACATGCTGGGCACGATCGGGCGAGACATCGTCAACGTGCTGCTGTTGACCAGTCTGTTCGCCTGCGTGCTGTCCTTCCACAACGTGATCGCGCGCTACCAGTTCGTGCTGGCCGGAAAGGGGTTGCTACCGGCCAGACTTGCCGGCGTGCACGACAACCACGAGTCGCCGGCATTCTCCTCGGTGGTGCAGACCGTCACTGCCGCCGCCATCGTCGGGGTGCTGGCGATTCTCGGGATCGATCCGCTGGTCGGCGTCTTCGGCTCGATGGCGGGCGTCGCCACTGTCGGCATGGTGGTGCTGATGCTCACCACGTCGATCGCGGTACTGGCGTTCTTCCTGCGCGGGCGCGCCACGGGCTCACTATGGACCACCCGTCTGGCGCCGGCACTCGCGGTGCTCGGGTTGCTGGGCAGTCTGTGGTTGGTGCTGTCGAACTTCACCTTGGTCACAGGCGGCAGTGCCACGTTGAGCGCCATCTTGGCCGCGATCCCGTTCGTCGGCTTGGTCGCCGGTGCGCTCGCCTGGCGGCCGTCGCAGTCGTTGGCACCCTCGACGACCTGATTCGGGACGCGGGGGTGCCGAGCCCGTCCTGCCGCGCGGCCTCTAACGTTCGCGAGGTCGCGCGGTAAGACGCTCGGGGACTAGAAGTTCCAGTCCTCGTCTTCGGTGACGACGGCCTTGCCGATGACGTAGCTCGAACCCGACCCGGAGAAGAAGTCGTGGTTCTGCACTAGCCACAGGTAGGTGTTCCGAAATAGGTTTTGAGCTGGCATAACTCATATCTGCAGTTCCCTCCAGATACCCGGAGATGCCGCACTATTGTGGGCAAAATGTGGGCACGGATGAGATGAGACCACAGACGCGCCCAACGGCTTTGTGATGGAACGGCTGCTGTCGCGAGGCGCACGGCGGCGTTCCACCCGGTCGGTTTGAGATCCATATAGACGATCGAGTCCGGCGCGATGCGACTAGTGGCCCTTGCCGTGCCCCGGCAGACCGCCACTTGTAACGCTCCGCACCGTCGTTGCGTTGCCTAGCCATGCTCGCTTCGGTCTCTGGTCGATCCGCGCATCCTTCGCACGGTCCTTCTCCCAGTACTCCTGCACATCACTTCGGCGCTTTTTGGTTGGAGCCTTCGAGGGATTGGTCTTCTTCAACCTCGCCAACTGCGTCTGCACACGATGCAGTTGCGCTCGCTGGTTGTCGATTTTCTGTTGCAGCTTGGCGACCTTGTCCCTCGACGATTCCAATGACTCGCTGGCCTCTTCCGCTGCCGTTCGCCACCATTTCGCCTCGTAGATGGGCAATAGTTCCTGGCATGCTCGACACACCCGCTTCGGACGGTCAGGGCCTTCTGCGGCGATCTCCGAAAAGGGGTGCCCGCACAGTGCGACAGTGTTGCGGTTACGGATGTAATCCCAATGATGCGCCGACCTCGACGCCACGTCGCGCACGAACCAATACTCCGGCTCCATATCGCACAATTATAGGAACAGCGAAGTAGTAAGCCACCGCAATATCAGTCAGCTCCGCTGACTATGAAGGGCGGGCGGCAGGGTGAGGAAAGGGCGCACCAGAGATGGCTAAGGGCCGTGATGGATGACAGTGATCCAGACGACGCAGTAACGAAGATCATTTCGAGCCTCGTTGTTGGCGCAGTAGTAGTTGCAGCGGTTATCGCGGTTGTTCCGAAAGAGGTTGGGATTACTCTCGGCGTTATCACGGCGGTCGCGCTTCTAATCGGCTTGACGGTGCGGGGTTACAACAATCGCGACAAGCGCCGTGCAGAGTATGCGGCTTACGCCGAACGCGACCGCGAAGCGCGGGCACGAGAAGCAAAGCAACGGCGCATCAGCACCCTCGGCGAGGATTATGCCGCCCTCGTCGAATTTGCACTGAATGCGGTCATGCAGATTGATGGATCTGAAGCTGCTCGCGCAGGGTGGCTTGGTGATGTCGACTTCAGCGCGGATATCCAGGAGATCGCGCAACAGTTCGGGAAAGCACACGCCCTTCGCAAGGTTTCCAGCGAGTTGTCGGCTCTGGACAAGCCTAGCCTCGATGATTGCAAGATCATCGAGGAGGCAATGACCACCATTGCCAATTTGGAACGCCCTGCGATCCATCGCATAGAACTGATCGACAAGTGCGCGACAGAAGCTCTGCTCATCGACGCATCACTTCATGCTGAACGAGTGGACGCTCGGACCGCTGAGCAACGTGCGGAGCTACAGGGAAAACTGAGCGCGATGCTTTACGGAGTCAATACAACATCGAAAACCACTCCAGCAGACTCGTCAGCTAACGCCGTCATGGCACGGATCATGGCCTATCGAGAGATCAAGAACCAGATTCCACGAGCACGTGGCGTCTGACTGGTGTAACGGTTTCCGGGTACGGCACGTTGTGACGATAAACAGCGACGTGGAATTTCGTGGCTGTGTCGGTGCCACAACGCACACAGAGGTGTCGCTGGGTGGCGTAGCTTCCCCGGCATGTCATACCTACACGAACCGTTGCGCATCATCAGCGTGCAACTGCCCGATGAGGCGCTCAAGAGTCACCGCACGCTCAACGACGGAAACCCGGATCTCTATCCGGTCATCGTGGGATTCAGTCGGCCCGTGAACGCCTACGAGCGGCTGGCGTTGCGGGACTTCGGCGTGATCGGCGAGAACGACAACCACCACTGGGCACTCATCGAGGACACGACGCTGGAGGCTATCGCCGATCAGCTCGACGAGTACCACTCGGTGCTCGACTCGGCGGTGGAGAAGGCGCGGCAGATGCGGGAAGAGGCAGAGGCGGAGGACGAACGGCTGCGCAAGGGCACGCTCCAGCTCGTCTACCGCCTACGTCAGGAACACGGTCTCGACGCACCCCACGAGGACGAGAGCTGGCGCAAGTCTTGAGCCGAGTGGCCAAGTCATAAGCTGCGGCGACAAGCATGGTCGTCTTGACACTGGTCGAGTACTCCCGGTCTGGAACGTCATCGGCCAAGGCCTCGGCCCCGTAGCCATTGCTATTGAGCGGCTTGTTGGTTCGGTGCTTTACGAGTCCACGGACCCGTATGGCGCGGACAGCATCGACGACGATGACGATGGTTCGGACTGAGTCTGAGGTTGCGGGACCTGGGAATACAAGGTGGTCATAGTGTGAAGCAATCCGACTTCCCTATGAGAGGACGTAATGGCAGCGCCAGAGTGCATGGTCGAGGGGTGCGGATCATCCGCGTACACGATCGACGACCTGACACCCGATCGCGAGTGGGCGAGCCTTCCTGGCGAGGTGATCGTGTGCAATCACCACCGGGACGAGTTGGCTAAACCGGAGACTGAATGGGTCTTGATCCGGGATGACCGGAAGGTTTACGTCGGCGACCAACTCCGCAAGCTCGACGAATACATCCTGCTGGAGGCTCCACGCGAGTTGATTGGGACCGGCTCGAATCGCGAGTTCAGCGATGAGGCAAGCGATGACGGTTGGTACTTGCCGCTCAAGGTACGCAAGCGCGGTGATCGGCGAGAACAGACTCTGACGATCGTGATCCCGTCGAACGAGCTTCTGCGGGAGATGGCCAGTCTCATCGAGGACATCTAGGCGAGCGCGCTAGAGGTTTGGTAGTCGACGACCAGGCTCGCCGCGCCGCACTGCGCACCTTCACGTGGTCGCCGATAAATACGTCCCCACGTGCGGGTTGACGGGTGATCAGTTCGCTGAACTACTACGCGATTGAGTGCCCTGGGGTGCGCCCAGGACGCACTCAACGTCGGGTACCCGGTCTGCGAGGCTTTCGATTCCGGCCAGAGCGCGGCAGTCAAGGCGGTGCTGAAGGCTTACAACGGGCCGGGCCAGTCGAACGCTGAGTACCACGCAACTCTCTTCGCGACCTATGCGGCGCACGAGCTGTGCCCGCAGCACGACGGCGAGATCGCGCCGATCTGACAACGCAGAGAAGCCCCACCTTGGAGTGATCCAGGTGGGGCTTCTTCGTGTCGGGGACGGTGGATAGTGTCCACAGAGGCGCTGAGGAACCGATGACTGGAGGATCTTGTGACTAGCAACAGCACTGCTGAGGCGGAACTGGCCGAACTCGCTCGCCAGGCTGCATGGGGGCTGATGAAGGGAGGGGACCTCGACACGTGGGACGAGGGGAAGCATGCCCTGAGCCTCCGCCTCGACATCCTCGATGCCGCCAAGCGGGCCGGTATCCACATCAACCGCGCCGCCGCAGGTATCGGCGAGATCTACACCCGCGCTGAGGTAGACGGCGATTCCTGACCCGACAACGCAGAGAAGCCCCACCTTCAATCGAGGTGGGGCTTCTTCGTGCTCGGGGTGAATACCCTCAGACCGCCTGAGGGATTAGCGTCGGGACTCCACCGCCTCGGGCCTCCCCGCCGGGGCGGTGTTTCATGTGTCTGCGGTCTTACTCCGGGTCGCCCTCGCCGACGGGCACGACCTTTGTGATCATCTCGTCGGTGGGATACGTCCAGGTGGCCTCCCCATCAGCAGACGCGGCGAACTGACCATCAGATGCGTTGAAGTCGACCACCGCTGTCTTTCCGGTGAAGCTCACCGACGACTTACCGCCACTGACTGCCCATAATGGGACGGGATCGACCATGACAACGTCCCCGCCTCCGGGAGCCTCCCTGCAAATCCAAAACTGACGTCTCGCCCTTGTGAATCTCGGCGAAGGCATCTCCAGCTTTGACTTTCTTACGGCCATAGAGAGGGTTGTTCATCGCATAGGCCTTTTCGCGTGGCTGGGTGGGTATGCAGTACGGACCATAGGACAAGCCGCCGACACTTTCGGGCGTGTCGCACCAACGAAGTCCTACCGTGACGGCATGGCCGAGGTTGGTGACGTGTTGCGAGCTGGATGGAATCGGTGGATCGTCAAACCGCCGACGCACTGCCCCAACGGCCACGAGCTGAAGCCCGGCAATGTCCTCGTCGGCCATCAGCCGTGCCGGGGTCACGGTGCCGGGCACACCATCTGGCACTGCCTGACGTGTCCCAAGGAGGAACCGCCGACGGACGGACCCGCACTGGGTGCGCACTGCACGATCTTGGACGGACCGGCGTTGGTGCGGACTTGAGCACTTGCTGAATTGCTGCTGCCGACGTTTCCGGCACCGAAAATGCCAAATAGCTTTTAACTTTGAGAGCGTGACGGCCGAAGAGACCGAGCAGCTTGACGACCCGTATCGCTCCGTCGAGTGGTGGCACGACCTCGAATATCCCTTCATCGCCTCGACTGAATTGGTTAGCCGGGGTCAGACATTCACCTCGCCCCTCAAGACCACCGACGGCACCTTCACCATGACGGTCATGCTGCCGAGTCCGCCTGCCGATGAGGCCGACCACGTAGCTAGCCACCTAGCGCCGCCCCCGGATTGGCGCGCAACGCCAGTCGAGACCAGCGAAGACTGGGGCACCGACTACAAGCACCCGGCGTGGGGTTCGGCACATGCGATCGTCAAGCGGCTGGCGTTCAGTGCCGAGATCCCCCCGGAAGATGCGGTGCCTCCTGCTGCACGCGAAGAATGGGGTGTCGACCTTTTCAGCATCGAGATCCGCAACTCAATGGAGCAGTGGTGGGACAACGTTCGAACCTGGATCGAGATCTCGACAGGCCAGCGGATCGCTCGCGTGGGTCACGAGCCACCGCGACTGCGAGGAGCAACCTGGCACGAAAGCTCGATCACCCCGATTTGGCTCGTGTCCGCCAAGGGCAACCGCGAGGAATGGCGGGGCGGTGCTACGGAACTCACCGTGCGTCCGCCAGTTTACGGGCTCACGCCTGAACTGTTCGCGGCTTGCTTGTCGTTGTCCGAAGTAGAACCGGACCTGGCGTGGACCCTGCTTCGGGATGCACGGGCGCTCCAGGATGTGGGTCAGTACCGGCGTGCAGTCATTGATGCGGCGACCGCCGCCGAACTGGCAGTGATCAGACTCGTCGACGCGAGGCTAGATGCTGTGGAAGAGAAGATTCGAGACGCGCTGGCGGAGAAATTCCGGATGCTGGGCGGAAAGGCCAGTCTCCTCAAGAAGCTTGGCAATGGTCTGCCCAAGAGCTTTACCGACGACCTCGTGGAGAAACGAAATGACGCTGTTCACGATGGAGTAGATCCGTCGTGGGCGGAGTGTGACGCCGCGATACAGGCCGCTCTAGCGCAAGTGAGGAGGGCGTTTCCCTTGCCCACTCCACCAGGAGCTGCTGAACCGCTGGTGTGTCGGTGGGACCCGCCCGAAGAGATTGCGAATAGCGGCCTGCCGATAGACCGCGTGCTGTGACGCCCCCACACACCGTCTCGCAACTTCTCACCGCTGCTCGCGCCAGGCGTTCTGGGCTGACCACGACTTCGGATGACTCTTCCACCCGACGCTCCAGCAGCGTCCTGATGGCGGCGATGTCGGTCTTAAAGGCCTCGACGTCGGCCATGAGGTTCTTGGCTCCGGCGGCAGGGAGAACATGCCCACGGTCAGTCCCTCGGGCGGCATTCCGTCTGCATCGATGGTGGGCGGTTATCAGTTCGTCCTCGTGTGGCCAAGTTCGGCGGTGCAGATCAGCACGAGGTGTCTTGGTCAAGGCGTAGCTTGCACTTGAGAAAGCCCCGAGGGGGTAGGCCTCAACGTTGATCCGTCGACCGCGTGCCGATCCGTGTGCAACGGTCCACAAGTCGCGACCCCTGCTCTCGTCATGCTGTTTGACCCACCGGAAGGAGAACGAGTCATGCCCAGGGGACCTGAATGCCAGGTCGAACGCTGCAAGTTCCCGGCGACCAAGATGCATCGACTCAAGGAACAGAACGGTTCATTCGACTTCCCCACCGATTTTGTCGTGTGCGACATCCATAAGGACAAACTCTCCGACCCCGCAACCGAGTGGATGCTCCTCTACGAGGACGACGGCGTGCGACGCCTGCTAGTTGGGCCGATGCTGGCTGAGTTGGACGAATTTTTGGTGCTGGCACCGATCACCAAATTGACGATGCATTCGCAGAGCAGCCGCGTAGTCAGCCATCCTGAGAGCAACGGATATTACGTGCCAATTCGCGTTCGTCGTCGCGGTGGCGAGGAGCAGACGTTGACGCTCGTGCTCCCCTTCGATGCACTGGTAGAGACCGCCGACTTTCTGCATCACATTGCGCACCTGAACGACAAAGTTGACGAACCGTGACCGACCCAGACGCTCAGGTAGCGGAGTTCAACTCGTTGGTCGCGTCGCGCATCAACCGTTTCGCCGAGACTATGGAGTTCGGGAACGACACCGCAGACCGCTACAGACAAGTTCTGCTTGATCATCAGCCGGTAGATGGCCGAGCAAATGCACCCTGTGCCGCTCCGCACACCCAGAGCACTCCTTGGCCTTGCCGAGAAGTACGGCGTCTCAGCAAGGCTGACACGTATCCCACCACTGTTCAGGCCGCCGCACGGTGGCTGGATGTCCTGGCAAGCATGCGGGAGATGATCGGTGCGACGATCCCGCAAGTCATCGACAACATCGAGTACAACCTTCGAGTGGGCAGCCGCAACGCTGAGTACAACCGGCGTTTCGCGTTCAGCGCCTTCACGATGCCGTTCACTTACGCCCTCGCCGCTACACCCCCGCGTACCGGCAGCGAAGCCGAAGCGGCGATCGCTCCTCTGGTCGAAGCCGTGGAACTTGTCATGACCGATCCTGACGTCCGGGGCGCAATGGCCAGATTGGAAGAAACTATGGCTTCGGCTGAAGAGGCGCTCGGCTCGCTGCTGACTGATCCCGAACCCGCCACGGTCACCGAGTTGGTCGAAGAGTTGAAGCGTTCCCTCAAGGTGTCGATGCTCTCTGCGCTACTTGGTTCCTCGGGGATCGTCGAACTGGCGGACGCGGAGTTGAACGCCCGCCTCGAAGAACTCAAATACCCGCCACCGCAGGCTCGTTGGGTCGACTTGGCTGGCGTTCCGGTCAGTGTCGTCGGCACACCAAGTGACACCACTATCAGCATCGAGGAGGTGTATCAGTCGGCAGCACCAGGGGTGCAGGGGCTTCTTCAAGCTATGCGGGGTGAAGTGTCTCCTCCTCGAAGTACCGAGGTCCAACGCATCCAAGGTTCTCAGTGGATCAGCTTCATCTTCGCCGAATGGAACGACCACTACCGATTCGAGCTTGCCAAGGTGTGGGACTGCAGTCACCGTGACTACCAATTTCCCCTACTTGGGGAGCTGGGCAAGGTTCGGAACGACATGATCCACAACGGCGGTATCGCAAAGCGCGCCACTGCCAACTGCCAACTGCTGCGGTGGTTTACAGAGGGTCAGCGGATGCATCTGACTGCGCCGATGTACCTGGAGGTCGTGCAGCTCTGGCCGTGGAACGAACTGCTGGGCCGACCGACGCCAAGTCAAGATTCGCGGAACCAATATGGGGGTCGTGCGCCATTGAATTTGATCGACGCGGTTCAACGGGCCGCAGCCGTCGATGGGATCAAGCCCGATGACGTGATCGAGGAAGCGTTGACGCTTTGGTTACAGCGTGGTGAGTAGTTGTTCCCAAGATCGAGATCGGCAAGTGCGCGAAGCCGTGGCGAGTGGCGTGGATTAGCCTGCAATTTTCGTTCGTACTCACATCCCGCTGAGCGCCAACATCCGCCCCTTCGTGATCGCCGGGACGACGACCTCGTGCAAGTAAGCGCACTTCAGTGACGACCAATTTCCACGGGACGGGTGTCGAAGTGACACCCAGGCGAACCGGTTTCCGCCGAACTCGCAGGCCACGACATTCGGAGCAACTGATTTGGTGACCCCGAGGGTGGAGAAGAGCGTGTTGTCTAGACCCGCCCCTTGCGAGATCACGAGCGTTGGTTGAAGGATTTCGAGACTTGCGCGCAAGTGCCGTGAGCATGACTTCCGCATGACGCCGGTAGCCCGCGACTTTGCAGTTCCGTGATCCACCGCTGAACACAAGAGCAGGTTGGTCATCGCGTATGCGTCGAAGAGATGGGTGCTTGTTCCGTCGGCGAGCTGGATACGCTCGGTATCTGCGTCGACCGGTAGCCCGAACGCCAGGCGGAGTGCGAAGGTAACTCCCCGCATATGCTGATTCCGTTGGCCGAAAGTCAGCTTGCCGGAAGCGAGTACGTCCTGGGTGCGCTGCTCGACCGTTCGATGTTGCTTCGGTTCCCCGGTCTCCATTGGCAGGACAACTACCCGGTGCGGATTGCCGTCTACACGCATGTCGTAGAACGGGCCGACCATGTGCCCTTGAGCTTCGTAGAAGCTGGCACCGCCCTTCTCCGCAGACAAGCGGCACGCGCTCGCCGACTTGCACACGAAGCCCCCTTCAGGGTTCCAGACATTCGCCGACAGATACGACTCAAGGCGTGCCTTGCGCTGCTCCGAAGCTGCGCGATCGACCGAGAAAGCTTGCGACGCAATCGCTGATCGGTCAGCGTCGCTGCGCAATTGGGCGATGTCTTGATGCGGGTTGCGCCAGACCTCGGGGTCGAGTGCGGCAGGACCGACGGTGGTGAGGTCATCGGGAATGGGCACTCCGACGTCGGATACACGCACCGTCACATCCTGGTCGACTTTGGTGGTGGTGACGACGACAGCATCGTTGAGCACGGCGGGATCGACGGTAAGCAGGCCCTTGTCGATGAGGCCCATGAGCATGATGTGGGTGTAGATCACGCGGTCGCAGATGCGGGCGATACCGGGCGCAGCCGCGTAGTACCGCTCGTCGATGCTCAAGTCGCGGATAACGGGAGACCTCGGCGACTTGGCGTGGATGACGTCACCGTAGAGCCAGGAGTACATCAACTTGCGGTCGGTGACAGTCCCGCTGGGCGTGGCGACCCAGTAGGCCTGGGCCGCTAGATTGCCGTCGATCACGTCCTGCCAGTAGTCGCGCCACCACTGCAGATCGATCTCATCGTCGAGCGTGTCGGTGCCTACGAGTTGTTCCAGTGCGTCGAGCGCCGTGCCGTAGTAGATCGGCTCCGACGCAAGGATCAATGGGCGCACACGGCTCGCCAGAGACTCCAACGCCTCCTCGGGCGGGTACTCGACTTGCAGCCGGTGGCTCTCCTCGCCGGTCTTGGTATTGACGGTAACCATGATCGTTACCTCGCCGGTGTGCAGCTTGACCATCAGCGCCGCCTGCTCACGAATCAGTTTGTGCGCCATGACCCGTCGGGTGCGCAGCAGGAAGCCCTCGATGACGGCTCGCGGCGTCAATGGTGCGGAGGCCATGGCGCGATGCTATTGGGATTCGGTAAGTGTTGTAGGCGTGGAAGCCGAATCCGATTCTTCAGAGCGTCCCGCGCTAGGCGGGCGAGCCCCCGGCCACCTCGGCTTGGGTGCAGCGGGGGAACTTCTCTTCGCCAGCCGGATCGCGCTCTTCGGTTACCAGGTGTACCGGCCTCTCGCCGACGATCGCGGAGTGGACCTAGTTGTTGACGTCGGTGATGGCCAACATGCGATGGTCCAGGTGAAGTCCGTCCACCCCGGCAGCTACGTGTTCATGAGGAAGTCAACGTTCGCGTTGAAACCGTGGGTAGCTGTCGGCGTCGTGGTTTTCGACCAGGATCACGAGATCTGGCCGGGCTTGTACTTGATTCCGGCGACGGCGTGGTTGGAGCCCGTCAGCCCGCTCGTCGATCACGAGTATGAAGGCAAGAAGTCAGCTCCCGAGTTCGGTTTGAGTATCCGCAAAAACTGGCAGCAGGAATTGGATCAGTGGAGCGCCACCGAGGCGCACATCGAGGCAGTCTTAGAAGCGGCGCGTCGCCGGTAATCGGTTCAACCATTCTTGTATGTCAGAACCGCGTAATGGATGGCGTTGTTAACGGTGGTTTTTGAGACGCCGAGCTCATCAGCTATCTGCTGCTGCGTCCGTCCTTGGCCGTGCAAGTCCCGGATGGTCTCGTCTCGTTGGTGCCTTCTCTGACGCATAAAACTCGTCCCCATCGCGGCAATCTCGCGAATTGAATATCCCTGTTTCAACAGTGCGCGATGCCGGGCCTTACGCCGCTCCCGCTCCCGCTCCCGCTCAAGGTCGCCACGCACGTACGGTTTCAGAACACGGTTGTTCTTCAAGTCGTACCAGTCCAGGTCGTATTCGCTGCTGCTCATGTGGCGTTCCCTGGTTTCCAGAGGTTGGAAGAGTCTTACTACGCGACACGATGACGAAGCAAGTGTTCAGAGTTCAGCGGCTTTTAGTTACTACGTCCAAGATGTGCCGGCAGCGACATCTGACGAGGACGCCGGTCTCCCATTACCTAAACCGCGTGCATGACGACCTCATCCCCGAATTGGTCAAGCGCCCCGCGTCTTTCGAAGTAATTCACGCGACGGTCGACGGGAACTCCGACAAGTAGCGGTACACCGTGGCGCGAGAGACGCCGAGCATCTTCGCGATGTCGGTGGCCGCGATGCCCTTGTCGCGCAAGTCCGGCGCTTTTGCGGCATCGACGTCGTCGACCTTGCGGGGACGCCCACCCTTACGCCCGTTGGCGGCAGCCGCTGCGAGACCGGCGCGGGTCCGCTCGATCATCGTGTCACGTTCGAGTTGGGCGAACGCCGCCATGATGGTGAGCATGGCTTTACCCATCGCGCCCTCGGTGTGGAGGCCCTCGGTGATGCTGCGGAAGCCGATGCCGTGTGACGTCAGTTGATCGACGACCGTCAGCACATGCTGGGTATTGCGTCCGAGACGGTCGAGCTTCCACACCGTGAGGACATCGCCTTCGCGGAGGTGATCGAGACAAGCATCGAGGCCGGGACGGTCCGAAGTGGAGCCGCTAACGCCTTGGTCGCGGAACACACGCTCAACCCCGGCATCTTTCAGCGCATCGAGCTGCAGCGCCATGTTCTGGTCGGCGGTCGAGACCCTCGCGTACCCAATGACTGCCATTGCACCCCCGTCTCATAAACCCGTCGGATTCCAGGTATTGAGAATATCAGTTATGAGACTAGTTTTCGAGACACATACAGGAGCCCTTTGTTCCAGCTCGCCCGGCGGAGGCGTCCAGTACGCCTATTTCTCGGCAACCCATCGTTTTTAAGACAGCTACGGGAGTTCGCCAGTGTCTTGAATGTCGACTATTCCGAGACGAATGTTCGGGGGCGGTGTTGGCCCATGCCAGCTCACCGTGCGCACGCTGGCCGACATCGAAACCAGTGTGCGCCGCGCGAGTCCGGGAACTTACGCGATGTCGGAGAACAGGCTGGCCTGGGTAGCGGGCACCTTCGACATCGCCGGGGGCAAACTCAAAGAATGCGTGCCACTGCGGCGCGACAGCCCCGAACGGCGATAGTACTTCCACACCACCGACGCGCTGTCGCCTGCCTCCACCGAGGAGCTATTGCCGGAGCTGCGCCGCCCCCGGCACAAGCGAGTGATCTATGAACAGCCATACGTCAATTCAAAAAATGTAAACATGCGCGTTATTGCCACCATTGCATTTAATGAGATTGTCCGCTATCGCCCCACAGTCCATGGGAATTGGTCCCAGGCCGGGAACTGTCGGGCTGATCACTGAAACCCCGCCGCTAGAGCCCATTGCGTACTGCCGTGCGTAGGCGTCCCGCACTGCCATCGCGAAACGGCAGGAAGTGTAGGGTGCTGTACCGGATGCACCTAGGCCTTGAACGCCGAGATCGGCCGCAACTGAAGTAAAGAGTTCACTGGTGCCAGGGTCGCACATATCCGTGTTCCGCGGTTGCGCCGCTTTTGCTGGCGGAGTAGGCGACGTTGTCGATGACACAGCCGTTGGAACACTAAAGAAACCCAATATAGTTATGATCACCAAGCTGAAAAGCGCGGTCAAAATACACTCGACCACTCTTCTAACTGTTCTGGACAATAGAAAAGCCGTCGCAATCGCACCAGCGACTACGGTGACGATCACCGTTATCCCCACACTGAAGCCGATGTAGATTGCCCAGTGAATATACGTCCCAAGGGGAAATCCGATTCGGTTTAACCCAAAGAGTGACGTGACAGCGCCGACGGCGGCCGATATGGCACTCTCAGAGAGGGGATTCACTGCGTCGCCAGCAGGATCACTCATTCCCCTCACCCCCGACAAAGGCCTTGGCCGCAGCAGCTAGCAGGAACCTTCGCGCAGCTGGCCCATAATCTTTCTGCAGCTGGCGACCGGCGGCACGCCAATCATTCATCCTCCTGCAGCTACGCGCCGAACCCCCGCCCCGCTGCCCCGATCGATGGCTACCTGCCACATAACCCCCTCGATTTGTGAACACCGTTACCCGTGAACTCGCTGGGAGGGTTATAGCAACAAAGATGAGGTGCGCTCTATGAATTCGTCAACATTGCAGCAAGTCAATCCGAACGGACCACAGCCGGAAAGGGCGGCGAGGCCGGAAGGGTACTGGCTGGGCTGATCGACCCTGATCATGTCAAGCGCGTCAGCAGGTTCGATGATCGACTTGGCCAGCAAGTCCTCGAATATCAGGAGCGCCGACGAGGAGCGCCCTGGCTATTGCACGCTTGTACCGACTGCGGCCACGTTTGCGTGCCTTCGAGAGTTCTCGTATTTCTAGTTTTCGCTACCCCGCCCCCACCAGCGACTGCGGCAATGAAGTAGACGTTGCAGAGGCCGGGGGGCGGCGCGCCAATTCCCGTTACGAACGGGCGCTATCTGTCAGCGTGATTCCACAAGCGATTCGCGAATACAGCGTTCATGATGTCGACGCTCAACGGGTCAAGTGCTCCGACGTGGCGGCAAGAATCCGAGGTGGTCGAGTACGGGCTCTTTTCCCTGTAGACAGGCATTAGCTGCTTTTCGTGAGGCCTAGCTACCCGCCGTCGGAACTGTTGACGGCATCGCTCACCGCAGCGTGCGACCTGCCATGGAGATACGAGGTCACCCGGACGCGACTCCCCAGAACCAGCCACCTCCAGCGAAGATCTGCTTGCATTCCATAAGGCCAAGCGTTCCGGGTGCGACTGCGCCGGGAGTTTCGCAAGGAACCATCGGCGCAGGGCCTAGGGGGTTCACCTCCGACGGCGGCGGCGGGGTATACGGAGTCATGGCGACGTTGGTGTTCGGAATCACCCCTGGCGTCAAGGACCATTCGTATCCGTCGGTGTATTGAACCCGTGAGCAGTAGTAGATCGCCCCGTCGGGGCCTGTGCCGATAGCTCCGCCTGGTGGCGGACAGGCTGAGCCCAGGGCTCCGGCGGGAGGGTAAGTAGGCCGCGCCGGGGTCGACACAGATTGTGTCGGCTGCGGCGGCGGCGGAGGAGGAGGCGCAGGGGGTAACGGAGGCGCAGTAGTCGCGCTCGTAGTGGTCGGTGCGGTGCTCGACGAAACGGCGGAAGTGTTCGTTTGCGCGGGCAGCCAGAGCACCCCGATGACCACGATCACGACGAGGAGGATTGCGCCCATTCCGCAAAGGACAAGCCGAGATCGCCGAACGGGCGGTTTGGTTAGGGTTCCGCCAATTGCGGAAGCGGGTGTTCGTGGTTGGCCTGCCGCTTGAGTGGCTGCGTTGGCGGACGCACCTGCCTGTCCAGGCATTGCAGCGTTCAAGGCCTGCGTGAACGCGGAACAGGACGCATAACGGTCAGCCGGGTTCTTGGCGAGTGCTTTCTGGAGTGCTTCGTCTAAGCGTGCGCAGTCCGGGCGGCAGTCACGCAAGTTGGGCGGTGTCGTGTTGAGGTGTCTGCTGATGACGACGGCGGGGTTGGAGTGAGGAAACAGTTGTGCGCCGGTCAGCAGGTTGTACGTCGTTGCGGCGAGGGCGTATTCGTCAGCTCGCCCGTCCATCGGCTCGCCCATAAGTTGCTCGGGCGCTGCGTAAGCGACGGTCCCCACCGTCATGTTCGTCGTGGTCAGGCCGTTGGTGTCTTCGAGCGGGCGGGCGATGCCGAAGTCGGAGAGGGAAATGGTCGGGTCGTCGGTGTCGAGGTCAGCGACCACGATGTTGGCGGGTTTGACGTCCCGGTGCAGCAGGCCCTTTTTGTGGGCGTGGTCCAGCGCGCTGGCCACCGCGCTGACGATGGGCACGACGAGTTCGACGGGCATGCCAGCCGGGTACCGCTGCTCCACTAGCTGGCCGAGGTCGGTGCCGTCGATGTAGTCCATGGAGATCCAGAGCTGCCCCTCATGCTCGCCTCGGTCGTGTACGCCGACTATGTGAGGGTGCCGTAGGCCTGCCGCGAGGTCCGCTTCCCGGATAAACCGGTCCCGGAAGGAGGGGTCGCTGGATATGTCCGCTCGAAGCACCTTCAGCGCCTCTTGCCGAGGCAAGCGAGGGTGCTGCACTAAGTAGACCTCGCCCATCCCCCCTGAGCCGAGCAGCCGCAGGACCCGATATCCGGCGAAGGTCTCACCGATTCTCAGAGCCATGGGCGCATGCTAGGGAGTGACCATGTCCGTGTTGATCATGAGGTCGCTTGACGCTTTGCCTCATCCATGGCGCGTTGATGGCGAGGGCATGTGGTGTTGACCGCCATAGCTACAGCCGTGCCCGCATCGCGGCCTCCGTAGCCGTATGGCGCGGCATACAGCACGTGATAGATGTCTTCGACACTCGCCACAGAAACACCGTTTACGTCAAGGTCATTGCAAATCAGCGCGTATACGTCGGCCACGGTCACTGCGTACACGTCCTTAGGGTTGGTTATGGTAGGCGGTCCGCTCGAACCACCTGCAGCCGATCCAGCCGACTCGTCTTGCCAATTACCTCCAAGGCACCCGAGAAACCCGTTCGATGAATACGGGTCGCAATTTCCCGTCGGGCGGCTAGGGCACGCCGGACCTGTCGGAGAATACGGGTCGCAACTGGTTGGTTCGGCCTGTGCAGTTGACCCAAGAACAGCAGGCAGCAACGCGCTGAAGCTGATAGCAGCGAGGCATCCCTGCCTCAAGATGTTTCGCAACATTTCCCCTCGGTGTACCAGTTCATCGTCGCGTCTGGCACCAGCGTTGGTGCCTGTGCGGCGGCGCTACTTGGCGACGGCCAAGATCACCGCATAGAGACTAGGGGCGTTCTTGAAAGTCGACACTAAGGATATTTCTTCAGATAGTCGATGAATACGGGAAAGTAGCTTGGACATGACGCCTTTATCGCGTAACCGATTGCCCTTTGCGTCTGCTTATAGTTCAGGTTCGTCTGCGACATGACGATCGAGACAATTGCCCAAATTTCGTGCGCAGTAGGCGTCTCCGCGACGGTGTTACAGATCTTTTTGTCATGTTCCATCGCGTACGCCTCAGGGCTCGGCCAGTAGTAATCATCGGCCCGAGCAGTAGTGGCGAACGCTGTAGTCAGCGCCACGACTGATGAAAGGAGCAAGGTTGCGCCTGCGACGACAGACCCTACTGGGCGTCCTCCCGTCGAACCAGTGCTCCTCCGGCGTAGACGCCTATTCCTCATCTGCCACCCCCGCCAACGGGCGACGGCGAGATTGAGCGCCCTCGTTGGTTTCGCTCAATGTCCCCCCTCGTCAGCCTCTTTGGGTTGCTAGTTTCCCACCAAGGCGGTTCCTATGTCGTCCGGCCGTTCAACGACGTTACATAGGCTGCGCCAAGATCAACAGCAAATGTATCGACACGGCGCCCCAGAATGAACATTCCAGATGTCCACGTGTTATAGGTCGGTTCCCACCTGCTCGGCGTCAATCGTGTCTCATTGAGGTTCCACTCGCCCGATCGCCAGGCTTCCGGCGGCAGTGTCGCCGCCTCCGCCTCCATCGCGGCGCACAACTCGACGTAGGTGTATCGGACGTCGTACACCGCGTCAGCGTCCATAGGTATCACCACCGACCATCCGGGCTCTGACTGACCCAAAGCGTCTCGATGTCAGACGATTTCGCGTTCCCACTTGAACCGAGGATGGCAACTTGGAGTGAAACTACATGGTTATTGGGCTCTGCAGCAGTGGTTTTCAACATCGTTGTGAGCGTTTTACCAGTTCAGAGGCCAAGAGATCCATATCAAGTAGGCTTGGATACAGCGGTTCTAGTAGCTATAACTTCGTCTTTCATTTTCATTCCACTACAGGCGCGCTACAGGGCCTCAGCGTCGCTTCGTCTTGAATCCACGCTTATTCGTCTGGCGGTTGTCCGGTGTGCGGTAGCGAACCCGGTACCGCTTGCCCTGTTTGGTCTCGCATGCGGCGACGGCTGCCATCTCCACAGCGTAGAGAAATGTGGGCAAGAGTTGCTCTGCGACCGTCTGATTGGCCAACAAGGGCGGACCGCTTTCAGCCCGCCCTTGTTCAAAAATCCCGCCAAACTAGGACTTTAGAAGTTCCAGTCCTCGTCTTCGGTGACGACGGCCTTGCCGATGACATAGCTCGAACCCGACCCGGAG
Source organism: Mycobacterium sp. SA01 (assembly GCF_041287105.1). NCBI lineage: Bacteria > Bacillati > Actinomycetota > Actinomycetes > Mycobacteriales > Mycobacteriaceae > Mycobacterium > Mycobacterium sp. SA01. The sequence goes on along the minus strand of NZ_JBGGNO010000012.1, from coordinate 97,086 downwards.
AAGAAGTCGTGGTTCTCGTCGGCGTTCGGCGACAGCGCCGACAGGATCGCCGGGTTCACCTCGGTCTCGTCGCGCGGGAACAGCGCCTCGAAGCCCATGTTCATCAACGCCTTGTTCGCGTTGTAGCGCAGGTACTTCTTGACGTCCTCGGTCAGCCCGACCGAGTCGTAGAGATCCTGCGTGTACTCAATCTCGTTCTCGTACAACGCGAAAAGCAGCTCGTAGGCGTAGTCCTTGAGGTCCTGCTTACGCTCATCGGTCTGGACCGCATAGCCCTTCTGGAACTTGTAGCCGATGTAGTACGCGTGCACGGCCTCGTCGCGGATGATCAGCCGGATCAGGTCAGCGGTGTTGGTGAGCTTGGCCCGGCTCGACCAGTACATCGGCAGGTAGAAGCCGGAGTAGAACAGGAACGCTTCGAGGAAGACCGAGGCGATCTTGCGCTTGAGCGGATCATCACCGCGGTAGTAGTCGAGGATGATCTGCGCCTTGCGCTGCAGGTTGACGTTCTCCTCCGACCAGCGGAACGCCTCGTCGATCTCGGCGGTCGAGCACAGCGTGGAGAAGATCGAGCTGTAGCTCTTGGCGTGCACCGACTCCATGAACGTGATGTTGGTCAGCACCGCTTCTTCGTGCGGGGTGAGTGCATCCGGGATCATGCTGACCGAGCCGACCGTGCTCTGGATGGTGTCCAACAGTGTCAGGCCGGTGAAGACGCGCATGGTGAGCTGCTTCTCGTCGGCGGTCAGCGTGCCCCACGACGGGATGTCGTTGGACACCGGCACCTTCTCGGGCAACCAGAAATTACCGGTCAAGCGATCCCAGACTTCCGCGTCCTTCTCGTCAATGACACGGTTCCAGTTGATCGCCGTCGCCCGGTCGATCAGCTTCGTTCCATCGCTCACCGAAACCCCACTTCACCACGCTGTTTGCCCCGTTTCCGGCTGACGACCAAAACACTACCCCTGGGGTGTGACAACGCGCCGCAACACAACAACTTGTGTTGCGGCGGTGTCGAACCCACAGGTCCGACGCGCGTCGAGGCGGGGCTCGGCGTGTCGGGTCATCGCACCCCGGAGAAGCGGTATTCCGAGCGCTTCAGCGAACGGGTGGACAACCAGTACTGCCACGTCATGCCGCTCCACAGCGTGCGGTTCTTGCCGTGCTCGTCGAGATACCAGCTGCTGCAGCCGCCGGTGCTCCATACCGCACCCTGCAGATCGTCCTGCAGTTCGGCGTTGAAGGCGTCCTGGGCCGAGCGGGTCGGTGCCAGCGCCTGCGCACCGGCCTTGTCGACGGCACCGATCGCCTGGCCGACGTAGCGGATCTGCGACTCGATCATGAAAACCACCGAGTTGTGGCCCAGTCCGGTGTTCGGCCCGAGCAGGAAGAACAGGTTGGGCATGTCGGCGACGGCGATCCCGCGGTGCGCCTGCACGCCCTCGCGGTTCCAGCGGTCCACCAGATCCTCGCCGCCGGGGCCCTTGATGCCGACGTAGGTGTAGGAGTCGGTGACGTGGAAGCCGGTCGCGAACACGATGATGTCGGCCGGACGTTCGGTGCCGTCCTCGGTGACGATCCCGTGCGGGGTGATACGGGCGATGCGGTCGGTCACCAGCTCCGAGCGCGGCTCGGCGATGGCACGAAAATACCTGTTGGAGAACAGAACTCGCTTGCAGCCCACCCGATAGCTCGGCGTCAGCCGACGCCGAAGGTCGCGATCTTTGACCTGGTGGCGGATGTTCCACTTGCCGGCCATCTCCCCCAGCGTCAGCAGCTCGGGGCGTTTGGTCATCGCGAAGCCGAGGGCTTCCTGGAACCAGTAGATGCCGGTGCGCAACGCCGCCCGGGTACCGGGCACCGTGCCGAACGCGTTGCGCATCCACATCGGGATCGGATTGTTGGACCGTGGCAGCACCCATGCCGGGGTGCGTTGGTAGAGCTGCAGTGCGCCGACCTTGTCGACGATCTCCGGGACGATCTGGATGGCACTGGCTCCGGTGCCCACGACCGCGACCCGTTTGCCGGTGAGGTCGACACCGTGATCCCACTGCGCGGAATGGAACGCCTCCCCCTCGAAGTCGGCCAGGCCCTCGATATCGGGGATGGATGGGATGTGCAGCGCACCGGCCCCGGAGATGAGGAATTGCGCGACGTATTCGCGGCCGTCTTCGGTGAAGACGTGCCAGCGATACTCGGCGTCGTCCCAGTGGGCGCGTTCGACGCGGGCGCCGAAATGGATGTAGCGGCGCAGACCGTGCTTATCGGTCACACCCCTGAGGTAGTCCAGGATCTCCGGCTGCAGCGACCACATGTAGGTCCAGTCCGGCTTGGGTTCGAAGGAGAAGGAGTAGAGGTGCGCCGGGATGTCGCAGGCGCAGCCCGGGTAGCTGTTGTCGCGCCAGGTGCCACCGACGTCGTCGGCCTTCTCCAAAATCAGGAAGTCGACGCCGCGGCGCTGCAGCTCGATTCCCATCCCCAGCCCGGAGAAGCCGGTGCCGATGACCAGCGCCCGGGTGTGGACGGGTTCGGTGGTGGCGTCGGCGACGGCAGGCTCAACAACGGTCATGCGACCAAAATACCCAATACCGGCGGTATCGCCTAGGTGTGTTCGGGCTCAGCCGGCAGCGACACGGCGCTGCATGGCGTCGTGAATCGGGCGGTCGGGATCAAGATTGACGCCCAGCAAGTCCGCGGTGCCGTTGACCGTTCCGAGCATGATCGTGGTCAGGTGATTGATGAACTCGTCCGTCGGCATCCGGCGCGGGCTGTCCGGATCGGGGCCCAGCCACCAGTCGGTGGCCGCCGAGCACGCGCCGAACGCAGCCGCCGCAGCCAGTTGTAGCGCAGCGGGATCGAGCTGCATGCCACTGAGCTCGTTGTTGAACGTGTCGGCGAATGCCATCGTGATCTCGCGCCCCTCGTTGAGTGCGCGCTGCGTGGACTCGGACTGCTCGGGAAAGCGCCCCTGGAGCATGAACCGCAGCACATTGGGGTGCTGCTCGACCAGGTTGACGTACTCGGCCACCCCACGGCGGACGACCTCCCGGGTCGGGTCCGTGGCGGCGTCGATGTTGGAGAAAATCGCACTCCAGAGCATGTCGCGCAGCCGCTTGCCGATCGCCTGGAACAGGTCTGACTTGTCGGTGAAGTGCCGGTAGATCTTCGGCTTGGCGGTGCCGGCCTCTTCGGCGATCTCACGCAGGCTCACCTCGGGGCCGTGCTTGTCGATCGACCGGAACGCGGCGTCGACGATCTCGGCACGGACCTTCTTGCGGTGCTCCCGCCAGCGCTCACTGCGCGCGTCGACCTTGCCGGGCTCGGACCCCGACCGCGATCTGGAGACTTTACGCACGTCAAGAACTGTACCTGCAGTGTCGGCTGACCAGGGCCGACCTTGCGTGACGACTATTACATCGGTCTGACGCAGGCCATCGCCGGGCAGAGCGGCAGGGCGTTCTCCGATAGCATCGTCGCATCCGATAATCGAACCGAGACGAGACGTAGTGACCGAGCGATTCGACCTGGTGGTAGCAGGCGGAGGGCCATCAGGATCCGCGGCCGCGTGGCAGGCCGCGCAGACCGGCGCACGGGTGGTCGTGCTGGACAAAGCCCAGTTCCCGCGGGCCAAGCCCTGCGGTGACGGCCTGACCGCCCGCGCCGTGAGCTACCTGCAGAAGATGGGCCTGGCCGACGAGGTCAACACGTTCCATCGGGTCAACCGCGTGACGGTCTTCAGTCCGTCGCAGTGGGAGTTGTCGTTCCCCAAGCGTCCGGGGATGCCCGACCACGGCCACACCGTCAGTCGCGAGCACCTCGACACATTGCTGCTCAAGCACGCCGAATCGGCAGGCGCGACGGTGCGCCAAGGTGCCGAGGTGGCCGGACCAGAGCTCGACGCCAACGGCCGAGTGGTCGGTGTGGTGCTCAAGAGCGGTGAGAAGGTGCTCGGCGACGCGGTGATCGCCGCCGACGGTGCCTACTCCCCGATCAAGCGGGCGCTGAAGATCGATTCGGAATACAACGGCTACTCGGCGATCGCGATCCGCTCCGAGATGCCGGCCAACCGTCCCGACTCGGACAGCCTCGACATCTATTTGAAGCTGGCGTTCCAGGGCGATCAGCTGCCCGGGTACGGCTGGGTGTTCCCGATGGGCAACGGGGTGTTCAACATCGGCCTCGGCTACGTCAACAGCTACAAGAACTGGCAGTCGATCAACGCCACGCAATTCCTCGGCGACTTCCTGCGCACCCTCCCACCCGAGTGGGAACTGCCGCCGATCGAGGAGCTCAAGAAGAACAAGAGCGTTCGGGCCTGGCGACTGCCGATGGGGTTCACGGCCTGGCCCCCGTGGCGGCCGGGTGTTCTGTTCACCGGCGACTCGCTGGGCGCCGGCAAGCCCGCCTCAGGCGCGGGCATCTCCAAGGCCTTGGAGTCCGGTCTGGCCGCAGGCGAGTGCGCGATCGCGGCGCTGCAGAACGGCGGGCCCGACGACTTCACCAACTACGGGCAGCGCATGGAAGCCGCATGGGGACGGGAGTACAAGCGGGGACGCTACTTCCACAAGCTGCTGGGATACCCGCAGGTGGCCAACGCCGGGATCAAGCTGATTGACAACGCCACCTTCCGGGACGCGATGCTCAAGGCGCTGTACAAGAAAGCCCAAGGGCCGCAGCACAAGTACTGAGCGCATGGCGACGAAGGCGGTCGGCCTCAGCGACGAGGAGCTGGCACGGATCGAAGGCGAGTTCGGCTTCGAGTTCGCCGACGACCATCGAGCGTTTCTGTCTTCTGGTCTGCCCGTTGGAGATTCGTGGCCGGACTGGCGTTCGGCGCGGCGCCGGAGCCTGCACCAACGATTGCGGCTGCCCGTCGACGGCATCCTGTTCGCTGTCGAATGGCAGGACTTCTGGGGTTCCGACTGGGGTGTGCGGCCGGCCCGGATGAAGGACGCGTTGCGCAGTGCGAACTACCACCTGGCGCGGGTGCCGCAGCTGGTACCGCTGCACGCCAACCACTACCTGCCCGCGGGGCGCGGCACGTCCGGGCACCCGGTGCTGTCGATCTATCAGACCGACGTGAGTTGTTGCGCCGCAGACGTATTCGACTACGTCAATCCTGATCCGTCGCGGAAGTCGGCGTCGACGGTGCCGTTCTGGTCAGACCTGATCGGCTAGGCGCCAAGCGGGTTGAGCTGATCGGCCGTGGCGTCGTCGGCTGCCGTCGAGATACTCAGCGCCTCGTAGCGTTCGTCGGCGGCAAGCAGATCACGACCGGCAGCGGTGGCATAACGGTAGGCGTCGGGGCCGACCAGCAATCGAGCGGGCGGCGCGTCCATGTCGACGATATCGAGAAGCAGCGCAGCGACTTTCGCCGGATCGCTGGCGCCGAGATTCGCGGACTGGCTCAGCTCGGCGGCAGCGCCCACGGTTGCTTCGTACTCGGGGCGGACTGGTGCGATGCGCATCGACGAGCCGGCCCAATCGGTGCGCATTCCCCCCGGTTCCAGAACGGTCACCTTGATGCCGAGCGGGGCGACCTCCTGGGCGAGGACCCCGGAGTAACCGGTGACAGCCCACTTGGCCGACTGATAGGCGGCCAGCCCAGGTCGCGCCAATCGACCGCCGACGGAGGAGATTTGAATGATGTGGCCCGTGTGCTGTCGACGCATGACGGGCAGCACGGCCTGTGTGAGCCGGACGACGCCGAAGAAGTTCGCCTCGACCTGTGCGCGAAAGTCGTCGAAATCGACGTCTTCGGCGGCAGCCATGTTGGCGTATCCGGCATTGTTGACCAGAACGTCGAGGCGCCCCCACCGTTGGATCGCGGTGTCCACGGCCGCGCGGACCTGCTCGTCGTCGGTGACGTCCAGTTCGACGACGGCCAGGCGCTCGGGTTCCCGATCCGCGAGGTCGTCGAGCGACGTTGTGGAACGAACGCCCGCGACGACGCGATGCCCGGTGCTCAGAGCCGCCTCGGTGATGGCGCGCCCGAGCCCGCGAGATGCTCCGGAGATGAGTATGACGTGCGACATGACGATGACCTTTCGTTGCAGTGGTGGGGTTCAGCTGACGTTGCGGATGGTGCCGCCGTCGACGCGAAGGTCGGCACCGCTGATGTATCCGGCATGCATACTGGCGAGGAAGCACACCGCCGCCGCGATCTCCTCAGGCCGTCCAAGTCGGCCGATGTCGTTGGGGAACCACGTTGTCGCTGCTGCTTTTTCGATGTCCGGCCAGGTGGGTCCCCAGCCGTTGGTGGCCGCAGCCTGCAACACCATGTCTCGGGTGCTGTCGGTGAGGATCGCGCCCGGGGCGACGATGTTGGCTGTGACGCCGGTGCCGGACAACTCCCGCGCGAGTGACACGGTCAGGTTGTGCCGAGCGGCCAGAGTGGCACTGTAGTGAGGCTGTTCCGCGACCGGTTGAACGGCCAGACCGCCGCCGATCTGGATCACCCTGCCCCAGCCCCGTCTCCGCATGCCGGGTACCACGTGACCGATCATCCGCACGACGGATACGACGTTGCTCTGGTGGATGCGGGTCCACTCGTCGGTCGGGAGGTCCGCCCACGATGCGGCGTCGTAGTAGCCGGCATTGTTGACCAGGATGTCGATGTCCCCCGCCGCTTGCGCGACCGCGGCAGCGCCCTCGTCGGTCGAAAGATCACCGAGTACGGCGTCGGCATCGCCGTGGTTCGCACGGATGGCGGCCACCACGGCGTCGGTTCGATCGGCGTCGCGCCCGTGCACCACAACGGACACGCCCTCGGCAGCAAGCATCTCGGCGATCGCGCGGCCGAGGCCGGCGCTCGAGCCGGTCACCAGCGCCCGCTTGTGGGCCAATCCCAGTTCCACCGCGGCCTCCTTGTCTACACCTGTATACCTTCCGATGTATACGAACGTAGACTTACGCTGGTTGATTCCCGGCGTCGCGGTTTGGGCTTGCTAACCTTCGATCAGCGCGGCGATTACCGGCTCGACCAGCTTCTCCAGCTCCGCAGACTTGCTGGTGCGCAGCGCGCGGGTTCCGATCAGACCGCGCATCATGAGCAATCCACTGATGACCGCGAGCAGCATCTCGCTGCGAAGCTCGCGATCAGCCGAGTCGAGTTGCCGGGCCAGGCGTGCGCCGACGTGGCGTTCGATGGCCTTCCGCACGATCGCCACGGCGACCGGATTCGACGCGGACTTCAGCATGATCAGGAACGGCTGCGGCGCCTCGGCCCGCGGCGCGCTCTTCGCCACCAACGCCTTGACGGTGTCACCGATCAGGTCGTCAGACTGCTCACCGATGAACACTGGTGTGGCGAAGGCAGTTTCGACGGCCTCGGTGAACAATCCCTCCTTCGAACCGAAATATCTGTTCACCAGCATGGCGGTGACGCCGGCGTCGTGAGCGATCTGACGCACTCCCACGCCGTCATAGCCGGCGCGGGCGAAGTTGTCGATCGCCGAGCGCAGAATCGCCTCGCGGGTCGCCGCCGCGTTACGTGTCGGTGACGTGGACGCCGTCATGAGAAGTCTCCGTCCTGTCGAGGAGCTGAGGGTTGCTACTGCAGCGGGGAACCCGCGATGGGTTCGAGGGTTCGCGTGTGAGTCGCGACGATGAGCGATGGGTCGAATTGCCGGTGGTCTTCGATGAAGTCCTCGCTGGTGGCATAACGCTCCGCCAGGGCGCCCGGGTCGCCGCTCGAATAGTCGACGAGCGCGAGGACGCGTGGCTCTGCGACAGACGGTTCGGTCCACACGCCGTGCACAATGATGCCGTACTTGGCCAGCGTGCGAATGTGGCGAGGCCAGAACTCGGAGACGTAACCCTCCAGGGCCGCGGCGTCAGCCAATGTGTACGTTCGCAGCTCCATCACGGAGCAAGTCTACGGGCGTAGATCGGCTAGATGTTCGACTCGTCAACCGGAACGCCGCGGGCCGGCGCGGCGGCGCCACCGTCGTCATCCGCTGGGGGCACGACGTCGAGGCCCAGGGTGTACGACGTCATCGACAGGGAACCGTAGGCGCAGCCATCGGTGAGCACGCCGACCTTCTCCGTGTGATCGGCAGCCACTCCCGCGAAGTACAACAGCGGCAGAAAGTGGTCTGGCGTCGGCACCGCGGCCGCGTAGTCCGGGTGCTCGCGCAGCCGCACCGCGTCGGCCGGATCGGTCAGCACCTGCGCGCGGGCCTGATCGTCGAAGCGCTGCGCCCAGTCAAAAGCCCTGTCCTGCAGCGTCGGATCCATCCCGGCCAGGTTGTGAACCACGTTGCCACTACCCAGGATCAGCACACCCCGCTCACGTAGCGCGGCCAGCTTGGCTCCCAGCGCGAGGTGATACTCCAGCGGCTTGTAGGCGTTGATCGCCAATTGCACGACCGGCACCGATGCCTCCGGGAAGGCGTGCACGAGCACCGACCAGGTGCCGTGGTCGATCCCCCAGCTGTCGACGTCGGCACCGACCCACGTCGGCTCCACGACGTCGGCGATCTCGTCGGCAAGCTCCGGCAAACCCGGTGCCGGGTACTGCACGTCGAAGAGTTCGGTGGGAAAGCCGTAGAAATCGTGGATGGTCCGCGGTACGGCCATCGCGGTGACGGCGGTGGCGTTGATGTACCAATGCGCACTCACGACGAGGATCGCCCTCGGCCGCCCGGCTGCTGCCTGCACCGATCGGCCGAACGCCCGCCACGCCGAGGTGTAGCGGTTGAGCTCCAGGGCATTCATCGGGCTGCCGTGCCCGATAAACGCGGCCGGCATGAGTGCGGACATAAATCTAGTTAACCGCGATATCACTCACTGTGGGTGAGCTGGTCGGCGAACGCCGCGCCCGCATCGCCGGTCAGCTTGGCCGCGTCGAAGCCGTAAGCGACGTCGTCACCACGGATCGCCCGTAGCGGGTCCTCGAAGTCGCGGAAATATCCCATCGCCCACGCGCCCTCCTGATAGCCGATCAGCTTCAGCAGATCGTCATCGAGGTCGCGTGCGACTTCCATTGGCACCGAGAGGAATTGGTTCTCCTCCTGACGGACCCAGCCGACGCAGTAGTTCACGTTGATGGCGCGCCGGACCTTCTCACTGCGGTTGGCGGCACCGCTGTGCACGATCTTGCCGGAGTAGAGCAGTACCGACCCCCGCGACATCTCCGCCTGCACGCATTCGTCGTCGGCGTAGTCGGTCGGCTTCTTGTCGCCCACCTGACTGCCCGGCACCACCCTGGTCGCGCCCATCTCTGCGGTGTAGTCGGTCATCGCCCACAGCGTGTTGCACTGCACGTGGTAGTCGTCCGGGAATGGGTAGAAGTCGAAGGCGTTCTGGTCGCGGTGCAGCGACTGATCGGTTTCGCCCGGCTCGATCGAGATCACCTGGGTGAGCATCAGCTGAAATGCGCTGGCATGGCCGAGGAAATCCTCGCAGACCCCGAGGATGGACGGATTCTGGATCAGCGTGCGACAAGCCGGGGACCGGGCGATCAGCGCACCGGTTCGCCGCGTCTTGCGACCGATCATCGCGTTGTAGCCCATCGGCGTCGCGTCGAGGTAGGGCGCGAGTTCGTCGTCGATCGTGTCCATCAAGGAGTCCGGAACCAGGTTGTCGACGATCACGTAACCGTCGCGACGCAGATGGTCGGCGAGCTCCGCCGGCGACGTGGTGGCCGGAACATGCGTCAGCATGGTCATGGTTCGAGTATCGCGGAGCGTATGTGTTGACCAGGTAAAACGGCGTCACACGACGGTTACGGCCGCCGCCGCTTGGTAGCGGCCGGCTTACGGGCGACCTTTCCGGCGGCGGCACGGGCGGCTTGCTTGGCCAGCGTCTTCTCCCGCGCGGTGCGCTTCGGAGTCGGCTGCGCCTGCCCGCGCGACGAACTCGGTTTGCGCCCCCGCACGATCCCGGTGAACTCTTCGACCAATGCCGACGGTTGCCCCGCCGGGAAGGCAAGGGCCACTGGACAAGTCGGCGCATCGGCGATCGGGCGGTACGTGAGGTCGCGACGATGGTACAGCCGGGCCAGCGACTGCGGGACGATCAGCACGCCCAACCCGGCGGCGGCGAGTTCGATTGCAGCCTCGGTGGTTTCGGGGCGGTGATCGATCGCAGTGCCCGGAGTGTCCGCCCAGCCGACGACGTCGTCGAGTGGCAACAGCATCGGTTCGTCGGTGAGATCGGCCGCGGTGATCTCGTCGGCGGCGCTCAGGAGGTGATCGATCGGCACCACGGCCACCGTCGTCTCCTCATAGAGCGGGATGACGGACAGTCCCGAGGTGTCGGCCGACGGGCGCAGCAAGGCGACGTCGACGGTCCCGTCGCGCACCGCGGCGGCCGCGTCCGCCGCGGTGACGGCGCACAGCGTCAGCGGAACATCGGGATGGCGCTCGGCCCAGGTCCGCGCCCACTTCGCGGGCGTCGCTCCGGGCACGTACCCGACGGTGAGCGAGGACTGGGTCACCGACTCAGGCTACCGATAGGCTCGTGCCATGAGCAGGCCGAACGCGCAGTCGATGAAACCCGCCACCGCGGCGAAGAAGCTGGACGTGTACCTGCCGGCGACGCCCGCGGAGTTCCAGGCGAATGCGATCACCCGCGACGAGCTGGCAGCTCTGCAGGCCGACCCACCGCCGTGGCTGCAGGATCTCCGCAAGAACGGGCCACACCCGAAGAACCTGGTGGCGGCCAAGCTGGGCGTGTCGATCGCGGGCCTGGCGCGCGGCGGAGTGGTCGATGCGCTGACCACCGACCAGATCGACGCGCTGCTCGCCGAGAAGCCGGACTGGCTGGTCGCCGAACGCGAGAGCTATCAGAACGTGCTGGCCGAGCAGCGGCGGCTGAAAGCGCTGCAGGCGGACAAGGCCCGGTGACACCTCACGCCACGTCGTCGGTCCAGAAGATCTGCCAGGAATGGCCGTCGAGGTCGTTGTAGCTGCGCCCGTACATGGACCCGTGATCTTCGGAATCCCCATCGGTGCCGCCCGCGGCGATCGCTCGATCGACCAAAGCGTCCACCGCGTCCCGACTGTCGACGCCGAGGCAGACCACGCATTCTTTGACCTTGGTCGCGTCGGCGGTCTCCAGCGGGTGCAATGAGTCGAAGTCGTCACGCTGCAACAACATCGCGAACTGGTTGTCCCCCAGCACGAGCGTGACTGCGCTATCCCCACTGAGCTGTTCGTTGATCGCGTATCCGAGAGCGGAGAAGAACTTTCGCGACCGGTCGACGTCGGCGACGGGCAGGTTGACGAACAGCATTGAGTGCATAGGTGCCTCCGTGGCTTTCGCGGGATCCGGCTGGGTGCCGTCGGAGACTTAGACCGGCCGGGCGCGCGAAACTCATCGTGGAACGCCGTCGATACAGAACTGAGGGCGACGATGTCGCCGTCAGTCTCGCTCTCAGTTCTGAGTCGATGCGACGAGCCGTACCCTGCCCTCTATGACCTACCGTCCAACGTGGGTGCGTGAGCACCGGATCGCACTGGCCACCGCCGGCTATGTGGGCTATTCCGCGGTGATGCTCCGGTTGGATCGTCAGATGCAGGCCACCGGCGGACCCGGCATCATCCCGTTCGAACTCGCGGGCTCAGCCGCCAAGGCCGAAGGCATCATGGCCCGGTGGGGCGAGGAGGGCATGCGCGCCGCCCGCAGGTCGATGTGGCTCGACTTCGGCTACATGACGAGCTACGGAATCCTGTTGGCATTGCTCGTCGACCGTCGGCGTCGACGCCGGGGTCATCCGGCCTGGCTATCAGCCCTGGCCGCGGGCGCGGTCGGGGGCGATGCGGTCGAGGGCGTCGCGCTGCTGCGAGTGCTCGACCACCGGGACGTCGCAACGAACGCGCACATCGCTCAGGTCTCGGCGTCGGTGAAGTTCGCCATCCTCGCGGCGGCTCTCGGTTACGCCGTCTACCCAGGAAAAAGTCAGGCCAGGGGTAATACTCCCTGGCCTGACTTTTACTTAGCTCAGCTCACAACATGCAGCTGACGCAACCCTCCACCTCAGTGCCCTCCAACGCCATCTGGCGAAGGCGGATGTAGTACAGCGTCTTGATTCCCTTGCGCCAGGCGTAGATCTGCGCCTTGTTGACCTCGCGGGTGTCGGCGGTGTCCTTGAAGAACAAGGTCAGCGAAAGCCCTTGGTCCACATGCTGAGTGGCCGCGGCATACGTGTCGATGATCTTCTCGTAGCCGATCTCGTACGCGTCCTGGTAGTACTCCAGGTTGTCGTTGGTCATGTAGGGCGCCGGGTAGTAGACGCGGCCGATCTTGCCTTCCTTGCGGATCTCGACCTTGCTCGCCACCGGGTGGATAGATGATGTCGAGTGGTTGATGTAGGAGATCGATCCCGTCGGCGGCACCGCCTGCAGGTTCTGGTTGTAGATGCCGTGAGCCTGCACAGACTGCTTGAGCCGCAACCAATCCTCTTGCGTCGGAATGCGAATGCCCGCCTCGGAAAACAGCTCACGCACCCGCTCGGTCGCCGGCTCCCACACCTGCTCGGTGTACTTGTCGAAGAACTCACCGGATGCGTACTTCGACTTCTCGAAGCCCTTGAACGCCGATCCGCGCTCGATGGCGATCTTGTTCGACGCCCGCAGCGCGTGGTAGAGCACCGTGTAGAAGTACATGTTGGTGAAGTCGATGCCCTCTTCGGATCCGTAGAAGATCCGTTCGCGCGCAAGGTATCCGTGCAGGTTCATCTGCCCGAGGCCGATGGCATGCGAGTCGTTGTTGCCCTGCTCGATCGACGGCACCGACCAGATGTGCGTCTGGTCGCTCACCGCGGTCAACCCGCGGATGGCCACCTCGATGGTCTGCGCGAAGTCCGGCGAATCCATCGCCTTGGCGATGTTCAGCGAGCCCAGGTTGCACGAGATGTCCTTGCCCACCTTGGCGTACGACAGGTCCTCGTTGAACAGCGAGGGCGTCGACACCTGCAGGATCTCCGAGCACAGGTTGCTGTGCGTGATCTTGCCCTCGATCGGGTTGGCCCGGTTCACCGTGTCCTCGAACATGATGTACGGGTAACCCGACTCGAACTGCAGCTCGGCCAGCGTCTGGAAGAACTCGCGCGCCTTGATCTTGGTCTTGCGGATCCGGGCGTCGTCGACCATCTCGTGGTACTTCTCGGTAACCGAGATGTCGGCGAACGGAACGCCGTACACCCGCTCGACGTCATACGGCGAGAACAGGTACATGTCCTCGTTCTTCTTCGCCAGCTCGAACGTGATGTCCGGAATCACCACACCCAGCGAGAGGGTCTTGATGCGGATCTTCTCGTCGGCGTTCTCGCGCTTGGTGTCCAGGAAGCGGTAGATGTCGGGGTGATGCGCGTGCAGGTAGACCGCACCGGCACCTTGGCGTGCGCCGAGCTGGTTGGCGTAGGAGAACGAGTCTTCCAGCAGCTTCATGATCGGGATGACTCCCGAGCTCTGGTTCTCGATGTTCTTGATCGGCGCGCCATGCTCGCGAATGTTGGTCAGCAGCAACGCAACTCCACCGCCGCGCTTGGACAGCTGCAGCGCGGAGTTGATCGAGCGGCCGATCGACTCCATGTTGTCTTCGATGCGCAGCAGGAAGCAGCTCACCGGCTCGCCGCGCTGGGCCTTACCCGAGTTCAGGAACGTCGGGGTGGCCGGCTGGAACCGGCCGTCGATGATCTCGTCGACGAGCTTCTCGGCCAGCGTGGTGTCGCCGGCAGCCAGCGTCAGCGCCACCATCACCACGCGGTCCTCGAACCGCTCCAGGTAGCGCTTCCCGTCGAACGTCTTCAGCGTGTAGGAGGTGTAGTACTTGAACGCACCGAGGAAGGTCGGGAACCGGAACTTCTTGGCGTAGGCGCGGTCGGTCAGCGTCTTGACGAAATTGCGCGAGTACTGATCGAGAACCTCACGCTCGTAATAGTTCTCGCGAATCAGGTAGTCGAGCTTCTCGTCCTGATTGTGGAAGAACACGGTGTTCTGGTTCACGTGCTCGAGGAAGTACTGACGCGCGGCCAGACGATCCATGTCGAACTGGATCTTGCCGTCTGCGTCGTACAGGTTCAGCATCGCGTTGAGCGCGTGGTAGTCGGTCTCCCCCGGCAACGCGTGCCCTGACGTCGTTACAGGCTCAGCAGCTGTGACTGTAGGTGGCACGTGTCCTCGTCCTTCCAGAATTTCGTTAGCTCCGCGCGGACGGCTTCCACGTCCTCTGCGGTTCCCATCATTTCGAAGCGGTAGAGCAGTCGGACCTTGCACTTGTGCGAAACCAGCCTGGCCGCAAAGCAGTACTCGGCACCGAATTGTGTATTGCCGGCCCCCACCACAGCGCGGATGTGGGACCGATTGTGCGGATTGTTCAAGAACCTGATGACCTGCTTGGGCACGTACCCCTTCGCGTCGAGCGTCGGGCTGTCGCCCCGGCCCCTGCCGTAGGTCGGCAGGAGCAGTACGTAGGGCTGGTGCACCTCGATGCGGTCGTGGAGCGGAATCCGGATGGCCGGCACGCCCAGCTTCTGCACGAAGCGGTGGGTGTTCTCCGAAACGCTGGAGAAGTACACCAACCGCTCCGGGCCTGCCAGGCCTGGGCTGCCATCCGGATTCATTGCTTCGCTTTCCGTGGCGCCCTAGCCGCTAAGCGCTCAGTGCGGTACCGGCGAGAGCCTTGATCCGGTCGGGCCGGAAGCCGGACCAGTGATCGCCGTTGGCAACGACGACCGGCGCCTGCAGGTAACCCATCGACATGACGTAGTCGCGGGCCTCGGCGTCCTCGCTGATGTCGACGACGTCGTAGGTCAGACCGGTCTTGTCCAGGGCCTTGTACGTCATGTTGCACTGCACGCAGGCGGGCTTGGTGTAGACGGTGATGGTCATCTGCGAATGGCTCCTCAGCGAAACATGGCGATGGACTTGAATGCTTGCCGCCTACCCACATGCAACAAGCAGTGCCTCTACCGCCATCCGCCACAATCCCTTCGCTTCGAATCTGCAATCGACATCACAGCAGACCGTCACGAATGGAGTGCTTGGAGTCACACCCTTAGCTGTATTGGCACTAGATGTAGTGTTCCACAACCGCGGCGCATACAACATCTTTTAATCACATCAGTGAAATTTTCCCAGGTCGCCCGGTGTGTCGTGTCTCCGCACTGGCGTGTCGCGGCAGGAGTCACGAACTGTCGAGCTGCCCAGCCTCGACTAAAGTAAAAGTCGTCTGCCATTTATCGGCCAAGGCCATCTCGAGCGCCTCCGCAAACGGGCGACGCGCCGGATAGAGCGCGGACGGAAGTCGTCCCGCCAGGGCGAAAGCTGCCCACGGGCTCCCCGGATCGCACTCCGGGCTATCAATCACGCGACGGACTGCACGCTTCGAGCTGCAGGAGTCTGTGGGTGGAGCCCTCCACCAGTCCATTCGCCGCAAATAAACCACAATTCGTAGTGCAGTAGCCACTCGGCGGCCCAAGGCACGATCGTCTTGGCGAGAAGCATGTCATCTCTCCACTCACCTGGGTAATAGAGACAGAGTTCGTCCCCTGGGTACACATGAGGCAAAACACTTGCCCCGGGACGACAGACAAGCTGCGGCGATACGACGAGCAGCCTGGGCGCGCGCCAATGCTTATAAATCAGCCGCACTGCGTAGCTGCGGCTGGCGGGACACGGTCGAATGGGGAGCAGGCAATCCAGCTCCCCCCGACAAACCGCCCCGCTCGCAGCAGGCAGGGCTATCTTCACCGCGGCGAGTTGCCGGGCGAGATTAATTGCCCGGACCGGAATCGTAGCCATAGAAGGTGTGGCTCCGCACATTCAGGCCAGACCCTGTCGTGAGCATCCCTGTCGGACCCATCCGCAACGCTCCGCTGGCTGTGCGCTCCCTCATCACATCGCCATAGCGTTGAGCGGCGCGGCGGATCGGACCACTGCCGAAACTACGTTCAAGTCGGGCAGCCACGGCGGGAAGACCCGCCCCATCAAGGCGTGCAGCGTCGCAGAGCGCCGACGAAATGTCCGAGCGCCAGTTGAAAAACGCGTCTCTTCTTTCGGGGTACTCACGCCACTTATCGGCAAAGTTCTCTTCCTCGTGCGCCGGATTGGGAACCCACCAAACACCATTCCTGTTCTCCACGAAGCGTTCCATGCCTGCGAGCGCCCGCTGGATGGCAGTGAACAGTTCCGTCTCACCCGCGTAAGCCTGCGCAGCCAAAGTCGTAATGAGAATGGAGGGCGGCCGGTTGTCCGGGTCGTCGGCAAAGAAGTCCATGGCGTGCCACTTCAGTACCTGCACCACACGCTGCAGTGTCGTGCGAAATTCCCACTCGGGCACCTCATCGATGCTGACGTCACGTTCGTGCGCAGCCGCCCGGAGCCGAGTTTGTAGTTCAGTGGACCTACCCCGGAACCAGTGCGCGTAGCCAATTGGGTTGCTGTGCTGCCACCGCTGAAGGTTCTTGTCGGTCAGCAGGATTCCGGAGGCGCCGTACTCGACGTCTGGAATCGACGGCAAGACGTCCATGTGAAATCCATGGTGCGGGTATTCGAGCGTCCAGCAACGCCGCCGCAACTCGCAGCCAGTCGGTCCTTCTCCGCCGCCATGTTGCTTCTTCCATCGAACGTAGCCACGAAGGAGCCGGCCGACCTCATCCCGTAGTTCGCGTTGAGTGACGTCCTCCTTTCGGCGGGAGAGCCGGAAGACTAAGTCGATGTCGTATTCGCCGTTACCGCTATCCGGACGCACGACCGTCCCCAGGCGGAATGAGCCCTGCGGGTAGATATCGCACGAAATGAGTGCATGCTCGCCCAGCCAGTGCGCTACTTCCTGATAGTGAGTCACCGCGCTGGCGTGGAGTTCAGCTGGTATGTCGAGCATGTCAACTGCTCCGTTCAGGAGGGTCGACAGAACCTGTTCCATGGTTTTCATGCAGTCTGCCCCACCGTCAGGTGACAAGGCGAGTACTCCGCGGCCACGTGATCAAGGAAAGTCCGCGCGAAGGCAGGTGCCTGATGCCGGCTCTCGTACCGTGCGAGGCCGATGAGCTCGGCCGAGTCGAGCTTATCGAGTTTCATTGCGCCAGTTGGCACGTTGGCGTTGAGTCGGACCACTCGATCGGCGCCGAGCAAGTGTCGCACCTGATTTGTAGCGTTCTCGCTCTGCGCCCGCATCAAGACGTCGACCGCGTCACCGGCCCAAGCGAGTCGACCACCACGGTCAAGACGTCGCCCTCTTCGCGGAATGTCGCTAGTCGTGCCGACACTGAGTAAACGCACAAAGTCGGATTGAATACCTAGAGGCCCCACGGCCTCAATCACCGCAATCATTGCAGGGTTATTCGCTACGACTCCGCCGTCGATCAAACGGGCGCCGCCGAGGGACACACCGGGAAAGTAAGACGGAGCTGCTGCCGTCGCCATCGCGACATCCACGGCGCATTCGCGCCAATCTCGGGTCAGAGTCGGCAAGTGCGGCGTCCGGAAGAGGTAGACACCACCTGCGTTGAGGTTGTACGAGGTAATCAGTAGGCGCTTACTGCTGTTTCCGAAGGTCTTGTCCCCAAATACTTGTGACAGAGCAGACCGCAGCGGGGCCGACGAGTACTTCGCCCGCAACCAGTGCAGCAGGTCCCGAAACCGCCCGGGATTACTAAAGATGTCTGGGCCGTGCGTTGTGTAAAACTCCAGCACCTCCCGCGGCGACATTCCCATGCCCAACGCGAGGGCAATAATGCCGCCGGTTGACGTACCAGCGATCAGGTCGAAATGATCGACGACCCTGATGTCAAGGTCCTCTTCCAAGCCTGCGAGCACGGCGGCTGCGAACATGCCGCGCAGACCTCCGCCGTCGAGGGACAGTATTTGAAACCTGTCATACGTACGGCCATCAAGACCATGTTGAGACGGAACGCAATGCGTAACCATCGGACCTTCCCTTCACGAGCATCCATAATCGAGCCCGCGCCAAGGAGATCCACTGATTGCCGGGAAGCCACGACGGCCCCTGACTAATCCCTTAAGCTTCTACCGTCTCACCACAGACACGCGAAGCCCTCGTCGGATCACTCTGGCGAGGGCTTCGGCGTTTCACCGGCGGACCCTGCCACCTTTGTCAAACACTACATCTAGTGTCCGACAGCGAGAAGAGATACAACATGTTCTGAATAACAATCTTGAAATTCCCTGGTCGTAAGCCCTTCACCCCTTCCTTGCCCGGCGTGTCGCATGTCACAACACGCCGAACGGCACCAACCAGCCCTAGATGTACCACCGGGCTCCGACATCGCCGGTGATCCGGGGCGACGAATTCACTCGAATAGCAAAAGCCGCCGGCACGACGGCACCGGCGGCTTTGCGAGCGATAACTAAGCGGTCAGCCCACCTCGGCGGCGAGCTTGCCGACCACGTCACGCACCGCGGCGGACACGTCGGAGTTCTCCCGCGGATGCTTGCCGTCGAAGGTCGTGGACGGCACCGACAGCTTCAGCGACTCCACCACCCTGGGGCCGGCGATACCGAACGACTTGCGGGTCTCGTCGTGCGCCCAGACCCCGCCGTATTGACCGAGGGCCGACCCGATGACCGCCAGCGGCTTGTCCTTCAGCGCGCCGTTGCCGTACGGCCGCGACAACCAGTCGATCGCGTTCTTGAGCACACCGGGAATGCTCCCGTTGTATTCCGGGGTCACCACCAGAGCCGCGTCGGCCTGCGCGGCCGCGGCCCGCAATGCCACCACGGGAGCGGGGGCATCCTCGGTGTCGAGGTCCTCGTTGTAGTGCGGCAGGTCTCCCAGCCCGTCGTACACGGTGACGGTGACACCGTCCGGCGCCGCTTCCGCCGCGAGCTCTGCCAGCTGGCGATTGACCGAGGCCGCCCGCAAGCTGCCTACGAGTGCCAGCACATTGATGTCCGCCATGTCGCAATCCCTTCAGTCGTTCGCGATCCTCCCACGGCAGAACCGGACCATGGTCCGGTTTATTTCCCGCTGAGCTAAAGTGTGAGAGTGAGCGCGATCTCCGGGGCCAATGAGCTGCCCCTGTCCGCGCCGCAGGAACGGGGCGACGCCGCCCGAAACCGGCTGCTACTGCTCGACGCGGCCCGCACCCTGATCGCCGAACGCGGCGCCGATGCGGTCTCCATGGACGACATCGCCGCCGCCGCGGGTGTCGGCAAGGGCACGTTGTTCCGGCGCTTCGGCAGCCGCGCCGGGCTGATGATGGTCCTGCTCGACGAGGACGAGCGCGCGATCCAGCAGGCCTTCCTGTTCGGACCGGCTCCACTGGGCCCGGAGGCCCCACCGCTGCAACGACTTCTGGCCTTCGGGCGCGAACGGCTGCGCTTCGTGCAGACCCACCGCGACCTGCTTCTCGACGCCAACCGCGATCCCGATTCCCGTTACAGTGCGCCGTTCGCGGTGATGCACACCCACATCCGGGTGCTTCTGCAGGCCGCAGGCAGCACCGGCGATCTCGACGCGCAGGCCGATGCGCTGCTCGCGCTGCTCGACGCCGACTACGTCAGCCGTCAGCTCCTCGATCGGGGCCGCTCGCTGGACACCCTGGGCGATGCGTGGGACAGCGTTGCGCGCAAGCTGTGCGGGACGTGACCGCACCACCCGCCCGTGACTGGGTCCTGCACGTCGACCTCGATCAGTTCCTGGCCTCGGTCGAACTGCGCCGCCACCCCGAACTCGTGGGCTTACCGGTGATCGTCGGCGGAAGTGGCGATCCCACCGAGCCACGCAAGGTCGTGACCTGTGCGTCGTATGAGGCCCGCGGCTTCGGCGTGCACGCGGGGATGCCGTTGCGTAGCGCAGCGCGCAAGTGTCCAAATGCGACGTTCCTGCCCTCGGATCCGCCCGCCTACGACGAAGCCTCCGACCAGGTGATGGGTCTGCTCCGCGATCTCGGCCACCCGGTCGAGGTGTGGGGCTGGGACGAGGCCTACGTCGGCGCCCGGGTCGCCGACCCGGTGGAGCTGGCCGAGCGGATCCGCACCGTGATCGCCGCCGAGACCGGGCTGGTCTGTTCGGTGGGCATCAGCGATAACAAACAGCGGGCCAAGGTCGCGACCGGCTTCGGCAAACCCGACGGCGTGTACACGCTCACCGATGCCAACTGGATGGAGCAGATGGGCGCCCGCCCGGTGGACGCGCTGTGGGGTGTCGGACCGAAGACCACGAAAAAGCTTGCCGCCCTCGGTATTACGACGGTGCGAGAGCTCGCGTCAGCCGATGCCGAATTGCTCACCGCGACGTTCGGACCGCGCACCGGCCTGTGGCTGTTACTGCTGGCCAAAGGCGGCGGCGACACGACGGTCAGCGCCGAGCCGTGGATTCCGCGGTCCCGCAGTCACGTCATGACATTTCCGCGCGACCTGACCGAGCGCGCCGACATGGAGGCGGCGATCGTCGATCTGGCGCGCCACGCGCTCACCGACGTCGTCGCCCAGTCGCGCATCGTCACCCGGGTGGCGGTCACGGTGCGCACCAACACGTTCTACACCCGCACCAAGATCCGCAAACTCGACGAGCCGACCGTCGCCGGCGAGGTGATCACAGCCGCTGCACTGCGCGTGCTCGACCTCTTCGACCTCGACCGGCCGGTGCGCCTGCTCGGGGTGCGCCTGGAACTGGCCCCACCCGCGTAGCCAAACCTCGCCGAACCGTTTGCTTCCTGGTCGATCGGCGTTCACCTCAACCCCGTTGAATCCCCAGGCAATACACAGCAGACAAGGAGCATCGGGTGGCCGCCAGCAGATACGGGAGAGTGACAGCGATCGTCGGCGTCGTGGTGGTCCTACCACTGGCGGCATGCGCCGGCACCGATCAGAAGAGTTCCGTTGGGGACACCGTCAGCCGTGCCGCCCACGGTGACATTGCCGCCCCTGGTGGGGCCCGCAGGTTGTCCGGCGACCAGTCGAAAGCCCTGAGCGCGAACATCTCTGACGCCAAGGCGAAAAACATCATCCTTCTCATCGGCGACGGTATGGGCGATTCGGAGATCACCATCGCCCGCAACTACGCGAAGGGTGCCGCGGGCGCTTTCGACGGTATCGACGCACTCCCGCTGACGGGGCAGTACACCACCTACGCACTACACAAGAACGGCAAACCCAACTACGTCACCGACTCGGCGGCAAGTGCCACCGGCTGGTCCACCGGCGTCAAGACCTACAACGGGGCACTCGGCATCGACATCAAGGGCGCCAAACACGCCACCATCCTGGAGCTGGCCAAGGCCCAGGGCTTCGCCACCGGCGACGTGAGCACTGCCGCAATCCAGGACGCCACCCCTGCGGCGCTGTTCTCCCACATCAGCGAACGGGATTGCTACGGGCCCGAGGAGACGGCGAAGGACTGCAAGACCGAGACGTTGGAAAGCGGCGGCCCGGGATCGGTGACCGAGCAGATGCTGGCGGCGCGGCCGGACATCACCCTCGGCGGTGGCTTCGAGACGTTCAACCAGACCGCGGCCGGAGGAGATTTCGCGGGCAAGACGCTCGAGGTCCAGGCAAAGGAGCGCGGTTACCAGATCGTCCGCACCGCAGCCGAATTGGCCGCCGTCACCAAGGCGGACAAGGATGCACCGGTGCTGGGGCTGTTCGCCGACGGCAACATGCCGGTGAGCTGGACGGGTGGACCGGCCGTGCGGCAGGGCTACCTGCAGCCCGCGTCGAAATGCACTGACAATCCCAAACACACTGCGAGCGTGCCGAAGTTGGCCGATATGACGCAGAAGGCCATCGACGTCTTGTCGACGAACCAGGCCGGCAAGGACAAAGGCTTCTTCCTCCAAGTGGAAGGCGCATCGATCGACAAGCGCGACCACGCCGCCGACCCGTGTGGCCAGATCGGCGAGACGGTCGACCTGGACGCCGCGGTGTCCAAGGCGCTCGACTTCGCGCGCAAGGACGGAAACACACTGGTCATCTTGACCGCCGATCACGGGCACACCAGCCAGATCGTCGAGGAGTACAGCGAGGACGACCTGCGGGCCTTGTCGGAGGATTCCAAGCAGCCCATCGAGCGGGTGCGCGACGTGATGTATCCGGGCCTCACCAGGGTGCTGACCACTGCCGACGATGCACCGATGATCGTCAGTTATGGCACGTCGGCGGATGTCGGCGTCGAGGACGAGACCCACACCGGCACCCAGGTGCGGCTGGCCGCCTACGGTCCACGAGCAGGCAACGTCGCCGGGCTGACGGATCAGACCGATCTCTTCGTCACAATGACCGACGCACTGGGAATCGACCGGAACACCAAGTAGGACAGTCCCGCTCGGATGACGCCGGTTCAGCCCGGCGGACTCGATGTCGCTCCACGCGGGCGCAACACGCGCGTGAAGAACACGTTCACCCGTCGCATCGCGACGCTGTACGGCCACCACGCCAGCCGTTTGAACGCGTAGAAGGCGCGAATATCGACCGAGGTGTAGATCAGGAAACGGTTCTTGGTGACACCGGCCAGGATCTTGTCGGCGACTTTCTCCGGCGAGACAGCGTGCCCACTGAACCGCTTGACCCACCGCTGCACCTTGGGATGGTCGCGATCCACGCCGGCGATCTGGACCGTCTGCACCAACGGGGTGTCGACGGCGCCGGGCACCACGAGTGAGACCCCGATGTCGTGGCGGGCCAGATCGAAGCGCAGTACCTCCGAAAGTCCGCGCAGGCCATACTTGCTCGCGCTGTAGGCGGCATGCCACGGCAGTGCGACCAGTCCCGCTGCCGATGACACGTTGACCAATTGGCCGCCGCGGCCGGCGGCCAACATCGGCGGCAGGAACGTCTCGATGACGTGGATCGGGCCCATCAGGTTGACGTCAACCATCGACCGCCAATGGTGGTGGGTGAGCTGATCGACGGTCCCCCACGCCGAGATCCCGGCGATGTTCATGACGATGTCCATCGCGGGCCGGCGGGTGTGGATGTCGGCGGCGAACCCGGCCACCGCGTCGTAGTCGGAAATGTCCAGCGCGCGATGCTCGGGAACCTCGGCGCCAAGCGCACGTGCCTCGGCAACGGTCTGTTCCAGGCCGTCGGCGTTGATATCGGTCAGATACAGCTCGGCCCCGTCGCGGGCCAGCCGAAGAGCGGTGGCCCGGCCGATGCCGCTGGCTGCGCCCGTGATGAACACCCTCTTGCCCGCGAAGCCGTCAGCCATCGATCAGTCGCCGACCCGTCCGCCCCACAACGCGTGCAGCCACAGCTTTTCCAGGATGCGCACCGCTTTGTCGAGGTCGCGGTGCGGTCCGACGAATGCGGTCTCCACGGAGAGCGTCATCGCGGTTGTCGCCGTGAGGATCCGGACCAGCCCGTGAATGTCGTCGCTGATCGGGTCGGCGGTGCCGTTGCGGATCTCGGCTTCGACGATCGGCACGATCTGATCGATCACCGCGTCGTTGTAGCGGTCCAGGATCTCGCGGATCTCGGCGTCGGTGTGGCGGGCGGCGTTGCAGGCCGACATCACCGGATCGTTGTGCGCATAAACCACGGCGGCGCTGCGCACCATGCGTTCCGCGAACGCCGTCGGGGTCTCGGCGGGTCCGCGCGGGGCGAACGAGTGGGTGAGTTCCTCGAGTTCGTGGGCGGCCTCGCCGACGATGTGGGCCAGCACGGCGTACTTGGAGTCGAAGTAGAAGTAGAAGCCGGAACGCGCGACCCCGGCCCGATCGCTGATCGTGCTGACCGAGAGCTCGGCGAACGGCTTCTCTTCGAGCAGCTCGCGAACCGCCTGGACGATGGCGTGCCGCTGCTTGTCGCCACGGCGACGCGGCGCCTCGACGGGGTCTTGCTGAGCGGTCACCCGTTCACCTTGCACCACGCCGGGGGCGAAGTGAAACTTGACATGCGTCAAGAAAGTTGGCCAGGATGGAGCAAACCTGTGGTGCTGGCCACATCCGGCCGGCAAGAATGCCTGTTCTCTGTTTCCCGAGGAGCGTCGATGGCGACCATCAGTACCCCCCACTACCTGCTGGATCAGGCTCGTCGCCGATTCACGCCCACCCTCAACACCATCCCCGGCATGGGTGCGGTCGAAAAGCGGCTCCGTGAGCGCGATTGGCCGCAGTTCGAGCTGGCCAAGGCGCCCGCTGGCAGCGGCCTCAAGACGGTCATGGGCGATTCGGGGCTCCCGCTGCTCGGCCACATGATCGAGACCTTTCGCGGCGGCCCCGAATATCTGATGCAGGTCTACCGCAAGTACGGACCGATCCACTACGCCTACTCCCCGGCCCTGCCCGCGGTCACCGCATTGGGACCCGACGCCACCCAGGCGGTGTTCTCGAACAAGAACAAGGACTTCTCCCAGAAGGGCTGGCATCCGGTCATCGGGCCGTTCTTCAACCGCGGCCTGATGATGCTCGACTTCGACGAGCACATGTACCACCGGCGCATCATGCAGGAGGCGTTCACCCGCACCCGGCTGTCCGGCTACGTCGAGCACATCGACCGGGTCGCCTCGCAGGTCATCGCCGACGACTGGGTAGCCAACGACCCGCGCTTCCTGTTCCACCCGGCGGTCAAGGAGCTCACCCTGGACATCGCGTCGGTGGTGTTCATGGGCCACGAGCCCGGATCCGACCACGACCTGGTGACCAAGGTGAACGCGGCGTTCACCATGACCACCCGCGCCGGTGGGGCGATCATCCGCACCTCCGTTCCGCCGTTCAAGTGGTGGCGTGGACTGCAGGCCCGCAAGGTACTGGAGGACTACTTCAGCGAGCGGCTCAAGGAACGCCGCAACGCCGAGGGCACCGACATGTTGACGGTGCTCTGCCACACCGCCGACGACGACGGCAACACGTTCACCGACGACGACATCGTCAACCACATGATCTTCCTGATGATGGCCGCACACGACACCTCGACGTCGACGCTGACGACGATGGCCAACCAGCTCGCCGCGAACCCCGAATGGCAGGAACGCTGCCGCGACGAGTCCGACCGGCTCGGCGACGGGCCGCTGGATATCGAGGCGCTGGAGAAGCTGGAAACCCTCGACCTGGTGATCAACGAGTCGCTGCGGATGGTCACCCCGCTGCCGTTCAACGTGCGCCAGGCGGTGCGCGACACCGAACTGCTGGGCTTCTTCATCCCGGCCGGCACCAACGTCAACGTCTGGCCCGGACTGAACCACCGGCTGCCCGAGCTGTGGACCGATCCGGAGAAGTTCGACCCTGATCGCTTCGCCGAGCCGCGCAACGAGCACAAGCGGCATCGCTACGCGTTCGCTCCGTTCGGCGGCGGCGCGCACAAGTGCATCGGGATGGTTTTCGGGCAGCTGGAGATCAAGACCGTCATGCATCGCCTGCTGCGCAAGTACCGCCTCGAGCTCCCGCACCCGGGCTACCAGCCCCACTACGACTACGCGGGCATGCCCGTGCCGATGGACGGCATGCCGATTGTGCTGCGCCCGCTGCACTGACCGGCGGTCAGCCGATCAGCCGGTTCGCGCAGGCGATGACGGCGCGCAGCGCCGACTGGGTGGGATCCTCCGCCCAGCCCATCGCCCATTCCCGGCGTCGTCCGTCGCTGCCCTGCACAAAGGTCGCGGTGTGCGACCCGGCGGCCAACTGGTGGAATCGGGTCATCTCGACGCCGATACCCCGGTCGTAGAGCATCGCCGTCAGCGCTGCGACCGGACCACTGGCGTGCACGGTCGCACTCTCGATGCGGTCGCCCACGGCAAGCGTCGCGCAGAATCGGTGCGGCTGCGGACCCGACCGGGAGGAGCGGTCGTCGCACTCCCACGACCCCAGCCGAACGGGTCCACCGCTGGGGCTGAATGTGTCGGTGAATGCGCTCCACGACATCGTTTGGGCGTGTTGGCGCAGTTCCGCGGGCAGCGGAGCGCAGAAGCGCGGAGCAGGTTCAAAGATTGTGGTGCTGTGCGGACTCATGTGAATCGGTCTTCTCGTCCAGAGGAGGCTGACCGACGGCGTAGTTTTCGACCCACAGCGGGGGGTCGGTCTGGATCAGACCCCGCTGCGGGCGGTTACTACGGCAAGCACACGGTGCATGGTCGCCAAGGTTAGACCTGCCCGGGCAGGCGACGCAAACGGGTTATCGTCGCCCTAAGCTTTCACCCCAGAGGAGTTGATATGTGCTATCCCGTCGAATGCCCACGCTGCCACAAAACCACTTGGGCGGGTTGTGGCGAGCACGTCGACCAGGTGATGCGCGACGTGCCACCCGCCCAGCAGTGCACCTGCGGGCAGGGCAGCCAGCCCGGCCGCTAGACGAACGGGTTGTCGCCCGTCGCGACCTGTACGCCGAGGGCGATCAGCCGGCTCGCCGAATCATGCAGCCGCTCACCGGCTTCGCGGTGTGCCTGGCCGGCCAGATACCGCGAGTACGTGCCCTCGATGACGATCGCCAGCTTGAAGCACGCCATTGCGATGTACCAGTTCAGGTGTCCGGTGGGGCGGCCGCCGGCGTCGGCGTACGCGGCGACCAATTCGGTGCGCGACGGCAACCCTCCGAATGCGGCCAACTCCCGGCCAGCATTGATCGGGTCCGGATCGTCGGGCCAGCACACCAGGATCCAGCCCAGATCCAGCAACGGATCACCGATGGTGCACATCTCCCAGTCCACGAACGCCGCGACCTCGGGGACGTCGCGACGTAGCAGCACGTTGTTGAGGTGTGCGTCGCCGTGCATGATGCCCGGCTCACCGTCGGGCGGCCGGTGTTCACCGAGCCAGTCCGCGAGGCGGCTGACTTCCAGCATCTCCGGCCGGTAGTTCTCGTGCCGGTAGCTGTCGAGCAGCGCGAGGAAGTTCGGAACCTGGCGCGCCAGAAAGGAACCCGGACGGTGCAGCTGCTGCAACGGGCGACCCCGCCACAGCGCTGCGCTCAGGCGGGCCAGGTCTGCCGCGTAGTTCAGACCCACCTGATGCCGCAGCCATGGGTCGGCGACGTACGCGGGGGCCACCTCGGTCGCCGGGTTGAAGCCGTCGACATCCTCCATCAGGTAGAAGACGACACCGAGCACGCCGAGGTCGTCGCAGCCGGCCACGAATTCGGGATGGGGCACCGAGCTTCCGGCCAACGTCTGCAGCACCGCGATCTCGCGCTGCATGGTGCGATTGCTGTTGGGGCGCGGGTGGGGCGGCGGCCTGCGCAGCACCAGGCGGCGGTCGTCGACACGCATCCGCACCACCACGTTCTGGGTTCCGCCGGCAAGCGGTTCGACATCGCTGACCCGCGAACCGATTCCGCTGTCCCGCACCCAGGTGGTCAGCGCACCGACGGCGGCCGAGTCAAGCGTTCCGGGAACTTCGGCGGCCCGGTCCTCGATGTTGCTCAACGGTCGGTTGATTCCCGGAAAGCATTGCTGCTCATGCCAACTGCAAAGCGTATCGCGACGGCGCAGACATCGTCGTTGCGGGGCGGCGGCGCGAGGCTCTGGGTCAGTTCCCGGCACGCCGACGGCAAAGCCTCGTCTCCCCGCCAGTCGGCGACGATGCGCTCGACGCGCACCATTCCTGATTCGATGTCCTGGCCGCGACGTTCGATGAGCCCGTCGGTGTACATGACGAGGAGGTCACCCTCCCCCACCTCGACATTGCCCTCGCTGTAGGACGCCCGCTCGATCGGACCCAGTACGGGGCCGTGCGCACCGGCCAATCGGATGACCGTCCCGGTCGACGCCCGCCGCAGCAACAGCGGCGGATGCCCGGCCGAGGCGTAGCACAAGGTGGACGAGGACGAATCCAGCAGCGCCACAGCCATCGTCGCGAATTTTCCGTTGCTGGCGTGACGGGTGAACGCGTTGAGTGCCGATAGCAACTGTGCGGGCGCCAACCCTTGTAACGCCAGCGCCCGCCCGGCGCTGCGCAGTTGAGCCATGTCCTCGACGGCGGGCAGCCCGTGGCCCACCACATCGCCGACCGCCAGATACGTTCGGCCGTGCGACAATTCGAGCGCGTCGTACCAGTCGCCGCCGAGGCCCTGCACCAGATCGGCCGGCTCGTAACTCACCCCGACGTCGACTCCGTCGATCGGAATCGGACTGGTAGGCAGAACAGCCGCCTGCAACACCGCCGCGCGGGCGTGTTCGTCGTCGTACATGCGTGCCCGCACCAGCGCCTGGCCGATCATCGTCGCGACCGCCGAGGTGTAGGCGAGTTGCGCGGTGTCCAGCGGCTGGGTGTCGGCCCAGGCCAATACCAGCGCTCCGATTGCCTTGCCGCCCACGGTCAACGGCCAGCTCACGACGGCCGCGCCGCCGCTTGCGACCATCCACTTGGCGTTGTCGGGGTATCGCCGGCGATATTCGGCCACGGTGCGGATCACCACCGGCTGACCGGTGCGGACCGCGTCGGTGGCCGCAGTGGGCTCACTGACCGCCACACTTTCGTGGAGCTCGTTGACCACGAATTCGGGATAGCCACCCATCCCCACCCACTCGAGGGTGGCGCCTTCGTCATTGACCAGGCCCACCGCAACTGCGTGCGCGCCTGCGTCATTGATCACCTGACCGATGACCGCGTCACCGATCTGTTTCTGGGTGAACGCCCCCGACAGCAACCGGCCGAGGTTGGCGAGCGTCTCGAGGCGGGCCCGTTCACGCTGTTCGGCCTGGTGTTGCCTGACCGCAGTGACACGCCCCCCGGCTTCCTGCGCGGTCAGCATCGCGACCAGCACAACCACCGCGATGAACGCCTGGGCGATCGCCAACTGGCCCGGGCGGTGCAGATCGAGGTTCTCGAAGGTCGAGTATCCGGCGTTGGCCATGCCGTTGGCGGTGAACGCCAGCGCGCCGCCGCAGAGGGCCGCGCCGATCATGTCCAGACGTAGGGCCGCCCACGCCATCACCGGTAGCAGGAACAGCGCGGGGGGAAGCGAGAGGCGGAACGAGACCACGGTCAGCACGGCCATGCCGGTCAGGACCAGCACGGTCTCCAGCATCCGCGATCGAAGGATGTGGGATTGGACTGGCCACAACAGGATTGGTGCGCCGATCATCAAGACACCGACCCCGTCGCCGGCCCACCAGTGCAGGACAGCCATGCCCCAGTCGACCTGGGTGCGCAGAGAGCTGGTCAGCCCGCCGATCACGCCGCCCGCCAGCGGGCCCAACACCATGGCTCCGGCCACGAATCGTGCCAGGTCCTCACGCTTGCGCAGATCAGGCGGTCCCTTGCACCACGCCAGCACCAATGAGGCCCCGACCAGCGGCTCCACCGAGTTGGCCACCGCGAATCCAACCGCCGATTGCCACCCCGCTCCGTAGCGAAGGTCGACGGCGAGCTCGGCGACCACGATCGCTGCGACGATCACCGGCCACATCGTCCGGCGGGTCAGCAGCATGGCCGCCACCGTCACCCCGGCCGGCGGGAAGAACGCGGGTCCGATACCGGCACCAAAGGTCTGCCACGACAACACCGACCCGGCCAGATAGGGCAAGGCGACCCAGCCGAACAAGCCGGCGGCGAATCCGATCCGGTCGCGAGTACGCGAGACGCTCACGCGGCCCCGCTTCGTGATCCGTGGATCAGCCGGGCCGCAGGCACGTCACGAGCGTAGTCACCCGTCGGCAAACCTGAGGGATTCTCAGCGAGCCCGCTGGCGTCGTCGCTGATCGAAGAACTCGACCGCTTCCCGGATCGACTCGTGTACGTCGCGCGGGTGCCACCCGAGTTCGCGGGTTGCCTTGCCGTGATCCATCGGTGCCATGATCCCCATCAGCCGCACGGTGGTCGGATTCAGCGGCAGGTCACGTCGGCTGAGCGCGGCGGCTGCACCGCCGAGGACCCCGATCGCGTTCATTACCGGTTTGGGGATTCCCACCCGGGGCGCCGGCCGACCGGCCGCGCGGGCTGCCGTCTCGTAGAGCTCGCGGTAGGGCAGATAGCGCTCGGAGATGATGTAGCGCTCCCCCACCCGGCCGTGGTCGGCGGCCAGCAACAGTGCTCGGGCGGCGTCGGTGATGCCGACGACCTCCGTCGCCATCCCGGCCATATAGAACGGCAACTTGCCGGCCGCGGCGGCGGCCACCAGCGACCCGTGCGGAGTGGGCTGCCAATCGCCTGCGCCGTACGTGTTGGATACGCAGAGCGCCACGGCAGGCAACGCCTTGTCGCGGCTGTAGTCCAGAACCAGCTCCTCGGCCGCGATCCGCGAGCCGATGTAGCCGCCGCCCTTGCCGCCCCAGTTGACCGGGGTGTCCTCGTTCACGACTCCACCGGTGCCCAATCCGATCGTCCCGATGGTGCTGGTGAAGACGAACTTGCGCAGATCGGCGTTCACGGCGGTATCGAGAACGTGACGCAGACCTTCGACGTTGGTGCGGTACAGCGGTGCCGGATCGCGCAGGTGTGCCCGGGTGTCGACGACGCAGTAGTAGACGACGTCGCAGCCGTCCATCGCCTCCTTCAGCGCGGCGTCATCGAAGATGTCGCCGTAGAACCGTCGTACGGGCAGGTCGTCGATGCCGCGCGTGGAGCTGGACTTGCGGAGCATGACGCGGACGGTGTCGCCGCGCTCCACCAACTGCCGCGTCACATGCGAGCCCAGGAAACCGCTCGCGCCCAGAACCAGTGAGTCGGTGCCTGCCACGCCCCGCAGCATGCCCGAAACCGGTCTCGGCGGACAAGATTGCGGATCTGTTCACCGGGACATCGCGGTCGGCGCTGGCAGCCGATCGCCGCGAAATCGACATCATGGTCGCGATTGAGGCGCAACCATGACCATGAGGTAGATCTCGGCGGTTGCCCGCGGCACGCTCAGTCCCTCAGGCAGGTATCCGCGACTACTTGATCAGCGGATCACGCGGCATGCCGAGGATGCGCTCGGCGATCTGGTTGCGGGTGATCTCCGAGGTGCCGCCGGCGATGGACAGTGCACGCGACCCCAGTGCCGCCCGGCCCGCCAATTCACCCTCGCCACCGTCGAGCGCCGCCTCCGGCCCGACGAGGGCAGCGGCGATGGTGCCCTGCTCCTGGAACTGTTCGGCCAGAATGAGTTTGGTGATGTTGCCTTCCGGGCCGGGCCCGGCGCCCTCCAGCGCGCGAACTACGCGGCGCAGGTTCAGCAGGCGCAGCGCCTGGTCCCGAGCCAGGAACCGGCCGACCCACTGGACCGCACCGGCGACCCGGTCGCTGTGAGCCTTGGTCAGCGACACCAGCCACGCCGCCGCGGGCGCGATCGTGCCTGCGCCGCCGCCGATGCTCACCCGCTCGTTGCCCAGCGTGGCGCGCGCGACGGTCCACCCGGCGTTCGGTTCGCCGACGACATCCTCGTCGGGGACGAACACGTCGTTGAAGAACACCTCGTTGAAGTCCGCGCCGCCGGTGATCTGACGCAGGGGCCGGACCTCCACGCCCGGAGCCTCCATGTCCAGGATCACCGTCGTGATGCCGGCATGCTTGGGCACGTCGAAATCGGTACGTACGGTGGCCAAGCCGCGCTTGCAGTAGTGCGCCCCGCTGGTCCATACCTTCTGGCCGGTGATCTTCCATCCGCCGTCCACGCGGGTGGCCCGGGTCTTGACCGCCGCGGCGTCCGAACCCGCCGACGGTTCGGAGAACAGCTGGCACCAGATCTCATCTTTGCGCAGTGCCTTCTCGACGAATCGCTCGATCTGAGAAGGGGTTCCGTGCTGAACCAGGGTCAGGATCACCCAGCCGGTGATGCCGTAGTCCGGCCGCTTGACCCCGGCGGCGGCGAACTCCTCTTCGATCAGCAGCTGCTCGACGGCACCGGCAGCACGACCCCACGGCTTGGGCCAGTGCGGCATGACGTACCCGGTGGCGATCAGCTCGTCGAGCTGCGCCTTGTCGTCCAGTTTGGCGAGTTCGGCTGCATCAGAGCGGATTTGAGTGCGCAGCTCGTCGGCCTCGGGTGGCAGGTCCAGGCTGTTGGCGCGGCCGTGGCCGGCGTCGGTCAGGGTGAACACGTCGGTGGCCGGCCCGTCCCCGCCGAGGATCGCCTGCACGGTCAGTGCCCGTCGCAGATGCAGATGCGCGTCGTGCTCCCAGGTGAAGCCGATGCCGCCGTGCACTTGAATGTTCAACTCCGCGTTGCGAACATAAGCCGGGAACGCCAATGCAGCCGCCGCGGCGGCGACCAGTTCGAACTGCTTCGGATCGTCGGTGAAAGCGCGGGCGGCATCCCACACGACGGCGACCGCAGACTCGGAGCCGACGATCATGTCAGCGCAGTGATGCTTGATCGCCTGGAAGGTTGCGATGGTGCGGCCGAACTGCTCACGCACCTTGGCGTATTCGACGGCGGTGTCCACACAGTCCGACGCTCCGCCCGCGGCCTCTGCCGCGAACAGGGTGCGCGCCAGGGCCAGCGCCGCGGTGCGCGCCCCGGCCAGCACATTGCCGGCCACCGAGACGTCGCGCAGCGTCACCCGCCCGGAGCGGCGCGCCCGGTCGAGGCTGCCCGGCAGTTCGACCGAGACCCCGTCGGCGCTTCGCTGCACCAGCAGCACGTCGTCACCGGCGACGAGCACCAGCAGGTCGGCGAGTCCGGCGCCGAGGACCACGCCGGCGTCGCCATCGGCGGTGTCACCGGTGACGGTGAGGTTGCCACCGAATCCGACTGCGGCAGTGACGGATCCGTCGACCAGACCAGGAAGGAGTCGCGCCTTCTGCTCGTCGCTGCCCATCGCCGACACCACCGCGGATGCGACGACGGTCGGCACGAACGGACCGGGCGCCACCGCGCGTCCGAGCTCGTCGATGACGACCACCAGTTCGGGCAACCCGAAACCCGAACCGCCGTACTGCTCGTCGACGTGCAGTCCGAGCCAGCCCAAGCCGGCCAGCTCGGCCCAGAACGGCGGTGTCGTCTCCTCGGCGTCGTCGGCGAGCAGTGCGCGCGCCGCCGCCCTGGCCTTCTGCGTGCTCAGAAATGAGCGCGCCACCTCGCTGAGTTCACGGTGGTCGTCGGTCAGTGCGATACCCATCGGATCCTCCTCGAGGCGGCGGTGCCCATTCCTCTAATGCCTTACCACAGCCGGTCGAGACCGCAGTATGGCGGCCGGATCACTTGGGGGCGAAGCGCTGCCCGGCGTCGAGACGGATGCACTGGCCGTTGAGCATCGGGTTGTCGACGATCGCGGCGACCAGCTTGGCGAATTCCTCGGGGCGGCCGAGCCGCTTCGGGAAGGCGGCGTCCTTGGTCAGCGCCTTGGCGAACTCGTCGGGAATGCCCTTGGTCAGGCCGGTGGCGAACAGGCTCGGTGCGATCGCGAGCGCGCGAATGCCGACCGGGCCGAGGTCACGGGCCATGGTCAGGCACATGCCGGCGATGCCGGCCTTGGCTGCGGTGTAGGCCACCTGGCCGATCTGACCTTCGAACGCGGCGATCGAGGCGGTGTTGATGATGACGCCGCGCTCTTCGTCTTCGGGCTCGTTGTTGGCCATGTGCGCGGCCGCCAGCCGGCTGATGTTGAAGCTGGCGATCAGGTTGAGGTTGATCGTGCTCTGGAAGGTCTCCAGGGCGTGCGGGCCGTTCTTGCCGAACGTCTTCTCCGCGACACCGCCGCCCGCGGTGGTCAGCACGACGTGCAGGCCACCCAGCGCCTCGACCGCCTCGGCAAGCACCTTCTCGGTGCCCGCGAAGTCGGTGACGTCGACCGGCATGAAGGGGCCGCCCACACTGGACGCGACCTCGGGGCCGTCGGTGCCTTCGCGGTCCAGGATCGCCACCTTGGCGCCGCGCGAGGCCAGCAGCTCAGCGCTTGCCCGTCCGAAGCCCGATGCGCCGCCTACGACGACCACCTTCTTGCCCGAGATCTCCATCCGATACTCCTGTCCGTTGACGCGGCACGGTTCCCGTGCCGCTTACAGTTCGCAGTTCAATTCGCGGGGACACCTCGGTGGCGCCCAAGCCGGTACGCACGTTACCGCTCGTCATCGAACGGTAATGACCAAGGGTGCCTACCCAGCGGTAGGTTGACTGGCATGGCCCGATCCACGATCGGTCTGCGGATGGGAGCGGGGGTGGCTGCGGCCGCCGTCGCCCTCGGTGTAGTCCAACTGACAGCTGCGTTCTTCTCGCCGGCCGCCGACGCGCGTACCGCCGTGGGCACCGCGGTCATCAACGCGACGCCGGGTCCGGTGAAGGAATGGGCGATCCTGACCTTCGGCACGGCCGACAAACTGTTCCTCTCGGTGGCGGTCATCGCCGTGATCGGGGTGCTGGCCGCCGTCGCCGCAATCTGGGAACGGTCCCGCGTCCCGGTCGGCTCCGTGGCGTTCCTGCTGGCGGCCGCAGCCGGAGGCGCGGCAGTGCTGGCCCGGCCGGGTGCACGGCTGGTCGACATCATCCCTACCCTGCTCGGCGCGGTCTGCGGGATCGCGGTCCTGCGGCTGCTCACCTCCGGCCGCATCGTCGACGGCCGCTCCGGCGACGGCCGCGCCACCGACGCCTCCGACGACGCCGGGGTGGATACCGGCCGCCGGCTGTCGCTGGCGACGCTCGGGTTCGCCGGACTCGGGTTGCTCGGCGGCGTCGCGGGTGTGGTGGTCACCCGACGACTGCACTCGGTGTCCGGCGACCGGGACACCTTCGCACTGCCCTCGGCCGCACCACCGTCTCCGGTTCCCGCCGACGTCACACCGGCCGGCGTCCAACTGCCGAGCTTCATCACCAGCAACGGCGACTTCTACCGCATCGACACCGCTCTGAGCGTTCCGCAGCTGTCCCGTGCCGACTTTCGGCTGCGCATCCACGGGATGGTCGACCGCGAAATCACCTACACCTTCGACG
The DNA here is from genome assembly GCF_041287105.1 of Mycobacterium sp. SA01. Lineage (NCBI taxonomy): Bacteria > Bacillati > Actinomycetota > Actinomycetes > Mycobacteriales > Mycobacteriaceae > Mycobacterium > Mycobacterium sp. SA01. The sequence goes on along the minus strand of NZ_JBGGNO010000012.1, from coordinate 62,401 downwards.
ATTTGAAGAAGTTCGAGCCGATCGACAAGGTCGTGACGCTGACGTGCGTGTCCAACCCGGTCGGCGGCGACCTCATCTCGAACGCCACCTGGACCGGTTACCGGGTCAGGGACCTGTTGCGGGACAGCGGTATCCACACCGATGCCGACATGGTGCTCTCGACGTCAGTGGACGGGTTCACCGCGGGCACCCCGGTGGAGGCGCTCACCGATGCCCGCGACTCGATCCTGGCGATCGGGATGAATGGCGTTCCGCTGCCGGTCGAGCACGGCTACCCCGCCCGGCTGGTGGTGCCCGGGCTGTACGGCTACGTGTCGGCCACCAAGTGGGTGGTGGACCTTGAGTTGACCCGCTTCGACCGGGTGCAGGCCTATTGGACGAAGCTCGGCTGGTCCGAACGCGGCCCGATCAAGACCGAGTCGCGGATCGACGTGCCGCGTGACGGTCAGAAGGTGGCCACGGGTCCGGTGACCTTCGGCGGGGTGGCGTGGGCGCAGAACCGGGGGGTGAAGACCGTCGAGGTCCGTATCGACGACGGTCCGTGGCAGCCTGCGCAGCTGGGTTCGGCCTACTCGAATGACACCTGGCGGCTGTGGAGCTTCCCGTGGACCGCCACCCAGAGCGGGTTCCACACGATCACGGTCCGCGCCACCGACAACACCGGTGCGGTACAGACTCAGGACCAGGCGCCACCGGCGCCAGACGGTGCCACGGGCTGGCACTCGGTGTCCTTCGAAGTCGCCTGACGCCTGCGGATTGCCGACAGTCTTCGCCACCAACCCTTCGCTACTTCTCGATTGATCAGCTCTACCTGAGCATTTCGTGCAGAGATAGGATAACTATCCTGGTATAGTTATCTGATGCCTCGTAGCGCATTGACACAGACCGAACGACAATGGGGTCAGCAGCTGGGCGTGGAATTGCGCAGGATCCGCGGTGTTAGAACGGCTGCGGAAATCGCCCTAGCAGCTGGTGTGTCATTGGACACACTCCGCAAGTTGGAACAGGGAGGAATACCGTCGCCAGGGTTCTTCCTGGTTGCGCGCCTGGCGAGAGCCCTCGACGCCCCGTTGCCGCGGTTGGCTGACCATGCGATGCGATCAAGCCGGCGGCGAAAATGACCGACATCGAGCCAGTCGCGTTTGTCGACATCACGACCATCGGACGCGATAGTGGGCCGCCACGCACATTCGAGCCGTTGGGTGGCCACGCGGTCTTAGCAGGATCCGCTTGGCAACGAACCATTCGCTGGTATGACCCCAGTTATCTTGGTACTCCCGCTTTCTGGGTGGAGCAGACGCGCCAGCGCTCCAGCCCGAAGACCTATCAGATCGGCTCGAACCTCCTGGAGGAGGTCGCCTTGTGTCTGCTCGGCGGCTATGGAATCTCTGAGCAAATGACTTTGGCGGCATTCGGTCGCTGCCAGGAACTTGGACTACTAACTGGCGAGACCACTGACGAGGCGAGTTTCCTTGCGGCCCTGAGCCAGCCGCTAGAGCTAGCGGGACGTGATCGCCCCGCTCATTATCGGTTCCCGAAGTTGAAGGCGCAGCGGCTGAGCGCCGCGATTCGGCACCTCGCAGCTACGACTCCGCCATCCGCTGATTGCCCGCGGACACTACGCAACTGGCTGGTTGAACTACCCGGAGTGGGCCCAAAAACGGCATCGTGGGCTGTGCGTAACCTCACACGCAGCAACCAAATCGCCGTCATCGATATTCATATTCGCCGTGCAGGCGTCGCAGCAGGCGTGTTCGACCCACTCTGGCGACTTCCCCGCGACTACGAACACTTTGAGGAAGCATTTGTTGCTTGGGCTTACTTAGGCGATGTGGGCACTGCCGATCTTGATGCGTGCATTTGGTCTTCTTTGGCTGCCCTCGGCCGCGGTGCGCGCACCCTATTCGGGGTAGCCACTCTTGGTGATCTGGACTAGTGGCGTCAAATCAGTACCACGACCTGGCGTGGCCGCTAGATTCATGCTGTGATGCTTCGATCTGGGAGGCGATATGGCAGGTAGCGGAGGATCCGACTATCGAGGTTCCGTTGGGGATCCTGGTGTAACCAATTGCGCAACACTTACTTTCGATGCCCCGTTGATGTCACCTAATCCGGACATCGCAGATTCGGTTCGCGTTGGCGATATCTGCGACATCGTGTTGGAGGGAACACCGCGCCAGCTAGCGGTGTATCTGCGAGGCAGAGGTGAGGTCCTGGGCGCGATTACCGAGAGGTGGGCTGACTTGACTCGGTGCATCGATTCTGGATATTCCTACGAAGCAGAAGTTTTGACCCTAAACCCGATCCGATTGCGTATCCGGCTGAGGGGCGCGTGAACGTATCCGCGTAGGCGCGGGGCGACGGGACGCGAAGTACTCTCCACATCGCTCGTCGCTCGCGCGCTGCACCAAGAGATGAGCAAGATGCGAATCACTGTAGTAGGCGGCACATATCGTGAGTTTTGCGCCGACCCAGCCGTCGATCGACTAGTCGGATCTGGACTTCGGGCCGCTGGCCTTCTCGCTAGCTTGGGCGACGATGTTGGCCTTGTAACTGCCATTGAGGACAGCTCTAGGCCTGAGTTCGATGCAGTGTGTGCCACGTTGAGGGTCAAGACCGTCGCTACACCGCGGTCAGATTCGATCGCCTTCACCTACGAGACACCCGTTCACCGTGCGATCAGGCAGGGAGGTGCATCTGCCGAACCCCTGCATGTTGACGAAGACTCAGTCCTGGTGTTCGGAATGGTCGAGACATCGGCGGTTGTGAAAGCCGACACCCTGGTCATTGATCCGCAGCATTCACCCGTTGAAGTTGTGCTCCAAGCGGCGACTGGCAAACGTAGGGCCTTGGTACTAAACGAACACGAGGCCCGCAATTTCACTCGCGCAACCAGTAGCGAGGAAGCCGCCTTGGCGTTATTGGATCGCGGAATAGATGCAGCTATCGTCAAATGTGGAGCACTAGGGGCAGTCGTTGCCCATCAGGGTGTGGTCCAAAACGTCGGCGTAATCCCAACTGCAACAGTTCATCCCATTGGCTCTGGCGACGCATTCTCCGCCGGGTTTTGTCACGCCTGGTCTGGCGGAGACGATCCCGTCGCTGCAGCTAGCTTCGGATCCCGATTGGCCGCGGCACATTCGATACTCGGAACGCCACAGGTAACGCCTGGCACTATGAAACAGCTGGAAGCACCTTTACCGTTTCTGGCCGGCGCAACTCCACGCATTTATCTCGCCGGACCGTTTTTCAGCGTGGCAGAGCGGCACCTCGTGCGAACTGTTCGCCGAGCCCTCAGAAATATCGGGGCCGAGGTGTTCTCGCCGCTAGACGAAATCGGTCCAGGCGGGGACGAAGTTGCAAAGCAAGATCTGCAAGGTCTCACGGGATGCCATAGCGTGTTGGCGCTCCTCGACGGCGCCGACCCAGGAACCGTCTTTGAAATCGGATGGGCTACACATGCCGGCATTCCAGTGATCGGATTCGCTGAGCTGCCCGACGATCACGCCTGGACAATGGCTCGAGGCACAGGAAGTGTGATTACAAATGACCTGTCGTCCGCTCTTTATCAAAGTGTCTGGGCCGCGGTTGTCGAGAGCCAATCGTCATGAGTCGTGTGCTCCTGCTCTCCGGAGGCTTGGACAGTGCCGCCGTCGCCGCCTTGGAGCGCCCGGAGCATTGCTTGTTCCTCGACTATGGACAACTTCCGGCCACAGCAGAGCACCGGGCAGCTCGACAAGTGGCAGCGGATCTCGGCCTCGCGTTTTCAGCGCTGACTGTTCCCCTAAGCACCCTTGGCAGCGGACTGATGGCGGGAAACGGGGATGCGACTAATCCAGCCGGAACATCTCCTGAGTGGTGGCCATACCGCAATCAGCTCTTGATCACGGTCGCCGCCGCTTGGGGGGTACTCCGCAGTTTCGATTGCGTACTCATCGGAACCGTTAACTCCGACAGCGCCCGTCACGCCGACGGAACAAGCGAATTCGTCGCAGTCATGGACAACCTGCTTTCTCTGCAGGAGGGTGCCTTACGACTCAGGGCACCTGCTGCCCGCATGGATTCAGCTGAGTTGGTCTCCGCAGCTGGTCTACCAGATGCTGTTATTGGATGGACTCACTCATGCCATCGAGCAAACCTTCCGTGCGCGAACTGCCCTGGGTGCAGGAAACATACAGAAGTCCTCCGGAAAATTGGCTGGCTGCATTGATTTCGATACGGCCGCTCAGCAACCACATCGGCACAGCGGCTTGGATGGCAGCCTTCTTGGCTAGCATCGTGCTAGCAAACTGGGCGATCATGAACTTGGGGTTCGACAATGGCCCTAGAGAACCACATACCGTGCCGGTTGGGTTCGGGCTAGTCGCACCGTCGGGAGTTCTTTTTGCCGGCGCGCAGTTCACGTTGAGAGACATGATCCATAGACGGATTGGCTCAGCTGGAGCGTTTGGACTCATCGCCATCAGCGCGCCATTGACCGCAGCCTTCGCCACACCCGCACTAGCCGTCGCCTCTGTGTTGACGTTCCTCGTTGCCGAGACCGCTGATCTTGCTGTCTATCAACGGCTTAAACACCGGCACGCAGTCGCAGTACTGGGAAGCAATCTAGTCAGTTCCGCGGTCGACTCGATCATGTTCCTAGCAATAGCTTTTGGAGTGGCCCACGCGGCGGCCGGCAGCCTTGGCCTGACCATTGGCAAGGTGGAAGCTTCGGTTCTCACCTTTGCCAGCATCCTCGCACTAGCTCGAATAGCGCACGCGACTCCCACGCGGCGCGCGCTTGCGAGTCTTCGTGTGTCGAAGCGACCTAGGCCAGCTTGATGGGCGGTAGAGAGCGGCACCGGAGAGCCCTTATCGAAATAACACAGTCTGCGGTTCGGCCGAGGCCAACCATATTGTGAGCAGACGACACTCCAGCGAGAAAGTCGTCTGAAACGAATCTACGATTCGGGATGCTGACTGACCAGATCTGGGGACACCGAAACGACGCGGATCGATAGTACGCAGAACTCGGGATTAAGACCTTCCCCCGACACCGCGCAAGGAACATCCTGCGAAGTCATCGATGTAACAACGACTTTGCAGGATGAACCCGAGTATATCTTCTTCTCCGGATCGTATTCCCGAAGCAGCAATTGGTCCCCGATGCGGTAGTTGCGGTCATTCCGCCGCAACTCGTGCGATCGAGCCCCGGCAACGATGGCTCGAAAGAACTGAGGCCAGCTCTTGAGTTCGTGCGCCCGGCAGTTCATGTTTTCTCCACAGGAGTGAAGTCCGAATAGTCGAAGTTCAAGTGTCCGAGGTGAAGAGTGTTAGGAGCATCGATATCCACCACTTGAAGTGCTTGCCAATCGCCAGGATCGACTGCCGGCGGCACTAGGTCGAGAAGCGCCTCACGCCCCCAGAACTCGGTATTCGCAATGCGCCCGGCGACCGTATCCTTGGCAGCGGATACCGACACCAGGAACGATTGACACATGCGGATCAGCTGCCTCATAAAGGCTTCTCCGATAAAGACGTCCGCGTCATAGCTGTCAAGGTAGAGGACCCCCACGACATTCTGGGACTGCCCTGGGAGTCGTCCGTTCGGGGAGCCTAGCAACGGGATAGCAACGATCGACGAGACACCCGTCGACATCGTCTTCGACGCTACGTTGAGACTTAGCATCGCCATATCGCCGACGATCGCCGGCGACGTAGCACCCGGCTTCGTCCGCACCACACGTCCGAGACCGAACGCGGCGCCTATCGTGCCGTTGTGGCTCGGGAAGGTGCGGCCCGCTTGCCCGCCCACTGCCCCGTCGTCCACACCTTGATAATCGCAGCACTGCTGTAGCACCACCTCGTCTCCGGCAATCAACGTTCGATGCAGTGTGACCCGAAGCCGCGCCGACGAATTCGTAAGGGCAACGACGAGCCCAGCGACCGCGGAACAGAAGGTTGCAGCGATCGCCTCCATCGGGCTTGGCAAGTACTCCTTACGCCAAGTTGCCTTAACTAGGTCACTAGCAAGTGCTTGCTCCGCCTCAGTCACGCCCGGCGTATCGAAGTACCCACCGCGCCAGAGAGGCATATCGCTTTGCCGATACTGCGTATGATCGTTCACACAGATGGCAACCTTTTCGCGAAGGCTGATGGCCAATGGATCCGTCAGACCTGAAAAGTCCCGGATGCCCCTTCGGAAAATGACCCTCTCCGGCGCAACTCCGTATTCAGTAGCGACGCGACGAACATCGCGATCCGACGGCGCAATGACGAAAGTGAAGGCACCGCAACGGTATAGCAGATAAGCCAGGAGCCGATTCTGGAACGACACTCGGTTGCCATCGAACAACGTTGTGAAGTTTTGCCTACGAACGGTCAGGATAACCGCCGTGTCTTGACGCAACCGACCTCGAAGATTCGCCAGGACGCGGGCCGTTGAATGTGCAAGCGACTCGTCTTGCCAGACTGACTGCAATTGCTCAAATGCGATGCCACCAGGCGCCTTACTATCTTCGCCGCGAAGCCTGCCTAGGAGGTCAAACTCACGCGTAAACAGTTCCCCCAGGATGCGATCCTGGCGGTAGTCGGAGATGCGCAGCCGAAACAAATCGACCATCGCGCCGTCACCGGAGCCCGAAACAATGTAGGTTTCTCGCGCTTGGCCAAGGTGCGGTTGTGCCAGGGTCTCATTGCGCCAATACGATGGACGCGCGCCCGACTCAAGGCCGAATCCGACCGCTAGAATCACACAGTCAAACGACTGGGATTCACCAACTGCGCTCGCTCTGCTGTCAGCCGGAATCGAGGGATTCGCCGCAGCTCGCCTCTCGCCAATCCACTCGATCATCAGCTTGTCCGAGTCGAGGCCTTCAGAAACCTTGATATGACTCGTGTTGCAGTAGACATTGACCGTCGGCAACGCCCACACGGTGCCGTCTGGCGCAGGCAGGGCGGCTTCAGTAACCACTCGGGCCCACTCTCGCTGTACTTGCACCACAACATCCGATGCTCTGCTCGCCGTCCAGTTGAGCACCGGCAGCGCCGCGCTGAAGGCCTCGCTGCCCGACCTTGGCCAGTCATAGATGTGCGGATGGAGCCACCGGGAGTCACTTCCGTGTTGCAGAGGCAGGATCGCGTCGCGGCGCTCGAAGAGTGTAATTTCTGCGTTTACACGCTTCTTTAATAGTCCTGCGGCCATAGTCATACCCGCGAAACCTGTACCAACGATAGCGATCTGCTTGGGCGGTAAGTCCAGCGCACACCCTTCGTCCTCCGATCTCAAACTCATTGGTACGCGCCCTGATTCGACAAGCGCCCAGGCCAGATTGAGGGCCCGCACTTGTTGGGAGAGCACCGTTATGCCAGTGTCGAATCTGCCGATGAAGAAAACTGACGAGTCCGGCACGCGGTAACGTTCAAGCAGACGATCCGGGGTGTCGGATGCCGTCGTTACAGTGGTCACGCCGACTGACCCTAAACCGTACGGAAAGATTTGGCGCAGGCCTTCCACGACCCGAGTCTGTCGATGCGGCGCTTCACGATCTCGACGACCCCGATTCGCAGAGGCAAAATCCCAGCTACGATCGGGGCCGCTGATCAGGCACGTTATGGCTCAGGATGCCGTGACAGGCGGTAACCAAACTCAGAGCACCCGCACCAGCCCCGACGTCATGGGCTGAATCCGGGCGAGGCTGAGAACGACGGATCATCGGCTGACAAGGCCTTCTGTCGGCAGGCCGTGCCAACCTGGAGACATGTTGCTCTCCGATGTCGCAGCCGCCTCGGCCGATGTATCAGCGACGTCCTCCCGGCTGGCCAAGGTGGCCCGCATCGCGGAGCTGCTGTCGGGCGTCGGGGATCCGCGGGTGGTCCAGGTCGTGGTGTCGTGGCTGTCCGGCGATCTTCCGCAGCGGCAGATCGGGGTGGGCTGGGCGGCGCTGCGGTCCCTGCCCGCTCCGGCTGACACCTCCACGCTGACGGTGGCCGCGGTCGATACGACGTTCACCGAGATCGGCGCTGTCGCAGGCAAGGGCTCCCAAGCCCGGCGAGCCGAACTGCTCGGTGGGCTGTTCGGTGCTGCCACCGACGCCGAACAGGTGTTCCTGCGCCGGTTGCTCGGCGGCGAGCTGCGCCAAGGCGCACAGGCCGGGGTGATGGCCGACGCGGTGGCCAAGGCCGCGGGCCTGCCCGCCGCCGCCGTTCGCCGGGCCGCCATGCTCGGCGGCGATCTGCCCGCGGTAGCGGCCTCGGCGCTGACCGGCGGAGTCGACGCACTCGACGACTTCACGCTGACGGTGGGTAAACCGGTCGGTCCGATGCTGGCCCAGACCGCAACCGGCGTGGCCGACGCACTCGAACGCCTCAGCGGCAACGCCATTTTCGAGGCCAAGCTCGACGGCGCCCGCGTCCAGATACACCGCTCCGGCGACGACGTCACCGTCTACACCCGCAGTCTCGACGACGTGACGGCCCGGCTGCCCGAGGTGGTGGACGCCGCGCTGGCCCTGCCAGTGAGTTCTCTGATCGCCGACGGCGAGGCGATCGCCCTGCGCCCCGACAACCGCCCGCACCGGTTTCAGGTCACCGCCTCCCGGTTCGGGAAGAGCACCGATGTGGCCGCAGCCCGCGCAGCACAACCACTTTCGGTGTTCTTCTTCGACATCCTCCACCTCGACGGCGTCGACCTGCTCGATGAGCCGACGCATGCCCGGTTGGCCGCGCTGGACGCGATCGTGCCCGCCGAGCAGCGCGTCGACCGATTGATGACCACAGATCCCGTTGCGGCGCAGCAATTCCTGGATACGACTCTGACGGGCGGCCATGAAGGTGTGATGGCCAAATCGCCCGCCTCACCCTACGAGGCGGGCCGTCGCGGCGCCGGCTGGCTGAAGGTTAAGCCGGTGCACTCCCTCGATCTGGTGGTGCTGGCCGTGGAATGGGGGTCGGGACGGCGGACCGGCAAACTGTCGAATATCCATCTGGGCGCGCGCGATCCGGACAGCGGTGACTTCGTCATGCTGGGCAAGACGTTCAAAGGCATGACCGATGCGATGTTGGAGTGGCAGACAGCGCGGTTCAGCGAACTGGCGACCGGTCCGCTCGACAAGTATGTGGTCCCGGTTCGTCCCGAGCAGGTCGTCGAGATCGCATTCGACGGCGTGCAGGGCTCGAGCAGGTATCCCGCCGGGATGGCGCTGCGCTTCGCACGAGTGCTGCGATATCGCGACGACAAGAGCCCGGCTGAGGCAGACACGGTCGATACTGTGCGCACCTTCTACGAGCGGGACTGACCGCGCCGCGACTACACGCGAGCGAAATCAGTTTTGCCGCGCTCGAATTCGGCCAGCATGTCGGCGGTCAGGGTCGGTCGGACCTCGCCGATCGCAGCGAGGTAGTCCTCGGTGGTGGCCGGCTGGCCGAGGCCGTGGCGCATCTCGCGCTCGAAGGCGGCCTGCGCGCCTTTGCGCGCCGCGAACTCGATGTCGGCCGGGGTGAAGAACTCCGAGGCGCCGACCAGACCGTCGACGTCGACATGGACAAGCGCCTTGCCGAGGTAGCGCTGCCACACCGCCCTGCGGGCCGGTTGGTCCGGCGGACCGACGGGGATCACGTAGTCGAAGCGGCCGGGCCGCAGAAACGCCGAGTCCAGGGAGTGGACGGCGTTGGTCGCGCACACCAGAAGCCGGTTGTCCTTCTGCCGGAAGGCCGGGATCAGCTTCAGGAGTTCGTTGGTGACCCCCAGCTCGGCGGTGCTCGCGCCGGAGCGTGCGGTCGCGATCTCCTCCACCTCATCGATGAACAACACCAGTTCGTCGAGTTCAGCCAGTTCGGCGAATGCCTCCCGCAGCGAGGCCGCCAGCCCACCGTTGCCGGTGGCTGCCAGCCGCGACGGGAAGAGCTCCACGAACGGCCAGCCGAGCCGCGACGAGATCGCCTTCGCGAAGCTCGTCTTCCCGGTTCCGGGCGGTCCGAACAGGATCACCGCTTTGGGCGGCTGCACCCCGTAGCGCTCAGCGACGTCCGGGTGCGCCAGCGGGTCGACGATGCGCCGCTCGATGATCTGCTTCTCCTGCTCCATGCCGGCCATCTCGTCGAACAGGCCGGGCGGCAGGAACTGACCGCCGAGTTCGTCGAGCAGATTCGCCTGGTCCAGGCCCAGATGCTCGACCATCTCGAAATAGACCAAACCCTCCCGGCGGGCGTAGCCGGAGTTCTCCATCGCCGCCGCGCCGGTGGCCCCGTCGGGCAACACCGCACAGATGCGTCGCACCCCCTGCGCACGCAGCCGTCGCTCCAGGTCACTGAGCAGAGCGCTGCCGATGCCGCGGTAGCGCCACCGCGAGCCGAGCGCGACCAGCAGAATCCAGGCCCGTTCGCCCTGGGTCTGCGCCACGGCCATGGCGACCACCTCGTCGCCCACTTCGGCGACCACGGCAGGCTGCCCGGAACGCGCGGCGGCCATCACCTCGGCAACGGTGAACACCGGCTCACCCGACCCGGGCGCCCGGCTCTGATCCCACACCTGGATCGCTTGGTCGATGTCATCGTCGCGGTAGTCGCGCAAACGCCATGGCGGCATGGCCCACCTCCTCGGTTGCGATAGAGGGTGACGGCACAAGCCGCGAGGGGCATCCCCCAAGCGGGTGGTTTCGGGATGGGACCGACTGGTCGCAGACCCGCCGAAATCCGCCCCAATTGGAGACTCGCCGAACCTGTGAATGAAAGGATCACCGCACGGCCCGACACTGCACATCTGGCGCAAGGGAGAAACACTGTGGCTGCACCGACCGGCGCGCCGTCGGAACACATGGAAGAGACCAGGGGCGACGTCACCTACATCCGCACCGACCCTGAGCTGCCGCCGGTGGCCATCGTCGACCGGTCACCGATCACGCTCCGGCACAAGCTGATCTTCGGTGCCGTCGCGGTCCTGGGCGCGATCGCATGGGCGATCATCGCGTTCTTCCGCGGCGAGACCGTCAACGCGGTGTGGTTCGTCATCGCCGCGATCTGCACCTACGTCATCGGATACCGGTTCTACGCCCGGCTCATCGAGATGAAGATCGTGCGCCCGCGCGACGAACACGCCACTCCCGCCGAGATCTTCGAGAACGGCACCGATTACATGCCCACCGACCGGCGGGTGCTGTTCGGTCACCACTTCGCGGCGATCGCCGGGGCGGGCCCGCTCGTCGGACCGGTGCTGGCCATGCAGATGGGATATCTGCCCGGCACGATCTGGATCATCCTCGGCGCGGTCTTCGCCGGCTGCGTCCAGGACTATCTGGTGCTGGCGATCTCCACCCGCCGCCGCGGACGGTCTCTCGGCCAGATGGCCCGCGACGAACTGGGTGCGTTCGGCGGGGCGGCGGCGATCATCGCGGTGCTGGCCATCATGGTGATCCTGCTTGCGGTGCTCGCGCTGGTCGTGGTCGGCGCGCTCGCCGAAAGCCCATGGGGGGTGTTCTCCATCGCGATGACGATTCCGATCGCCATCTTCATGGGTCTCTACCTGCGTTTCCTGCGGCCGGGACGAGTCTCCGAAGTCTCCGTGATCGGCGTCGCCCTGCTGCTGCTCGCCGTCGCCAGCGGCGGATGGGTGGCCGGAACCGATTGGGGCGCAGACTGGTTCACCCTGTCCAAGGTCACCCTGTCATGGTGCATCATCATCTACGGCCTTGCGGCCTCGGTGCTGCCGGTGTGGTTCTTGCTGGCGCCGCGCGATTACCTGTCTACGTTCATGAAGGTCGGCACCATCGCGCTGCTGGCGGTCGGGATCTTGCTGGCCCGACCGATCATGGAAGCCCCGGCGGTATCCAAGTTCGCCGAGAGCGGCTCCGGTCCGGTGTTCGCCGGCTCACTGTTCCCGTTCCTGTTCATCACCATCGCCTGCGGCGCGCTGTCGGGCTTCCACTCGCTGATCTCATCGGGCACCACACCCAAGCTTCTGGAGAAGGAAAGCCAGATGCGCTTGATCGGCTACGGCGGGATGCTCACCGAGTCGTTCGTGGCGATCATGGCGTTGATCACCGCCGCCATCCTCAACCAGCACCTCTACTTCGCGATCAACGCGCCGTCGGCGCAGACCGGTACGACGGCCGAAACGGCCGCCAAGTACGTCAACGGCCTTGGCCTGTCCGGCGCCCCGATCACCCCGGCTGAGATCAACGACGCCGCCGCGAGCGTCGGTGAGCACTCGATCATCTCGCGCACCGGCGGGGCACCGACGCTGGCGTTCGGCATGTCCGAGGTGCTGCACCAGGTGTTCGGCGGACCGGGGTTGAGGGCGTTCTGGTACCACTTCGCGATCATGTTCGAGGCGTTGTTCATTCTGACCACCGTCGACGCCGGCACCCGGGTCGCCCGGTTCATGCTCTCCGACGGACTGGCCAACCTCGGCGGCCCGTTCACCCGGTTGCGCAATCCGAGCTGGCGGGTGGGGGCATGGATCTGCAGTGTCGTGGTGGTTGCCGGCTGGGGTTCCATCCTGCTGATGGGTGTCACCGATCCCCTCGGCGGAATCAACACGCTGTTCCCGCTGTTCGGCATCGCCAACCAGCTGCTCGCCGCGATAGCGCTGACCGTCGTGACCGTGGTGGTGATCAAGCGGGGTCTGCTGAAATGGGCGTGGATTCCGGCGATCCCGCTGCTGTGGGATTTGACGGTCACGCTCACCGCGTCGTGGCAGAAGATCTTCTCGGGTGATCCGAAGGTGGGCTACTGGACTCAGCACTTCCAGTACCGCGCCGCCGCGGAGGCGGGCAAGACAGCGTTCGGATCGGCCAAGAACGCCGACCAGCTGCACGCCGTCATCCGCAACACCTTCATTCAGGGCACGCTGTCGATCGTGTTCGCCGCCGCGGTGGTCATCGTGTTCACCGTCGGCGTGATCGTGGCGGTGCGGGCCATCCGGGGCGGCGGCCCGCCGCTGAGCGACGACACCCCGGTGCCGTCGAAAATCTTCGGGCCGTCCGGCTTGATCTCCACCTCCGCGGAGAAGGAGGTGCAGAAGGAATGGGACGCGCTACCCGCGCAGCACGCCAAATCCGTTGGTACGTCGGCGCATTGATGGGCGATAGTCACTACCGCCGCTATGTCGAGCATCGCGCCCGCACCCACCCGGGCGAGCCTGTGCTGAGCGAGGCGCAGTACTGGCGCAAGCGGCACAGCGACGCTGACGCCAACCCGAGCGCCCGCTGCTGCTAACAGCCGTCGACGACGAGATCGCAATGCGGCCTTGCGGTCGCGATCAGCCGGGCGTTCGGTTCGTCGACGGCGTCCACCCACTCCGCCGCGGCCTGCGGGGTGCGACCGCCCTCGACGTGCCGCCGGACCAACCGCACCCGCCGCTGCCGCGCCGGGCAGTCGACGTAGTACAGCCGGTTCAGCAGCGGCAGCACCGGCGCCCACTGCCCATCGGGCAAACCCAGATAGTTGCCTTCGGTGATCACCAGCCGACTGGTCGCGGGCACCACATGACCTGCGGCCACCGGTTCGTCGAGGCGACGCTCGAAGGCAGGCACATAGACATCTTCACGGCCGTACTCGTCGACGATGCGACGCAGGACGGCCAGATAACCGGCGGCGTCGAAGGTGTCGGGCGCGCCTTTGCGGTGACGTCGGCCCAACTCCTCGAGCACCGCGTTGGACAGATGAAAGCCGTCCATCGGGACGTAGGACGCGCCGTCGAAACGGCCCAAGAGCGCTTGCGCCACCGTCGACTTCCCGGCGCCCGGCGGCCCGGTGATGCCCACCAGGACTCGGCCCGGTGCCGTGTCGAGCGGCCCGGCGACGTCGGCGGCGAGTATTTCAACGGCGGACACGATGGACTGAAACCTACCGTGAACAGACGAAAGGCCCGGTCCCTTGTCCAGGGACCGAGCCTCTCAGTGTCACGTGTGGGGGGACGCCCGGCGGCGTCCTCCCGACCTGTTCCCCGGGGTGGGGCACCTCAAACCCGAGAGCGCAGAATGAGTGACACCCAGCGCAAGCCCGCCACCGACGACGGGCTACGGTTACTTCTGAGAACGGCCGTGTGCAGATGGAGGAACAGCTGATGGACCTGTCGTGGTCGGCGAAAGATCTCGAGTTCCAAGACGAGGTGCGGGCGTTCCTCGACGAGAAGCTCACTCCTGAATTGCGGCAGGCCGGCCGGCTGATGACCAGCGTCTACGCCGACCACGAGGCCAGCATGGCCTGGCAGGCGATCCTCCACGAGCGGGGCTGGGCCGCTCCGGCGTGGCCGGTCGAATACGGCGGCTGCGACTGGACCCTGACCCAGCACTACATCTTCAGCCGCGAGTCGACTCTCGCCGGGGCTCCGGCGCTGTCGCCGATGGGGATCTCGATGGTCGCGCACGCCATCATCGCCTATGGCACGCCTGAGCAGAAGGAGTACTTCCTCCCCCGCATCCTCACCGGCGAGGTCTTCTTCTGCCAGGGCTATTCCGAACCCGAGGCCGGCTCGGACCTGGCGTCGCTGTCGATGTCGGCGGTGCGGGACGGCGACGACCTGGTCTGCACGGGCAGCAAGATCTGGACCACCCATGCCGGCGAGGCCAACTGGATCTTCGCCCTCGTTCGTACCTCGCGTACGGGCCGCAAGCAGCAGGGCATCACCTTCGTGCTCATCGATATGAGCGCTCCGGGCATCGAGATCCGGCCGCTGGTGATGACCTCCGGCGAGCAGGTGCAGAACCAGCTCTTCTTCGACGGGGTGCGGGTGCCCACATCGAATGTGATCGGCCAGATCGACGACGGCTGGACGGTGGCCAAGTATCTGCTGGAGTTCGAACGCGGCGGCGGCGCGACGGCACCGGGGCTGCAGGCGATGGCCCGGGCCATCGCCACGGCGGCGACCGAGCAGCCCGGGCCCGACGGGGGCCGGCTGATCGACAACCCGGCGTTCGCCGCCAAGCTCGCCGATGTGGGGATCCGCGCGGAGGTACTCGAGATCCTCGAATTCCGGGTCCTGACAACGGTCGCCGAAGGCGGCCACCCGGGCGCGGCGTCGTCGATGCTGAAGATCCTGTCCACCGAACTCTCGCAGGCGATCACCGAGCTGGCGATGGAAGCGGCCGGCCCGCACGGCCGGGCATACCAGCCGCACGCCACCAAGCCGGGCGGTCCGGTCGCCGACTTCGAGCCGCCGGCAGACGGCTACGTCAGCGGCCAGCCGTGGCAGGCGGTGGCGCCGCTGCGGTACTTCAACGACCGGGCCGGCTCAATCTACGCGGGCAGCAACGAAATTCAGCGCAATATTCTGGCCAAAGCGACCCTGGGGCTGTAATGGACTTCAACCTGAACAAAGAACAAGAGCTCCTGCGCGACGGCCTTGGCAAGTTCCTGGCCACCCGCTACGACCTCGAGAAGAGCCGCACCGCGGCCAAGATCGGACCAGGCTGGCAGCCCGAGATCTGGCGTGCTCTGGCAGACGACCTCGGCATCCTCGGCGCCGCCTTCCCGGAGTCGGTCGGCGGGATCGGCGGCGGCCCCGTCGAAATCATGGTGATCGCCGAGGAACTCGGCCGCGCACTGGTGATCGAGCCCTTCATCGACACCGTCGTGGTCGCCGGTGGCCTGCTACAGCGCGCCGACCACCCCTCCGCTGTCGCGCTGTTGGAGCGCATCGCCGACGGCAGCGCGATCGTCGTCCTGGCCGGCACCGAGCCGGACAACGGTGACCACGCGGTGTCCACCACCGCGGTCCGCGCGGGCGACGAGTGGGTCATCACCGGCAACAAGATCGTCGTCACCGCCGCCCCGCTGGCCACCCATCTGCTGATCACCGCCCGAACCTCAGGTGAACCCGCTGACCCGCATGGGGTTTCGCTGTTTCTCACCGAATTCGACGCCGCCGGCCCGCCGCCCGGAGTCGAGGTGCACGGCTACCGCACCATCGACGACCGGCGCGGAGCCGACCTCACATTCGACGGCCTGCGCCTGCCCGTTGACGCGCTGCTCACCGAGGACGCGTCCGGTTCGCTGGCCCGCGCTCGCGACGAAGGCGCGGCGGCGGTGTGCGCAGAGGCGGTCGGAAGCATGCGAAAAGTGTTGTCCGACACGGTCGAGTACTGCAAGCAACGCCAGCAGTTCGGTCAGCCGATCGGCACGTTCCAGGTTCTACAACACCGCATGGTCGACATGTACATGGAGCTCGAGCAGTCCGTCGCCGCGGTCTACCTCGCGGTGCTGAACCTCGAGGCCGAGCCGAAGGTTCGGGCCCGGGCGGTCTCGGCGGCCAAAGCGACCATCGGGCGAGCCGCGCGGTTCATCGGCCAGAACGCCGTCCAACTCCACGGCGGCATGGGGATGACCGAGGAATTGGCGATCGGCCACTACTTCAAGCGACTCACCGCGCTGCAATACGAGTTCGGCTCCACCGATGAGCACCGCGCTCGGTACGCGAAACTGACTCGCCCTTAGGCGTTTTGGGTGGCCACCCGGGCCCGTTCGCGCATCGAGGCGATCACGCCGCCGTCGTTGAGGATGTCGGTTCCGGTCAGATAGGTGGCCCGGTCGCTCGCGCAGAACGCGAACAGTTCGGCCATCTCCTCGGCCTTCCCCCAGCGGGGCACCGCGGCGTTGGCGACCATCGCGCCGGCACCGGCGTCGGCTTCCAACAGACCCATCTCGGTGTCCACAGATCCCGGCGACACCGAGACGATGCGCAGGCCGCGGCCGTTGAACCGCTCGGCCTGTGCGGAGCTGTACCACCTGACAAAGGTCTTGCTCACGCTGTAGGCCAGCCCGGAGCGCATCTCATCCCCCGCGATGTCGCACGCCGCCAGCATCTCGGTCAGGAACCGTGGTTCATCGGTGAAGGCCAGATCGAAATGCTGGGCGGGGACGATTTCGTCGGGCAGCATGTGCGACGCCATCGACGCCACGTTGACGATCGCCGATCCGTCGGCGGCCGTGGCGAAAAACGCTTCGTTGACCCGGAGAGTGCCGATGGCGTTGGTGGTCATGACGTAGTCGGCGTCGCCCATACTCGGGCTGACACCCGCGGTGTGGATCACCGACGCGATCGGCCCGAGGCCGGCGGCGGTCTCGAACAGTCGCGCGACGGCATCGCGGTCGGTGACATCGCAGTGCACCGGTGTCGCCGAGATCCCCAGGCTCTCCAGCTCCGCGACGGCGCCGTCGAGCCGGTCCTGCCGGACGTCGCAGAGCACCACCGTGTGATCCCGGCCGACGATCCTGGCGGTGGCCCGACCCATGCCGCCCGCGCCCCCGGTGATTACCGAAACCCGTGTCATGCCCGGACGATATCTGGCCCGTTCGCGCGGGCCGACAGCAGGGGAGAAAGTGCGTCAGAAACAGGTAATCGACTTTCACCTGCCGGGAGGGTATGCCTGCAATAGAACAAGGAGGCGCTCGTGTTGAAGACTGTTGCGACAGCGGTGGTGCAAGTCGCCGAGGGCGTGGGCAACATCGTGGGAATTCGGGTTGGCACCGAGGAGCCGGCCTTCACCGTCGAGCGCGTGGTCGATGGTGTGGAGATTCGCCGGTACGGACCCCGCGTCGCGGCCGAGACGGCGATCGATGCCGATGAGGAGTCAGCCCGCAATCAGGGATTCCGGTTGCTGGCGCGCTACATCTTCGGCGGCAATTCCGGCAGCGCCAAGATTGCGATGACCGCGCCGGTGGCCCAACAGCCCAGCGAGAAGATCGCAATGACCGCGCCGGTCGCGACGCAACGCAACGCCTCGGGCGAATGGGTGATCCGTTTCTTCATGCCGTCGAAGTACACCCTGGAGACCTTGCCCACCCCGAATGACGACCGGGTGCGGCTCGTGGTGGTTCCCCCCGAGACCGTCGCGGTGCTGCGGTTCAACGGCAGCATCGGCCCCGACGCGGTCTCCGAGCGCACCAGCCAGCTCATGAAAGCCTTGCACCGCAACGACATCGAGCCCACGGGTGAACCCCTGGCGTGGTTCTACGATCCGCCGTGGACGCTGCCGTGCCGCCGCCGCAACGAGGTGGTGGTCGGCGTCGCCGACAGTGCGTGATGGGCTGACCTGCTTCGTAACGCACACGGAACGCGTCCAGGTGCCACAATTCCGGGCGTGCCCACCACCGCACCGCCTACCTGGCTGGCACCGGCCATCCGGCCCTATCGTGCGCACTGGCTGAAGGCCGACCTGCTGGCCGGGCTGAGCACCGGCGCCGTGGTCATCCCGCTGGCGATGGCGTACGCGACAGTGGCCAACATGCCCGTCCAGATCGGGTTGTACACCTGCATGGTCCCTGTGGTGGTGTACGCCTTCATGGGAGGCTCCCGGGTCGCCAGTGTCACCACATCGTCGACGGTGTCGACCCTGACCGCGTCGACGATGCTCGCCGGCGGGGTTCTCATCGGCAGCGACGACCAGCGCGGCGATCTCGTGACCCTGACCCTGCTGGTAGGGCTTTTCCTGTTGCTGGCCAGGGTTTTTCGGTTAGGCATGCTCGTCGACAACATCAGCGATATGACCTTGGTGGGCATCAAGGTCGCCGTCGGACTCACCGTCATGGCTGCGCAGCTACCCAAGCTGCTCGGTGTGGCGCCCCATCCACACACCACGGGATTCTTCAAGGTGGCATGGTCGGCGCTGTCGGACATTCCGCGGGCCAGCCCGCTGACGGCGGCGATCTCGATCGTCTGCCTCGCCGCGCTGCTCGTGTTGGCGAAGGTGGCCCCACGCGTTCCCGGCCCGCTTGTGCTGATCGCTGCCGGCATCGCGGTGAGTGCCGTGGTGGCACTGCCCGCACACGGAGTCGCTCTCGTTCCGACGGTGCCGTCCGGGTTCCCGATGCCGGATCTACCCCGCCTCGATCGCCACATCGTGCCCCTGGTCCCGGGCGCCTTGGCGATCGCCGTGATGGCCTTCCTCGAGACGATCGCGGTGGCACGTACCTCGCGCCGCGCCGAGGAGAACCCGACCGAACCTGACCGTGAACTGCTCGCGCTGGGCGCAGCCGCGGTCGCGGGCTCGTTCTTCCATTCGTTGCCTCCGGCCGGTGGTTTCGCCCAGACGTCGGTGAACCTGCGCTCCGGTGCGCGGAGCCAGATCAGCGGCTTGGTGTTGGCGGCGCTGGCCGTGGTCGTCGCGCTGCTCATCGCGCCGGTCCTGAGCCTGCTTCCCCAAGCAGTGCTCGGGGCGGTCGTCGTCGTGGCGGTCACCCGGCTGGTCGATATCGCGGCACTGCGCCGGCTCTACCGCCTCAACCCGCGCGAGTGCGTCGGCGCCGTCGGGGTCGCGCTGATCGGGTTGGCGTTCGGGCTCATTCCCGCGGTGGCCGTCGCGGTCGCGGTCACTCTGCTGTTGGTGCTGCACGTGGTCAACGCGCCACATGTCGTCCAGGTGATCCGTCACGACAACTGCGCATGGGTCGAGCAGCCCGAGAACGCGACCCTGATACCGGCCGATCCCTTGGTGCTGCGGTGCCTGGTTCCGCTCTACGCCGCCAACGTGCGTCCCAACGTCGCCGCGATCCGGGACGCCGCGCTGGAGGTGCAGCCGCGCTCGAGCACGTTGGTATTGGACTTGGTTCGCCAGACCGTGCTCGAGTCGACGGTGCTGCACATCCTCGTCGAGCTCGACCTCGAGCTCCGCGGGGCAGGCATCCGGCTGATGATCACCGCACTTCCCGACCGCACCCTGCAGATGCTGCAGCGCACCGAATGGTGGCATGAATTCGACGCCGACGGACGCTACCAAGCCGACCTCGACGCCGCACTCGAGGCGGTCGGGAGGTTCTAACTCGCCGGCGCGCCCGCGTCGGCGACGGGCGGCGCAGCTGATGTTCCGACCGGCCCGGTCGGAGTCGACGACATGCCGGGCGGCGGCGCCGCGTTGGCGTCGAGCGGTCGTTGGGTGAGCAACAGCAATGCGTCGCTGCCCGACACCTCCTGGGTGCGCATCGCATGCAGCAGGTCCCGCAGGTAGCTCAACCGGCCTTGCGGCGCGGTGTCGGTGCCCGTGGTGGTGGTGCCCGGCGGCGGGTTGTCCGGGCTGGACAGATGCTGCACCGGCGCCGGCGTCGGCGCGGTCGTTGGCGCGGGGGCCGATACATCTGCCGGCGGGGCGCTGGTGTCGCCGGCCACGACCGTCGGTACGACAGGATCAGCGGGATCGGCCGGGTCGGCGCCCGCCATCGGGGCCGACAAGATGGCCGCGGACACGCCCAGCGCGCCGATCCCCAGACAGGCGCTACGGACCCAGACAGGTGCGTTCGTCATGCGCTTCACCGTCATATCCTCCGCGGTTCGCAGGGCAGCGTCCCCAAGCCGTGAACGCCCTGTACCGGTGTTGTCGGACCAGAACGCATTTTGTTACATCCGTCACTTGTGTCACCGAAGCCTCAGAAACCGTCAGTTGTTCATGCACGCAAAGAAGCCGCTTGAAAACGAACCGGTGGACGGTGTAGAAAAAAATGCCCGCAGAACCTGGGATGGCGATGGGTTCTGCCTACACGGCACTCGTCGGCGTCCAGGTTCCTGCGGAGAATCGTGGAGGGCGACAACCGAACGGGTTGTCGGACGAGGGGTGTCAATGGTTGCGGATCAGAATCCGGCGACAGACAGCGACGACGGTTTGGCCGGCGTCCGTCCGCAGCAGGTCGGACAGTTTCGGTTCTACTTCGCCGACGAGCGCTGGGAATGGTCGGACGAGGTCCAGATGATGCACGGCTACGAGCCGGGCACGGTCTCGCCCACCACCGAGCTGGTGCTGTCCCACAAACATCCGGACGACTACCAACAGGTGGCAACCACGCTCGACGACGTCCGACGGCACCACCAGGCCTTCAGCACCCGGCATCGGATCGTCGACACCACCGGCCAGATCCATCACGTGATCGTGGTGGCCGACAAGCTGCTCGACGACAGCGGCGAGGTGGTCGGCACCGAGGGCTTCTACGTCGACGTCACGCCCACCGAAGACCGTAATCAGAAGCAGTTCAGCCAGGCTATCGCCGAGATCGCCGAGAACCGGGCGACCATCGAGCAGGCCAAGGGCATGCTGATGGTTGTGTACGGCATCGAGTCCGAGGCGGCGTTCGAGCTGCTGCGCTGGCGGTCCCAGGAGGCCAACATCAAACTGCGACTCCTGGCCGAGCAGGTGGTCGCCGATTTCGTCGCCCTCTCCCAGTCGGACAGTTCACCGTCGCGGGCGGCCTACGACAACCTGTTACTCACCGCCGACCGGCGGCTGGAGACTCCGCCGCAGACCCAGTCGTCCTGACATGAGCGCGATTCGGACGGTGCCGACCCTCGCAGCAGCGGTCGTGATCGGCATCGGGGCGGCGGTGCCGGCCGGTGCCGCACCCGGCGCCGAGGTTCCGCCGGTGAGCCCGCAGGCCGCGGCGGCCGGCTTCGTCGATGTACGAACGGTGGTACCTGACGCGGTCGTCGATCTGCGCTATGCGACCCCGAACAACTTTGTCGGTGTGCCGCTCTACCCCGCTGACGCGCGGTGCCTGGTGCACAACTCGATGGCGCCGGGGCTGGCGAAGGCCGCCGACGATCTCCGAGCGCAAGGAGATGTGCTGGTGTTCTGGGATTGCTACCGCCCGCACGACGTTCAGGTCCGGATGTTCGACGAGGTGCCCAATCCGGCGTGGGTGGCCAAGCCCGGTCCGTATGCGCGCAGCCACGAGGCGGGACGGTCCGTCGACGTGACGATCGCCGAGCGCGGCCGGCTCGTCGACATGGGCACGGACTTCGACGACTTCTCCGCCCGTGCGCAGGCATACGCCACCGCCGGGGTCAGCGCGGCGGCACAAGCGAACCGCGCCCGGCTGCGTGCCGCGATGGCCGACGGCGGCCTGGCGGTCTATTCCGGTGAGTGGTGGCATTTCGACGGCCCCGGCGCCGGGGTTCAGCGCCCGATCCTCGACGTACCGGTCAACTAGCGCGCCGCCGGTCAGGCCGCCACGAGTCGCAACGGAAGCCGCTCATAGCAGCGGATGATGTTGTTCACCGCCCACGTTGGGGGGCCGACGAGTTCGATCCGGCTGACGCCGTCACACAGCGCGCGCAGCATCGCCTGCATCTCCAGGCGCGCAAGCGCCTGGCCCGCGCAGGCGTGTGTTCCGTGGCCGAACCCGAGGTGTCGGCCCGCATTGCGACGGATATCGAACTCATCGGGCTGCTCCCATTCGTGCTCGCAGCGATTGGCCGAGGCATAGAGCACCAATACTCGTGATCCGGAAGGCAATTCGACGCCGGACACCTCGGTGGTGCGACGGACTTTGCGACTGAACGCGCGCAGTGGCGATTCGTAGCGCAGCACCTCGTTGACGGCACCAGGAACCAGCGCCGGGTCAGCGCGAAGCAGATCCCACTGGGCGGGGTGGCGTGCGAACAACGCCAGTGCGCTGGCGATTCCGCTGATGGTGGTGTCCAAGGATGGCACCAGATAGTCCACCATGAGCGCGGAGCATTCCTGCGCGCTCATCGCGCCGCCCTGCGCCGCCTCGAGGATTTCATGACCCATGCTGCCGGGCAGCACAGTGCGGTCGCGGACCACGGCGCGCGCGAACCGCAGCATCTGGAGGCTGGCCGGCACCGACCGCGCGGCGTGCCGATTCAACGGACCCAGCACATCGAACGTTGCACCGCCCCAGCGCAACAGGTACTGTCGCCGGTCCCGGGGCCAACCGACCAGGTCGGGTACCACTGAAACCGGAAGCGCCGTAGCGAGATCCGCGACGCCGTCGACGTTGCGCCGGCGAACCGCATTCGCGACGAGATCCCTGGCTTGGCTGTCGATGACCTCGTCGAGCTCTCGCAGGGCTCTGGGGAGCATCCGGTGGGCCAGCAGCTTGCGCCGTCGGTCGTGCTCCTCACCGTCGCTGTTGAGCGTTGTGCCCCGCGAGAGCTTGTTGAACACCGCGGAAAGACCGACGCCATCGCCGGAGATGAACCCGTCGTCGTCGCGCAACACCGTCTTGCATTCGGTGTAGCGAGCCAGCGCATACACCCGCTGTTTGGGCAACCAGACCACCGGGCCCAGCTGTCGCAGCCGCGCGTAGTGCGGGTATGGGTCGAGGATCGCCTGCGTCGAGTAGAGGTCCGGCTCGTAGGTCGGGACCGCGATGGCCGGCCTAGACATGGGCGGCCTGGACGTGCGGTGCGAAAGCCGGCACTGCGTCAAGCACTTTCGCCACGCTCCGGCCCGCTGTCAGCACGGTACGGTCCGGACGGACCACCGCCACCGCGGCCCGCCCGGCGCGTAGCCATGACGCCAATTCCGTACCGGGCTGCGCCGCTATCACGACGGCGCCACGGCGATCCATCTCGTCGCGTTGCGCTGTGGTGATTGGCACCGCGGTGACCACCGCGAATGCGCGGCCCACGATCTCGTCGAATCGTTTGCCGTTCGACACAATCGGGTTCGGACAGAGTCTGCCGGCAAGCTGTCGCCGTCCCGGCGACCTCATGACCAGGCCACTGGCGCGCAGTCCCGGTGTCGCACTGTCCACGGCCTTGTCTCGTACGCCGGGGATCAGGTGCAACCGGGGCACGACGATTCTGCGCAGCGCATCTCCGACGCGACCCCCTGCGGTCATTGCCGCTCCCACAGCCAGCGCGAAGCGGATGAGATTGCGGGCGTGCGGCTTTCGCTCGTCCTCGTAACTGCCGAGCACCGCCTCGGGCAGCCAGCCGTTGATCACGCCCGCCAGCTTCCACGACAGATTCATCGCGTCGCGCAGTCCCGCACACAATCCCTGGCCGATGAACGGCGGGGTCAGGTGAGCGGCGTCGCCCAGGATGAACATGTTCGACCGGCGCCACCGGGTGGCGATCTGAGCCCGGAAGGTGTACTCGGCGACCCGCACGAGATCCAGTTCTTCGGGGGCCACTCCGTCCACCCAGGGACGGATCAGCGGATACAGCGCCGCAAGCGTGGCATAGTCGTCGGCGGTTTCCTCCTCGAGCAACCGGAACTCCCACCGGTAGCGGGATGGTCCGATGCGCATGTAGGTGGCGGCGCGGCCGGGATCGCAGACTTGGTGCACGCCGTCCCACTGGCCCAGGTCGGCGTCGGTCATCACGTCGGCGACGAGCCAGCGTTGCTGAAACTTCAGGTCGTCCATGTGCGAACCGATCGCCTTGCGCACCAGACTGTTCGCGCCGTCGCAACCGAGCACATAGCGCGTCTCGACACAGTGCTGCTCGCCGGTGGACCGGTCGGTGACGGTGACGCGTGCACGGTCGGCGCTGATCGGCACGACGTCGATAACTTCGGCGTTGCCCCGTAATACGGCGTTCGGATGCTTCTCGAGGTTGTCGCGCAGCAGTCGTTCCAGATCCGGCTGGTCGAACATGTTGGCCTGCGGATAGCCGTTGGCGCTCAGCGCCTCTTCACGGCGGAACTCGGCCAGCACACGCATGTCCGGATCGCGGAGCTGAAGCCCACGGGCCGGTCGCGAGATCGCCGCGAACTGCTCGCCGACTCCCAGTCCCGCCAACAGCCGGAACACCTCGTCGTCGAGGTGGACCGCGCGCGGCTGAGGATAGACATCAGTCCAGCGGTCCAGCACCAGGCAGTCGACGCCGTATCGGGCGAGTGCGGTCGCCGCCGATACGCCTGTCGGGCCGGCACCGACGATCACCACAGGCATGAAGGCGGGCAGCGCCGTCATGCGAATCTGATTGGGTTGCGCTGAGTTCCGAGGTCGATCTTGCCGTCGTCGGTTCCGACCGTGGCCTCGACGATGTCGCCATCATGCAGATAACTGGTGTTCTTGGCCTGGCCCGCGAAGAACAGTTTCCACTTCAGTTCGTCAGGCAGCAGGGCGGAGAGCTTCTGCACCGCCTTGGGGGGTGCGGACAGTGCTGTACCGACCGGGGTGCCGGTCAGTATCAGGTCACCGGCGGACAGTGTCTGGAAGCGGGTCAGCGCCGCCAGGGCCTGGACCGGTTTGTAGATCATGTCGGCCTTGACCGTGCTGTCCTGCCGGAGTTGCCCGTTGACCTTGAGTCGTAGCCGCAGGTCGTCGAAGCGGGCCAGTTCGTCGCGGTCCACCAGCACCAGGGCTGGTCCCACCGGGGTGAAACCTGGATACGACTTGCCTTCGTAGAACTGAGTTTTGGTCAACTGGACATCGCGCGCGCTGACATCATTGGTCACCACAAGTCCGCAGATATAGTCGGCGAGGTTGTCCGCGGTGACAGTGGTGCCGACGGGGACGTCGGCCCCGATCACCAGGCCGATCTCCACCTCGTAGTCCAGCAGTCGGACGTGGGTGGGCTTGACGATGTCGTCGACGGGGCCGGTGATGGACCCCGATGCCTTCCGAAAGAACGTCAGCGGCACCGACTTCGGGTCGCCTCCGGTGTCGATGACATGCGACGCGAAGTTCGTCATCTGCGCAACGACCCGACACGGGGCGGTGACCGGCGAGAGCAGTTCGAGCGTCGCAGGCGCCACCGTCTCGGTGTTGGCGACCGCGGCATCGATGGCAGACCGGTCGGCCAGCAGCGCAGCGGTGGTGGTTGCTGTGGTGGCGATCCGGGCGACCGAGTCGGCTGTGCCGGCCCACCATCCGTCAGCTGTGCGATAGACCGAAATCGTCATGAGCGTGCCACTTTCAGTAGTCCCCGCAGGCGGGTGAGGTCGAATTCGTTGTCGTCGCGGACAGCGTTCAGCATCGAGCGCAGCTCGCGTAGTGATTCCTTGCCGGGGGCGATGCCGAGGAAGTCTTTGGTCACCGGCGGTCCCCACTGGGCGAGCCCGGAGGCCGTCATCGGCGCCCATCCTGGTTCCAGGGTGTTGTCGAACAAGTCGCCGTCGCTGAAGTGTTCGACCAGGAAGCCGTCCGGATCGCGCCAGTAGTCGAAGATCTGACTTCCCTGAATATGACGACCGATACCCCATGACCTGCGAAAGCCGCGCTCTCGCAGGTACTCGCCGCCGGCGGCGATCGCATCGAGATCGCTTACCTGATAGGCGGAGTGGACATAACGGTCCGCCGGTCCGAGCACCATGGCCATGGTGTGATGGTCGGTGGGTGTCGCCCCCTGGTCGCACCGGATGAAACTCATGGTCGGCCCCCGCTCGCGCTGGCCGGGGTAGTAGAGAAAATCACTGACTATCAGACCGAAGTGCTCCAGATACCAGTCCAGCGACCGCCGGTACGTGGTGCTCTGCAGCACCACGTGTCCGAGCCGCTGAATCCGCGCCGGCTCGCGCACCGGTCGCTGAGTCGCGTTCGTACGCAGCACCTCTCGACCGAAATTGAACGTATGAACGGGCTGGGCCGGCTGTTCCGGAAGGTCACGCATGCCGGCCACGACGCGCACCGGCATTCCGGCCGGGTCCACGAGTTCGACGGTCACGCCGCCGATGCTGTCCGGCGACTGACGGGTCAGTGTCCCGGTGGCCGCCGCCAGCCGCTCGACGTCAGCGACGTCGTGCGCGGCGAACGCCGGACCGACGAATCGTGAACGCGGCCCGCGACGGATGATCACGCACACCGTGCCGCTGTCCGCGCCGCGCAGGTGCAACTCCCGATCGGTGCGCAGCTCGGTGGTGAACCCGAATGCGTGCGCGAACGTCTCGGCGCGGGTCAGGTCCGGCTTCTCGAACTCCAACCACGCGAGGTCACGCACTTTGATGATGGGGTTCTTCGCCCGGCCCGGGTGTTCGCCGCGCAACGCACCCTGGTCGCTGTGCAGATTGCGATGGGTGTCGAGGTGCTGCGTCACAGCGTCCCCTTTCCTCCACTATCGAAGACTGACGAAATCATCACTTACGAGGACATCATCAGTCAAGACTTCTGACGAAATCATCAGAAATGACATTTGCTGCTAATATCTGCTGATGGCAAGTGATGCCGCGGCGGGAAACCGCCTGGAACGACGCAAGATGCAGACCCGGGCTGCGCTCGTTCGCGCAGCTCAAGGCTTTATCGCCACCGGAAAGCTGAATGCGCCGGTACTGGAGATCACCCAGGCCGCCGATGTCGGGATGGGCTCGTTCTACAACCACTTTGATAGCAAGGAACAGCTGTTCGAGGCCGCGGTCAACGACATCCTGGATGCACTGGGCGCACTGTTGGACAGGCTCGCGGTGGACGGCGAGGACCCGGCACTGACCTTCGCCCGCAGCTTCCGGATCGTCGGGCGCTTATTCCGCCAGCAACCCGAAACCTCGCGCGTGCTGCTCAACGCGGGCCTGACGCTGATGTTCGCCGACCGAGGGCTGGGCCCACGGGCGCTGCGCGACATCACTGTCGCGGCCGAAGCGGGTCGATTCACGGTGACCGATCCCGAGCTGGCTCTGTCCGTCGCCGCAGGGGCACTGATGGGCCTGGGCCAGCTCCTGCAGAATCAGCACGAGCGCGACGGTGCCGAGGCCGCGGACAGCGCCACCCGCAGCGTCCTGATGATGCTCGGTGTCAGCCCGGGCGAAGCCGAGGACATCTGCCGCCTGCCGCTCCCCGATC
The DNA here is from genome assembly GCF_041287105.1 of Mycobacterium sp. SA01. NCBI lineage: Bacteria > Bacillati > Actinomycetota > Actinomycetes > Mycobacteriales > Mycobacteriaceae > Mycobacterium > Mycobacterium sp. SA01. The sequence goes on along the minus strand of NZ_JBGGNO010000012.1, from coordinate 34,975 downwards.
TCGACGAACTGATGGGGTCGGACTCGGCTGCGTGATCAGCCGTGACCTCGGGGTGCGCCGGCGAGCACATCGAGTGCGATGTCGACGAGCATGTCTTCTTGCCCGCCGACCATCCTGCGACGCCCCGCCTCCTCGAGAAGAGTTCGGGCATCGACGCCGTAGCGCTCGGCGGTGGCCTCGGCATGCCGCAGAAAGCTCGAGTAGACCCCGGCATAACCGAGGGTCAGCGTCTCCCGGTCGACCCGCACCGGGCGGTCCTGCAGCGGGCGAACCAGATCATCGGCGGCATCTTCGAGTGCATGGAGGTCGCAGCCATGCGACCAGCCCATCCGGGACGCAGCCGCGATGAACACCTCCAGCGGAGCGTTGCCGGCGCCGGCGCCCATCCCCGCCAGCGACGCATCGACGCGGCAAGCCCCGTGCTCCACGGCGACAAGCGAATTCGCCACGCCCAGAGACAGATTGTGGTGGGCGTGGATGCCGATCTGTGTGCTGGGCAGGAGCGTCTGGCGAAGCGCGTCGAACCGGTCGGCGACGGCGGGCATCACCATCGCGCCACCCGAGTCCACAACGTAGATGCAGCTCGCCCCAAAGTTCTCCATCAGCCTGGCCTGACCAGCCAGCACGTCGGGAGTGGCCATGTGGCTCATCATGAGAAACCCGACCGCATCCATGCCGAGCTCGCGCGCGACGGTGATGTGTTTGGCGGCGGTGTCCGCTTCGGTGCAGTGGGTGCCCACCCGCACCACGGTGGCGCCGGCCCGGTGCGCGTCTCTGAGGTTGCGCACGGTCCCGATACCGGGCAGCACCAGGGTCGCGATCCTGGCCGAGCGCACCACCGACGCGACGGCTTCGATCCACTCCAGATCGGTATGCGCACCGAAACCGTAGGCGCACGTCGAGCCGGCCAGACCGTCGCCGTGGGCCACTTCGATGGAGTCCACCCCGGCGTCATCGAGCGCCCCGGCGATCGCCGCGACCTGGTCGAGGCTGTACTGGTGGCGGACGGCGTGCATACCGTCCCGCAGCGTGACGTCGCTGATGTACAGCTGGCCATTCACGCCGAGGCTCCTGCGGTTTTGTTGGTGTGCAGAGCAATTCGCTCCGCCGTCGCTTTGGCGGCTGCGGTCATGATGTCGAGGTTGCCCGCGTAGGCAGGCAGATGATCGGCGGCACCGGTCACCTCGATCAGCGTGGTGACCCGAGTACCGACGAACGTGCCCGTCTCCGGAATGAACAGCGGATTGTCGGCGGTGAAGAACTCGAACTGGACCCGCTGCTTGAGCCGGTAACCGGGGACGTACGCCCGCACCCTATCGACCATGACCTCGATAGACTGCTCGATCGCGCCAGGGTCGACGTCTCCGGCCACCAGGCAGTACACGGTGTTGCGCATCATGACCGGCGGGTCCGCGGGGTTGAGGATCATCATGGCGCGTCCTCGCTGGGCTCCCCCGACCGAAACCACCGCGGCCGCAGTGGTTTCAGTGAACTCGTCGATACTAGCCCGCGTTCCGGGGCCGGCCGACTTCGAGGCGATCGCGGACACAATCTCGGCATACGACACGTGGCCGACCTGCCCGACCGCTGCGACGATCGGCACCGTCGCCTGCCCACCGCAGGTCACCAGGTTGAGATTGGGCACGTCGAGGTGATCGTCGAGGTTGACCACCGGCACGGCGTAGGGGCCGACCGCTGCCGGAGTCAGGTCGAGCACGCGAACACCCGTGTCGGCCAGCCGGTCCCAGTTCGCGTAGTGGGCCGAGGCCGAGGTCGCGTCGAAAACCAGCCTGATGTCCGGAAATTCCGGCATTTGCACCAGTCCGTCGACACCTTCCGCGGTCGTCGGCACGCCCAGTTGCCTCGCGCGAACCAGACCCTCGGAATCCGGGTCGATACCAACCATCGCTGCCAGTGCGAGCGGCCCGTCGCTGCCCTGGATCTTGACCATCAGATCCGTGCCGATGTTGCCGGAGCCGAGGATCGCGACCGGCCAGCGCGGTCCCGGCGAGACGGCTCTACTCACGTGAATCTCACGGACACGGCACCCAAACCGGTAATCGAGGCAGAGGCGATATCACCGGAACTGACAAACGCGGCCGCGGTGAAGGAGCCCGACATCACGAATTGCCCTGCCGCGAGCTCTGTTCCGAACTCGCTGAGCGAATTGGCCAGCCAGGCGACCGCGGCTGCCGGGTCACCGAGGACGGCCGAACCCAAGCCGGTGTCGACCTCATGCCCGTTGAGCCGCAGGGATGCTCGGCTGGCGGCCAGGTCGAGGTGTTCGGAGTACGGAACCCACTCACCGACGACCACCGCACCGGAACTCGCGTTGTCGGCCACCGTGTCGCGCAGAGTCAGCTTCCAGTCGCGGATTCGGCTGTCGACGATCTCGAGGGCCACCGCCACCGCGCTGGTCGCTGCACGCACGTCGCGGACGGTGACGTTCGGGCCGCGCAGCGGAGCCCGCAGCAGGAAGGCCACCTCGGGTTCGACCCGGGGCGCGCAGAACCGAGCGCACTGCGCCGTCGAGTCGTTGGCCAGCACCATGTCGTCGAGGATGTAACCGAAGTCGGGTTCGTCCACGCCCAGAAGGGTTTGCATCGGCTCGGAGGTCAAACCGATCTTGTGGCCTACCACGTAGCTGCCGGCGCGGAGGTGGCGAGCCAGGTTCACCTTCTGGATGGCGTAGGCGTCCCCGACGTCCATTCCGGGATAGCGACCGGTCAGCTGATCGGTCGGGCGGGCCTGCTCGGCAGCAACCGCGAGTATGCCGGCAGCGTCTTCGATCTCACTGCGCGACAGCATCATCGAGCGTTCTCTTCGACCATCCGCATCGCGGTCGCATACAGGGCTTGCCCGTGCAGGGTGAACAAGGACACCAGATCGACCGCGTCTCCCCCGATCTCCTTGGCGATGAACAGCCCGTCGGCACCGGCGATCGCATACGTCGCGAGCTCCCGGACCTGCCCCTCGGTCAGTCCGATCGCCAGACGATCGAGGCTTCGACTCATCGCGTCGAAGGCTTCTTCGCGGACCTTGACGAACATCGCCCGCGCCCTCGGTTCGACCGGCCGGCGCTCGAGCGCCAGCATGAGGCCCAGGCGCAGGAAGTCGGGTGACTCCATCAGTGCCTTGGCCGTCCCCGTTGCGACATCCATCAGACGGTCGACCGCAACCAGATCCTCGGGCAACTGCCAGACCGCCATCCAGTTGTTGAAGCTGCGTTCGATCACCGCGGCGATCAGGTCGTCCTTGTCGGCGAAATGCCAGTAGATCGAGCTGGCGGGCAGTCCGCACTTTGCGCTCACCGCACCGATACTCGTCCCCTCGTAACCGCGTTCGGCTGCGATCTCGGTGGCGGCGTCGAGGATTCTGGTGCGCGACAGTTCGCCGTCCACCCGCTTGGCACGGCGCTTCGGCTTGTCCGCTGTGGCCATTTCCGCCTCATCTCTTGACTCTGTAGTGATCACTACACTACCGTAGCGATCACTACGGAACAAGTGCCCGTCACCGTGGACGCGGCAGCCGGGATCGGAGACAGCTATGAACAGCGCATCGACGTACGACGTCGCGATCGTCGGCTACGGCCCGGTGGGTGCGACCGCCGCCAACCTGCTCGGCCAGCTGAGCCTGAGAGTCGTGGTGGTGGAACGCGACCCCGATGTCTACTTCCGGGCCAGGGCCATCTCCACTGACGAGGAGGTCCTGCGGATCTGGCAACAGGTCGGGTTGGCTGACCAGCTCAACGCCGACATGCTGCCCGGTGCCGGCGCTGACTTCGTCGACGCCCGCGGCGTGAGCATCGTCAAACTGCTCCCCGCGGATCGGGGCAACGGCCACCCGCCGCAGCAGTTCATCTACCAACCGGCGGTGGAGGGCGTCCTGCGAAACGGCGTGGCCCGATTCCCCAACGTGTCGCTGCTTCTCGAACACGAGTGTCTACGTCTGACCCAGCGGTCCGACTCGGTCGAGTTGATGCTGGCCGACCTCACTCACGACCAGTTCAAACGCATCAGGGCCAGCTATGTGATTGCCGCAGACGGCGGCTCGAGCGCGATTCGCGGGCAGTTGGGCGTCGGTTTCACCGGCCGAACGTATTCGGAGCGCTGGATCGTCATCGACACCAAGGTGATCGAAAGCTGGCCGGGTCACGACCAACTCCGCTTTCACTGCAACCCCGAACGTCCGACGGTCGATTGCCCCACTCCGCTGGGCCACCACCGATGGGAATTCCCGGTGCGCGAGCACGAAGACGAGGATGACCTCCTCACCGAGGATGCGATCTGGAAAGTATTGCACCAACAGGGAATAACGCGAGCGAACGTCCAGATCATCGGCTTCGCCTGCTACAACCACCACGTCCGATTCGCCGACCGGTGGCGAGTGGGCCGGGTCTTTCTCGCCGGCGATGCCGCGCATGCGATGCCGCCATGGATCGGCCAGGGTATGTGCGCGGGCATCCGCGACGTCGCGAACCTGTGCTGGAAACTGCACGCCGTGGTGACCGGTTCTCTTCCAGATTCAGTGCTCGACACCTATCAGGAAGAACGGCTGCCGCACGTCAAGGAAGTCACCAGTCGCGCGGTGAAGGTCGGCAACATCATCATCGAGCACAACCCCTTTCGAGCGGCCGTGCGCAGTCGATTCTTCCGATTCGCAGGGAAGCTCCCCGGCTTCACGGCGTGGTTGCGTAATCACCGATGGCTTCCGGATGCGCACTACCGGGCCGGCCTGCTCGCGCACAACGGCACCGCGGCCACCGGCTGGCTGATGCCTCAGCCATGGGTCCTCGACGAGCACGGTGCCAGCGTTCGCCTCGATGACCTCATCGCAGGCAAATGGACGATCGTGCACACCGGCACCGAACAATCCTGGTTGCCTTGGCGATTGGCGGGCGTCCCGGTCGTGAAGATCGCTGCGCCAGGTAGCGCCCCGGGTGCCGACGGCATCGTCGACCGCGACGGCAGGCTCACCGACTGGCTGGCCAAGAAGAAGGCAACGGTCCTGGCGGTGCGGCCCGACGGGTTCGTCTACGCGGCCGGCGACGACGCCCACCCCCTGCCCGCTCCCCCGACCGCGCTCACCGTACGAGCCATCCGAGTGAAGGACCACGCATGACCACTGTGCAATCCGAGTGCCACGTCCGCGCCAACGGCGCCGATATCTTCGTGACGGACACCGGCGGTGACGGCCCGCCTGTCATGCTGCTGCACGGTGGTGGTCCCGGGGCGTCGGGGTTGTCGAATTTCTCGCGCAACATCGACGCGCTGGCCCGCCGTCACCGAGTCGTGGTCCCCGACATGCCCGGCTACGGCCGGTCGAGTAAGTACGTCGATCATCGTGATCCGTTCGGCTACCTGGCCGACACCCTGCGCGTCCTGCTCGACGAATTGGGGTTCGCCACAGCGCATCTGGTGGGCAACTCCTACGGCGGTGCGGCCGCGCTTCGCCTGGCGCTGGACACCCCGCACCGAGTCAGCAAGCTGGTCCTCATGGGCCCGGGCGGGATCGGCACCACCCGCGGCCTGCCCACCGCCGGATTGAAGAACCTGCTGTCGTATTACACGGGTGACGGACCCAGCCGCGACAAGCTCGCCACGTTCATCCGCGACTATCTGGTCTTCGACGGCGCGGCAGTCCCCGACGAGCTGATCGATCTGCGGTATCAGGCGTCGATCGATCCTGAGGTGGTCGCCAACCCGCCGCTGCGCCGGCCGTCCGGGATACGCATCCTGTGGCGAATGGATCTGACCCGGGACAAACGACTGCGCCGGCTCGGCACCCCCACCCTGGTGTTGTGGGGCCGCGACGACAAGGTCAACCGCCCCACGGGCGGGCCGATGCTGGCCAATCTGATGCCCAACGCCGAACTCGTCATGACCTCGCACACCGGGCACTGGATGCAGTGGGAGCGAGCTGATCTGTTCAACGATCTGGTGGCCGAGTTCCTGTCCCCCGCATCGAAACTGGCCCTGGCATGAACACCGACGTATTCGGCCGAGTGCATCTGGGCTACCTCGTCGTCGAAACCGAGAAGTTCTCCGACTGGGTCAGATTCGGCCGCGACGCCATCGGCATGCACCTCGACGACGCGCTGCCCGACGTGCTGCGGTTCCGCCTCGACGACAACGCCTGCCGCTTCCTGGTGCAGCGCGGACCCGCTGAAGACACCGTCGCCCTGGGCTGGGAGGTCGACGACCACCGGTGCTTCGAGACCATCGAAGCACGGGTGCGCGGCCATGGAGTGCTGGTGACCCAGGGTTCACCGGAGGAATCCGCATTGCGCGGTGTCGAGCGTTTCATCCGCTTTCCGGGTCCCAACGGGCTGACCCAGGAGGTGTACGTCAGGTCCGGCTCCGCGCATACGCCGCTGCAACTCGGCACCAGTGGATTCGTCACCGGCACAGGTGGACTCGGCCATGTCGCGATCGCGACCAGTAAGCCACACCAGATGCGCGGCTATTACAGCACGGTGTTCGATGCGCGTCTGTCCGACTACATCGACGAGACGATCAGCGGACTGAAGTTCAAGATCCGGTTCCTGCGGGTCAACGAACGTCATCACAGCGTCGCCATCGCCTCGGTGAACCGACTGCCGGTCAACCCCATCCGTACCCGAATCCAGCACTGCAACGTCCAGGTCGCCGAACTCGACGACATGACACTGGCCTACCAGAGAGTGAAGGAACTCGGATTCGACATGGCGCTGTCCATCGGTCAGCACACCAACGACAAGGAGCTGTCGTTCTACGCGGTGAGCCCGTCGGGCTTCGAATGGGAAGTGGGCTGGAACCCCATCGTCGTCGACGAATCCACCTGGGAACCAAGTACGCACGCAGGTATCAGCATCTGGGGCCACACCCCGGAGGGCAGCACGGTCGTCCAGCTGATGGAGCGCTTCAAGACGGGTGCGCACTCGATGCTGCACCGCGAAGCCACCATGCCCGCTCTGGCCGGAGCTGGCATAGCCGATGACTGAGCAAGGACAGCACGTGACTCGCATGCGCTGAGATCACGCGTTGGCGCGCTCCAGGAATGGCAGCAGCAGGTCGGCAAACCGCTTCGGGCATTCGAGCTGCGGCATGTGGCCAACGCGGTTGAGCAGGTGGACCTCGGCGTGGGGATATACCTTCATCGCCGTACGGATGTGGTGTGCGGGCAGGATGCGATCCCGGGTGCCCCAGACGATCAGCGTCGGACGCGGCGTCCGGGCCACGCCCGCGGCGAGCTCACGGCGCCACTCCGGACGCACCCCGCGTGGCGTGCCGAGCGCCAGCGCGGTCTCGCGCATCACCGCGCCGGCACCGGGCACAGACCCGACGGCGAACGCGTGGTCGATGCGCTCTTTGGTGGCGATTGCTTTGTCCCCGTGGATCAGACGTTCCATCAGCACGGCACTCGCGCGGGTAGGTCGCCGGATGCTCATCGGGCCGAGTACCGGCATCGTGAGCATCCGCAGCAGCATGGTCACCTCGCTGCCGAAGCCGGCGCTGTTGACCAGAGCCAGGCTCGCGATCCGCTCCGGCTGATCGACGAGCAGCTGCTGGGCGATGGCGCCGCCAAGCGAGTTACCCACCACATGGACGGGCCTGTTCTCCCCCAACGCATCGAGGGCGGCGGTGACGCCCTCCGTCAGCACCGGCAAGGTGATGGTTTCTTGCGGGCGCTCGGAGAAGCCGAAACCGGGCACGTCGAGCGAGATCGTCCGGTACGACTTGGCCAGCCGTTCGTGCTGCGGCGCCCAATCCTCCAGGCTGCGACCGATCCCGTGGATAAGCAGAACCGGTGGGTTTCCGGGATCACCGTCCACCCGGACCCGGGTGCGACGGCCCTCCACCTCGACGAAGGCGGTGCGACTCATGCCCGGGCCAGGCCCGAAACTGCCTCCGCGCCAACGGCTGTGCTGAACCGCAACGCCGGATCCTCGACGGAGCCCTTACGCAGCCGGTCGTGATCCGCCCAATAATCCATCTCGACCGTCCAAGGACCGGACGACCCCTGCTGGGGGAACAGGTCGACCGACCGCTGCACGTAGCCGGCCGAGAAGTCGAGCATCGGGCGCTTGTCCATGTGCGGGTCATCGACGATGGGAACCACCGTCGTATAACCATGCCGATCCATGTACGCCATCAGGCGGCACAGGTGCTCGCACACCAGGCCGACCTTCAACGTCCACGACGAGTTCGTGTAGCCGAACGCGAACGCCAGGTTGGGGATGTCCGAGATCATGAAGCTCTTGTACAGCAGCGAATCGTGCGGGTTCTTCACCTCGCCGTCGACGGACACCTGGATTCCGCCGAGCGGAAGCAGCTTCAAACCTGTTGCGGTGACGATGATATCGGCGTCGAGCGTCGTCCCGGACTCCAGCAGGATCCCGGTCTTGGTGAACCGCGCGATGCGGTCGGTGACCACCGACGCCTTGCCCCGCGCGATCGAGCGGAACAGGTCCGCGTCGGGCACCGCGCACAGCCGCTGGTCCCAGGGGTTGTAGGTGGGGTTGAAGTGAGTGTCGACCTCGAAGCCTTCGGGCAGAGCCTTGACGTTCAACGAACGGATGATCCGGCGTGCCAGCTTGGGGTGGCGCTGGCACAGGTTGTAGATGAACCGTCCCTTGCCGATGTTGAAGCGACGCGTCGCGGCGTAGGCAGCCTTGGCCGGCAGCACCTTGCGCAGCGAGTTGGCGATGGGGTCCTTGCGCGGCAACGGCATCACATAGGACGGCGAGCGCTGCAGCATGGTGATGTGTTCGACCTCGCCGGCCATCGCGGGGATCAACGTCACCGCGGTGGCACCACTGCCGATCACGACAACCTTCTTACCCGTGTAGTCGAGATCTTCCGGCCAGGACTGCGGATGCACGATGCGTCCCTCGAAGTCCTCTTCACCCTCGAAGTGCGGTCGGTGCCCGCCGGCGTAGTCGTAGTAGCCGGTGGCCCCGAACAGCCAGTCGCAGGTCACCTCGAACTGCTCGCCGTCACGTTCGAGGACGACCGTCCACTGCGCGGTGGCCGAGTCGAAGTCAGCCTTCAACACCTTGTGGTGCAGATAGATTCGACGACCCAAGTCGTCCTCATCGACGACCTCGTGCAGGTAGTCGAGGATCTCGTGGGCGTCGGCGATCGCATTGTCCGACGTCCACGGCTTGAACTCGTAGCCGAAGGTGTGCAGGTCGGAATCCGACCGGATGCCCGGATAGCGGAACAGATCCCAGGTGCCGCCGATCGCATCGCGACTGTCGACGATCGCGAAGCTCTTGCCGGGCTGCATAGTGGCCAGATAATGGCCCATCCCGAGGCCGGAGATACCGGCACCGACGATCAGTACATCGACGTGGCCGCGCAGCGGCTGCGTCGGGCGGACCTGGTTGAGCGAGTTCACGGTCATTCGGACACCCTCTGGCGTAGAAACTGTAACGTGAATAGTGTTATAGTTTCGCGGATCAGTGTCAAGGGTTCGAGGGAGTTGCGATGACCACGGTGTCGGTTCCGCGGCGGGCGCCGGTTCAGGCCCGCAGCCGCCAGACCGTCGCCCGGATCCTCGACGCGGCCGCCGCCATTGCCGATGAGCAGGGCATTGACGCCGCAACCACCCGCACGATCGCCGACCGCGCCGGAGTGTCATACCCCTCGCTGTACCGGTTCTTCGCCGACCGCGACGCGATTTTCGACGAGCTGATGGAGCGGCACTGCACCGAGATCGACGCCCGGTGCGTCGCCGCCGAGCAGACGTGGACGATCACCTCGATCTCCGATCTGCTCAACAACGAGATCGACCTGCACGTCGACTACTACCGCAGGCATCCGAGCGCGGCCGGGATGTGGATGGGTGGTCGGACCTCCCCCACCGTGACCAAACATGTGCACGCACGAATGCACACCCTCGCCGACCGGCTGCACAACATCCTCGTCGGCGTCGGCCTGCTCCCCGCCGACACCGACCCGCGAGCAATGCTGGTGGCCGTGGAGATGGCCGATCGAATGCTGGAGCTCTCCTACCGAGACAACAGCGAGTTCGACGAGGCGATTCTCGACATCGGCCGGGCTGCGCTGCTCGCCTTCGGTGAATCGCTGGCGGCTCGTCTGCACGCCTGACGGCTAACCCGTCGAAGTCGTTGCAGCCCAATCAGTCTGGATAATCCTGCGCCCGGCTCAGCGGCGTTCGAAGTGTTGATAGTCGACGGGGTTGCGCCAATCGCCACCCCAGGCCCAGCCGCGATCGGTGAAAGCGCGCACCGCCACGTCGTCGGCGTGCAGAATCCCCGGATCGGTGCGGCGACGATCGAGATATCCTCCCGCGGTTGCCGGTTCGAGATCACCGTTTCGATCGAGGTACGGATTGAACAGTGGGTTGAGATCGATTGCACGGCCGTAGGCATGCAGCGACCAGGTGGTGCTGCCGGGCATTGGCCGGCAGTTGAAGGCGGACGTGTTGTTGTCCTCCATCGACAGTTCGTCGACCGCCCCCGGATAGTCCTGCGGCATTCGCATCTTCGCGATCGGATATCGCTGCCGGTGAAGGTCGGCGAAGATCGCGATCACCTCGGCAACTACATCTCGGTGCACGACGAGCACGCCGCGATGGTCTCGCCCGTCCAGGCCGACATAGTCCAGCTCGACGCGACGTAACTCGTCGGGAGCCACCGGACAACCGGGACGCCAGGTGGCCCCAAGGTCCGCGACGGTCACCGGCAGCACCACCGGCGCCGTGGTGATGGGCGCGATCACTGACGACGGCGCGGCCTGGTGCGGCTCAGGGGCCGGACTGCATTGCACGAGGACAGCGGCGGCGGCGAGCGCCACCGACAACGCTGCCCGCGGGTCTACGGAGCGACCTCCGGCGCCGGCGTGCGACGTCGGGTGGCACCCCAGAGACCGACGCCGATGCCCACCACCGCGCCGCCGAGTCCGATGATCTGCTGACCGCGGGTGAGTTCACTGTGCACGCTGGTCCCGCCGAGCAAATCGGCGGCGTCCGCTCCGCCCGAAGCCAGGAACCATCCCCGGGTATTGCGCCCGCGCAATCCTGCCGACAGCAGGAGTCCGCCGATCAGCGCGTCGCGGTAGCCCATCGACCGCAGCAGCAACCGAGCCGACGGGCCCGGGTCGTTGGGCTCACCCCACAGCTTGTTGGCGCCCAGCGGGTCCGCCAGGAAGTGCACTCCGGATGCCAGCCGGATGCTGCCCGCGATCACCGCGGCCTTGTCGATCGACATGTGGTTCCTACAGGGTCGCGGTGAACGGGCCGAGGAGCTGACAATCGGGCGCGACGTTCTGTCCCATCCATACGGGGCAGCCGCGGCCGGTCGCGATATAGGTGAAGCCCGGCTGGTAGGGCACCGAGATCACCGCGGGATCCGAACCGTGCGCCTGCGTGCAGTGCGTCACCCCGTCGGCGCCCAGCAGACACGCGACCGCCAAGTAGGGGCCGCCGCCCGGTCCGCATCCCGCGAGATCGGCAGTGGCGGTGACCCCGCCGGGGCCGACAACGGGTGGCGAGAGGGTGTACGTGCACGGCGGCAGCGGCCCGGCGGTCGCCATGGGAGCCGCCACGGCGGCACCGCCGAGGGCCACTGCGAACGCTGTCAACACCACGTACGTCGGCCGGATCATGGCCGAATCCTAGATCACCTAGGTGATTCGTCGACGTGGATTGGGCGGATCGTGAGCGGTTCCCGACCTGCGGAGATCAACTATGCGACACACTATGTCCATGCATACCGCAGCACCCCGCCTGCTGATCGCGGGCGGCCTGGCCGCGCTGGGCACCGTCGGCGTCCTGGCCACCGCGCAACCCGCCCACGCTGACAACATCGGCTACCTCGTCAATGTCACCGTGCGGCCCGGGTACAACTTCCCCAACGCCGACGCGGCGCTGTCCTACGGCTACGGCGTGTGCGATCAGATCAACTCCGGGGTGAGCTACGGCCGGCTGGTCAACACCATCAAGACCGACTTCTCCACCGGCGACGAGTTCCAAGCGTCGTATCTCATCAGCCAATCCGCCCAGGAACTCTGCCCCGCCGCCATCTGGCAGCTGCGCCAGTCCGCTGCCGGCTACGTGCCGTCCACCTAGTAAGGAACGGCCCGTGCTCCATCGAGTGATCCACACCGCCACCGCAGTCGGCGCGGCCACGGTACTGGCCATGGCCATCGCACCGGCCGCGCACGCCGACAACACCCGCCTCAACAACGGTGTGGTCGCCAACGTCTACACCGTCCAGCATCAGGCGGGTTGCTCCACCGACATCAAGAAGAACCCCGCATTGACGCAGGCCGCCGAGTGGCAAGCCAACGACGTCCTGACCAACCGCGCACTCGACGGCGATTTGGGATCGGACGGCTCCACACCTCAAAGCCGGGCTGCTGCAGCCGGTTTCACCGGAACGGTCACCCAGACGGTGGCGATCAATCCCGCGCTGGCGATCAACAACCTCGACGTCATCAACCAGTGGTACAACGACCCGGCCGCGTTCGCGATCATGTCGAACTGCGCCAACACCGCGATCGGCGTCTGGTCCGTCAACAGCCTGGACCGGTCGGTTCTGGTCGCGGTGTACGGCCAGCCGGCCTGACCGGCTAGGAGAGCCACGAATCGTCCACGGTGTGGTTCTCGGCGCGTTGAACTGGGCGGCGCAATGGTGGGATCCGCGGAGCGCACCACTCGACCGCGTCGTCGCCAATGCTCACGACCTGGTGCGCAGGGGCATCCCGCCTGTTGCAGGAGCCGCTACCGATTCAGCCACTACGGCAGGATCCGTAACCCCCACTGCGCCAGCAAGGGCTGCACGAGGGTGAAGTACGTCGTGTAGTCGTCGCCGTCGGGCGAGGACATCAAGATGCCGGCCGCGCTGACGGTGCCGTCCGGGTTCTTGACGAAGCCCGGACTGCCGCTGTCCCCTTCGAGGCTGTAGACGCTGGCTTCGACGACATCGCCCTCGACGCCCTTGACTTCACCGCAGGTCTCCCCGGTGACCGCACCGACCTTGCAGAACGGCATACCGGCGCGAATCTGGCTGGCGCCCAGCACGTCCCGCACCGAGTACCGGCCGCCGACGTCGCCATTAGGTGCGCCAACGCCGGGGTCGAGGCGAATGATGGCAGCGTCCCGCTTGTCGCCATTCACCTCGCTCGCACTGATGGTCCCCAGCAGAGTGTCGTCTTCGCCGTACGTCCACGCCGAGCCGTCGTGCGCATCGCAGTGCCCGCTGGTCAGCAAGTAATAGTTGCCGTCGTTATCTTGCGCAGCGAAACCCGATGTGCAGCGGCCGCTTTCGTCGTCGACCTCGATACCCGGCGTGGGCGGCGGGGCCGCCATCGCCGGGCTTGCCAACCCGACCGCAGCGCTCAGAGTCACACTCGCCAGGCGCGCGATCCGCCACCCAACACCCATGTCAGCCTCCCTTGGAGTGAATCGAGGCGATCGTACGACGAGACCGTGGAAGACTTCGGCCAATGACGGCGAACGTCGCGGTGATCGGTGCCGGTCCGGCCGGGCTGGTGGTGTCGCGGTGGCTGCTGTCGCAGGGCCTCGAACCGTCGATCTTCGAGCAGGGTTCCAGCCTCGGCGGACAGTGGACCGCGCAGCCCGGCCGAAGCGGCGTGTGGCCGGGTATGCACACCAACACCAGCCGCATCCTGACCGCGTTCAGTGATCTGCCGCTCGACGGAGATCTCGTATTTCCCTCGGGCGCACACATTCTCGACTACTTGCATCGCTATGCCCGCCTGTTCGAGTTGGACTCCCGGATTCGATTCGGGGTGCGGGTCGATGCCGTCGCCCGCGCCGGGCATCATTGGGTAGTCAGCCATGACGGGATCGACGAGCACTTCGACGGAGTCGTCGTCGCCACTGGGCGGTTTCACTCCGCGTTCGTCCCGCCGGTGCCCGGCCTGGACACCTTCACCGGATCAGCCGGTGCGATCACGTCGTATGAGTACCGCGGCCCGTCCGCTTATCGCGACAAGCGCGTGCTGGTCGCGGGGTGCGCGGTGAGCGCCCTGGAGGTCGCCGCCGACCTCGCCGGCGGCGGTGCGGACCGCGTGGTCGTCACTCAGCGACGCCAGCGGTACGTGCTGCCGAAGTTCGTGGCAGGCGTGCCGTCGGACCACCGGATGTTCACCCGCTACGGGGCGCTGGCCGACGAGACTCTGCCGGCCGCCGAGATCGACCGCCAACTCAAGGAGATCGTCCTCGAATCCGCCGGCAATCCCGAGCAGTACGGCGCCCCGCGTCCCGCCGAGTCACTCTTCGCTGCCGGCGTGACGCTCAACCAAAATTTCCTACCCGCCGTCGCCGAAGGCTCGATCACGATCCGACCCTGGCTGCAGTCGGTCGACGGCCCCACAGTGAAGTTCGGTGACGGACACACCGAAGAATTCGACGGCATCGTGTTCGGAACGGGTTTCACGCTGAGCCTGCCGTTCCTCGCCGACGATGTCCGGGCGACGCTCAACGTCGACGCCGGGAAGTTCGGCACCGACCGTCATACCTTCCACCCCGATCTCCCGGGCCTGGCCTTCATGGGCATGTGGGATCAGTCGGGCGGATACTTCGTCCCCCTGGAACTGCAGGCCCGGTGGATCGCCTACACCTGGGGCGGCACGGTCGTGCCACCGGACGACGCCCAGCAGCGCGAGGCCGTCGCCGCGTGCCACTCACTCGGGCCGCGAAAAACTCGAATGAACCTGGCCGCCATCACTTTTGCCCGCGCGGCGGGTGTAGAACCTCGGTTGGAGAATTGGCCGGGCCTGCGGCGCGCGCTGCTGTTCGGTCCGCTCGCGCCGAGTTGCTTTCGGCTGGAGGGTCCCGACGCGCTGCCGGCCGCCGCGGCGCGGTTCGCCCGGGAGGCGGCCGCCTTCGGCGCCATCACCGACAATGACCTGACCGGCCGAGAGCGCAGCTACTGGTCGGACGTCGAACAGGCCAGTGCGCAGGCCCACCCGACGGTTTCGGGGAAGTAACGGTCGAGCAGCGTTATCGCAAACAAAGCCCTCACACTCCCCCGCACGGAACCGCAGGCCAGCCGGAAAATAATGGCGCTCTGGCAAATTTTCTTAGCGACGTATTACCGCTAGAAGCTTGCCACCTTAATTTTGGCCCATACGTTGAACCTCATGTTGATCGACGTTCGCTGGCTTCAGTTCCTGCTGAAGCGCCCCGCGCACAAGTAAGCCCGCCACCGGCGGCGATGCTGACCTGCCCATGGGTATGGTCGGCCGCCTCCGCACCACCGGCGCTCAGCCGGGGAATCGGACGGTGGTTCCCGGCGTGAGCGCGACGACGCGACCATGGCATTCCACGTCGACTCGGCCGGTGTCGCGCGGGTCCACGCTGATGATCACACCCTTGCCGCTGACCCGAAGGTGCAGATGTAGGCCCCGATAGTGGATCGGAACTGCCAGCACACCCAGTGTCTCCGGCCAGTGCGGGGACAGAATGATGCGGCCCGAACGGGTCTCCAGCCCGGTGAAGCACCGCTGCATCAGGTCGACGCTGCCGGCCATCGCTGCGAGGTGAATGCCCTCGGACGTGGTGCCACCCTGGATGTCGGAAACGTCGGACGTCAGAACCTGTTGGAAGAACTCCATGGCGCGATCACGATTCCCCCGGGCCAGCACCCAACTGTGGACCACACCACTGAGCGTCGACCCGTGCGATGTGCGGGCGATGTAGTAGTCGACCGTCTTCGGGATCTGTTCGCGCGTGAAGCGGTAGCCGAGCCGGTCGAGTATCTCCCGCAACTCGTCTGACGACATGAGATAGAGCAGCATCAACGCATCGGCCTGCTTGGAGGCCTGGTAGCGATTTACGTCGTCGTCCTCGGCCTCCAAGATGCGGTCGAGGCGCTGGATGTTGCCGTACTTCTCGCGGTAGGCGTCCCAATCCAGCTCCTTGAGATCGCCGTAGCCTTCGAACTGACTGATGACATCCCCACCGGGCTCCGACCCGGTGCTCGGGGCAGAGTGGAACGGGACGAACATCCGGCGGCTCACCTGCTCCCAGTTCGCCAATTCGGCACTGTGCAGTCCCAGCGTCTCCCTCAGGTCGAGGCGGTTCGGCAGGGGCAGCAGATTCAGCGCGTCGAGGGCCCGCATGATCACCCACACCGCCATCACGTTGGTGTACGCGTTGTTGTCGATGCCGTCGTACGGCGCATTCGGATAGCCGGAGTGGAATTCGTCCGGCCCGATCACGCCCCGGATGCTGTAGCGGTCCCGCTCCTCGTCGTAGCTTGCTCTGCTGACGAAGAAGCGTGCGATCTCCGCCAGCATCTCCGCGCCGTAGTCGATCAGATACGCGAGATCGCCGGTGGCCTGGTAGAACTTCCACGCGTTGTAGGCAACGGCGATTCCGATGTGGTGCGCGCGAGCGCTCGAGTCGGGGTTCCACCGGCCGCTGCGCGGATTCAGGTGCAGCAGTGGGCTTTCCTCGCGCCCATCGCTGCCCGACTGCCACGGAAACATCGCGCCGGCATAACCGGCCGCCGCAGCGGCGTGCCGGGCCTCCGGCAGTCTCCGGTAGCGGTATCGCAACAGGGAACGGGTGATCATCGGCAGCCGCAGGTTGAGCACGGGGAAGATGAAAAGCTCGTCCCAGAAGATGTGGCCGCGATACGCCTCGCCGTGCAGTCCGCGCGCCGGCACCCCGACGTCGAGATCGGAACTGTTCGGCGACACCGTCTGCAGCAGATGCAGCAGATGCAGTCGTAGGATTCGCACTTCGTCGGTGAAGTCCTCGAACTCGATGGACAGCCGCTCCCACAGATGCACCCACTCGGTCAGGTGCCCGTCGAGTAGATCCGCGAACCGGCCGATCTGGCTCAACCGGCGTTGGGCGTCGACGCTGGGTTCGGATATCGCGACGTCGCGCCCCGTATAGAGGGTTACCACCTTCTCCACCGTCACCGACTCACCGACTGACAGCCGAACGGAGATGTCGTGGCCGATTTCTGCGTCCTTGTCGAATGGCTGATAGGCAGCCGGCACGGGCTCGCCGTCGCGCCAGACGGTGCTACGCGCCGCCATTGCGATGGGAATACGAGACTGGTTCGTCTGCACCGCCAAAAGCACTGAATTGCCTGAGATTTCGCGCTTCTCCAGCATTTCGAGATGAGCGTCGGCCAAGTCGCGATAACGCTCGACCAACGCGTTGCGGACATTGCCGTCCAGCGTCGAGCGAACCTCGATCACCCCTGACCAATTCTCGGCGACGATCGTCGTCGCGAGCGCACCAACGTGCGGCATGTGCATCGCGATGAACCGTTGTTGGGTCAGTGCGCTCGTGCGGCCTGCGTCATCGGTGAAACGGACCTCGCGCGTCAGAACCGCGCCGCGAAGATCCAGGGTCTGCCGGTAGGACAGCACCGTGACCGCGTCGATGTCGAACCAACTGCCGTCGTCGATCCGGAAGGTCAGCGCCAGCCAGTTGGGCAGGTTCACCAGACTCTCGTTGTCGATCGTCTCGCCCGAAATGTCGTCGACGAGACGGTTGTACACCCCTGCGGCATAGGTGCCCGGGTAGTGCACCTGCCCGGCTTTCGACTCGGGCGCAGCACCCCGGGTGGCGAAATAGCCGTTCCCCACTGTGCACAACGCCTCCCGGAGCTTTTCGCTCTGCGGGTCATATCCCTCGAAGGTGAAGTCCCAGGCCTCGCCCGACGCGTGATTCTTGTAGGCCAGCCACCGAGACCCGCGCTCGATGAACGCACGCACCTGATCGGGACCGGCCAGGGTGAAATGAGCAGCGGTCTTGCGGTCGCCGTCCTCGTCGTGCCCCACGACGATCCCGATACCGTCGAATTGCACTGCATCGAAAGCATCTTCGTCGGTCATATCGTCGCCGATGTAGATCGGCAGCAGGGAATCGGACCCATCGATTCGGTCGAGGATCCAGGCCAGCGTGGTTCCTTTGTCCCAGTCGATATCCGGTCGCAGCTCGACGAGCATGCGCCCGCTGGTGACCCGTAGATCATCGTGCTGTCCGAGCCGGTGCGTCGCGGCGACGATCTCGCCGACGTGTTCAGGGGCGACCTCGCGGTAATGCACCGCCACGGCGAAGCGCTTGTGCTCCACTCGTACACCGGGAATGTGCGCCAGGGTTGCGCGTAGCTCGTCGGCTGCGTTGCGCAGGGCGGCCACGGCCGCAGCGGCCGCCTCGTTCTGGTGGTACGTGCCGTCGGGTCCGATCAGCTCGAACCCATGGCTGCCGGCGTACCAGATGCCAGGTATGCCCACCCGGTCGCGGATGTCGGCGAGGTCGCGGCCGCTCAGGACCGCCACGGGGCACACCGCGGAGACGAGTTTCAGCGCCTCGGCCCCTCCCTCGACGAGCTCGGCTGCGGCGGGATCGGACACGATCGGGGCCAATGTTCCGTCGTAGTCGAGAAACAACACCGACTGTCGGGCATTGATGACACCGATGAGCTGACCGTAGGCTTCCAGCGCATTCGGGAGGTCGGAGATGCGCTTGTCCCCTGCCCGAACCGCGACGTCGGCAAGGTCTGCCAGCACGACATCGGCTCCGCACCGCACCAGCGTCTCGGGGTCCCCGGTTCCGTCGAGGCCGATAACAAGTGCGAATCCGCCATCGTGAGCCGCGGTCACCCCGGCGTCGGTGTCCTCCACGACGGCCGCACGTTGTGGACTGACCCCGAGGCGGCGTGTGGCGCCCTCCAGACTGTCGATGCAGACATCGAACAGATCATCTACCCCGGCTGCTTTCAACACGTCCTGAAAGCGCGGGTTGGACCCGTGGGCCGCCGTTGCGACGCCGCCGCCGCGCAGCTTGCGCGCCAGTTCGACCATCGCCCCGAACAGTCTCGGGTCGTCGATCAGCGCACCATCGAGGTCGAAGATCACCGCGTCGTGATAGCGGGGGTCGACAGTGACCGGCAACTTCACTGCTCAGCTCCTCAACAGATTGGCGTTGGTCCGCAACGGAAGTCGGCGGCGTTCATGACGAGTGCGCAAGCTGTTGCTCGAGCTGCAGCAACTGGCCGGTGGTCCTCACCACCGTGTCAGGATTGAGGCTGATCGAATCGATACCGAGGCGGACCAGGAACTCGGCCATGTCGGGATAGTCCGACGGCGCCTGACCACACAGACCCGAGTGGATCCCGTTGCGGCGGCAGCCCTCCACGGCCAGGCGGATCATCTCCATGACTCCCTCGTCGCGTTCGTCGTAGTCGAACGCGACGATCTCGCTGTCTCGGTCGACACCGAGGGTTAGCTGAGTCAGATCGTTGGAACCGATGGAGAATCCGTCGAAGCGTTTGGCGAACTCGTCGATCAGGATTACGTTGTTGGGGATCTCGCACATCGCGTACACCTTGAGCCCGTTCTCGCCGCGGCGCAGACCGAGCTCGGCCATCGTCGCCAGAACCAGGTCCGCCTCGGCGACCCTGCGGACGAACGGCAGCATGAGCACGACGTTGGTCAGGCCCATCTCCTCGCGGACCCGCCGCATCGCGCGGCACTCCAGCGCGAAGCCCTCGGCGTACGCGGGGTGGGCGTAGCGCGAGGCGCCACGGAAACCCAGCATCGGATTACTTTCGGAGGGTTCGAAGCTCGCTCCGCCGACCAGGCTGGCGTACTCATTGGTCTTGAAGTCCGACATCCGCACCACGACGGGCTTCGGCCAGAAGGCGGCCGCAATCGTGCCGATCCCTTCGGAGAGCCGCTCGGCAAAGAAGACAGCCCCGTCGGGATAACCCTGGGTGAGCCGGTCGATGGTGCGGCGAGCCTCGGCGTCGTCGACCTTCTCCGGGTGCAGCAGGGCCATCGGGTGGACCCTGATGTATTCGCTGATGATGAATTCCATCCGCGCCAGTCCCACACCATCGTTGGGTAGGAAGGACGTCTTGAAGGCGAGGTCGGGGTTCCCCAGGTTGATCATGATCTCGGTGCGCGGCCGCGGCATGTCCCCCACTTCGGTGCTATCCACACGGAAGGCCAGCGCGCCGCGGTAGACGCGTCCCGAGTCACCCTCGGCGCACGACACCGTCACAACGGTGCCGTCGGGGACGGACGTGGTCGCGTCGCCTGCGCCCACCACGGCCGGGATGCCGAGTTCCCGGGCGATGATCGAGGCGTGGCAGGTGCGCCCGCCCCGGTTGGTGACGATCGCGGCGGCGGTCTTCATCACCGGCTCCCAGTCGGGAGTGGTGGTGTCGGCGATCAGGACCTCGCCCGGCTGGAACTGCGCCAGATGCGTGACGTTCTCGATCCGCCTTGCGGTGCCGGAGGCGATCCTCTCCCCAACAGAGCGGCCCTCGGAGAGGATCTCGCCCCGGCCCTCGAGCACGTAGCTCTCCAGCGCGGTCATGCTGCGCTGGGAGGCCACCGTCTCCGGCCGGGCCTGCACGATGTAGAGCTTTCCGTCCAGGCCGTCCTTGGCCCACTCCATGTCCATGGGGTGCCCGTAGTGCCCCTCGATCGTGCACGCATAGCCGGCCAGCTCCAGGACGTCGTCATCGGAGAGGCAGAATCGGGCGCGGTCGGCTTTGGGGGTGGGAATGTTGCGCGTGGTGTACTTCGTCTGCCCCTCGACGAAGATCATCTTCACCGCCTTGTCGCCAAGCAGGCGACGCAACACCGCGCGATGCCCGGCCAGGTAGGTCGGCTTGTGGACATAGAACTCGTCGGGGTCGACCGCGCCCTGAACCACGTTCTCGCCGAGACCGTATGCGCCAGTAACGAACACCACGTCGCGAAAGCCCGATTCGGTGTCCAGGGAGAACATCACCCCCGACGAGGCAAGATCGGAGCGCACCATTTTCATCACGCCGATCGACAGCGAGACCTTGAACTGGTCGAAACCCTGATCGAGGCGGTAGTGAATGGCGCGATCGGTGAACAAGCTCGCGAAACACCGGCGGCACGCATCGAGGAGGCTCTCTTCGCCCTTGACGTTGAGATAGGTGTCCTGCTGGCCGGCGAAGCTCGCGGTCGGCAGGTCCTCGGCGGTCGCCGAGGACCGCACAGCCAGACTGACCTCGTCGCCGTACTCGTCTTGGAGCCTGCGGTAGGCCTCGACGATCTCGGTGGCCAGGTCATCGGGAAGCCCGGCGCCGTAGACGATCTCCCGGGCACGTTTGGCCTTGCGTGCCAGCGCGGTGACGTCGGTCGGGTCGAGATCGTCCAGTTCGGCATGCAGCGGTTCCCAGGCGCCGGCGGCATCCAGCATGTAGCGATACGCCTCGGCGGTGATGGCAAAACCGTTCGGGATGCGCACGCCCTGTCCGGCCAGCTTTTGGTACATCTCGCCCAGCGAGGCGTTCTTGCCGCCCACCAACGGCACATCGGCGATGCCGAACTCCTCGAAGAAGCGGACGTATTTGGGCATGCTCATGATCTATCCCTTCCCGACGCGCAAATGCGGTCGGATCCTGGCTCCCGCATGCAGTGGGGCCAAGATCCGCGAGTGCCGTTGCCCGACAACGCCTTCTCCACACCTGTCAACTTCGCACGGGGCGACACCCGCAGACAGGGCCGAAGGTCACCACATCGACAACACGGCCGCAAGTCCCGTCGGAAAATGGCGTGGCGTATCTGCTGGTTCGCGTGGCGGGAGACGCCCACAGCGGGGCTTGCGGTTGGTCGCTCTTTTAGCTGTTGTGCCGCACCGGGTTTCCGCGACGCTCTTGATGACAGACAACTCGGTGTTGACGTGCTTCCGGACGAGGGTCGACGGGTGTCAGGCGTGACGACTTCTGCCGGTGGAGCCGTCCGCACTGCCCACGACTCGGTGACCTTGGACCCTTATCCATCCGGAATTGTGGGCGCAACATCGCCGGGATGATCACCTACGACCTGGACAAAGCGAGTTCCATCCTCACGGTGCACCCGGAGTCCTCGCTCGACAAGGACGACTTCGATCAGATGGCCAAGGCGATTGACCCCGAGATCGAGGCCCACGGCGATCTCGCCGGCCTGATCATCAACGCGCAGGCCTTCCCCGGTTGGGACAGCTTCGGCTCGATGGTGACCCATTTCCGCTTCATCCGCGACCACCAGAAGCACATCAAGAAGGTTGCGGTGGTGACCGACTCCCACATGGGGGACGCCGCCGAACACTTGGCGTCGCATTTCGTCTCAGCGGAGGTCAGGCATTTCCCCGCCGACCACGTCGAGCAGGCTCGACAGTGGATATCCGGCGGTCCATAAGTGCTGTGCTGCAACGCCACTGGTGCCTCAGCTTGCTGGCTACACCCGAGTGGTGAATAGCGATGTGAATGCTCGATTCGTGACCGAGTCGGCCATCGGGCTTTGCGAACGAAAGACCACCGTGCTCGGCGTTCGCCTCAGCCGTCGGGCCGATGCTTGTACGATGCACATCATTTGCAAGCGCGATAGAGAACCGGTCCGTGTCAGAACCAACGATTCAATTCCGCCGCCTCGCCGAGCAGGTTGCTGATCAACTTCGACGGCGAATTCTGTTGGGCGAGCTGGCCGACGGCAGCATCCTGCCCAAAGAGGACGAACTGCTGCGCGAGTTCCCGGTGAGCAAGCCGTCGCTGCGCGAAGCGATGCGCATCCTGGAGGCCGAGGGACTGCTGCGGGTGCGGCGCGGCAAACTCGGGGGCGCGGTGGTGCGCCGCCCCAACGCCGCGAACGTCGCCTACACGATCGGACTGGTACTCGGCTCGCAGGACGTGAGCCTGTCGGATGTGGGTGGGGCGCTGCGGCAGATGGAGCCGGCGTGCGCGGCATTGTGCGCCGAACGGCCCGACCGAGGACACATGGTCGTTCCGGCACTGCGTGAACTGCACGCCGAGGCAGTCGAGGCCGCCGACGACTTCCAGAGCGCGATTTCGGCGAGCCGTCGCTTCCACGAGGCGCTGGTCGCCCTGTGCGGGAACCAGACCATGATCATGCTGGCCGGGGCGCTCGAGACGCTGTGGTCGGCGCACGAGCAGGGCTGGTCGACGCGGGTGAGCGACGAGGGCATCGTCCCCGTCGACGAGCGTCTGGCCGTCCTCGAGGAGCACCGGCAGGTGATCGACGCGATCGAGGCCGGCGATGCCCGCCGGGCTCATGACCTCGCCGCCGCGCATTTGATCACCGCCCAGCACTACCCCGGTTCGGCGGGAATGGTCGACCCCGCGATGGTGCGGCACTGGGATCATTGACGCCGGTCCTTATTTTCATATGATTTGGTGATGGCTGATCCCGCCGTCGTGACCAGCGCCGAAGCGGCGCACTACCGGGCCGCCGGCTGGTGGACGGACACGACACTGTCCGACTGCGTACGTCGCAACGCGGCGGGCTCCCCCGACAAGGCCGCCTACGTCGACTTCATTCTCGACTCTTCGGAACGGGCGCTGACCTGGTCGGAGTTCGACAACGCCGCCACCAACCTGGCCGTGCGGCTGCAGCGTCTGGGCGTGGCCCCGGGCGACCGGGTGGCGGTCTGGCACGGCGACAGCATCGCCATCCACGTCCTGCTGGTGGCGATTGAGCGCTGCGGCGCGGTGAGCGTCGGCCTCGGGGCGCGCGCCGGGGTCCGCGAGGCCGCGCAGATCATGCGGACCGCGCAACCCTCGCTTCTGGTCAGCGACGAGGCGCGCGCCGCGCAGGCCGCGCAGGCCGCCGCCGACGCATCCGTGCGAGCCGTGGTGATCGGGGCCGGCGACCTCACCATCGACACCGCTCCGGGCTCCATGACCGAGCTCTCACCAGTCGGCCCCGACGACGCCTTCCTGATCAACTCCACCTCGGGCACCACCGGGCTGCCGAAATGTGTCGTGCACACCCAGAATCGGTGGCACTACTTTCATCAGAAGGCGGTCGCCAACGGCGAGTTGACCTCCGACGACATCTTCCTTCCGGTCATCCCCACCCCGTTCGGCTTCGGGATCTGGACCTCCCACACGACACCCATCTACCTCGGGGCGACGACCGTGCGCATCGAGCGGTTCGACGCCGCGGCGACATGCGCCGCCATCGAACGCCATCGAGCGACCGTACTGTGCTGTGTGAGTACGCAATTGATGATGATCCTGGCCAACGACGCCTCGCGCGAGCATGACCTGTCCAGTCTGCGGGTGGTGTTCACCGGCGGCGAGCCACTGCCGTACACCCAGGCCGCGCGGTTCGAGGAACTCACCGGCGTCACGATCCTGCAGTTCTACGGGTCCAACGAGACCGGCATGCTCAGCGCCACCACCGTCGACGACTCACTGCACCATCGGCTGCGGACCGCCGGGCGCATCGTCCCCGAGATGCAGGTCCGGCTCTTCGACGGCGACGACGATGTCACGAAATCCGGTCGGGGGCAGCCCGCTTGCCGCGGGCCTGCGCTCAGCCTCGGCTATCTGGGCGGCACCGATCACGACAAGCTGTACACCAAGGACGGCTGGATGCGGATGGGCGACATCTGCGAGCTGGACGACGACGGCTACCTGGTGCTGGCGGGACGAACCTCGGATTTCATCCTGCGCGGCGGTAAGAACATCAGCGCGGTCGCGGTGGAGGAGGTCGTGGCCAGCCACCCCGCCATCGCGGTGGCCGCCGCCGTGGCCATGCCCGATCCCCTGTTCGGGGAGCGGGTGTGCGTGTTCGCCGAACTCAAGAATCCCGGTGCCACGCTCGTGCTCGGCGACCTCGTCGAGCACCTGCTGGCGCAGGGGGTCTCCAAAGAGCTGCTGCCCGAACGGCTCGAGGTGCTCGACGAGTTGCCCCGGTCGTCCGGCGGCAAGATCGCCAAAGGCCAACTCCGCGAAACTATTCGATCAATACTGGAGCAATCATGAGCACACCGGAAGTGCGCCGGGGCGGCCTGGGAGTATGGGCGCCCTCGACGATGCCGCCCATCGGCGTCGACCTCACCGACGAGCAGAAGATGGCGATCGCGTTTCGCCACCTCGCCGACATCGGGTTCGCGGAGAACATGGCCGGGCACATCACCTGGCAACCCGACGGGCACCGCGAGATGTTCGTCAACCCCTGGGGGCTGTGGTGGCAGGAGCTCACCGCATCCGATATCTGCGTCGTCGACGAGGA
Organism: Mycobacterium sp. SA01; assembly: GCF_041287105.1. Taxonomy (NCBI): domain Bacteria; kingdom Bacillati; phylum Actinomycetota; class Actinomycetes; order Mycobacteriales; family Mycobacteriaceae; genus Mycobacterium; species Mycobacterium sp. SA01. The sequence goes on along the minus strand of NZ_JBGGNO010000012.1, from coordinate 9,971 downwards.
CGCCCACGTGGTCCGCGGCCGCTGGGATGTCACCCCGGCCATCCACCTGCACACCGAGATCCACCGGCAGCGGCCCGACGCCCGGGTGGTGATCCACAACCACCCGTACTACGTCAGTCTCATCGCCGCGCTGGGAATGCTGCCCGAACTCGTCCACCAGACCGGAGCGCTGTTCCTCGACGACATGTATCTGGTGGACAAGTACGACGGCGAGATCGACGCTCCCTGGCGCGCAGCCGAACTCGCAGGCCAGATCGGATCGGCCAACCTGATCATCCTGGCCAACCACGGCGTGATCGCCACCGGGCATGATCTGGCCTCGGCGGTGTACCGGGCGGTGTCCATCGAACGGGTGTGTCGACTGGCCTACGACGTCCTGGTCAGCGGGCGCGAGCCGTCGAAGATGAATCACGGCGACCTGGTCGGCATGCAGGCCTCGCTGATCGAACGTGCCGCCGACGTGTACTGGGCCGGGGCGGCGCGCATGACCATCAAGGCCGACCGCGGCGTGCTGGACTGAAAGGAACTCTGCCATGGCTTCCATCGAGGATCTGCAGTCGAATCTGAGCTTCACCACCGCCAAGACCGGTGCCGACCGCACCGTGACGTTCCTGCCCGAACCCGAACGTGCCGAACGGTTTTACACAGTCATCTCGGTCGACGATCACATCGTCGAACCACCGGACACCTTCGAGGGCCGGGTACCGAGCAAGTTCGCCGACCGGGCGCCGCGGGTGGTCGACACCGAGGACGGCGGCCAGACCTGGATGTACGACGGTAAGTCGCTGCCCAATGTCGGGTTCAATGCGGTGGTCGGCAGGCCGGTGTCGGAGTACGGCTTCGAGCCGGCCAGGTTCGACGAAATGCGCCGCGGTGCCTGGGATATCCATGCCCGGGTCAAGGACATGGATGTCAACGGCGTGTACGCGTCGCTGAACTTTCCGTCCTTCCTGCCCGGCTTCGCCGGCCAGCGCCTGCAGCAGGTGACCACCGATCGGGACCTGGCGATGGCGTCGGTGCGAGCCTGGAACGACTGGCACATCGACGCGTGGGCCGGTGCCTACCCCGACCGGATCATCCCCTGCCAGCTGCCCTGGCTGCTCGACCCCGACGTCGGCGCACAGATGATCTACGAGAACGCCGAACGGGGATTCCATGCGGTGACGTTCAGCGAGAACCCCGCGCTGCTGGGGCTGCCGACCATCCACTCGGGGTACTGGGAGCCGATGATGGCGGCCTGCGCGGAGACAGGCACGGTGGTGAACCTGCACATCGGCTCGTCGGGAACCTCACCGTCGACCACCGATGACGCCCCGCCCGACGTGCCGGGTGTGCTGTTCTTCGCCTATGCGATCAGCGCGGCCGTCGACTGGCTGTACTCGGGCGTGTGCACCCGATATCCGGACCTTCGAATCTGCTTGTCGGAAGGCGGAATCGGCTGGGTGGCCGGCCTGCTGGACCGCCTCGACCACATGCTGAGCTACCACGAGATGTACGGGACCTGGAAGCGCCTCGGGGAGACGCTGACGCCGGCGGAGGTGTTCACCCGCAACTTCCGGTTCTGCGCGGTCGAGGACCAGTCGTCGTTCGTCCAGTACGACCGGATCGGCGCGGACAACATCATGCTGGAGGCGGATTACCCGCACTGCGACTCGACGTGGCCACACACCCAGCGCACCATCCGCGAACAGATCAGCGGCCTCCCTGACGAGATCATCCGCAAGGTGACATGGGAGAACGCCTCACGGCTCTACCAGCATCCGGTGCCAGTGGCCGTGCAGCAGGATCCGAACGCCTACTGATTGCGGTCGAGCCACTCCCCGATGGCGGCGACGGCATCGCGAAAGAAGATGCGGTACGGGCGGTCGGCGACATACCCGATGTGCGGGGTGGCGATGACGTTGTCGAGGGTGCGCAGCGGATGCCCGGGCGGTAGCGGCTCGGTGTCGAAGACGTCGAGCGCGGCCGTGATGGTGGTGGATCTCAGCGCGTCGACCAGTGCCGATTCGTCGACGATCGGACCGCGAGAGGTGTTGACCAGCACCGCTTTTGGCTTCATCTGCGCCAGCTCGGCCGCACCGACCAAGCCCGTGGAACGCTCGCTGAGCTTCATGTGGATGGTCAGCACGTCGGATCGGCTGAACAGCTCGTCCTTGCCGACGTAGGTCGCCCCGGCCTCGGCAGCCGCCTCCGGGGTGAGGTTCTCACTCCAGGCGATGACGTCCATGCCGAACGCCTCACCGATGCGGGCGACGCGGGCACCGATGCGGCCCAACCCGAGGATGCCGAGGACCCGGCCGGACAGTTCACGGCCCACCCCGGTCTGCCATCCACCGTCGCGCACCGACCGCGCCTCCGTGACCAGATCGCGGGCGCCGGCCAGGATGAGGGCCCAGGTCAGTTCGACCGTCGAGGCCACAGTGCCACCGGTGGTCCCGACATGGATGCCGTGGTCGTCGGCGGCAGCCATGTCGATGGACGCGTTGAACGGGCCCGTCGAGGCGATCATCTTCAGATTCGGCAGGCGTTCGATGATGCTGCGCGGCAACGGGGTTCGCTCCCTCATCACGAACACGACATCGAACGGGGCCAGACGCGCGACGAGTTCGTCAGCATCGGACACGTGGTCGTTGAACACCGTGATGTCTGCGCGGCCGGCGACCGCGGACCAATCGGTCATGGTCAACGCCACGTTCTGGTAGTCGTCGAGGACCGCCACTTGCGCCCGTCCGGTGTCACTGATCATGCCCGCAGGCTAACCCGATCGGCGCTAGAGTCAACGATCAGTGACCCTGCTGCCGTCGTGATCCGGCGCGATTTCCGGCGCACAGCGCCGATTACCGCGCCCAAGATGAGGGAATAGTCCAACCACGAGAGGAGTTGAGCGGTCCATGACTGAGAATGCGGAGTTGAGCCCCACTGATTGGGTGCGGGAGCAGACCGAACAGATTCTGAAGCAAGGCACCACCGACGGCGTCCACATCATGGATCGCCCGGTCGTCCTGTTCACCACCACCGGCGCCAAGTCCGGCAAGAAGCGCTACGTGCCGCTGATGCGCGTCGAGGAGAACGGCAAGTACGCGATGGTCGCCTCCAAGGGCGGTGACCCGGCGCATCCGTCGTGGTATTTCAACGTCAAGGCCAATCCCACGGTGACCGCCCAGGATGGCGAAACGACCGTGACGCTGACCGCCCGCGAGGTGTCCGGCGAGGAGCGCGAGCACTGGTGGAAGCTGGCCGTCGAGGCCTACCCGCCCTACGCCGAATATCAGACCAAGACCGATCGTCTGATCCCGGTTTTCGTGCTGGAGTAGCACTAGCATTCGGCCTGTGTCGGGGCAGATGTCCCGCCAGGAATTCATCCGGCGGGCAGTGGGCGGGCTGGCGGGCGCGGCCCTACTGAGCGCGTGCCGCACCGTCACACCCCGCGCGGTGTCTAGTCCCGGCCCGCCCGACTGGGCGGGTCTGCGCGGCCGACTCGACGGCACGCTGTTGCTGCCCGCCGACCCGCAGTATGCGGCGGCGAAAAGCACCTTCAATTCACGCTTCGACGGATCCGCGCCGGCGGCGGTGCTGGCGGCCGCCTCCGTCGCGGACGTGCAGAGGGCGGTCGAGTTCGCGTCGAGTCACCACATCGGGGTCAGTGTGCGCAGCGGCGGGCACTCCTACATCGGCGCGTCGTCGCTCGATGCCACGCTGGTGATCAACCTGCGTCGGCTGCCCGGTGGCATCGACGCCGGCAGCGACACGATGACGGTGTCCCCCGCCACTGACCTGGATCCCGTCCAGACCGCACTCGCGTCGCGGGGCCGGTCGATTCCGTCCGGCAGCTGCCCGACGGTCGCCGTCGCGGGACTGACGCTGGGTGGTGGTCTGGGTTCGGACGCCCGCCTGCACGGGCTGACGTGCGACGCGCTGGTGTCGGCGACGTTGGTGTTGCCCAGCGGCGACGTGCTGTCGGCGTCGGCTGACGACCATCCCGAGGTGTTCTGGGCGCTGCGGGGTGGCGGTGGCGGCAATCTCGGCGTCGTGACGTCGATGACGTTTCGCACCTTCCCCGTCACCGACCGCGACGTGGTCACCATCGCCTTTCCGATGGATGCGGCGGCCGCCGCCATCGCCGGTTGGCAGCAGTGGCAGCAGGCGGCCGATCGTGACATCTGGGGCATGGTCAACATCACCGCCGGGGACGGTCCTGGCCGCTGCACGGTCATCCTGGCAACTCCGCCGGGCAGCGGGCCTGCGGTCGCCGGCGACATGCTTGCCGCCGCCGGGTTGTCGGCGTCGTCGACCCGAACCCGCACACTCAACCGGACGGACTTCGTGCACTACTTCGAGGGCGGCGACGCCGCCCGGCTGCCGCGCGCGTTTGTCGCCGGATCCGACATCGTCGGCGAAATGACCTCGGCGGCAGCGGAATCCATTGTCACCGCGATGGCGGCATGGCCGGCCGGCGCGGGCTCGGCGACGGCGGTGGTGGAGTCGCTGTCCGGCGCGGTCGGCGACGTCGATCCGGCGGCAAGCGCCTTCCCGTGGCGTCGGCAGGCGGCCTCTGTTCAGTGGTACACCGAGGCAAGCTCCGACGCGGCCACCGGCTGGCTCACCGCGGCACACCAGGCGCTGGGGTCGGCATCGGTGGGCGGCTACATCAACTACCCCGAAAGCGGCGAACCGCTTGGGCGGTACCTCGGGCCGAACCTGCAGCGGTTCAACGCCATCCGCCACAGATACGATCCGGCCGGGGTGATGGTGTCCGGTATCGGCGGATGACACGCGCGCCGCTTACGGCGCGGGGCTCACCACGACGTTGACGGTGGTGGCGCCGGAATCGGAGGCGACGACGAGTTGTGCGGCGTTGGCAGCCGAGACGACATGGCCGCCGGTGACCGTCACCTGGTAGCCGTTCGGGAACTCCACTCCTGGTACCGAGATAGCGGTCAGAGCACCGTCGGCGAACGTTCCGGAACCATCGACCTTCGCGGTGGAATATCCAAACGTGAAGGTGCCGTTGGTGAACGACCAGGACTTCGGCGTGCCCGACACCAGCTGCGGGTAGGGCGACGCCAAGGTCAGCAGGTTGCCGGTATTCACGTTGTCGCCGACCGGCGGCTTGGTCGGGTCGTACACCAGACCCTCGACATCCGGCGATCCGGTGATGTCACCGGCGCCGGTGTAGGCCCATTCGGCCCAACTCATGAAGTACCGGTCGCCGGACTTCATTTCCTTGGTGAGGGTGTCGATGTCACTGGTGGCACCGAACTCGTTCATCATCGCCGGGACGTTGTGCCGCTTGGAGTAGTTCTCGGCTTGTACCGCAAGTGTATTGGCGATCTTGGTGCACAGCGCACCACCGATCGGGCCGCAGTAGTTGTGGAATGCCAGGACGTAGTTCGGGTCAGCGACCCGGCCGAGCAGCGCAACCGGGATGCCGAGCAGGGTCGGCACTTCGGTGACCGCGGGGTTGGGCGGTTCCAGATAGAGCGGCGTCGTGCCGTCGACCGAGCGGATGGCGGCAGCGACCTGGTTGTACATCGGGGTCAGTTGTTGCGTGACGAAGAACGAGCCGCCGAGCAGCGCGACCGGATAGTTCGAGCCGGGGAACGGTTCGTTCATGATGTCGTAGCCGATGACCGCGGAATTGCCCGCGAAATAGCTCGCGACGTGCTGCCAGGTCAGCGCGTAATTGTCCAGCAGCCCAATATTGTTCGGCGCATCGGCGTTGCCCCAGAACGCATCCCAGGCATGCCCGAGGGCGCCGTTGACGTAATAGTTTCCAGGGAATCCGGAGTTCTTGTTGGGCCGTCCGCCGCCGTCGGATGCCCATTCGGGTGCACCCTCGCCGTAGAAGGTGCCGCTGTAGAGGTCTTGGTGCATGTCGATGACGGTGTAGATCCCGTGGTCGGCCAGCATCTGCACCGTGGCTTTGATCGAGTCGAGGTAGGCGGTGTTGATCACTCCCGGCTGCGGCTCCACCCCCGCCCAGATGACGCCCAGCCGCACCACATTGAATCCGTTGTCGGCCAGGAACTGTGCGTCCTGCTCGTTGAAGCCGCTGGCGGACGGTTCGTACGGGGCCAGTTTGTAGACCTCGTTGACACCATGCAGGAGGACGGCCTGTCCGGCACCGTTGGTGAGCCAGGTACCGATCTGCGACAGCGGCGGTACCGATCCGGTGGTGGGCGCAGCCGCGGCTTGTGCACCCGAGTTGCCCACGGCGCCATGGTTTCCGAGCCAGCCGGCCGAGCCGCCGGCTCCACCGAGCGCCGGTAGACCCACGGAGGCCCCGCCCACACCGCTCTTACCCGCATTGCCACCACCGCCGCCGCTGCCGAGGAACGTCGCGCCGTTGCCGCCGTTACCGCCCCGTCCGCCGTCGGTCCCGTCACCGCCGACCCCGCCGTGCCCGCCGACACCGAAGACCAGGCCCGTTGCGTCGCCGCCGGCACCTCCGCGTCCTCCGACGGCGCCGACGACAGCAGCGCCGGCATTACCGCCTGCGCCGCCGATCCCCATCAGCTGCCCGCCGGCACCGCCCGCGCCGCCATCAGCCCCCGCCCCGCCGGTTCCACCGGCTCCGCCGTTGCCCAGTGCGCCGGCTCGGCCACCTGCACCGCCCGACACCCCGGCCTCGGTGCTGTTCCATCCGGCGCCACCGTCGCCGAGAAGCCACCCGCCTGCGCCGCCGTTGTGGTTGGCAGCGGTGCCGTCGACGCCGTTGCCGATTACGTAAGACCCGGCAGCGGAGTTGATGAAGTCGTCGACCTGCCGGCCGATCTCGCTGGCGATCCACGCCTGCACGACAACGTGAAGCGGGGTGTAGACCAGCTGCTGAAACACCGCCGTCAGGTTCGGCGGTGCCGAAATGTGGGCCACCGCCGAGGCATTCGTCGGCGAGGTGGCAGCTGCGATCGGTGCCGCCGCTGCAACCCGTGCGGACCTGCTTTGGCTAGCTGAGGTTTCCAACGTCCCAACCGCGGTGGCCAGGGCGAGTTCGGCGGCGTTGACCGGCTCCTTGGGCTCAGCTGCGGCGGCCCGGACGGTCGATTTCACCGTCGTCGACGTCACCTTCTGCGTCGGAGCCTGCCGTTTGGGCACCGAATTGGCGCCCGCCTTGGTTGCTCGCGGAGTGCTCGGACCGGCCGCATGGCCACGGGCAGAGGAGGCCGCCGGGCGGGCGTTGCCGGAGTCGTCAGAGTCTGCCCATGCGACCGCCGCCGACGAGGCCAGTGCCGCACCGATACCCAGCGCGACCGCCAGACCACCGACTCGACCGATATGAGCAGACGCTTTCATGCATCTGTGTATACGGGACCTGGCTCAGCAGTGGAGTCAATTTGCCGCCACTGTCTCATTCCGCGGCGCTCAGCAACCGCTCCGCGAAGTCGGCGGGCTGGACGAACGGAGACATGTGAGCCCACTCGTCCACGATCTGAAGACGGGCATCGGGCAGGTCAGCCGCCAGTGTCGACATCACCTCGGGGGTGCACCCGAGATCCTGTCGGCCGCAGAGCAGGGTTGCCGGCGACCGAATCTGCGCAAGCTCCGCCCTGCGGTCGTAGGTTGCCAGCGCCTCCAGTGTGGTCGCGTAGGCCGACGGTGACACCTGTGTCAGGCGCCGGCGGACGTCGTAGATCACCGGGCCCTCGTCGGCGATCTCGGCTGCGGTGAACCAGCGCGCGATGGTGGCCTCGATGTCGAGCGGCGTTCCCGCGCGCAACGCGCGTGCCGCATCGTGAAATTCGGGCACCGGGATATCGCGCGTGCAGACCAGAATCAATCGGCGAATGCGATGCGGCGCAAGCAAAGCCATTTCCATCGCCACTTGTCCGCCTAGGGAGTGCCCGACCACGATCAGCGGCGGGTCAGGCTCGTCGTCCAACACCGCCTCGGCGAGGCGCTGTTGAAGGAGACCGTCGGCCTGCGGTCGGTTGAGGTCGGGGGCACTCGAATCGGCAGGCAGATGGGCACGGACCGCATCCCAGATGCTGGGGTCGAGCGGCGTGCCGTGAAGAAGCATCCATCGCGCTGTGGGTTTCGACATAGGTCCTCGACGTGATTGTCCACGAGCGCTTGGCGCCGGTTGGTCCGATGCGCGCTCGACACCCCGACGCGGTCACATCAGCGGCATCAATTCGGGTGCCGTCGTCTCTCGGTTCGGTGACTTTCGTCCCTGGTCGGTGGCGGTAGCGAAGCGGAAGGTGATGCCGTGGCGGCATCGACTGCCGAGGTGACGCCTGCACGCGATTGGAGGCCCTTCGTGATCGTCCGCGACGTTGACGTGTTCACGCCACTGCCCGGAGGTAGAGCAACCCATGACAGCTGAAGCGCCTCCCCTCGAAAAGCTCGAGGCCGGCCGGCCGTTTCCGGCCCGGACTGGCCCCAAAGGCAGCCTGATTTACAAGCTGGTCACGACGACCGATCACAAGTTGATCGGCATCATGTACTGCGTCGCCTGCTTCATTTTCTTCTTCATGGGCGGTTTGATGGCGCTGTTCATCCGCGCCGAGCTGGCCGTGCCCGGGCTGCAGTTCCTGTCGAATGAGCAGTACAACCAGCTGTTCACCATGCACGGCACGGCGATGTTGCTGTTTTATGCGACGCCGATCGTGTTCGGGTTCGCCAACCTGGTGTTGCCGTTGCAGATCGGCGCCCCCGACGTCGCGTTCCCACGGCTGAACGCATTGTCGTTCTGGCTGTTCGTCTTCGGCGCGATGATCGCGCTGGCCGGGTTCATCACCCCGGGTGGTGCGGCCGACTTCGGCTGGACCGCCTACGTCCCGCTGTCGGATGCGGTCCACAGCCCGGGTGCCGGCGCCGACCTGTGGATCCTGGGCGTCGCGGTCGGTGGTCTGGGCACCATCCTCGGCGCGGTGAACATGATCACCACGGTGGTGTGCATGCGCGCCCCGGGCATGACCATGTTCCGGATGCCGATCTTCACCTGGAACATCTTCGTCACCTCGATCCTGGTGCTGATCATCTTTCCGCTGCTCACCGCGGCGCTGTTCGGCCTGGCCGCCGACCGTCGCCTCGGTGCGCACATCTACGACCCCGCCAACGGCGGGATGATCCTGTTCCAGCATCTGTTCTGGTTCTTCGGGCACCCCGAGGTGTACGTGCTGGCCTTGCCGTTTTTCGGCATCATTTCGGAGATCTTGCCGGTGTTCTCCCGTAAGCCGATCTTCGGCTACACGACCCTCGTGTACGCGACGATCAGCATCGCGGCGCTCTCGGTCGCAGTGTGGGCTCACCACTTGTATGTGACCGGAGCCGTTCTGCTGCCGTTCTTTTCGTTCATGACGTTCCTGATCGCGGTGCCCACCGGCATCAAGTTCTTCAACTGGATCGGGACCATGTGGAGGGGCCGGCTGACGTTCGAGACGCCGATGCTGTTCTCGATGGGTTTCTTGGTGACGTTCTTGCTCGGTGGCCTATCCGGTGTCCTACTGGCCAGCCCGCCGCTGGACTTCCACGTCAGCGATACGTATTTCGTTGTCGCACACTTCCACTACGTGCTGTTCGGCGTAATCGTGTTCGCGACGTTCGCCGGCATCTACTTCTGGTTCCCGAAGATGACCGGCCGCCTGCTCGACGAGCGGCTGGGCAAGGTGCACTTCTGGTTGACGTTCATCGGCTTCCACACCACGTTCCTGGTGCAGCACTGGCTCGGCGACGCGGGCATGCCCCGCCGCTACGCCGACTACCTGCCGTCCGACGGCTTCACCACCCTCAACATCATCTCCACAATCGGCGCCTTCACCCTCGGCATCTCGATGCTGCCGTTCGTCTGGAACGTGTTCAAGAGCTGGCGTTACGGCGAGGTCGTCACCGTCGACGATCCGTGGGGTTACGGCAACTCGCTGGAGTGGGCCACCTCGTGCCCGCCGCCGCGGCACAACTTCACCGAGCTGCCCCGAATCCGTTCGGAGCGCCCGGCATTCGAACTGCACTACCCGCACATGATCGAGCGG
>NZ_JBGGNO010000007.1:0-84253 GCF_041287105.1 Mycobacterium sp. SA01 | reverse complement strand
AAACCTTCCGGATGTCGCTGCGCTCAAACGCCATGGCCAGCCAATCCGCGACCGCTTGCGCCAGCGCGGCGTGATTCTCGCGTTTGACGATCTCGTGGCCGTCGTCGGCAAAGAGCAGATAGCGCACGGTGCGCCCGCGGGGGCGGCGGCCCACGTTCGTGGTATTAGCCCGACCTGCGGGCGTGACGGTCGGCGGACGCTAGCGCCGCCACCGTCATCGCCCGGAGTACATCGCGTGAACGCCCCTGGTCGGCTCCCCGTGCCGCCAGGGGCTTCATGCTGTGTGGGGTCGAGTTCAGCAGACCGAACACCGCGTGGGCCATCAACCGGGCGTCCGCCTCCGCGGTGTCGGGGTGTACTTGGCGTAGCACCTCGACCCACACCTCGACATAGCTGCGCTGCGCCCGGCGCACCTGCCGCTGGGCGGAGGCCGGCAGGTGGGCGAGATCGCGATCCTGGATGCGGATCAGGTCCGATTCACCAAGTGCGAAGTCGAGGTGGAATTCGATGAGACCGGCGAGCGCGGCCTCCGGCTCGGCCGCCTCGGCGACGACGGCCCGTGCGCCGGCCAGAAGCCGCGTGCTGATGCCGACCAGGAGTTCGACCAGCAGGGCTTCCTTGTTGGGGAAGTGCCGGTACACGGCCGGCCCGCTTACTCCCGCCGCGGCGCCGATGTCCTCGATCCGAACGGTTTGAAAGCCCTTGTCCGCCATCAACCGCTCCGCGGCCGTCAACAGGGCAGACCGGCGATCCGATTTCTGCCTGCTTCGACGGGTCGACGTGTCGATGGGACCCTCCTGGAATGACTCTGGACGTTTCGGTTAATCTTCACTAACGTTACATCAGTTAGTCGTCATTAACTCAATTCGGGACGGGACATCGACGATGGCATCGCCCAACCGTGAGGCGCACCTGCAGCTTGTCGAACAGTTGCGCGGAAAGCTGGCCACCGCGGCGCTCGGTGGGCCCGAACGCGCCCGCGAACGACACGTCGCCCGGGGCAAGCTGCTGCCGCGCGATCGGGTCGACGGCCTGCTGGATCCCGGCAGCGCGCTGCTCGAGGTTGCTCCGCTGGCCGCCGACGGCATGTACGACGACGACTGCCCCGCGGCCGGGATCATCACCGGCATCGGCCGGGTGTCCGGGCGGGAGTGCATGGTCGTCGCCAACGACGCGACGGTCAAAGGCGGCACCTACTACCCGGTGACGGTCAAAAAGCACCTGCGCGCTCAGGAGATCGCGCTGCAGAACCGCCTGCCGTGCATCTACCTCGTGGACTCCGGTGGCGCGTTCCTGCCCCGCCAGGACGAGGTGTTCCCCGACCGCGACCACTTCGGCCGGATCTTCTTCAACCAGGCCACCATGAGCGCGGCCGGCATCCCGCAGATCGCCGCCGTGCTCGGCAGCTGTACCGCCGGCGGCGCCTACGTTCCCGCGATGAGTGACGAGGCGGTGATCGTCCGCAACCAGGGCACCATCTTCCTGGGCGGCCCCCCACTGGTGAAGGCGGCCACCGGCGAGGTGGTGACCGCTGAAGAACTCGGCGGCGGCGACCTGCACTCCAAGACCTCCGGCGTGACCGACCACCTCGCTCATGATGACCGGGACGCCCTGCGCATCGTGCGTCGCATCGTCGCCACCCTGGGTCCGCGTGAGCCGCGGCCATGGGATGTGCGTCCCCCCGTCGAGCCGATCGCCGACCAGCACGAGCTCTATGACGTCGTCCCTGTCGACGCACGGGTGCCCTACGACGTGCACGAGGTCATCACCCGCATCGTTGACGGCGGCGAATTCAGCGAATTCAAGGCCGAGTACGGCACCACGTTGGTCACCGGATTCGCACACATCCACGGTCATCCGGTCGGCATCGTCGCCAACAATGGTGTGCTGTTCGGTGAATCCGCCCTCAAGGGAGCCCATTTCATCGAACTGTGTGACAAGCGGATGGTGCCGCTGCTGTTCCTGCAGAACATCACCGGTTTCATGGTCGGGCGCGATTACGAGGCCGGCGGCATCGCCAAGCACGGCGCGAAGATGGTGACGGCGGTGGCCTGCGCCCGGGTGCCGAAACTGACCGTCGTGATCGGCGGCTCCTACGGTGCGGGCAACTACTCGATGTGCGGGCGGGCCTACTCGCCGCGGTTCCTCTGGATGTGGCCGAATGCCCGGATTTCGGTGATGGGCGGCGAACAGGCCGCCTCGGTGCTGGCCACGGTGCGCGGTGACATGACGCCGGAGGAATCCGAGGCCTTCAAGGCGCCGATCCGCGAACAGTACGAACATCAGGGCAACCCGTATTACTCGACCGCACGGCTGTGGGACGACGGCGTCATCGATCCTGCCGACACCAGAACTGTTCTGGGACTGGCACTCTCGGTGACCGCCAACGCTCCCGTCGAGGCCGTCTCCTACGGCGTCTTCAGGATGTGACGATGTTCAACACTGTGCTGGTCGCCAACCGCGGCGAGATCGCCGTGCGGGTCATCCGCACCTGCAAGGCGATGGGCATCCGGTCGGTGGCCGTCTATAGCGACGCCGACGCCGGGGCCCGTCACGTCACCGAGGCCGACACCGCCGTCCGCATCGGGCCGCCACCGGCCCGGCAGAGCTACCTCGACATCCAGGCCGTCGTCGACGCGGCGCTGCGTACCGGTGCCCAGGCCGTCCATCCTGGATACGGCTTCCTTTCGGAGAACTCAGAATTCGCAGCGGCGCTGGAACGGGCCGGGCTTGCGTTCATCGGACCGCCGTCGACCGCGATCCGCACCATGGGCGACAAGATCGCCGCTAAGGCGACGGTGTCGAAGTTCGGGGTCCCGGTGGTGCCGGGTATCGCCCGGCCCGGCCTGACCGACGCCGAACTCGTCGACGCCGCCGGCGACATCGGATTCCCGATCCTGGTCAAGCCATCCGCGGGCGGGGGCGGCAAAGGCATGCGACGTGTCGACGACGCGGCCGACCTGCCGGCGGCGCTGGCCGCCGCGCGGCGGGAATCCGCGGCGGCCTTCGGCGACGACACGCTGTTCTTGGAGCGGTTCGTGTTGTGGCCCCGGCACATCGAAGTCCAGGTTCTCGCCGACAGTTTCGGCAACGTCGTGCACTTTGGTGAGCGCGAGTGCAGCCTGCAGCGCCGCCATCAGAAGGTCATCGAGGAGGCGCCGTCGCCGCTGCTGGACCCGCCGACCCGCGCGCGCATCGGCGCGGCGGCCTGCGACACCGCCCGCAGCGTGGACTATGTCGGGGCGGGCACCGTCGAGTTCATCGTCTCCGCAAACAAGCCCGACGAGTTCTTCTTCATGGAGATGAACACCCGCCTCCAGGTGGAGCATCCGGTCACCGAATTGGTCACCGGGTACGACCTCGTCGAGTGGCAGGTGCGCGTCGCCGCGGGGGAGAAGCTGCCCTTCACGTCCGACGACATCACGTTGACCGGGCACGCCATCGAAGCGCGCGTGTATGCCGAGGATCCCGGTGCCGGCTTCCTGCCGACCGGAGGGCCGGTACTGGGATTGATCGAACCGGACGGTGTCCGGGTGGATTCCGGTTTGGCGCAAGGGATGACGATCGGCAGTGACTACGACCCGATGCTGTCGAAGGTCATCGCCCACGGCGCCGACCGCGCGGCCGCGTTGCGCACCTTGGATCGGGCGCTGTCGCAGACCGCGGTACTCGGCGTGGGAACCAACATCGAGTTCCTGCGTTTCCTGCTGGCCGATGGCGATGTGGCCGCGGGCCGGCTCGACACCGGCCTGATCGACCGGACCCCGTTCGTTCCCGCCTCGGCCGGCGATGACGCGTTCGTCGCCGCGGCGGCCTACCGCTGGCTGACGCGCTGGCCGTCGGCTCCGGCGGACCCCTGGGATGTGCCGTCGGGCTGGCGGGTCGGTGCGCCGGCGCCCACCAGCATTCGACTGCGATCTGGCGATCGCACCGACCACGTCCACATCACCGGAGTTCCCGCCGGGGCTGTCGCGCGCATCGAGGATGGTGAAAATCGTCCACTGTCGGCCGAATTGGACGGTGACCAGCTAACCGTCACAGTCGATGGCATTCGCAGCCGGTACACCGTGGCTGTCGACGGCGACCAGATCTGGCTGGCCGGTGGTGGTCGTTCGCTGATGCTGGAGGAAGTGCGGGAGGCGCCGGTACGCCCGGACGATGAGCACAGCGGCGACGCTGAGCTCGTCAGCCCGATGCCCGGTTCGGTGGTGGCGGTGGGTGTTTCGAATGGTGACGAGGTCACCGCGGGCACGGTGGTGGTGGCCGTCGAGGCGATGAAGATGGAGCATTCGCTGACGGCGCCGGTCGACGGGGTGGTCGAACTCCATGTCGCCGTCGGCGATCAGGTCAAAGTGGGGCAGCTGCTGGCCAAGGTCACAGCCAGAGAAGAGAAAGCGCAATCATGACTGACTTCCTGTCCACGGGAACACTTCCCGACGAGTACGCGCAGCTCGCCAAAACGGTGCGTGACTTCGCCCAGACCGTGGTGGCCCCAGTGGCGGCCGAACACGATGCCCAGCACACATTCCCCTACGAAGTCGTGGCGGGGATGGCCGAGATGGGTCTGTTCGGCCTGCCGTTCCCCGAGGAGTACGGCGGCATGGGCGGTGACTACTTCGCTCTGTGCCTGGCACTGGAAGAGCTCGGCAAGGTCGACCAGAGCGTCGCGATCACACTGGAGGCCGGAGTCTCGCTGGGCGCGATGCCGGTCTACCGGTTCGGCAACGAGGCGCAGAAGCGGGAGTGGCTTCCGCAGCTGACCAGCGGTCAGGCCCTTGGGGCGTTCGGGCTGACCGAGGCCGGCGGTGGTACCGACGCCGGCGCCACCAAGACCACCGCGAAGTTGGACGACGGGCACTGGGTGATCAATGGCACCAAGCAGTTCATCACCAACTCCGGCACCGACATCACCCGGCTGGTGACCGTCACCGCAGTCACCGGCGGCTCCGGCGACAACCGCGAGATCTCCTCGATCCTGGTGCCGGTGCCCACTCCCGGTTTCACCGCCGAGCCGGCCTACGACAAGGTCGGCTGGAATGCCTCCGACACTCACCCGCTGACCTTCGACGACGTTCGGGTGCCGGAGGAGAATCTGCTCGGTGAACGCGGCCGCGGTTACGCCAACTTCCTGCGGATCCTCGACGAAGGCCGGATCGCGATCGCCGCGTTGTCGGTGGGTGCGGCGCAGGGCTGTGTCGACGAGAGCGTGAAGTACGCCGGCGAGCGGGCTGCCTTCGGCCAGCCGATCGGGAAGTTCCAGGCGATCGAACACAAGATCGCCCGGATGGAGGCCCGCGCGCACGCGGCCCGCGCCGCCTACTACGACGCGGCGGCGCTGATGCTCGCCGGTAAGCCGTTCAAGAAGGAGGCGGCGATCGCCAAACTCGTCGCCAGCGAGGCCGCCATGGACAACGCCCGCGACGCGACCCAGATCCACGGCGGCTACGGTTTCATGAACGAATACCCGGTCGCCCGGCATTACCGGGACAGCAAGATCCTCGAGATCGGGGAAGGGACAACCGAAGTGCAGCTGATGGTCATCGCCCGGCAGATGGGACTGTAGTGAGCGAGCCGCCCGAGGAGAAGGTCGTCGTTCAGCGCGGCCTGTGGTACGAGGAGTTCGAACTCGGGGTGCGCTACGTGCACGCCCCCGGGCGCACCATCACCGAAGCCGACAACGTCCTGTTCACCACGCTGACGATGAACACCCAGGCGCTACACCTGGATGCGGCGTTCTCCGACGCTCTGCCACCGTTCAACCAGCGGCTGGTGAACTCGATGTTCACGCTGTCCACGCTGGTCGGCTTGTCGGTCACGCAGCTGACGCAGGGCACCATCGTCGGCAACCTCGGTTTCTCCGACATCGCTTTCCCCAAGCCGCTTTTCCACGGCGACACGATGTACGCCGAAACCGTCGTCACCGACAAACGCGAATCCAAGAGCCGTCCCGGAGAGGGCATCGTCACGTTCGCGCACACCGCGCGCAATCAGCACGGTGACATCGTCGCCACAGCCAGTCGCAAGACCATGGTCCGAAAGAAGCCCGCCTGATGGCACTCGACAATCCAGGGCCGGCCTGGCTGTTCTGCCCTGCCGACCGTCCCGAGCGGTTCGAAAAGGCCGCCGCCACAGCCGATGTCGTGATCCTCGACCTCGAAGACGGGGTTGCGGCCAAGGACCGCGAGGCCGCGCGTGAGGCCCTGGTGTCCACCCAGCTCGACCCCGGCCGCACCGTGGTCCGGGTCAATCCGGTGACCACTCCCGATCATCCGCGGGATCTCGAGGCGCTGGCCCGCACGCCGTACACCACGGTGATGCTGGCCAAGACCGAGTCCGCCGAGCAGGTCGCCGCACTGGCTCCGCTGGACGTCGTGGTGCTGATCGAAACCCCGCTGGGTGCGCTCAACGTCGTCGAGTCCAGCCGGCCGGACAACGCGATCGCCGTCATGTGGGGTGCCGAGGACTTGTTCGCCGTCCTCGGTGGCACCGCCAACCGCTATCCGGACGGCTCATATCGCGAAGTCGCACGGCACGTGCGGTCGCAGAGCTTGCTGGCGGCCAAGGCATACGGCCGCCTCGCGCTCGACTCGGTGTACCTCGACATCAAGGACCTCGACGGCCTCGCGGCCGAGGTGGACGACGCGGTCGCTGTCGGTTTCGACGCGAAAGTGGCCATCCATCCTAGCCAGATAGCGGTGATCAGGAAGGGCTACCTTCCTGGCGCTGAGCAGGTAGCTTGGGCGCGACACGTGCTCGAGGCGGCCCGCGATGAACGCGGTGTCTTCCAATTCGAGGGCATAATGGTGGATGCCCCGGTGCTTCGGCGAGCAGAGCGCATAGTCCAGCTGGCGCCCGACCCCGGCCGCTAGCTGGAGCCTGCTACCACAGGTTTGCTCCGACCGCCTCCGCACCGGTAGAGGAGGCGGTTATGGATCAACCGGTTCAACTCATCGGGCCCGACGGAACAGCGACGGCCGAAAGCCGATATCGCCGTGATCTGGCGCCGGAGACCCTAGCGTGGCTCTACGAGAATCTGGTTGTCGCGCGCGATCTCGACGTCGAGTTCGTCAATCTGCAGCGTCAGGGCGAATTGGCCCTGTACGCCTCGTGCCGGGGCCAGGAGGCCGCACAAATCGGCGCGGCAGCCGCACTCCGGAAAACCGACTGGCTGTTCCCACAGTTCCGCGAACTCGGTGTCTTCCTGGTTCGCGGGATCCCGCCCGCGAATGTCGCCGCCCTCTGGCGCGGTGCCTGGCACGGCGGGCTGGATTTCACCGGCAAGTGCTGCGCACCTGTCGCCATTCCCATCGCCACCCACACCGTGCACGCCGTCGGCGCGGCAATGGCTGCCCAACGGCTGGACGAGGATTCGGTGACGGTGGCGTTCCTCGGGGACGGCGCCACCAGTGAAGGTGACACCCACGAGGCGATGAACCTGGCTGCCGTCGAGAAAGCGCCGTGCGTCTTCTACATCCAGAACAACCAGTGGGCCATCTCGGTTCCGGCGAGCCGCCAATACGCCGTGTCCACTCTCGCGCAGCGCGCGGCCGGCTACGGAATGCCCGGAATCCGGGTGGACGGCAACGACATCCTGGCCTGCTTCGCGGTGATGAGTGAAGCCGCCGAACGGGCGCGGGCCGGGGACGGCCCCACGCTGATCGAAGCGGTCACCTACCGGATGGAACCCCACACCACCTCCGACGACGCCACCCGATACCGCAGCACTGAGGAGATCGCCTACTGGTCGGCCCGGGACCCGATCGCCAGATACCGCGCCTATCTTCACCAGAGCGGTGTCCTCACCGAGCGGATCGAGCAGCGGGTGCATGCGCGGTCGACGCGACTGCGGACCGAACTGCGCGACGCGGTGGTGGGCGCCCCGGATCCGGACGTGGACGAGCTGTTCGATCACGTGTACGCCGAGATCACCCCCGAATTATCCGCGCAGCGAGAACAATTGCGCGCCGAGTTGGCGGGAGGCACGCGATGACCCAGATCATCGAGCGACCTCCGATGCGCGGTGATGACACACCGGAACCTGACGGCCCGATCCTGACCGAACTGCCCACCGTCAGCACCCTGACCATGGTGCAGGCGATCAACCGCGCCCTGCACGACGCGATGGCAGGTGATGACCGGGTACTGGTGTTCGGTGAAGATGTAGCCGACCTGGGTGGCGTCTTCCGAATCACCGAGGGCCTGGCGGAAACCTTCGGAACCCAAAGATGTTTCGACACACCCCTGGCCGAGTCGGCGATCATCGGTGCCGCTATCGGCCTGGCGATCCGCGGATTCGTCCCCGTCCCGGAGATCCAGTTCGACGGGTTCTCCTACCCGGCGTTCGACCAGGTGGTCAGCCACCTCGCCAAGTACCGTAACCGGACCCGCGGCCAGGTCGACATGCCGGTCACCGTCCGGATCCCGTCGTTCGGCGGCATCGGCGCCGTCGAGCATCATTCGGAATCCACCGAATCCTACTGGGTGCACACGGCGGGCCTGAAAGTTGTTGTGCCGTCGACTCCTTCGGATGCCTACTGGCTGCTTCGGCATGCCATCGCCGCCCGCGATCCGGTGATCTATCTGGAACCCAAACGGCGGTACTGGGCCCGCGAGGCCGTCGACCTCGCTGTGCCGGGGCCGCCGATAGGCACGGCCGTGATCCGTCGGCCCGGCGATGACGTCACGGTGCTCACCTACGGCGGAGTGGTCGGCACCGCGGTGAATGCGGCCGAGATCGCCGAGTGCAGCGTCGAAGTGATCGACCTGCGCTCGCTGAGCCCCCTGGACTTCGACACGGTTGCCGCGTCGGTCCGCAAGACCGGCCGCGCGATCGTCATGCACGAGGGACCCCGCTCACTGGGGTTCGGAGCCGAGCTGGCCGCCCGGATATCCGAGGAACTGTTCTACGACCTCGAGTCACCGGTGCTGCGGGCCACCGGATTCGACACGCCCTACCCGCCGGCGCGGTTGGAGAAGCTCTGGCTGCCCGGTGTGGACCGGCTGCTCGACTGCATCGAGAAAGCGATGCGACGGCCATGAGCGACTTCCTGGTGCCCGACCTGGGGGAGGGCCTCGAGGACGCGACCATCACGAGTTGGGCCGTCGCCGTCGGGGATGTCGTCGAGCTCAACCAGACCCTGTGCACGGTCGAGACCAACAAAGCCGAAGTCGAGATCCCCAGCCCGTATGCCGGGCGGGTCGCCGAACTCGGCGGCGCCGAGGGGGAAACTCTGGGTGTGGGAACGCTGTTGGTGCGCATCGAGACTTCAGCGCGCGCGCCGGTTCTGGTCGGTTACGGCATCGACGACGGCATGGACCGCAGTCGGCGGGCGCGTGCTGCTCCGAAAACCCGCAAGCTGGCCGCCGACCTTGCGGTGGACCTGAACGGGCTGCGGCCTGGTTCAGGGACCGACGGCGTGATCACCCGCGACGATGTGCTCGACGCGGCCGGGGCTGTGTCACACAGCATTCCGGTGCGCGGTGTGCACGCCCGGATGGCCACCCATATGTCGTTGTCCCGCAGCCGGATTCCCGACGCCCACGCCAGCGTCCAGGTGGACGGCACGGCGCTGCTGCGGCTCCGGGATCAGCTCGACGTGACGCCGTTCGTCCTGACGTTGCGGTTGCTGGTGATCGCGTTGGCGCGCCACCCCAGGCTCAACGCCACCTGGGTGGAAGCCGAAGCGGGACCAGAGATCCGGATGCACCCCGACATTCGACTGGGTGTCGCGGTGGCCACCGAGCGAGGCCTGGTGGTTCCGGTCGTCGACACCCGCGGACGTTCCACCCGGCAGTTGGCCGCCGCCGTCGACGATGTGATCGAGCAGGCCAGGGCAGGCACCGTGGCGCCCACTCAGCTCAGCGGCTCGACGTTCACCGTGTCGAACTTCGGTGCGCTGGGCCTCGACGACGGCGTCCCGGTGATCAACTATCCGGAGGCCGCGATCCTCGGGATGGGCTCACTGAAGCCGCGGGCCGTGGTCGTCGACGGCGCGGTGGTGGCGCGGCCGACCATGACGCTCACGTGCGCGTTCGACCATCGAGTCGCCGATGGAGCGCAGGCGGCGGCGTTCCTGACCGATCTGCGCGGACTCATCGAATCCCCGGAGACCGCGCTGCTCGATCTCTGAGCCGTTGACGCCCAGCGTGGGCGTTGTCGTCGACGAATCGACCGTTCACCAACGACAACTCGCACGCTCGACGTCAGACGTGGGCGTGAAACTCCCACGGCGCGGTGGGCAATACGTCGCCGGTCTCCAGCAGCGTTTTGAGATTGGCGAACACTGTCGGCCAGCCCTGCCCGACCGACTCGCGGTCCGCGGGAGACTGGAAATTCGTATGAGTCACAGTCAATTTGACGATCTCGCGGAAGGGCTCGATCTCGAACGTGACGATGCTTTCCTCGACGGTCGGATCATCGCTGGGCTCGCCGAAGCCGAAGACCAGTCGGCGCGGCGGATCGACTTCCATCACGGTGCCGGCGACGTCGACGATGCCGGACCCGTCGGACCGGACATGCTCGACGCGGCCGCCGACCTGCCACTCCGAGACTTGCGCATGACCCCAGAACTTCGCGGTGAGCTCGGCGTCGGTGAGGGCATGCCACACCTGTTCCGCGCTGGCGTGGATGTAGGTGGTGTAGACGTAATCGGGGATGGTGTCTGACATTGCGCTCTCCTCCGCGTACTGCTTGATCGTGGCCAGGGCCGCCAGCCGAGGCTCTTCGAACTTCCAGATCCAGCGGGTCTGGAGTTGGTGGATCGGTACCGCATTCAGGTAGTGGAGCTTGCGGCGGCCGTCGCGCACTGACGTCACGAGGTTGGCACTCTCGAGAACCTCGAGGTGCTGGCTGACCGACTGCCTGCGCATGTCGAGCCCTTCGCAGAGCTCGCCGAGTGTCAGCCCGGCACGCTCATGAAGCATGTCGAGCAGCCGTCGCCTGCCGGGGTCGGCCAACGCCTTGAAGACCGCGTCCGCGTCCACGGTCGAATTATGCAGGCAATTGCCTGCCTATTGCAACAGGGCAGCTCAGCGCCGCTGCGCGGCGGCCAGTCTGGCCTTGAACTCCGGCGACTCGATGGAGGTGGCCTGCGGGCCCAGCTCGATGTCCTTGGCTGCCTCGTGGTGGTCGGTGTCGAGGAAGCCGGGGATGGCGGTTGCGCGCATCGACGCCTTCGTGGACAGCACGACCTCCCGCGGTGCGGCCGCAGGCCCAGCGGCCAGCTCGAGCGCAGCCGCGACGGGATCCTCGGCGACGGTCAGCGCTAGACCATGCCGCACCGCGGTCTCGGCGTCGAAGCGCATACCGAACAGCAGCGCCGCTCGGGCGACCTGCGGGCCGACCGCACGCTGCAGCATCCAGGTCGCGCCGCCGCCGGGGTGGATGCCGAGCTTCTGGAACCGCGGATCGAAAACTGCGTGCGGCCCCGCGATGCGGACGTCGGCAGCCAGCGCCAGGTTCAGCCCGGCACCCACGGCCGCGCCGTTGACCGCCGCGATGGTCGGCAGCGTGCACCGGCCGACGGCCATGAAGCCGGCGTAGATGCGCTCGAGCCCTTCCTTGGCAGCCGCGCCGAGGGCGGACAGGTCCGCGCCCGCGCAGAAGGCCTTACCCGCGCCGGTGACCACCACGGCATGAGCCTCGGCCTCGGCGGCCTCGACGGCCTCCCGCAACTGTTGGGACATCGCGTCGGTGACGGCGTTACGCCGGTCGGGATCGTTGACGGTGATCAGCGCGACGCGCTCGCGGACTTCGTAAAGAACCAGGTCAGACATTCCGAGTCTCCATCATCGGGAGGCTAGCAGTTAGGGTTTGACCATCATGGCGGCACCGCATCAGCAACCTGTCCGGGTAGCCGTCTTGGGACCCGTCCGGGCCTGGCACGGTTCGGCGCCGGTTGACGTGGGCGGACCGCGGCAGCGTTCCCTGCTGGCGCGACTGGCGCTGGCCAAGGGGCAGGTGGTGTCGGTCGACCGCCTCATCGAGGATCTGTGGCACGGCGAGCCCCCGCCGAAAGCGCTGTCCGCCCTTCAGGCTTACGTCTCGCATCTGCGGCGGGTGCTCGAACCCGGTCGCGAGCGGCGCGCGCCCGCAACGGTCATCGTCAGCGCCGCGCCGGGCTACCGGCTGGCGCTGCCCGCTGATTCCGTCGACGCGTGGTGGTTCGACGAGCAGGTGCGGACGGCGGAGTCCGAACCCGACCCGGCGCGGCGCGTTGACCTCCTTGACGACGCCCTCGAGCACTGGGCTGGTGAACCCTACGCCGAGGTGTCCGACGCTGCCTGGGCCATCGCGGAGATCGCCCGCCTCGCGGAATTGCGGCTCGCTGCAATCGAATTGCGGGCGTCATCCCAGCTGGCGCTGGGATACCACAACGCCGTGGTCGGTGCCCTGGAACGGGTGGTCCTCGAGCACCCGACCAGAGAGGGGGCGGCCGGCATCCTGGCTACCGCGCTGTACCGGGCTGGCCGGCAGGCCGCCGCGTTGGCGGTGTTGCGCAGCACACGCGATCATCTCGCCGACGAACTGGGACTCGAACCGGGACGGGCGCTGCGCGATCTCGAACGCGACATCCTCAGCCAGGCTGCGCATCTCGACGACGATGATCAGCCGTCGGCTCTACCGCTCCCGCAGGCGCCGGCTCACGTGCCGAACATCGCCGAACCGTCAGCGCCCCATGGTCGTTCTCGTGAGCTGGCGGCGATCGACGCCGCCGCCCACGACGCCCGCCTCGGCGGCAGCCGTCTGGTGTGGGTCGGTGGCGAGGCAGGCGCCGGAAAGACCACCGTCACCGGCGCCGCCGCAGCTCGGTTGCGCGCCGCCGGTTGGACGGTCGCCGCGGGGCGGTGCCCTGAGGTGGACGGCGCGCCGCCGGGGTGGGCGTGGACGGAGGTGCTGCGGCACTTCAGCGATTCCTTCGCCGCCGCCGACCAACGTCACATCCGTGCCCTCGCGCCACTGCTGCACGAGGCCGACGCCACCGTCGACGACCAAAGTACGTTCTGGACAGCGCATGCCGTCGCGGACGTGATCGGCCGCTCCGCCACCGTCCAACCGGTCGCGGTGCTTTTGGACGATCTGCACCGGACGGACGGCCTCACCCTGGAACTGCTGCGATTGGTCATCCACGAATTGCAGGACCGACCGGTCCTGGTCGTGGCCACGTACCGGCCGTCGGAGTCGGGAACCGAATTGGCGGCGGCACGCGCGGCGCTCGCAGTCCGTACAGTCGCGCACCTGAGCATCGGCGGTTTGGGCGCAGAGGCGACGACTGCGCTCGCCGCCGACTGTGGCTTGACCGATCTCACCGAGAACGAGTCTCGGCTGCTGCACGACCGCACCGGCGGCAACCCGCTCTTCGTGCGGGAACTCGCGCGTCTGATGATGTCGGAGGGACTCGATACCGCGCGGGTCGCGGTACCGAGCGGGGTGGGGGATGTGCTGCGGCGCAGACTCGTTCGCCTCCCCGGCGCGACGGTGACCGCGCTGCGCCAGGCTGCCGTGCTCGGCCGGGATATCGACGTCGATCTGCTCGCCGAACTCGCGCAGCGCGACGCCGACGACGTACTCGAGGCACTCGAACCCGCGGTCCTGGTCGGTCTGCTGGAGGAGCCCGGCCCCGGCCAGGTCAGGTTCGCGCACGCATTGGTGCGCGACACGCTGTACGAAGACACGTCGCTGCTGCGTCGGTCCCGTCTGCACGCGGCCGTGCTGGACCTGCTGCTGGCCCGGTCGACGGATCCGGCAGCGCTGGCCTATCACGCCGTTGCGGCTGCGACACCGGCCAGCGCGGCCGCCGCCGCCGAACTGGCGATGGCCGCAGGCCACGAGGCGGACCGGGTTGGCGCCCCTGCCGAGGCGGCCCGGCAATGGCAGGCCGCGGTCCGGATGCTGGAGCTGGCCAACCGCGCCGAGGCCGGGCCGCCGGACGTCGAACGAACCATCGAGGCCTACTGCGGATGGGTGGCCGCAACGGCTCGGGTCGGTGATGTGGTCGCCGCCCGTGATGCCCTGAAAGAGGCTCTGCCGCTTGCTGATGGGTCCGACGAACGCGTCGCCCGAGTGCTGACGGCGTGGGACGCGCCGCTGATCTGGCGGGTGCGGATCGATGACCACGCCGACGCCGAGATCGTTGGCCCGCTGCAACGAGTGCTCCGCGGCGAGCTGCCGCCGGGGGTCCGGGTGCGGCTGCTCACCACGTTGTTCGCCGAGTTGGAGGGCGCCGACCATGACGCCGCGCTGGCCGCGAGCGCCGAGGCGCTCACGCTGGCGCGGGCACTTTACGAGCAAGATCCGCAGATGCACGGCCGCCTGCTGTGCGCGGCGCTCAATGCTCGCGCCTATGCCGCGCTGGGCCCGGATCTGGCCCACGAACGCGAGCGGCTGACCGACGAGTTCCTCTCCGTCGCAGAGGCATCCGCCGCAGTCGACTATCAGGCCGTCGCGCACTGGCTGGCATTCCTCGCCGCGGCCGGTCGCTCCGATCTGGTGGCCGCCCTTGACCATGTCGACCTCGCGGTGGCTAGGGCCGGCACCGGACAGCTGGCACCGCTGCTGACGGTGCTGGAGGTGTTCACCGCTCAGCTGAGCGTGCTGGCCGGCCGAATCGACGACGGTGAGCGTCGCTACGTCGCCGCCGCCCGCCGATTGGCCGAGCAGGGCACCGCGAACGGCGCGCAGATGGGTCTGGTCGGCCGGTTCACCGCGGGTCTGGCCCGCGGAGAACTGGCGCCCCTGGCCGACGACCTGCTGGCCGTGCACATGTACGTCTCGACCTCGATTGCCGACGGCGCGGTCCTGGCGCTGATGAGCGCCGGCCGCGAGGCCGAGGCCCGGCAGATCTGGGCGAACCAACAGCCGGTCGAGCGGTCTTACTACTGGCTGGCCATGACGACGCTGCGGGCGCACGCCGCCGTCGCGCTCGGCGACGCCGACGCCGCGATCCGATGTGCTGAAGAACTGCAACCTTTTTCGGGCCGGATGGCGGGACTCGACAACGGCAGCCTGTTGACCGGACCGGTCGATGACGCGCTGGCCGCCATCGCCGAATTGCTGGGCGACGGCGACGCCGCGCGACGGTACCGGGCCGCCGCCGCCGCGCTGAAGACTCAGCTGGCGGCCGAGGCGGCCCGGCTGGTCGACCGGGTCAGCCGCTGAACACCTCGTTCTCGAATTTCTTGTGCCGCCTGGTCAAGACAGCCAACAGCAGCCGAAGAACGGGGCTGACTTGCTTGGCCACTGCCGCCCGTTCATCGTCGGTGGCCGCCCCCACCGTGCGCGGCCCGTCGAAGGTCAGCCGTCCCGTCCGCTGTGCGGTCTTCTCCACGACCTGCCAGTCGGCGACCGACACGTGACGGCGGATCACCGGGAAGATGTCGCGTTCCTCTTCGGCGATGTGCTCGGTGAGCAGGTTGCGCAGATCGGTCAGCTCGGCGCCCAGCAGCGCGGCGGTGCGGCGATCGCCACCGGCGACCCGGAATGCGTTGGCCCGATGCGCGATGATCTCGAGGCGCGGATCCAGCGCGGCATGGTCGTCGGTCAGCTCGGTCAGGTCGACGATGTCTTTCGCGCAGGCGTCGATCACCGGCCACAGCACGGTGTCCTCGACGGTGTGGTGGTGGTGGATGGATTCGCAGAGCAGGTCGGTGTAGCGGGCGATCGCCTGGGCGCGCCGGGTCGAGCAGCGCTGCCGCCCCTCGCCGATGTCGGTCACCGTGGCGGCCAGGCGACCGACGTCGGTGAGCATCGCCCGGTGCGCCAGCGTGATGCCGATCAGGTCGGGCTGGGGGTCGTGGGGCCGGCGGGGGGTGACGGTGACGGGCTGTGGTGTTTTCATGCGACGACCATCGCCGGTCGCACTTGTAAGACACTTGCGATCGACTTGTGGTCCGTCGAGGGAGATTGTTTACACCGCGGAAATGTTCACCCGCGCGATCGGCTGCCGGTTACGTTTCAATGAATCCGCCAGACCGGCCGTCAGAAGGGAACCCCAGGTGGCAACGATCAACGCCGAGCCCTTCCCCCTCGATATCGACGTCGCGAGCACCGCGCTGGTGATCATCGACATGCAGCGCGACTTCGTGCTGCCCGGCGGATTCGGTGAGGCGCTCGGCAACGACACCTCCCTGCTGCTGGCCGCGGTCGAACCGATCGAGCGCGTGCTGGCCCAGGCTCGCACGATCGGCATGCTGGTCATCCACACCCGGGAGGGCCACCGGCCCGACCTGACCGACTGCCCGCCGGCCAAGCTGCACCGCGGCGGCAAGACGTTCATCGGCGAACCCGGCCCCATGGGCCGCATCCTGGTTCGCGGCGAGCAGGGCCACGACATCATCGAGCAGCTGTATCCCATCGAGGGCGAACCGGTGATCGACAAACCCGGCAAGGGCAGCTTCCATGCCACCGACCTCGGCCAGATCCTGGCTGACCGCGGCATCAAGACGCTGGTGGTCTGCGGGGTGACCACCGAGGTCTGCGTCCACACCACGGTTCGCGAAGCCAACGACCGCGGCTATGAATGCCTGGTGCTCAGCGACTGCGTGGCGTCGTATTTTCCGGAGTTCCAGCGGGTGGCGCTCGAGATGATCAAGGCGCAGGGCGCCATCTTCGGGTGGGTGGCCGACGCCGACGAGTTCATCGCGGCGACATCCTGACGCATGGCCATCAGTTCGCGGTCTTATCCCAACCTGTACAAGGACTCGGTGTCCTTGATGACGGTGTCGGCGCGGGTGACGTCGGTACCCGGCATCGAGGCCGCGTCGGTGGTGATGGCGTCGGCCACCAACGTCGACAACCTCGCCCAAGCCGGCCTCGGCGCATTCGAGGTTCGGCCCAACGATCTGATCGTCGCGGTGTCGGGCAGCGACGAAGCCTGCGACGAGGCGCTCGCCGTGGCCGACACGCTGTTGTCGGCGTCGCCTCCCGACAGCGGCGAACAGGCTTCGGCGGCACCGACCACCAGCATCCAGATGGCCGTCGCCACCGATCCCGCGCTCAACCTGGCGCTGATCTCGGTGCCCGGCGATTACGCCGCGGCCGAGGCGATGAAGGCACTGCGGCTGGGCATGGACGTGATGGTGTTCAGCGACAACGTCACCCCGGACGCCGAGTTGGCGCTCAAGGACTACGCCCGAGCCCACGACCTGATGGTGATGGGCCCGGACTGCGGCACCGCGATCATCAACGGCATCCCGCTGGGTTTCGCCAACGTGGTGCGGCGCGGCCCGATCGGGGTGGTCGGCGCTTCCGGTACCGGCACCCAGGAAGTGACCGTCCGGATTCATCAGAACGGTTCCGGGGTCTCGCACGCGCTCGGCACCGGTGGCCACGACCTGGCTGAAGCAATCGGCGGCATCTCCATGCTGCACGGCTTGGCTGCCCTCGACGCCGACCCTGCCACCACGGTTATCGTGCTGGTGTCCAAACCGCCATCGGCGAATGTGGCCGCGAAAGTGCTTGCCGCAGCGCAGGACAGCGCCAAACCGGTCGTCGTCATCTTCCTCGGCGCCGACCCCGCGTCCATCACCCGCGACGGCGTGTACGGCGCGGCGTCGCTCGCGCAGGCCGCGGACATGGCCGTCGAACTGGCCGGTGGCGGGCAGCCGGCCGCCACCGGGATCGGCATCTCAACTGAGATGAGCCGAACTCTGAGCGATCTCGCGGATGCGATGGCGCCGAGCCAGCGGTACGTCCGGGGCATCTTCTCCGGCGGCACCTTCTGCTATGAAGCGCAGCTGATCCACCACGCCCACGGCGTGACCGCCCAGTCGAACACCCCGATAGCAGGCAACACCGCGCTGGCCGACATCAACATGAGTCAGGGGCACACCATCCTCGACATGGGCGACGATGAATTCACCCGCGGGAAGCCACATCCCATGATCGACCCGTCACAGAAGGACGCGCGCATCCGGACCGAGATCGCCGACCCCGCCACGGCAGTCGTGTTGTTCGACGTGGTGCTGGGCTATGGCTCGGCCGATGACCCGACGGCAGAACTGGTTTCGATCATCGAGAAGGGTGCTGCCGCGGCCCGTGCCGAAGGGCGGACGGTCGCCTTCGTCGGCTACGTCTGCGGCACCGAACTGGACCCGCAGGACCGCACCAAGGCCGTCGCCGCCCTGCAGTCGGCCGGGGTGCTGGTCGCGTCGAGCAACGCGGAGGCGGCCCTGTGGTCCGCCACACTGGTCACCTCGCGGGGAGTCGATCGATGAAAGAGCTTCTCCAGCAGGATCTCAACGTCGTCAACGTCGGACTGCAGAGTTTCGCCTCGAACATCACCGCGGCCGGTGGCCGGGCCACCTCCGTCACCTGGGCGCCACCGGCAGGCGCCGACCCGAAATTGGGCTGGACGCTGGCGACCCTGATCGGTGACCCGCGAATCGAGGCCGCCAACGCCGTCGCCTTCGAGCGGTACCTGGGCGCGCAACCGCGACTGGTCGACCTGGTTCGCGCCGGGGAGGTGATGGCCGGTCTCGGTCCTGGTGAACGCCGCATCCTGCATGCCGGGCCGCCGATCGACTGGCCCGACATGTGCGGGCCGCAGCGCGGTGCCATCGCCGGGGCGATCCTGTACGAAGGCTGGGCCGATGACCTCGATGCCGCCGAAAAGCTGGCGGGCAGTGGGGAAGTGGCACTCGAGCCGTGCCACGAGCACGGTGCGGTCGGACCGATGGCCGGCATCACCAGCCCGTCGATGCCGGTGTGGGTGGTGGAGAACACTGCTAGCGGGAACCGCGCCTACAGCAACCTCAACGAGGGCCTGGGCAAGGTGCTGCGGTTCGGCGCCAACTCGCCCGACGTGCTCGAGCGGCTGCGGTGGCTGGGCAGCGACTTCTTCACCACCATGCAGGTCGCGGTGCGCGGCCTCGCCGATCCCGATCTCAAACCACTGATGGCACAAGCGCTGCACATGGGCGACGAGCTGCACAACCGCAACGCCGCCGCGTCCGGTCTGCTGTTCAAACGGCTGACACTGGCACTGCTGGGATCTGATCTCGCCTCCGACGCGGTGCGGCGTGCATTGGAATTCGTCGCAGGCAACGATCACTTCTTCCTCAACATCTCGATGGCCGCGGCCAAGTCGATGTCGGACGCCGCCGCCGGCGTGCCGGGCAGCAGCATGGTCACCGTGATGGCCCGCAACGGTGTCAACTTCGGTATCAAGCTGTCCGGCACCGGAAATCAGTGGTTCCAGGCTCCCGCCAATCCCGTTGACGGACTGTACTTCCCGGGGTACACGGTCGATGACGCGGCCGCCGACCTCGGCGACTCGGCAATCACCGAGACCAACGGGCTGGGTGGCTTCGCGATGGCCGCCTCACCGGCGATCGTCCAGTTCGTCGGTGGCACCCCGGCCGACGCGACCGCCAACAGCCGCCGGATGCTGTCCATCACGCTTGGCACCAACCCCGCATTCACCCTGCCGCCGTTGAACTTCGGCGGAACACCGGCCGGAATCGACGCCCGTCTGGTCGCCGACTCGGGCATCCTGCCCATCATCAACACCGGGATCGCGCACCGCCACGCCGGTGTCGGGCAGATCGGCGCGGGCATCACCACCGCGCCGATGGACTGCTTCACCGGTGCTCTGGCCGCGCTGGCGTCGGGACTGCAGGAGTGAGCACCGCGATCGTCGCGTTCGGCGGCAACGCGTTGGTCACCGACGCCGAACACGACTCCATTCCCCAGCAATACGACACGGTTAGCCGCACCGTCGGCCCGCTGATCGACATGGTGGAGCAAGGCTGGAAACTCGTTGTCTCCCACGGGAACGGCCCGCAGGTCGGATTCATTCTGCGACGCTCGGAGCTCGCGCAGGACGAGGTGGATCCGGTTCCGGTGGATTACGCCGTGGCAGATACCCAGGGCGCGATCGGCTACATGTTCGTCAAAGCTCTGCGCAACGAGCTGGCTCGCCGGGGTTTGTCGCGGCCGGTGGTGGCTCTCGTCACGCATTCGGTGGTCAGCGTCGACGACCCGGCCTTCACCAACCCCACCAAACCGGTCGGTTCGTTCCTGACCGAGGATCGGGCCCGGGCGCTGGCGGAGAAGCTGGGCTGGACCATCGCCGAAGACGCCGGCCGCGGCTGGCGGCGCACGGTGGCCTCCCCGCGACCGACCACCATCCTCGAGACCGATGTGATCCGGCGGCTGCTCGACGACGGCGCCATCGTCGTCGCGGTCGGCGGCGGAGGCATCCCGGTGGCGCTCGACGCCGACGGCACGGTCGTCGGCGTCGAGGCCGTCATCGACAAGGACATCGCCTCGGGGCTGCTGGCCCATGAGCTGGGTGCCGAGCTGCTGCTGATCCCGACCGGGGTCGCGCGGGTGGCGATCGGGTTCGGCACGCCCGCCGAGACCTGGCTGGACACCATCACCGTGGGCCAGGCTCGCGACTACATCGCTTCGGGCCAGTTCGGTAAGGGGTCGATGGAACCCAAAGTGGAAGCGGTTGCCGATTTCGTCGCCACCACGCCAGGTTCGGTCGGCGTCATCGGTGCCGCGGAGGAGATCCCGGCCATCCTGGCCGGTACATCGGGCACCCGGATCGTCGGCGACGCACCGGGTCCCGCAGTGGAGGAGAAGGGAAGTGACGCAGTGCTGTTGGCGGTCAATGGAACGCTGATGCGGGGGCTGAAACTCTCGCCCAACATGGGCGCCGCCGGAGCCACGTTCCTGCGGGAGGCCACCACCGAGCCGGTGTATCGGCTGTGGACGATCAACGATGAACACCCGGCGATGATTCGCGTCACCGACGGCTCGGGTGTCGGCGTGGCCGTTGAGGTGTGGGAGGTACCCGCCGCGGGTCTGGCCGGGATCCTGCTCAACGAGCCGCCGGGGCTGTCGATCGGCAAGGTGAACCTGGACGACGGCTCGACGGTCCTCGGGGTGATCGGGGAACCCGCGCTGGTCGAGGGGCAGCGGGAGATCACGGAGTTCGGCGGGTGGCGGGCCTACACCGCCGCCGGCGGGGATGTGTGACCGGAAGGCTATAGCCACCGTCAGTGGTGACCGATAACATCCGCCCCAAATACTGACCACTACGTCAAAGGCCTTCGCATGGGTGAGCGCGAGTTCGCCATCGCTACCGCGGTGCTCCGCGCGACCGGCTATTTGACTGCGATCCGCATCTTCATCGGGGTGGCGTGTATCAGCCTGGGGCTGCTGAGCTCACTGGAGCAGATTCAATCCATCCAGCCGCTGGGACCGCACGGCTTGCTGGCCCGTGGCGTTCACCTGTTTCTGCTGGTGTCGGCCCTGATCATCGGTGGTCTGTGGCTGGCCCGCCCGTGGCCGGGGTACCGGCTGGCCGTTGCGTTCGCGGTGTGGGGCGATGTCGCGCTCGCGGTGTCCGGTGCCACGCTCGCCGCGCCCGAGGCGCGGTTGGCGGCCACCGTCTACATGTGCCTGATCGGTGTTTTCGCCGCCGTGCTGCTGGGCTATCGGGTGCTGTTCCTGCACTGCGGTTTCGCGACCGCGACAATTCTGGCCTTCACGTGGGTCGGTGTGCAGTCCGACGGGGCGCGGCCTGCCGAGCTCTCGCTGTACTTCCTGCCCGCGCTGACGACAGTGGTCGTGATGCCGGCGATCGCGGCGATGGTCATCGAGAGCACTCGCCGCAGCATCAGCACCACGGCGTACGCGGCCAACCGCGATTCCCTGACCGGGCTGCTGAACCGGCGGGGTCTCTACGCCGACACCGGGACCACCTGGGCTCGGAGCCCGCGCGGTTCGGTGCTCGCCGTCGTGGTCATCGACCTCGACGGGTTCAAACGGCTCAACGACGACCACGGGCACGGCACCGGTGATGCGACGCTGCGGGCGGTGGCCGAGCAGCTGACCAAGCTGGTCCGGACCCGCGATATCGCCGCACGGATCGGTGGCGACGAATTCGTGGTCGTGGCAAGTCTTTTGGACGATCACGACCTGGACAGCTTCGTCCGGCGGGTGCAGGCGCTGACGTTGCGTGATCCCAACGGGCTGTTTCTTCGGTTCAGCGTCGGGATCACCTGGGAGCACGTCGACGGTGTAGTCGATCTCGACTCCATTCTGCATCGCGCCGACGACGCGATGTATCGCGCGAAGCGGGTCGGTGGCGGCACCGTCGTGGTGGTGGAACCGCCGGGCGCCGAGGAGCAGACCGCGGTTTAGCCCCGCGTCGCGGCGCCCTCTCGCCGTCGCACCCCGGCCAGCACGTCGGGCTCGGCGCGGAACTGGAGACGGCGCACCTGCCCGTCCTCGATCGTGAAGTCGAACGCGACCTTGACTTCGCCGCGGTGAATCCAGGCCGACCCGGGCCGGTCGTCGACGAAGACCGGAAACGCGGCGGCGGCAGCGCCGTTGAAGAAGGTGGCCACCTCGTCGCGGCCTTCCATGTGGGCCGGCGTGCCGAGAGCGGCCGCGGCGGCGTCGGCGGAGACCGTCACGTCGGGTGCGAGGAGTTGAAGCAGCCGGGTGAAGTCGCCGTCGCGCGCGGCGGTCATGAACGCGTCGACGACCTCCCAGTCGGCGAGAGCATCCTCGGGCGACGCCGGGCGCACCTTGGCCCGCGCCCGGGACGCCAGCTTCCGGGCGGCGACCGGGGTGGTGTCGAGCATCGACGCGATCAGCTCGAAGTCCACGCCGAAGCTGTCGTGCAGGACGAAGGACACCCGTTCGGCGGGTGTCAACCGGTCGAGCACTACTTGCAGCGCGATGCCGACGGTGTCGGCCAGCACCACGTCGTCGGCGGGGTCGGGCGCGGTCTCCTCGACCTCGATCGACTCGGTGGGCACCGGGGTGTGGGCCCGGAGCCGGTCGAGGCACAGCCGAGAGGTCACGGTGGTGAGCCAGCCCGCGAGGTTGTCGATCGGTTCGTCGGTGGCATGCAGCCGCAGCCACGCCTGTTGGACAACGTCCTGGGCCGCGTCGGCGTCGCTCAGAATCCGCGCTGCGATGCGCTGCAGGCGCGGGCGTTCGGCCTCGAAGCCGTCGCGCAGCTGATCGTCACTCACCATGGGCGGTCACACTTTCGTCGTCGGGTGCGTCAACATCTTGACGCGCCCGGACGGCCGGGTGTGACACCGACAGGAGGAGTTAGCCCCGTGAAGACCATGACCTGCCAAGACCTGGGTGGCCCATGCGATCTCGAGCACCGCGGTGACACCGCCGACGACATCATCAAGGCACAGGATCAGCACCTCAAGGATGTGGTCTCCGGTGGCGATGACGCCCACGTGCCCGCGCGCGAGGACATGAAGGGCCGCTGGCGCCACCCCATCAAGTCGATGGGTTGGTACAACGACGTCAAGAAGCGGTTCGCTGAGCTGCCGGAGATATGAGTCGGCGCTAGATCCCTAGAACCACAGCGGTGAGTTGACGCACACGACGCCTTCATTAGTCGTATGTGGTGGATGCCTGGTTCCCGTGATTTCGGTTCGGTGGGGACCAAGCGCCGAGCGAAGACGATTTCGAGAATTCGTGTTTAACTCTATTGCGAGCCAACGCTTTAGGAGAGAGGTCGGGTCCGGCGTGCACATCGAACCGGGAATTGTCGAAGGTCCTAAACTCATCTTGAGTTATGTTACTGCCGGGGGAGCGGGTGCGTACGCGCTCTATCTCGCGTCGAGTGTGGTCAAGGACCGGGGGCTGGCGTCATTGCTGTCCCGGATCGTGGCGACGACGGGCCTGGTGTTCGTGTTTTTCCAGGTCTTCCCGCACTATCCGGTCGGCATCTCCGAAGTGCACCTCATCTTGGGGTCGACGCTGTTCCTGATCTTCGGTGCCGCGCCTGCTGCCTTTGGTTTGGCGGGCGGCTTGCTGTTGCAGGGAGTCTTCTTCGCGCCCTTCGACCTTCCGCAATATGGGATGAATGTCACCACGTTGCTCGTGCCACTGTTCGCGCTGCAGTTCGTCGCGCACAAGGTGATCGCGCGGGAGACGCCGTACGTGGAGTTGAGATATCGCCAGGCTCTTGCTCTTTCGACTACGTACCAGGCGGGCATAGTTTCCTGGGTTGCGTTCTGGGCACTATATGGCGAAGGCTTTGCAGGCCAGACCGTCAGCGACATCGTGACGTTCGGCGCGGCATACATGACGGTCGTCATCATCGAACCCCTCGCCGACCTCGGCGTGCTCGCGGCAGCCAAGGGGCTGCGTCAGCTGCGAGACAGTCCGATCGTCGAACGACGGTTGTTCAGCCCCGCCTAGATTCGTCGCCCGAGGTCGCGGGAACCACCGGCCGGTCAATTCCGACTAGGAGGTCGGTACTGCTGGCGCTGCGGGCGATGAACGGGGATCGAGTGAAAGATGTTCGGCAAGAGTCGATCCGACACGCTCTCGCGGGGATAGAACGCCGGGTACTGGATGAGGTGTGGATCGAGAGACGCCGCAGGGCCGGGTACGCTGCGCTGACGGTCCTCCTCCTAGCCTCTACTGCGGCGTGGTGCATCGACGTGATCGGTGAGGTGCGTGCGCCCGGGTCATACCGGGTTCCGCTGATTGGCGCCGTGGCCCTGGCAGTTGCGGCCGGAGCATCTGCGTTTGCCTTGAAAGTGCGGCGGTTCCGGGAGTGCTGCGTCGCTGCCTATGCCTGCGGTCTGGCCGCGGTCATCGGCATGGGCGCGCTGTGGTGGGTGCGCACGGGCGGACCGGATGCGCCGATGGCATTGTTGGTGGTCGCCGACTTGGCCGCCGTGCTGCTGACCGTCGGATGGCTGTCGGTCGTGGTGAAACCCATCGAACAGTCACAGCCGCAGATGCGTGCCTATTTCGGAACTGACGGTTGATGAACTAGTTCGAGACCTTCTCCATCTGCTTGTCACAGCAGATTTCGGAGTGGGCGGAGTCCGAACAGCACGGGCAGTCCTTCTCGTATCGCAATGTTGAACCGCACTCGGCGCATTGATAAGTGTCCCCGGCATTTCGAGCCATACCGCCGTCGCCTTGCTGCTTGAACGCTCGGTCCGTGTCGCGGATCGGGCATGTGTCGATGATTTTGCGCTGCACGCGCTCGCCGCGGCGGCGGAATCAGCAGAAAGAAAGAGAAAGGCCAAGGGTCCGTGCGGGACGCCCTACTTTTCGAGAGTGAACTGGTTGATGTCGATCGAGCCGTTGCGGAACAGGTCGGCGCAGCCGGTGAGGTACTTCATAAACCGGTCGTACACCTCCTGCGACTGCACCTCGATGGCCCTGTCGCGGTTGGCCGCCAAGTTGGCCGCCCAACTCTCGAGCGTCAGAACATAGTGCGGCTGTAGGGAATGGGTGCGGGTCAAGGTGAAGCCGGTCTTGGCCACGTGTTCTTCGATCAGCGCGGCCGACGGAAGCTGGCCGCCGGGGAAGATCTCGGTGACGATGAATTTGATGAACCGGCACATCTCGAAGGTCAGCGGCAACCCTCGACGATGCATCTCATACGGATGAAAGCCGCAGATGGTGTGCAGCAACATCACCCCGTCGGCCGGCAGCGCGTGGTACGTCCTCTCGAAAAACGCGCCGTACTTTCGGTGGCCGTAATGCTCCATGGATCCGATGGAGATGATGCGGTCGACCTTCTCGTCGAAGTCTTCCCAGCCTTGGAGGCGTACGTCGAAAGCGCGTCGGGTCGGGATGCGGGCCAGCCGGGCCTCCGCGGCGTCACGCTGTGTCTTGCTCAGCGTGAGCCCGATGACGTTGACGTCGTAACGTTCGATGGCCCGCTGCATGCCGGCCCCCCAGCCGCAGCCCACGTCGAGCAGGGTCATGCCGGGTTCCAGCCGCAGCTTGGACAGCGCGAGGTCGAACTTGGCGATCTGTGCCTCGTCGGTTGTCATGCCGTCGCGCTCGTAGTACCCGCAGGTGTAGCCCATGGTCGGGCCGAGGAAAAGGGCATAAAACTCGTCGGAGATGTCGTAGATCGACTGCATCAGGTCGAAATCTGTTTCGAGCGCAGTCACGGAGACACCCCCCGGGTTTGAGTTTGCTGGCACGTTTGCCAACAAGCGTAGATCAAACCTTTCCCGCACGCTGCGTCTTAAGGGGCGCCTGAGTTCGTGTTGACTGATAGCCAGTCTGCCGACTTAGCCAGAATGCGGCGGGCGGTTGCTCGGGTCACGTCCAACGATGGCCACCTCGGTAGGCGTCGTTGGTAGGTCCCCGGTAAGAACGCCCCGTCGGTTCCCACCCTGTCCGACAGAGGCTTGGAGAGGAACAGGGACTCGTTCATCAGAAATCACTTGACGATTGATCCAGCGCAGGTGAAAAGCGGGGGAAAGTAACTGCCCTTTGCGGTTATTGACGCCCTCGACCGCCTGGCGGCCCTTCGCCGATCTTCGCGCCGGGATCCACCCGAGTGCCTGAGTGTCCGTGCAGTGTCCCGTCGATAACGGCGCCGCGCATGACCGCAAGTGCACCGCCCTCATTGATGGCATCGCCTCTGCAATAGCCGCGGTGCTTGGCCGTGCCGCCCGGCTCCACAACCAGCCGTTCCACCATGCCGACAATCACGGCATAGCCGCCTGGGGCGATGGTGAGCGTGCCTTCGACGTAGCCCACCAGAAGGAGCTTCCCGCCCCTCGTCACGCGGACGTCACCGTGAGTCGTGCCGACCTTCACGCGGGGGCCGGAAATGACCGTCGTCATGGTGTCGACGGTACGAGCTTCGCGGTTGTCGATCGAGGCCGCCATGCTGACGACTACCTGGCGAACCTTTCGTTGACTTGCTCGGCGGTTAACCCGTAGTCGTTCAATGTGTACCTGTGCTTGGGTGCGCGGTGGCTTTCGCTGCCCTCGGAATGAGCGACGTGCATGGCCGAGATTGCTTCGTCGCTTAGTGTCAGCCCGAAGTGTCGGTAAACGCCGCAGGCCACGGCGACCGGATCGGCGACGAAATCGAAGTAGTCGATGTCGCAGAATTGCCCGGGGTTGTAGTTCGTGCGCGCGGTGTTGAATAGCTCGATACCCCGGACCCAGGTATCCAGTACATCGCGGCCGATCTGTGCCCCGACGAACGTGTTCGACCAACCTTCGGTGCTGTGCTCTGCCAACGAACACATTGATGCCAAGAGGGTTTCGGGTGGCCGGTGGCATTGAACGATCAGCGCGTCGGGATAAACCGCCATGATCGCATCGAGTGAGAACAGATGGCTCGGGTTTTTGAGGACCCAACGTTTGTGCGGTTCGTTGAGTCCGATCAGCTGAAGATTCCGGCGATGCCGTTCATAGGATGGTGTCCAGTCTTGGGTAGCCAGCCAGCGTGTGTAACTGGGTACGTGGGCGAGGGATTCGAAGGACACTGAGTGCAGCGACTGCCGAAGGAGCTGCCAACATTCCTCCAGAACGTCTTCGGCGATGTAATGCAGGCCTAGGAAGTCTGGATTCTCCTGGTGGGCCTTGGCGTAGTACGCCTTGAGACTCTGATATTCGGGAATGGTGTTCCACTGATCGCGCGGTGGTCGGGGTTGCGGGTACTCGGCCAGCCAGAGTTCGAGTCCCTGATGGCGGGGGTCTACGCCGAGGAGACGGTGCAGCGCCGTCGTCCCGGTTCGGGGTAACCCGGTCACAAAGATGGGCCGGGTGATTGCGACCTCGGCGTAGTCGGGGTGCCGCTTCCAGGCCGCCTCGCTCAGCAGGCGTGCCACCAATGCCGATTGCAAGTACTGGCGCGTCATGCTGGCGCCCAGCGGTGTGAAATCTGCTTCCCGCGAGTATGATTCGAGCAAGACGCTCAGGGCCTCGGTGAAATTGTCGGAGGTGTCTCCGAAGTCGCCGTGCCCGGCCACTTCGGTGGCCGCCTCGCATAGCGCGTCGACAGTTCCGATTTCGGTTGACGTGGTCATGCTTTGTGCTCCCCACAGTTGACGTCGAGCGTCTGGCCGGTGATGCCATTGGCCAGATCGCTGATCAGAAAGATGATTGCCGAGGAGACATCGTCCTCGGTGACCAGACGCTTGAGGTCTGATGGCGCTGCGGCGGCAGCATAGACGGCATCGAGGGATACCCCGGAGGTTTCTGCCTGCTGCTGGAAGTAGTCCTTGAGTACCTGGCCCCAGATATAGCCGGGTGCGACGGAGTTGACACGTATTCCGCTGCCGCCCAACTCACTTGAGAGGGACTGGGACATCGCCAGCAACGCCGACTTGGCCAGCTTATACGGGCCGTACTGCGGATCTGAATGCCGGATGACCATCGAGCTGAGGTTCACGATGGATCCCCGTGATTTGGCTAGGGCAGGGGTAAAAGCCTGGATGGTGCGCAGGGCGCCGAGGACTGTCAGCTCGAAAGAGTCGCGAATATGGGCGAAAGTGGTTCCGGCGAAGGGCTTCATGGAGGGGTACATGAAGGCGTTGTTGACCAGTCCATCGATCTTGCCGTAGGCGGACAACGCTTCCTGGGCAAGTGCATGGACGTCGCCGTCCACCGTGATGTCGGTAGGCACGGAGACCGCCCGCCGACCTAGGTTGGTTACGTTCTTGGCGACCTCATCGAGTCGGGACGCTGATCGCGCCGCTAACACCAGATCGGCACCCGCCTGGGCGCAGCGCGTGGCCAGGGTGGTGCCCAGGCCGGGGCCGACCCCCGTGATCACCAGAACCTTGTCCTGCAACAGTCCCGTCATGGTTCAGCCCAGCATTCTTTGGGCAATCTGGCTCTGGCGCTGCGCTATCCGTGCCTGCCAGTTCTGGACTGAAATCCTGTTGTGGTCGATGAACGGCAGAGCGTCGGCGACAGCTGAATTACTGACGAGTTCGACCGTGGGACCGTCGGCCTCGCTCAGTTCGCGCGACAAACGTTGCCAGCGAAACTGAAAGTAGCCGCGACGGTGACCAAGTGTTTCGACCCAGTTGGTCACACCGGGGTTCTGGTCACTGACGACGATACGCACGAAGCCATCCGGGTCGGCCTGCATCTGCGAGCCGTTCAGCGACGTCTGATGGTTGATGTAGTCCAACGAGGTGTACCACATGTTGCCCAGTTGGAAGCCCAGGTAGGGGGCATCGCTGGTCGGTATGGTGATGACGAGAGCCTGATCTTCATCGAGTTCGAAATGTCCCGCCGAGGAGTATTGGGTGGTGAGGCCACCGGGGGTTGAGCGCGGCGCCACGGCGGTGTTGACGGGAAGGTTCAGATAGAACCACTGGGGAAACTGTAGCCAGGTCTTCACCCGATTGATCAATTGATCTGCGGCGATGCTGAATTGGCGCTCGGCAAGCTCTCGAGTCAAGGCCGGGGGAGCGCTACCCACGGTGTCGGTTCGATGAACAGCCAACGTTCCCCGTCGTTGCGACCAGTCACCGAACACCTCCCGGATGACGAGTTGGCCGGGCCGCTGCGGGACGAAGCGCCACTCGAAATGGCCATCGGTGCCAATGCTGAGTTCGCGGTCATCAAAGGCCACCTCACTTTCCGGCACGGTGTCGTCGGTGTATTCGCCGGCTAGGTACTGAAAGCTCAAATCAGTTGTGGTTCCCCGAATTCCGCTGACGACATACTCGAATCCGGCCTGCATCTTTGTTCCGAAATACAGGGTGTCGGGGTTGTCGAGGCCCATCTTGGTGAAGGGTCCGGTGCCGGTGAGGAGGAAGGGATGGTCCGGGTGATGGTGAAAGGCATGGTGGGTGCATGCTGCTATGCCGCCGGCCAGGTACTCCAGGCCCTCAGCAAGGTCTTGGTCGCTGTCGATGTGTGGCGCCGCTCTGATCAGTTTTTCGGCTTCGCTGATCGCATCGATAAGTGCGTCGGAGTACATGTCGGGCGACGCTAGTGACGGCTGGATAGGCGGCAGCGGGCGCCGTCCACTCAGCGGAACACTTTCTGGGTAATGTTGGTTAATTCACCCTAGATTTAGGCTAATCGCGCGCGTGGCCGGTGGGTCGTGGGTCTCCACGGGGCTTGTGTGAATTTGCGTATACGCACGAATCACGCAGCTATCAAACGCGTTTGATGTTGTTCTGGCGGGAAAAGACTAGTTCGCTACGCTCCTTCAGTGCGAGTGCGGTGTCATCGAAGGCGCGTTTCACCCAATCCCCGGTCTCGTTCATGATGTCGCGTGCGTGGCTTCCCAGGAAGGCGTCCGTGGAGTAGTACCTGCACCGTTCTGCATCGACGGGCTCAATCACCTGGTCACGGCGGGCGGCGTACGGAGACTCTTCGGTGGCGACCAATTCCCAGGACAGTAGCCGTCCAGGGACGATCGCGCAGACGTACTCAGTGTTGGTGAATGTGCCCTCCCCATGCGCGTAGTCGGCGAGCACCATCTCCACCGGGCTGCCTACCCGCAGTGTCGATGCTGCGGAAAGACAGAACGGATTCCATAGCGGATAACGGTCCAGATCCACCAGTACAGCCCACACGACATCTGAGGGGGCGTCTATGTCGACGATGATCGAGCGCACCAGGGTCTGCGAGTCATAAAGAGGTATCGGAAGGTTTGGCATTGGGTCTCTCCTCAGGAGAAGTGCTGCGGCGGAGAGTCATCCGGCGCAGGTCGATAAAGAGTCGTACCGTGCCATGGCCCGGTCAACTGCAGTATCACCGAGGCCGGTGAGTGGGAAGTTTTGGCTGCGGCTCATCGACGGCGACTGCGGTCGATGCGCACCACTCACGGGCGGTCATGGCTCGTGGCCGAGTCCATAACGAGGTGGCAGATCTGCTGGACCCCCGTCGCTGACAACTCAGGGCCGCTATAGCGACGAATGAACGAGGACTGACTTTATTCAGTTGGGCTAAACACCCTCTGACCAGCGCCCCGGCAGGAATTAACCTGCGACCTAGGGATTTGGAATCGGTGGTCCGATGGGTTCCGGATAAGGGGTCGTTCATGCTGGTAGATGGCGGTTTTCGCTTCTGACTGATTCGGCCTCGGACCGGCTGAATCCGGGCGATTCTTGGTCATTCGCGCCGAATAAACGGCAACGCGATTCGAGGGCTTGAACTGCGTGTGCGGGAACCTCGACTCCCGTACTATAGTGCGGGTAGGCCAACTATAGTTGGCACCCTGGAGGTGCACCGTGGAGATGAACCGCCCGCTCGCGACGGTCACGCCAACTCTAGACGGCGATGTCTTGGCAGTGCTGGCGGCACACGATGTCACGTTCACGACGGGTCAGATTCACCGCGTGCTGAATTCCTACTCAGAGGAAGGCATTCGGAAGGTTCTCGCCCGACTCGTCTCACAGGGTGTTGTGCTCTCAGAACGCGTCGGCAACGCCTTTGCATATCGGTTGAACGCAGCACACCTCGCGGCAAAGCCGATCCTGGAGTTGGCGAAACTCTTCGACACGTTTCTCAAGCGGCTCGAAGATGAACTCAGCGGGTGGCAGTACCCACCGGTATACGCCGCGGTGTTTGGCTCAGCCGTTCGCGGCACGATGACGCTGGAAAGCGACGTGGACCTGTTTTTGGTCAGTGCGCCTAGGACGCCTGAGGCCGTTTGGGCGCGGCAGGTGAATGAGCTTGCCTCGGCCGTCACGGCCTGGACGGGTAACGACGCCCGTGTTGTGGACTACACCGAGGTGGAGCTCAAGAGCGCGCGAACCGAACCGATGGTGCAAGAGGTCCTTGAGCATGGGCTCACCGTGGCCGGATCGCGCGCGTGGCTTCTCAAGCAGATGAGACCGGGCCGCGTGGGAGGGGGTGATCGATGAGTGAGCGCACACGGCCCAGCTCCGAGGCCATCCGACGCGGCCGGCTCAAGAAGGCTGTCGAGTTCCTTGATAGTGCCCTCCTCGTAGAGGACGATTTTCCCGATCCAGCCATCTCCCTGCTGGTCAACGCGGGCATCGCGGCGGCCGACGTCATATGCGGTGTGCGCCTTGGCATATACGCCGCCGGTGAGAACCACAACGAGGCCGTTGCGCTACTCGCGAAGGCCGACGCCGGCACGGAAAAGCATCTCCGGGCGCTGCTCAACGTGAAGTCCAAGGTGTCGTACACGCATCAGTCGGCCACGGCGGATGAGCGTAAGAGGTCGAGACGCGCAGCAGAGGCGTTGGTCGAGGCCGCCCGCCGCGCGGCTGCCACCGGTTGATTCTCCCGCGGCCCGCAGATGCCAGCGGGAATGGCCTTCATGGCCGGGGCTCTGCCCAGCACGGGTTCTGTGACGAGCTCATACGCCTCGAACACCACAGCCTGCGAGACGGTTTCAGCCCGCCGTCTTCATTTGAAGTCTGACCGCCCCTTTAACTTCACATAGGTGCATAAGTGAAGTAGAGGGACGCCCGGCAAGTGTCTTGGCGTTGTGTGCTGGGAGCCGCTTACGGCGGACCGGGGCTCCCGTAGATGCCAAAACCGTACTGGCGAAGCGGTTCCAAGACCGCTTTGCCGACACTAGCCGCAGGGTCCGTGTTGGGATTATCAGCCGAGCTCGCGAATGCCAACATCCCGCCGTCGACGAAGGTGAACGCGTACCACTGACTGCCCTCGTTCGCTAAGTCCACCTGCATGGCCAACTCGGTGGGAAAGCGGGCGATCATCACATTGGTGACTTGCCCCCGTGGGTGCACCCGTGCACTGCACGCCGCGACTGCGGTCGCGTTCGGCAACTCTTTATAGGGAACTCGAACGTCGTAGACGGGTGGAGCACAGACCGCCGAAGCCCAGTCGGACGGCCATTCCCGCACCTTGTTTATCGCGCTGAATTGATCACCAGGCGGGAGTGGGTCACGCACCTCATACAAGATGGGGCTCCGCAGACGCACGGATACGCCGTACTGGTGCAGGCGCACCATGGGCGCAATGACGACCGCCGCAGGCACGGCGAGTGCCACCAGAGCCGCGCCGACTATCAATAGCCAATCTCGTTGCCGCATCAACGAACCCCCAAGAAACGTCGAACCGCTTTGTCACCATGATGCACCGTGTGTAGCGCCAACAGATCCATCCGAGACCAACCTCCGGTGCCACGACCTTCGGGACAACACGCGGTCTGTCTCGTCTCTCGACAAACGAGCGGCCCTGTAGTGAAGCTAGGGTTGAGAAATGCAGTCGGTAGGGACCGTGCGCGAGTGGCACACCGAGGAGGGGTGGGGTGTCATTGATTGTCCCGATACGCCAGGGGGTTGCTTTGTCCACTTCAGTCACCTCTTTCACGTAGACATCCCGACGCCTGGTCCCGATGAAGTCGTCGAGGTCTCCAGCGGATTCCGTGAGGCCTTCGAGGGCGAGACCGTGGACTTCGACTGGCAACCGACTGCCTCCCCCGGAAGTCAAGACGGTTACTCATTTGTCGCCATCACCGTATGGCCCCGGGGGCGAGCGGCGCCACACCGCACCATCCGCTACTACAAGCACGGCGAAAGTCCCTATCAGTCAGGCTGATTCGGCACCTCTCGCCGGCTATTTTGTGTAGACCTCGTTTATCTAGAAGCGAGACGCGGGACGGTTATTTAGGGCCAGTCTGACGACCCAGGGGTGGCCGGCGTCTTCCCGGTACAACGTGTGAGCGAGCGAGATGCGGCCGTCGTCGTTGAGATGGGGGAGGCGGCGTTCAGAATCGAGATTGCCTTTGGGTCGCGCGTCATCTGAGGTTCGCTGCTGTATTGACTTCGCCTATGCGATAACTGAAGTTAATCGCGTTCGCTGTAGGTCGGCTGCGGCGGCGTGGACCGTGCACCGAGGGTTTTAGGACCGCGAGCCGCTGCTCGCCTGTCGACGGAGTCACGTTTGACATATGACGTCGACAGGGACGGTGAAGTTCTGGCACCGAGACGATTGGGCCAGTGGAGTGGAGTCACTCTCCGACATCGAAATCCTCTCCGCAAGAAAACATCTGATCCCCACCAGTTCTCTAGCACTGCGGCTCGGTCATCGTTTGCCGACGCC
The DNA here is from genome assembly GCF_041287105.1 of Mycobacterium sp. SA01. Lineage (NCBI taxonomy): Bacteria > Bacillati > Actinomycetota > Actinomycetes > Mycobacteriales > Mycobacteriaceae > Mycobacterium > Mycobacterium sp. SA01. Next base: position 50,475 of record NZ_JBGGNO010000007.1, on the reverse strand, counting down.
AGAGACAACGGCGTCGGCGTGCTCGCGTGTTCGATCACTTGCGAAGTGAGCGTCCTCGTCGCTCATCCATTGCTGCCACAGTTTTTCGGAGTTGGCGCCGTCGCGTCCCAGGCCTCGCTCGAGGCGGATGCGCCGGGGCGTCTCTACCCACACGGATAAAGACAACCTGTCCCGAACCGCCGCCCTCGCCGAGGAAACGCCTTCCAGGATGAGCACTCCGCCTGGAATTACGGTGTGCCAGTCCGCGAATCTCCGCTGGCTCCAGTTGTAGCGTCGATATTGCGCCGCTTGGTTCGCCGCGATGGGTCCGAGGACCTGTTCTTCGAGCCGCGGCCACCAGTGAGTGGGGTTGTCCCATGAGGCGAAGTCGTCAGTGCGCACGACCTGGGCATCGCACGCCTCGGCCAGCCGTGCAGCGTAGATGGACTTTCCCGCACCGCCAGGGCCGTCAACAGCGACAAGTCGCGTTTCCCCGAGTCGGGGTCTGCGGGACCACACTTCTCCTGCGAGGTCTTCGACGTCCACCTATCTCATGATGTCGGACAACACGGAATGCGACCGACACGAAGGTCGACAAAGTGATCGGAAATTCTTTCGCGGTGGGATCCACGTTCACCCTGTGCGGGTCGCTTTGGCGCGCGGCGACGAGGGTTGACGTGGGGTTGATAGATTGCCGTGGTGCCCGGTCGCCCGCTGTTGTTCCTAGACGTGGACGGGACTCTGCTGTCCAGCGACGGATCGGCGGAATTCGATGTGTCGCTTATTGATTGGACGGAATGGCAAAGTCACCGCAATCCGCGGTTGGCCGGGATGGACCGTACCCTTGGCCGTCGGCTGCTCGCTCTTGGTTGCGAACTGGTCTGGGCCACGGCTTGGATGCGCGACGCCAATGAGGTGATAGCCCCACTGCTCGGGCTACCGCCACTACCGGTGGCGGAACTACCCGAGGCGCCATTGGCGGATCCGGTCGACACACTGCACTGGAAGACTGCTGCACTGGTCACAGCTGCCGCTGGCCGTAACTTCGCCTGGGTCGACGACGAAATCTCCGACATCGATCGGGCTTGGGTGGCCACACATCACGCAGGGTCGGCTCTGCTTCATCGTGTCGATCCCAGGTCAGGATTGACCGGAGCGGATCTCGCACAGATCGGCGACTGGCTCGCTGGCTGTTCGCGGCGCTCCGCGGAATGACTCTGCTACGAGGGCGGCTAGTTGGAACCCGTTGTGCCATGTGCTCGTAAGTCTTTGACCAGAGCGAGCCCCAGCGGGCCATTGCCTTGCCCGACACCGCGGAATCCCTTGCGCTCGTAGAGGCGCTTGGCGGGGTTGCGCAGGTGAACATTGGTGCACATCGCGTCGTGGTCTTCGGCGAGGGCGACGAAGAGCGCATCGAGCAGCAGCCCGCCAACACCGGCACCTCGACGCCCTGGCGCAACAGCAATGCACAGCTCGGGTAGCGGCAAGCCCGCCGCGTCACAGCGCAACGGCGGACTGCCGAAGTAGGTCCACACCGCGCCCAGCGGTGTGCCGCTGTGGTCTTCGGCAATGATCGGCGCCACCCCCGCGGGCGGGAGCATCTCCAAAACCTCCTCGTCGTCGCGGTTCGGAAGAGGCCGATCTTCGATGACGCAGGCGTGCCGGGCCATCTCGACGATGAAGGAGTCATCATCGGCTGTCGCCGCACGAAGGACTACGGCCCTGGAGGTCATCGCCGGATTCTGGCAGACATCGGCCAAGTCCGACGACTCGACGAGACCAAGGCCTCGGCAGGCCGACGGGGTATCGCACTACCCGCGTTCGCCATCGCGACGCTCATCGACGACGCCGGGCTATCCGCACGCATCGGCGCCGACCACCTCGGCCACGCCAAAGTGTCGATGACTCAGGACCGCTACATGACCCGCGGCCGAGTCCACAACCGGTGGCCGAACTGCTCGACGAGTCCGTCAAGGGCAACTCAGGTCCGCTATAAACGCCGAATAAACGCCGAATAAACGCCGACCGACCTTATTCAGTACGGCTAAATACCACCTCTGACCAGCGCCCCCGGCAGGAATCGAACCTGCGACCTAGGGATTAGAAGGCCCTTGCTCTATCCGACTGAGCTACGGAGGCAGCGCGTCGACAGTCTAGCGGTGCAGATTTGCCAGGAGGGGCGCGTGTAGCTCTGTGTGAATTGAAATCTGTCTGAGCAAAGCTCCGCGGAAGTATCAGTCGACGCCGAAACGGGACTCCAGCGCCTCCTGCAAACGGCGTACCTCCCCGAGCTTTTCGCGCAGGCGCAGCACGGGCTCGGGTGTCCGAGCGGAACCCCAGCCGGCGTCGCAGCGGTTGGTCCAGCGGCTCTGCGCCACCGCGATCAGTTCCTCGAGATCGTCGATCTCGGCCTGCATCAGCTCGGCAAAGCGCCTGGCTTGAGCTGCGTCATTGGGGTGAATCGGCCGCGTCGTCGGGGGACGCGGAAACGGCCGCGTCAGCCGCGCGGGCGGACCCGCGGGGAGCGCGGGCCGGGCACGGGCAGTCAGTCCGCCGGCGAAGCTGGCAGCGGGGTCCTCGAGAAGCATTCACAAATCGTGCGGTGAATTGCTCGACGTTTCCTGTCGGGCAAGTTCGGGGCCAACGCGGAGTCACCGCCTGTTCACTTTGCCGGGCTGGCTTCCTGGCGGACCAAGGGTCTAAAGGCCTTAGTTCCTGAGAATTCCTCAGGTTCGTCCGAAGTTGGGTTATGGTGTGACGACTGGCACACGCAGACCCCGCCGCACCCGCGGTTGGCAAACGCGTTAGGCGGGCTAAGGACAAGGGGGTCTGGTAGCTCATGAGCAGTCCAATCGAGCAGGTCACCACGCGTTGTACGCAGGCCTTGCAGACCGGGTCTCTGTTGCTGCGCGGCTCACCGGCCGCGGCCGGCTGGGTGCTGGGGTGGCTCAACGCGGAGTTCGCGCCCCAGGTCCTCACGGGGCACGCGCTCGCGACGGTCTCGCCGCTGCAGCGGGTCGCCTGCGCCCTCGCTGTCCAGAAAGCCGACAAGGTGCTCGACGCGGCGCTGGAGGAGACCTTCGGCAAGGACTACACCTCCCAGGTGCGGCATCCGCTCGACCAGGAACCGGGACACCGGCCCAACGTCGCCGCCGTCCTCGACGCCATGCACCACCGGCGTCGCTACGCGGCCACCACCCGGAACATCTCCTACGGCCCCCGAGGCCGCAACAACACTCTCGACATCTGGCGCCGCCCCGATCTTCCCGAGGGGTATCGCGCGCCGGTTCTCATTCAGGTCCCCGGCGGTGCGTGGTCGGTGAATGACAAACGCGGCCAGGCCTATCCGTTGATGGCGCGGATGTCCGAACTCGGGTGGATCTGCGTCACCATCAATTACAGCCGCAGCCCGCGCAACGCGTTCCCGTCGCACATCATCGACGTCAAACGGGCCATCGCCTGGGTGAAGGCCAACATCGCCGAGTACGGGGGAGATCCCGAGTTCGTCGCCATCACCGGGGGATCGGCTGGCGGTCACCTGAGCTCACTGGCGGCGCTGAGCGCGGGGGATGAGAGCCTGCAGCCCGGGTTCGAGCAGGCCGACACCAGCGTGCAGGCCGTCGCGCCGTATTACGGCGTCTATGACCTGACCACCACCGACAAGATGCATCCGCTGATGATGCCGCTGCTCGAGCACGTCGTCGTTCAGCGCCGGCTGGAAGACAATCCTCAGGTGTACCGCGACGCGTCGCCGATGCACCGCATCCATCGTGACGCGCCGCCGTTCTTCGTACTGCACGGTGAGAGCGACGCCGTCATCCCGAGTGCACAGGCACGTGATTTCGTTGCGGCACTTCGCTATTCGGGACCTGCAACGGTGGCCTACGCCGAGCTACCCAAGGCTCACCACGCCTTCGACACGATTGCGACGCTGCGTTGCCAACTGGCGGCAGAAGCCGTCGCGAGCTTCATGGGCATCGTCTACGGCCGCCATGTCGCGGCACGCGAGGGTGCTGACAGAGTCGCAGTCGGCTCGGCGAGCTGAGCTCAGGCCACCGTCATCAAGTAATCCGCGGCCCCGGCGTAGACGATCGTCGACGGATTCGGGGTGACCGCGGCGTTGACGATTTTGGTGGCGAACCCTTCGACCGTCGGCAGCGCTCCCGTGGTCCCATCGCCGGAGACCACCGTGAGGTGGATGCCGGCATGGTCCAGCTCGGAACGCATTGCGTAGAGGGCGGTTTCGCCGGCCCGCTTGCTGGCAGCCACTCGCCCGTACCCCTTCGCCACTGCCTTGTGCGGATAGAAGTGGGCCTGATGGCTGGTGACGAAGACAATTCGCGAACCGGCCGGCATCAGCGGCAGGGCCAGCAGCGCAAGGCGGCGCTGGGCGTCACGGTTGAGGCGCATCGCGTATCCCGGATCCGCGCCGATCTCCATTCCGCCCGACGCGTTGAGGATCAAAGCATCCAGCCTGCCGAAGTGTGCGGAGACGTACTGCATCATCGCCTCGACCTCCACGGCGTCGGTGATGTCGGCAGCCAGAGCCGTGGCGCTGCCGCCCGCAGCTCGGATGGCGTCGACCACCGCGTTGGCCCGCTCGGCGTTCTCGCGGTAGTGCACGATCGCGTGAGTATCGGGTGCGGCGAGCTGGCGTGCGACTTCGGCTCCGATTCCTCGGGATGCACCAGTGATCAACACGACGCGGGCGAATTGCTGCATGGCGGGCTCCTTCCGTTGCGGCACCGCCCACCGTACACGAACTCTAAGAAAAATAAGGTAAAAATAAGATAACGCTGAGGTCTCGCGGTCGCGGCGCGAGGCCAGGGCTCAGTTCGAGAGCTTCCCTGGCGTGAATGTCACTGGAACCGTGCGGAATCCGCGTGTGACGGAGTTCCCGTGGAACTTCGCTTGTGCGTCGGTCGCCAGCGTGAAGTCGGGCATTCTGGCCAACACCTGTTCCACGCCGAGCCGGAACTCGAGGCGCGCGAGATTGGACCCCAGGCACCGGTGCACGCCGGCGCCGAAGCCGAGGTGCCGGTTCTGTCGTCGGTCGAGAACGCAGCGCTCGGCCTGCGGGAACTCTGCGGCGTCGCGGTTGGCCGAGGCGTAGTTGACCTGGACGGATTCACCCGGACGGAAGGTATGCCCGTCCACTGCGACATCGCGGGTGACGGTTCGCGGAATGCCGTGGATCGACCCGGCAAAGCGAATGAATTCCTCGACGGCGTAGGGCATGATCTCGGGCTCTCGGATCAGTCTGTCGCGTTCGTCTGGATGTGTGGCGAGGTAGTGGAAGGCGAAGGACATGGCGTTCGCGGTCGTCTCCAGTCCGGCCTGCACCAGCAGCATGGCATTGCCGACGACGTCTTGGAACGCCAGTTTCTGACCGTCGATCTCCGCGTTGAGCAGCACGTCGATCATGTCGTCGGCCGGAGGGCCTTCGGAGTGAGCGACGACCGCGTCCGTGAGGTGCTGATACAGCCCACCCCACGCCGCGCTCCGGGCGTCTTCGGTGGTGCCGTTGAGGGCGGTGTCGGTCAATTCGATGCACAGCGGGACATCCTCGATCGGCATCCCGAGTACGTACTTGAAGAAGACGATGCCCGGCTGCCGCCATGCCACCTCGGCGAGGTCGCCGGCTCCCGATTCGATGAACTCATCGATCAAAAGATCTGTCTCTGATCGAATTTCGGGTTGTAACTGTTGCATCCGCCCGGGGGAGAAGTACGGATTGAGCACTTTGCGAAATTTTTGCTGACGCGGGGGATCCAGGGTGATCACGATGTCGCCGGGCAGTTGTTCGGCACCCTGGGGCGTCGGGTTGCTCGAGAAGTGCTCCCAGTCTTTGAGGATCGCCGCACACGCGCTGTAGCTCACCGCGACCCAGGATCCCCCGGCGTCGGGCGTCAGAAAAGGTTTCTCGGTGTAGGCGAAGGAGGACTTCGCCCGCATGACGTCGTAGACGTCGTAGAGAAGGTCGTTGTCGTTGAAGTCCTCGTCGCGCAGGTCCCACTGCCTGGCGTGTTCCTCCCGGGACTTGGGCAACGTCGGACTCCCTCTGCATGGTCGGCCGCGTGGCCGACTGGACCAATAATCCCAGCTCAGAAAGTTATATACGTACTCGGATAAATTATCCGACCACGAATATATCGATTGAGGTCGGGTCACACAATGCGGATCAGCGATCTGGGACCATCGACGCATGGTGGAGAGATGGACGCGTGAGCGGCGGTTGGCGCATACCCGCAACCTGCTGCTCGACTCGGCGGAGGCGGCATTCGCCGATCACGGCTTCGCGGGTGCGGCGCTCGACGACATCGCCGCGGTCGCCGGCTACACGCGCGGCGCCATTGCGTCCCACTTCGGAGCGAAGGACGACCTGTTTCTCGCGGTGGTCGAGCGCCGGCTGCAACGGCTCGCCGCGAACTTCGACGACGTCATCGGTTCGTTCGAGGCGCTCAACGACCAACTGGTCGACGAACTTGTGAAGCGGTGGCGCGGCATCACAACCGCAAGTCGGGTCGACGCGGCGCTCAATTACGAGTTCTCGCTCTATCTGCTGCGGAACCCGGACGCCCGCGAGCGTTTGGCGCCGCAGCGCGAGCGGATGATTCACTGGATTGCCGACTACATAACGAATCACGTCGATCGTCTCGGCGGCCAACTTCGGATGCCGGCCGAGACCCTGGCTCGGCTCCTGGTCGCCAGCACTGAGGGCGTTTTGATGGGAAGCCATCTGGACGACCAGGATCTCTACGAGCCGTATCTCCAGTTCGTCATGGCGAATCTGGTGTTGCGCAGCAATTGACGGGTGTCAGTCCGCGGCGCGGACCTCGTGTGGCCGCAGCAGGGGCACCGCCAACACGATCACGATCAGCCAGCCCGATGCTGCCACCGGGATTGCCCAGGCCCGCCGCATCGCCAGCGCGTGCTGGCATTGGTCGGCTTTACCCGCGAACGTGGCCTGAACCAGGTCGGAGCTAAAACCGCTGCCGCACTTGATCTGTACGCCCCATGGATCGAAGTCCGGGAGGTACACCGGCCACCGCAGCGCGAGCAGGCCGAACGTCAGCAGCACCGCCGCGACGACGGCCGCCACGACCTGCCGAACGGTCACGTCATGCAGACATTGGCGACCAGCAGCACCGGCCACGACACGATCGACCCCAGAAACGACACCACCAGGTCCGCGCCCCGCATCGACTGCAGATGATCGGTGTGGGTCGACGACCACACCAGACCCACAGCGAGATAAGGGATCCCGATCAACAAGTTGATGCCGATCAGTTCGGCGATCGTCAGTCTGTAGTTCAACACCGACCGAATTTTCGTCAGCATGATGATGTCCTCCCGCCCCGAGTGCGCCCAATGCTAACGAGTACGGCGGCCCGGGAGAACCATTTGTGAGAAACTGTGTTCTCAGATTTGAGGGAGGCGCCGTGGACCAGTTGATGACCAGATTGCGCCGACTGCTCAGCTACGAGGTGACGGTCGAGGCGGTGATCGAAATCGCGATGTGGCTTGCCATTCCCTATCTGGTGATCGGACTTGTGTGGGGTTTCTTCCACGCCGATGCGGTGCAGCAGCTCGAGGTCCAGCTCGGTCGGGTGCTGCCGGCCGGCGCCGAGGTCGGCGCCTACGGATTGGCCGCGCTGCTGTGGCCGGTGCTGCTTCTGCTGCCGCCGCTCTGCCTGGCGTGAGGCGGTAACCGACTCGCAATCGAGACCCGCCACCCCCGCGCGCCGACTAGCGTGGTTGGGGGCGCGCGGGCGTTCGCGGAGCGGGAGGATGTTGGTGTCGATGAGGTGGGATCGATGAGCGGGACCGTCGACGTCAACGGTCTGCCGGACGAGCTCGGCCCCCTCGACATGCTGCTGCATCGTGGCGAGGCCAATCCGCGTACCCGGTCGGGAATCATGGCGCTGGAGATCCTCGACAGCACCCCGGACTGGACCCGGTTCCGGACCGCGTTCGAGAACGCGTCGCGCAAAGTGCTCCGGCTGCGCCAGCGGGTCGTCGTACCGACATTGCCGACTGCCGCACCGCGCTGGGTGGTCGACCCCGACTTCAACCTCGACTTCCACGTCCGCCGGGTCCGCGTCCCCGAGCCCGGCACTCTGCGTGAGGTGCTCGACCTCGCTGAGGTGAGCCTGCAGTCGCCGCTGGACATCTCGCGGCCGCTGTGGACGGCCACCCTCGTCGAAGGACTCGAAGGCGGCAAGGCCGCCACCCTGCTGCACCTCAGTCACGCCGTCACCGACGGCGTCGGCGCCACCGCGATGTTCGCCGAGATCTACGACCTCGAACGCGAACCGGCGCCGCGGCCTGCGCCGCCACTACCGGTGCCACAGGACCTCACGCCCAACGACCTGATGCGCGAAGGCATCAACCAGCTGCCCGGTGCCATCGTCGGTGGGCTGCTCGGCGCCGTCGCCGGCGGCCTGGGCGTGGTTGGCCGCGTGGTGCGCAATCCCGGCACGGCCGTGTGGGACGTCGTCGATTACGCCCGCTCTGGACGTCGGGTGGTGGCCCGCGCCGCCGACCCGTCGCCGCTGCTGCGCCGGCGTAGCCTGTCGTCGCGCAGCGAGGCGATCGAAATGCGGCTGTCCGATCTGCGGGCGGCCGCGCACGCCGCGGGCGGCTCGATCAACGACGCCTACCTCGCCGGGCTGTGCGGGGCCCTGCGGCGCTACCACGAAGCGCTCGGCGTGCCGGTGAACAGCCTGCCGATGGCGGTGCCGGTGAGCCTGCGGGCCGAGGCCGACCCGGCCGGCGGCAACCGGTTCGCCGGGGTCAACCTCGCCGCACCGATCGCCGTGGTGGATCCGGCGGTGCGGATCCAGAAGATTCGCAAACAGATGACCTCTCGGCGCGAGGAGGCGGCCATCGACTTGATGGGCGCCATCGCGCCGGTCGTCGGGCTGCTGCCCGACGCCGTCCTCGAGGCGATGAGTGGCGCGGTCATCGCGTCCGACGTCCAGGCCAGCAACGTGCCGGTTTACGCCGGCGACACCTACATCGCCGGCGCAAAAGTGCTGCGGCAGTACGGGATCGGCCCGCTGCCCGGCGTCGCGATGATGGTCGTACTGGTCTCTCGCGGCGGTTTTGCGACGGTCACCGCGCGCTACGACCGCGCCTCGATCACCGACGAGGACCTGTTCGCGCAGTGTCTGCGCGACGGTTTCGATGAGGTGCTGTCGCTGGCCGGTGATCCGCCGCCGCGCGTGGTGCCCGCATCGTTCCCCGATGACGTCAACGACTCCGCCCAACCCAGCCCGAACGGATCGGTGGCCTACTGATGAGTGAAACGGAGATGCGCCTGCCCGGCTCGGTTGCCGAGGTGATGGCCAGCCCCGAGGGACCGCAGATCGGGGCATTCTTCGATTTGGACGGCACGCTGGTGGCCGGGTTCACCGCCGTCATCCTGACTCGGGAGCGGTTCCGCAGCCGCGACATGGGAATCGGTGAGCTCATCACGATGATCGCCGCGGGCCTCAACCATCAGCTCGGCAGGCTGGAATTCGAAGAGCTGATCACCAAGGCGTCGCAGGCCCTGCGGGGACGCGCATTGAGCGATCTGCACGAGATCGGCGACCGGATGTTCGTGCAACAGATCGAGAAGCGGATCTATCCCGAGATGCGCGAACTGGTGCACGCCCACATGGAGCGCGGGCACACCGTCGTGCTCAGCTCCTCGGCGCTGACCCTTCAGGTCGAGCCGGTGGCCCGCTTCCTCGGCATCGAGAGCACGCTGACCAACCGATTCGAGGTCGACGAGAACGACGTGCTGACCGGCGAGGTGGTGCGGCCCATCCTGTGGGGCCCCGGTAAGGCCAACGCCGTCCAGAAGTTCGCCGCCGACAACGACATTGACCTCAAACAGTCCTACTTCTACGCCGACGGCGACGAGGACGTCGCGCTGATGTACTTGGTCGGCAACCCGCGGCCGACCAACCCCGAAGGCAAGATGGCCGCGGTGGCCCGCCGGCGCGGCTGGCCGATCCTGCGGTTCTCCAGCCGCGGCAGCGGCGGCCTGATGGGCCAGGTGCGCACACTGCTCGGCGTGGGCGCGCTGGTGCCCGCCGCGACCGGCGCCATCTGGTGGGGGACGCTGACCCGCAGCCGGCGGCGTGGCCTGAACTTCTTCACCACTGCGTTCCCGAACCTGCTGTTGGCCGTCAACGGGGTGAAGCTCAACGTCCTCGGCGAAGAGAACCTCCGCAAGCAGCGGCCAGCGGTGTTCATCTTCAACCATCGCAACAACGCCGACCCCGTCATCACGGCGTCGCTGTTGCGGGACAACTGGACCGGCGTGGGCAAGAAGGAACTGAAGGACGACCCGGTCGTCGGCACGCTCGGCAAGCTGGTCGACACCGTCTTTATCGACCGGGACGACCCCAAGGCCGCCCTCGAAACCATGCACGAGGTCGAGAATCTGGTCGCCAAGGGCTTGTCGATCATGATCGCGCCCGAAGGCACCCGGCTGGACACCCGGACCGTCGGCCAGTTCAAGAAGGGGCCCTTCCGGCTGGCCATGGCCGCGGGCGTTCCGGTGGTGCCGATCGTGATCCGCAACGCCCAGGTGATCGCCTCCCGGGATTCCTCGACCATGAATCCCGGCGAGGTGGATATCGTTGTGTATCCGCCTCTTTCAGTAGCGGACTGGACGTTGGACGACCTGTCGGAGCGGATCGAAGGGGTTCGTCAGCTGTATCTGGACACGCTGAAGAACTGGCCGACCGACGAGGTGCCGGTGCACGATATCTACAAGAAGGCGCCGGCGAAGAAGGCTGCCAAGAAAGCGCCCGCCAAGAAGGCGGCAGCGAAGAAGACGCCGGCCAAGAAGGCCGCCACCAAGTCGCAGTCACCGAGCGCCAAGGGCCGCCGATGACCCACACCGACCACTTGGCTGACTTCAGTACCACCGACGACGCGCTGGTGCTGGCATCGGTGTCGTCGAAGGCGGAGTTCGAGCTGCTCAACGACTGGCTGCATGCCCAGCGGCGAGCACACCCCGACACCAAGGTCGAGGTGCTGCGCCTGCCCGCCGGTGATCCGCCGCCCGGTGTGGTGGCCCAACTCGTCGAGGAACTCGGCGTCGGGGAGGACAGGCTGGTCGTCCCGGTGCGGGTGTTCTGGGTGCCCGGCGGACTGCCCACCCGGGTCAAGGTCGTCGGCCTGATCTCCGGGCGGGACACCTACCGACCGCCAGAAGTGCTGCAGCGCAGAATCCTTCGCCGCGATCCGTCCCGCGCGCGCATCGTCGCGGGCGAACCGGCGAAAGTCTCCGAGCTGCGCCAGCAATGGCACGAGAACACCGTCGGCGACAGCCCCCGGGACTTCGCGCGCTTCGTGCTGCGCCGCGCCAGGCTTGCGATCGAGCGGATGGAACTGCGGCTGCTGGGCCCGGAATACAAGTCGCCACAACTGATCACCGACGAACTGATGTCCTCCACGCGATTCATGGAAGGCCTGGAAAAGATCCCCGACGCCGACCCCGCCAAGGCCGAGGAGATGCTCAACGAGCTCGCCACGGGCTGGAGCAGGTTCTCGGTCGACCTGATCCCCAACCTCGGGCGAGCGATCTTCAGCCGGGGTTTCGATCCCCGAATCGACTACGACAACATGGAAATCGAGTCGATGCGGCGCGGCCTGGAAGACCATCCGGCGGTCTTGCTGTGGTCGCACCGGTCCTACCTCGACGGCGTCATCGTCCCGGTTGCGATGCAGGAGAACCGGCTTCCGCCGGCGCACACGTTCGCCGGGATCAACCTCTCGTTCGGTTTCATGGGCCCGCTGATGCGCCGCTCCGGCGTGATCTTCCTGCGCCGCAAGCTCGATGACCCGGTGTACAAGTACGTGCTGCGGCAGTTCGTCGGCTATATCGTCGAGAAGCGATTCAACCTCAGCTGGTCGATCGAGGGCACCCGGTCGCGCACCGGAAAGATGTTGCCGCCCAAGCTCGGACTGCTCGCCTACGTCGCCGACGCCTATCTGGACGGCCGCAGTGAAGACATTCTGCTGCAGCCGGTCTCGATCAGCTTCGACCAGTTGCACGAGACCACCGAATACGCGGCCTACGCCAGGGGTGGCGAGAAAACGCCGGAGAGCGCCGAATGGCTGTACAAGTTCATCAAGGCTCAGGGCGAACGTAACTACGGCAAGATCTACGTCCGCTTCCCCGAAGCGGTGTCGATGCGCCAGTACCTCGGCGAACCGGGCGGCTCGATCGCCTCGGACGAGGCCGCCAAACGGCTTGCCATGCAGAAGATGGCCTTCGAGGTGGCTTGGCGGATTCTGCGGGTGACACCGATCAACGCCAGCGGCCTGGTGTCGGCGCTGCTGCTCACCACCCGCGGTCGGGCGTTGACGCTCAACCAGCTGCACCACACGCTCCAGGACTCGCTGGATTACCTTGAGCGTAAACAGAATCCGGTCACCAACAGTGCGCTGCGGCTCCGCACGCCGGACGGGGTGCGGGCCGCGGTCGACGCGTTGTCGAACGGTCATCCGGTGACCCGGGTCGACGGCGGTCACGAGCCGGTGTGGCGGATCGCGCCGGAGCACGAGCACGAGGCGGCCTTCTACCGCAACACCCTGATCCACGCGTTCCTGGAGACGTCGATCGCCGAACTGGCGCTGGCCCATGCCGGCCGCGCACCCGACGGCGACCGCGTGGAGGTGTTCTGGGATCAGGCGATGCGACTGCGCGACTTGTTGAAGTTCGACTTCTACTTCGCCGATTCAGCGGCCTTCCGCGAGCACCTCGCCGAAGAGATGTCGTGGCAACGCGATTGGGAGGTCCAGGTCGCCGCGGGCGGTGACGCGGTGGACAACCTGCTGCGCGACAAGAAGCCGTTGATGGCGCACGCCATGCTGCGGCCGTTCATCGAGGCTTACACGATCGTCGCCGACGTCCTGTGTGATGCACCGAGCGACGTCGAAGAGAAGGAGCTCACCAAGATGGCCCTCGGCGTGGGCGCCCAGTACGCAGCCCAGGGCCGAATCCGCAGCAACGAGTCGGTGTCGGCGCTGTTGTTCACGACGGCGCGGCAGGTCGTCGCCGACCAGAATCTGCTGCAGCCCGGACCCGATCTGCGGGAGCGGCGAGCGGCTTTCCTACACGAACTGCGCAGCATCCTGACCGACATGGACCGCATCCACGAGCTGTCCAGCGCCCAGTTCTATGCCCGTGAGCTCAGGCAGCGCGAATAGCCATACGCTGACACGATGCCTGCACCCGCCGTCCGCCACAGCGCGGTCTGGCCGGTGTTGTCGATGGTGGCCCTGCTGGCCGGCATCACCGCCGCCGGCATCGGCGCGCTGTCCCTCACCGACGCGCTGACCGCGACCGGCCTGCCCGATCCGGGGCCGGTCACCACGCTGGGCCTGCCGTTCGTGCAGGCCGCCGGTGAGATCGCGGCGGTTCTGGCGGTCGGCTCGTTCCTGTTCGCGACGTTCTTCGTCCCACCGCAGGACAGCGGAGTGCTCGATGTCGCCGGCTACCGCGCGCTGCGGATCGGGGTCGCCGCGGCCGGGGCGTGGGCGGTCTGCGCGGCGCTGCTCGTCCCGCTGACCGTCTCCGACGTCTCCGGTCAGCCGTTGCGCGAGCACCTCAACCCGGTACAGCTGTGGTCGGTGGCCGGCCTGGTCGACACCGCAGGCGCCTGGCGCTGGACGGCGTTCCTGGCATTGGCCGTCGCCCTCGCCGGTAGGGCGGTGCTGCGTTGGTCGTGGACGCCGCTGCTGCTGGCCGGATCGCTGATCACGCTGGTGCCGCTCGGCTTGACCGGGCACTCCTCGGCCGGCGGATCCCACGACGTCGGCACCAACAGCCTGATGATCCACCTGCTCGCGGGTGCGGTGTGGGCAGGCGGGCTGCTGGCCCTGCTGGTGCACGCGCTGCGCGGCGGCGAGCACGCCGACCTGGCGGCGCGGCGATTCTCCGCGGTCGCGCTCTGGTGTTTCGTGGCGATGGGGCTCTCCGGGGTGATCAACGCCTTCATCCGGATTCGGCTCGGTGACCTGTTCGCCACCGACTACGGCTGGCTGGTGGTGGCCAAGATCGCCGCGCTGTGCCTACTGGGCGCGATCGGGTGGCGCCAACGCCGCGGACTGGTGGCCGCGCTGCAGGCCGACCCGCAGGCCCGCGGTGTGCTGGTCCGACTGGCGTCGGTGGAGGCCCTCGTCTTCGGCCTCACGTTCGGCATCGCGGTGGGTCTGGGCCGCACTCCGCCGCCGCCTCCGCTGGTGGCCAACCCGTCACCGGCCGAAGTCGGGATCGGCTACGACCTGGCCGGGCCGCCGACCGTCGCGCGGATCCTGCTGGACTGGCGCTTCGACCTGGTCTTCGGCACGGCGGCACTCGTGTTCGCCGCGGTGTACCTGGCCGGCGTGCTCCGGTTACGCCGTCGGGGTGACTCGTGGCCGCCGGGCCGGACGTTCGCCTGGTTGCTGGGCTGCGCGGCGCTGCTGTTCACCACGTCCTCGGGTGTGGGCCGCTATATGCCGGCCATGTTCAGCGTGCACATGACGGCGCACATGCTGCTGTCGATGTTGATTCCGGTCCTGCTGGTGCTCGGCGCACCGGTGACGCTGGCGCTGCGGGCGCTGCCCGCCGCGGGTAAGGGCAACCCGCCCGGGCCGCGGGAATGGCTGCTCGACGGTCTGCACAGCAAGTGGTCGCGATTCTTCACCCACCCGGTGGTGGCCACGATCGTGTTCGTCGCGGGGTTCTACGGCCTCTACTTCGGCGGCATCTTCGACGCCGCGGCCGGTCTGCACGGTGCGCACGTCCTGATGAACCTGCACTTTTTGGTCAGCGGCTACCTCTTCTACTGGGTGGTCATCGGCGTCGACCCCACGCCACGCCCGCTGCCGGCGGTGGCCAAGATCGCGATGGTGTTCGCCTCACTGCCGCTGCACGCGTTCTTCGGCGTGGTGATGATGGGCATGGATCAGGTGCTGGGGGAGAGTTTCTACCGTTCGCTGAAGCTGAGCTGGCATACCGACCTGCTCGCCGATCAGCATCTCGGCGGCGGAATCGCTTGGGCGGCAGGCGAAATCCCGCTCGTCGTGGTGATGATCGCGTTGCTCATCCAGTGGAGCCGAAGTGACCGGCGCACCGCCAAGCGGCTCGACCGCGCCGCCGAGCGCGACGACGACGCCGACCTGACCGCCTACAACGCGATGCTGGCCCATCTGGCGCAGCGCGAAAATGGAAGCTGAGGACCGCGTCGGTCGCCGGCTGTAACACCACGGCGGCGAAATCGCCGATCTAGCGCCCTGACGTTACGTTCGCGGCGGGATCGACGAGATGTATCCCCAGTTCGACGTTCGTCCACAGGCCGCGGCCCGCTCACCCGAGCTGGGAACGCGGCTGTCGGGGTCCGGCGGCTCACTGGAGGCGCAACCGCAGTGAAACGAAAGGACCCAAGCCATGTTCGAAACCCATCTCACCGTCGTCGGCCGCGTTGTCACCGACCTTCGCCGCCGAGTCGTCGGCGACCAGGAAGTGATCAGCTTCCGGGTGGCCAGTAACTCCAGGCGCCGCACGGGAGACGGCACCTGGGAGCCCGGCAACTCCTTGTTCATCACCGTCAACTGCTGGGGCAAGTTGGTCACCGGCGTCGGCGCCGGCCTGTACAAGGGCGCCCCGGTGATCGTCGTCGGCGACGTGTTCACCAGCGAGTACGACGACAAGGACGGCGTCCGGCGGTCTTCGCTGGAGATGCGGGCCACGGCGGTCGGCCCCGACCTGTCGCGGGCGATCGTCCGCTTCGAGCAGCCTCAGTCCAAGCCGGCTGAACCGGTCGATGCCGAGCCGCTCACCGAGGACCAGCCCGACGCCGCCGACGATGTCGAGCAGACAGCCGATCTGGCCTTCTCGGCGTAGCGGAGGCGGTGGCCGCGCTGGCGTGGTCCAGCGCGGCCGCGAGGCCCGGCCGCGGCGCGCCTAGGATGGTCGGCGAGCATTTCACGACAAAGACGGAAGGCACCCCCGCGGCAATGGCCGAATACATCTACACGATGCGCAAGGTCCGCAAGGCACACGGCGACAAGGTCATCCTCGATGACGTCACGCTCGCCTTCCTGCCCGGAGCCAAGATCGGCGTCGTCGGCCCCAACGGTGCGGGTAAGTCCAGCGTGCTGAAGATCATGGCCGGCCTGGACCAGGCCAACAACGGCGACGCGATGCTGGCGCCGGGAGCCACGGTCGGCATCCTCATGCAGGAGCCGCAGCTCGACGAGACCAAGACCGTCCGGGAGAACGTCGAAGAGGGCGTGGCGATCAAAGCCAAGCTCAACCGGTACAACGAAGTGGCCGAGCTGATGGCCACCGACTACACCGACGAGCTCATGGACGAGATGGGCAAGCTCCAGGAGGAGCTGGACGCCGAGGACGCCTGGGACATCGATTCGCAGCTCGAGCAGGCGATGGACGCGTTGCGCTGCCCGCCGCCGGACGAGCCGGTGACGCACCTGTCCGGTGGCGAGAAGCGTCGCGTGGCGCTCTGCAAACTGCTGCTGTCCAAACCGGACCTGCTGCTGCTCGACGAGCCGACCAACCACCTCGACGCCGAGAGCGTGCTGTGGCTCGAACAGCACCTCGCCGCTTACAAGGGCGCGATCCTGGCCGTCACCCACGACCGGTACTTCCTGGACAACGTCGCCGAGTGGATCCTCGAACTCGACCGCGGCCGCGCCTACCCGTACGAGGGCAACTACTCGACCTATCTGGAGAAGAAGGCCGAGCGCCTCGAGGTGCAGGGCAAGAAGGACCAGAAGCTGCAGAAGCGCCTCAAGGAGGAACTGGCCTGGGTGCGCTCCGGCGCCAAGGCCCGGCAGGCCAAGAACAAGGCTCGCCTCGGCCGGTACGAGGAGATGGTCGCCGAGGCGGAGAAGACCCGGAAGCTCGACTTCGAGGAAATCCAGATCCCGGCTCCGCCGCGGCTGGGCAGCGTGGTGGTCGAGGTCGAGCACCTCGACAAGGGGTTCGAGGGCCGCACGCTGATCAAGGACCTGTCGTTCACGTTGCCCCGCAACGGCATCGTCGGCGTCATCGGCCCCAACGGTGTCGGTAAGACCACCCTGTTCAAGACCATCGTCGGACTGGAACAGCCCGACAGCGGATCCGTGCGGGTCGGCGATACCGTCAAGCTGAGCTATGTCGACCAGAGCCGCGCCGGCATCGACCCGAAAAAGACGGTGTGGCAGGTGGTTTCGGACGGTCTCGACTACATCGAGGTCGGTCAGAACGAGATCCCGTCGCGGGCTTACGTGTCGGCGTTCGGGTTCAAGGGGCCCGATCAGCAGAAGCCGGCCGGCGTGCTCTCCGGTGGTGAGCGCAACCGGCTCAACCTGGCGCTGACCCTCAAGGAGGGCGGCAACCTGATCCTGCTCGACGAGCCCACCAACGACCTGGACGTCGAAACGCTGTCCTCGCTGGAGAACGCGCTGGAGAACTTCCCGGGTTGCGCGGTGGTGATCAGCCACGACCGCTGGTTCCTGGACCGCACCTGCACGCACATCCTGGCGTGGGAGGGTGACGACGACAACGAGGCCAAGTGGTTCTGGTTCGAAGGTAACTTCGGTGCCTACGAGGAGAACAAGATCGAGCGAATGGGAGCCGACGCGGCCCGTCCGCACAGGGTCACCCACCGCAGGCTCACACGCGACTAATGTTGGCGGCTGCGGACCAGCGTCGGTTCGCACGCTGATCAGGAGTCGCAGGTATGACGGTTGACCCCAAAGCTACCGAGTCACTGGGTGAGGCCTATCTCGCCACCTATCGCGGGCCGCACGGCGGGGCCCCCGACGTTGACGCCACCGACACCGGTCCGCTGGTCGCGGCGGCCGCCGAGCAGGCGGTGCCCACCGAGCTGATTGCCGCCCACGAGCGGCTGGCGCGCGTCCGGTCCGTCGGCGAGACACTGGTCGCCGTTTATCCCGGCGACGACCCCGGCGGCTTCGGGCCCGCGCTGCAGATCGTCACCGACCAGGCCACCATGCTCCTGGATTCGGTCACCGTGCTGCTGCATCGGCTCGGCGTCAGCTATGTCGCGTTGATGAACCCGGTCTTCCGGGTGCGGCGCAGAGCAACCGGAGAGCTGCTGGACGTACGGCCGTCGTCGATGAACGAACCGGCAGGCCCGGAGTCCGACGGGATCGACGAATCCTGGATCCACGTGCAACTCTCGCCGTCGGTGAACCGCAAGGCGCTGGCCGAGGCGGAGCGGATGCTCCCGATGGCGGTGGCCGACGCCCGGCAGGTGGCGCTGGATTCGACGGCGCTGTCCGCCGCGCTGCACGACCTCGCCCGCGAGATCGACACCGACACCGGAAGCCGATTCGTCGGCGCGGACCGCAGCGACGTCGCCGACCTGTTGCGGTGGCTGTCCGACGGCCACTTCATCCTGCTGGGCTGTCAGGACTGCACGGTGCGCGACGGGGTCGCCACCGTCGTCGAATCCAGCAGGCTGGGTGTGGCGCGGTTGCGCACCGAGGTGCTGCCCGAGCTCACCAACCCCGGCGATGTGCTGGTGCTGGCGCAGGCCACCATGCCCAGCTTCCTGCGCTACGGGGCGTACCCGTACATCGTGGTGATCCGCGAGCACATGACCTCCGGGGATGTGGAACACCGGTTCGTCGGGCTGTTCACGGCGGCGGCGATGAGCGCCAACGTTCTTGACATTCCACTGATTTCGCGGCGGGTGCGCGACGTGCTGGCGATGTCGAAGAGCGACCCCAGCCACCCCGGGCAGCTGATGCTCGACATCATCCAGACCATTCCGCGCTCGGAGCTGTTCTCGCTGACCGCCGAGCAGCTGCTGGCGATGGCGATTGCCGTCGTCGACCTCGGCTCGCGCCGTCGCGCCCTACTGTTTCTGCGTGCCGGCCAACTCGGCCAATTCGTATCCGCCCTGGTGTATCTGCCCCGCGACCGCTACACCACCGTGGTGCGGCTGGCGATGCAGGACATCCTGGTGCGTGAGTTCGGCGGTCTGAGCATCGACTACACCGCGCGGGTCAGTGAATCACCCTGGGCGGTGGTTCATTTCACGGTGCGACTGCCGGACAGCTCAACACGTGAATCGATCGACGACAGCGAGCAGAACCGCATCCGGGTGCAGGGCCTGCTCACCGACGCGCTGCGCACCTGGGGTGACCGGCTGATCGGTTCGGCGCGGACCGGCAAGATCGACCAGGCGATCGCCGAACACTACGCCGAAGCGCTGCCCGAGACGTTCAAGCAGGCCGTCACCTCCACCGAGGCGATCACCGACATCGGTTTCATCGAAGCGCTGCAAGAGGATTCGGTCAAGCTGCAGTTCGAGCAGGGCGACGAGGGCAATGAGGCCTTCCTCACCTGGTACCTGGGCGGATCGACCGCATCCCTGAGTCACCTGCTGCCGATGCTGCAGTGCATGGGGGTGCTGGTGCTCGAGGAGCGCCCGTTCACCGTGGTGCGCCCGGACGGACTGAAGGTCTGGATCTACCAGTTCAAGATCCGGCCGGACGCGTCCATGCCCGACGCCGCCACCCAGGAGGAGTGGGACGCCACCGCGCAGCGGTTCGCCGATGCCGTCACCGCCATCTGGCAGGGGCGCGCCGAGATCGACCGGTTCAACGAACTGGTGCTGCGCGCCGGGCTGACCTGGCAGCAGGTCGCCGTGTTGCGGGCCTACGCGAAGTACTTGCGGCAGGCGGCTTTTCCCTACAGTCAGTCGCACATCGAGTCGGTGCTCAACGGTAATCCGGGCACCGCGCGCTCACTGGTGACCCTCTTCGAGGCGATGTTCGACCCGGACTCCGCCGACAAGGGCCTGGACGCGCTCGCCGCGGCCGACGCGGTGGCAGCCGACATCGACGCGCTGGTCAGCCTCGACACCGACCGGGTGCTGCGGGCGTTCGCGACGATGATCCAAGCGACGCTGCGGACCAACTACTTCGTCACCAGTCCCGACTCGGCGCATGCGCAGAACGTGCTGTCGCTGAAGCTCGACCCGCAGCTGATCGACGAATTGCCGCTGCCCCGGCCGAAGTTCGAGATCTTCGTCTACTCACCTCGGGTCGAGGGCGTGCATCTGCGGTTCGGTCACGTGGCGCGCGGTGGCTTGCGGTGGTCGGATCGCCGGGAGGATTTCCGCACCGAAATCCTCGGCCTGGTCAAAGCCCAGGCCGTCAAGAATGCGGTGATCGTGCCCGTCGGCGCCAAGGGTGGATTCGTCGTCAAGAAGCCACCCGCGCCGCTCGGGGATGCCGCCGCGGACCGGGATGCGTTCCGCCACGAGGGAATCGCCTGTTACCGGCTGTTCATCGCCGGCCTACTCGATGTCACCGACAACGTCGACCGGGCTACCGGACAGGTCATCACCCCGCCCCGGGTGGTCCGCCGCGACGGCGACGACGCCTACCTCGTCGTCGCCGCCGACAAGGGCACCGCCACCTTCTCCGACATCGCCAACGACGTTGCCCAGTCGTACGGCTTCTGGCTGGGCGACGCGTTCGCCTCCGGCGGTTCGGTCGGCTACGACCACAAGGCCATGGGCATCACCGCCAAAGGCGCCTGGGAGTCGGTCAAACGGCACTTCCGCGAGATGGGCGTGGACACCCAGAGCCAGGACTTCACCGTCGTCGGAGTCGGTGACATGAGCGGCGACGTCTTCGGCAACGGAATGCTGCTGTCGCACCACATCCGGCTGATCGCCGCGTTCGACCACCGGCACATCTTCATCGATCCCGACCCGGACGCGGAGCGGTCGTGGCAGGAACGGCGTCGACTGTTCGAGCTGCCCCGGTCGAGCTGGGAGGACTACGATCCCAGCCTGATCAGTGCGGGCGGAGGCGTGTTCAGCCGCCAGCAGAAGTCGATTCCGGTCAGCCCGCAGATGCGTGCCGCGCTCGGCCTGCAGGGCGAGGCCGACGAGGTCACCCCGCCCGCGCTGATGAAGGCGATCATGCAAGCCCCGGTGGATCTGTGGTTCAACGGCGGCATCGGCACCTACATCAAAGCCGAGTCCGAATCCGATGCCGAAGTCGGTGACCGCGCCAACGACACCATCCGGGTGAACGGAAACCAGGTGCGCGCCAAGGTGATCGGCGAGGGCGGCAACCTCGGGGTGACCTCACTGGGCCGGGTCGAGTTCGATCTGTGCGGTGGCCGCATCAACACCGACGCCATGGACAACTCCGCCGGCGTGGACTGCAGCGACCACGAGGTCAACATCAAGATCCTGGTCGACTCGCTGGTCACCGCGGACAAGGTGAGCGCCGACGAGCGCACCGAGCTGCTGGCCTCGATGACCGACGAGGTGTCGCGGCTGGTCCTGACCGACAACGTCGACCAGAACGATCTGATGGGCACCAGCCGGGCCAACGCCGCGACGCTGCTCAACGTGCACGCCCGCCAGATCGTCGAGCTCGAGGAGCGGCGCGGACTCAATCGCGGGCTGGAGGCGTTGCCGTCGAACAAGGAGATCCGCCGCCGCCAAGAGGTGGGCATCGGGCTGACCTCCCCGGAATTGGCGACCCTGATGGCCCACGTGAAGCTGTCCCTCAAGGACGACCTGCTCGCCAGCGAGCTGCCCGACCAGGAGGTGTTCGCCGCGCGGCTGCCGCAATACTTCCCGAGCCAGCTGCGCGACCACTTCGCAGCTGAAATCCGCGGCCACCAGCTGCGCCGGGAGATCACCACGACGATGTTGGTCAACAACGTCGTCGACACCGGCGGCATCACCTTCGCCTACCGGGTCACCGAGGACACCGGCGTGGGATACGTCGACGCGGTCCGCACGTTCGTGGCCACCGACGCGATCTTCGGGATCACCAAGGTCTGGCAGCGCATCCTCGACGCATCGCGGGAAGGGTTGCCGGTCAACGTCTCCGACCGGATGACCCTGGATCTGCGTCGCCTGCTGGACCGGGCGTCGCGCTGGCTGCTGAACTACCGGCCGCAGCCGCTGGCCGTCGGCGCCGAGATCAACCGGTTCGCCGCCACGCTGGCCGAGCTGACGCCGCGGATGTCGCACTGGCTGCGCGGCGACGACAAGGCGATCGTGGCCAAGGAGGCCGGTGAGTTCGAAGCGCACGGCGCCCCGGCCGATCTGGCCTACACGGTGGCCACCGGCCTGTACCAGTACAGCCTGCTCGACGTGATCGACATCGCCGACATCGTCGACCGGGATCCCGCCGAGGTCGCCGACACCTACTTCGCCCTGATGGATCACCTGAGCACCGACGGTCTGCTGACCGCGGTGTCCGGACTCCCTCGCGACGACCGCTGGCACTCGTTGGCACGCTTGGCCATTCGCGACGATATCTACGGATCGTTGCGGGCTCTGTGCCTCGACGTGCTGGCGGTCGGCGAGCCCGAGGAGACGGGGGAGGAGAAGATCGCCGAGTGGGAGCACACCAACGGATCCCGGGTCGAGCGGGCACGTCGCACGCTGGCCGAGATCTATGCCGACGACGAACGCGACCTGGCCACACTGTCGGTGGCGGCACGCCAGATCCGAAGCATGACCAGGACGAGTGGAACAGGGTCAAGTGGTTAATGGATTCACCACCGGCGTGCACGTGCGCTGGTCGGACATCGACATGTATCAGCACATCAACCACGCCACGATGGTGACGATCCTGGAGGAGGCACGGGTCGACTTCCTGGCAGAGCCGTTCGCCGAGGACATCACCACCATCGGTTTGCTCATCCACGAGGTCCAGGTGCTCTACAAAGGCCAACTGCGGTTGGACGATTCACCACTGCAGGTGACGATGTGGACCAAGCGACTGCGCGCCGTGGATTTCACCCTCGGCTATGAAGTGCGATCGCTCAACGCCGCGCCGGACTCACGACCGTCGGTGATCGCCGAGACACAGCTGGCTGCGGTGCACATCAAAGAGCAGCGGCTGGTGCGGCTTTCGCCCAAGCATCGGGAGTACCTGCAGCGCTGGCAGCGATGACCGGCGGGCAGGAGCGGGGCGACCGGGGGATGTCAGCGCCCGAACGCGCTTTGGTCATTCCCGACGCTGTCGTCCGCAGCGATCTGGCGGTGTTCGTCGAACATGCGCTGCGCCTCGACGAAGCCGCGGTGGTCCGGCTGCGGGCGCGGGCCGACGGCGTGGTGACGGCCTGGGTGGCCACGGGGTTCGACGTGCTCGCGGTACGGGCAGTCGCCGGTGAGATCAAACCCGCCGACTTGTCCTGCGGAGCAGACGAATTAGCTCGCGGCCTCCGTAATCCCGAGGTGTCCGGCCGGGTGGATCCCGGCTTTCCGATGGATTCCGCGTGGCGCGGCGTGCTGCCGCCGGACAGCGGCTTCACCCACCTCGACGATGTGCCGGCCGCAGTTCTGATCGACCTGGCCCAGCGGGGTGCCGACCTGGCCAAGGAGCACAGCAGCGCGCACGGACCGCCGGCGTCGCTGCTGGATCAGGACGTGCTGCGGGTGAGTTCGGGTGACACCGAGGTCGGCGTGCCGATGCGGTGTGTGTTCGCTTTGACCGCAATGGGATTCATGCCGGAACCGCCGGGTGAAGACGAGATCGTCCGGGTGCGGCTGTCGCCGACGTGGTTGCGGATCGACGCGCGGTACGGATCGGTGTATCGCCGACGCGGCGATCCCGCGCTGGTGCTGCGTTAGTATCCGCCCGTGGCTGACAACGTCCACGGCACCCTGCCGTTCTGGAGCCGCCCGGCCGCCCGCGTGACGGTCGGGGGTGCGGTCGGCGCGGTCGTGACTGCCGTGCTGTGGCGCCAGAACGGCATGCTGTCGCTGCTCGGCGGGTGGACGGCGCTCGCGCTGATCTTCACAAGCTGGACGTGGCTGGCGCTGTGGGGTTTCGACCACAAGGAGACCAAGCAGCACGCCAGTCAGGAGCAGCCGCTGCCGTGGGTCGTCACGGCTTTGGTGCTCGGTGGCGCGGCTGCCAGCCTGGTCGGGGTCTGGGTCCTGTTGGGCCGCAGCCAGGATGCGGCAGGCGGCGTCCGCCACGATTCGGGTGCGGGCTGGATGGCCGTGGGCAGCGTCGTACTGTCCTGGCTGACCATCCACACGCTGTACGCGATCATCTACGCCAAGCACTATTTCGACTCGAAGCAGCCCGGCGGAATCGATTTCAACAGCCCGCCCGGCCACAAAGATCAACCCTGCTTCAAGGATTTCTTCTACGTCGGCTTCGCCGTCGGGATGAGCTTCGCGATCTCCGACACCAACCTGACCTCGACGCGGATGCGGGCCACCGCGCTGGGCCACGGGCTGCTGTCGTTCGTGTTCGGCTCGATCATCGTCGCGTCGGTGGTGAACCTGCTGGCCGCAGGCGTCTAGCCGGTCACGACCCACGCCGCCGAATCGGGAGGCAACTGCCCGCCGACCAATGGCGCACTGGCGGCGAGCACATCGCCGGCGGGCAGCTCGAGTGGGGTGCGGCCGGTGTTCAGCACGCACAACACCCCGGCCGACAGGAACGCCAGCGCGTCGTCGCGCAGCTGGAGCCACTCCACGTCGAATTCGGTGAAGTGAAAGTGGCTGCGCCGCAGCCGCAGGATCGTGCGGAAGAAGAGCAGCGTCGAATCCGGTTCGGCGAGTTGGCGTTCGACGGTCACGGTGGACCAGTCCGGCGGCATCGGTAGCCAGGTGTCCGGGTTCGACGAGAAGCCGAACGGCGGTGTGTCACCCGACCACGGCATCGGGACCCGGCAGCCGTCGCGGCCGCGTTCGGTGTGCTTCGATCGCTCCCACACCGGATCCTGCAGCGCCTCGTCGGGCAGGTCGACGTTGGGCAACCCCAGCTCTTCCCCGTTGTAGAGGAATACCGCACCGGGCAGCGCCAGCATGACCATCGCCATCGCGCGTGCCCGGGTGAGCCCGGCGGCGCCGTCGCCGTAGCGGGAGACCTCGCGCTCCACGTCGTGGTTGGACAGCGTCCAGGTAGGGCTGGCGTCGGCCAGCGCTGCCGCGGCCAACGCGTTCTCGATCGCACCGCGAACGCTGGCCGGGTCGAATTCGGCTCGTACCAAACGGAAATTGAAGCCCATGTGCAATTCGTCGGGCCGCAGATACTTGGCGAAGTCCGCGTTGTCGAACACCCAGATCTCGCCGATCGTCACCGCATGGGGATAGTCGTCGAGCACCGAGCGGATGCCGCGGTGGATGTCGTGGACGCCCTCGTGGTTGAACCGGGGATCGTGGTCGTCGAGGGTGAGCATCTCGACGTCCGGGTTCGTCATGTCCGGCAGACCGGGTGGTTTTGCCATGCCGTGCGCGACGTCGATGCGGAAACCGTCGACCCCGCGGTCCAGCCAGAACCGCAGCGTCTTCTCCAGGTCCGCGAATACTTCGGGGTTGTCCCAGTTGAGGTCTGGCTGTTCGGAGTCGAACAGGTGCAGGTACCACTGGCCGTCGGCGACCCGGGTCCAGGCCGGCCCGCCGAACACCGATACCCAGTTGTTGGGCGGCTGGGCGCCCAAATCATTTCCCGGGTCGCTGCGCTCTTGCCCTCCGCTCGGTCCCAGGCCGTCGCGGAAGATATAGCGTTGCCGTTCACTACTTCCCGGTGCGGCGGCCAGCGCGGCCTGGAACCAGATGTGCTGGGAACTGGTGTGGTTGGGCACCAGATCCATCGTGATGCGGATGCCGCGCGCATGCGCCTCGGTGATCAACCGCTCCAGGGCGCCCAGACCGCCGAAGAGCGGGTCGACGTCGCGGGGGTCGGCCACGTCGTAACCGTGATCGGCCATGGGGGAGACCATCACCGGGTTGAGCCAGATCGCGTCGACGCCGAGCTCGCTCACGTGATCGAGGTGCGCGGTGACGCCCCCGAGATCGCCGACGCCGTCACCGTTGCTGTCGGCGAAGGAGCGGGGATAGACCTGATAGAAAATCGCGTTCGTCCACCACGGGACGGCTTCGGTCATCGGTGTCCTCTAGAACGGGGAGTTGACCATCGACTGCGCGGCCATCTCGAGGTAGGCCAGCAGCTCCCGCCGGTGCGCGTCATCGAGCGTCTGGGAGTCGATTGAGGCTACCGCGGTGTGCATGCAGCGCAGCCACGCGTCGCGCTCGATGAAACCGATCTTGAACGGGACGTGGCGCATCCGAAGCCGGGGATGTCCGCGAAGGTCCGAATAGGTCCGCGGGCCGCCCCAGTACTGCTCGAGGAACATGCGCAGCCGGACCTCGGCATCGTCGAGCTCGTCGGGGGGATACAGCGGAAGCAGCACCTCGTCCTCGCGGACCTGCTCGTAGAAACGGGCCACGATCGTGCGGAACGTGTCATGGCCGCCCACGGCGTCGTAGAAGGTCTGCCCACCGCCGTCGGACTGAGTCTCTGTCACCCCACCATTGTGTACATCCACCTCAGACGGAGCCCACGTCACCCGATGTTCACGGATTTGACCTGCGAACACCGAACAAATAGCCGTGCGATCGCGGCGGATCCGTGGTGCACTGGTTGGCGGAGGACGCATGTCGCAGCGCAAACGGAACCGCGGTCACCGCGCCGCGGCGGGCCCGATCGGGTCCGTAGCCGGTTCCAGCCTGCACGCCGACCCTCACATACCCAGCCCGGCCGACGGATCAGTGTGGGGACGTCGCCGGGTGCTGTTGCTGAATTCAACCTACGAACCGCTGACGGCGCTCCCCATGCGCCGGGCGGTGATCATGCTGCTGTGCGGCAAGGCCGACGTGGTGCACGACGACCCGACCGGGCCGGTGATCCACTCGGCGTCGCGGGCGATCGTGGTGCCGTCGGTGATCCGGCTGCGCAGCTTCGTGCGAGTCCCGTACCGGGCTCGCATCCCGATGACCCGCGCCGCGTTGATGCACCGCGATCGGTTCCGGTGCGCATACTGCGGCGGCAAGGCCGACACCGTCGACCACGTGGTGCCGCGCAGCCGCGGCGGTGAGCATTCCTGGGAGAACTGCGTGGCCGCCTGCGGGACGTGCAACCACCGCAAGGCCGACAAATTGCTGAGCGAACTGGGCTGGACGTTGCGGCTGGTGCCGATGCCGCCGAAGGGCCAGCACTGGCGGCTGTTGTGCACCATCAAAGAACTCGACCCCGCTTGGGTGCGCTACCTGGGTGAGGGCGCGGCCTGACTGCTACGGTTTGCAACGTGAATGCTGCCGTCATCCACGGTCTATTCGTGGGCATCCCGTTTGGGCTCGCCGCTGTGCTGGCCTTGCTGTTCATCCCCGGCAAGAGCAAGCACCCCAAGACCTACAAGCTGTCCGAACCGTGGACGCACGCTCCGATCCTGTGGGCGGCCGTCGACGAGGTGGTTCCCGGCGGTGGCCATCACGGTCACGGCTCGGCCGAGGTGAATGTGGGAGGTGGAGCAAGTGGCAAGTGGTGACCACGGAACCGCGGTGGCGACCGTCGATCCGGCCAATCTGCCGCACGGCTGGGCGGTGACCACCAGCGGACGCCTGTCCGGAGTGACCGAGCCGGGTGAGCTGTCGGTGCACTACCCGTTCCCGATCAGCCAGCTGGTCGAACTCGACGATGCGCTGAAGTACGGCAGCCGGCAGTCCAAGGCCCGCTTCGCCGTCTACATCGGCGACCTCGGCGGCGACACCGCGGCCCGGGCTCGGGAGATCCTGGCCGACGTGCCGACGCCGAACAACGCGGTGCTGTTGGCCGTGTCACCGGACCAGAAGGCCATCGAGGTGGTCTACGGCGCCGACGTGCGCGGCCGTGGAGCCGAGTCGGCTGCCCCGCTCGGGGTGTCGGCGGCCGCGTCGGCTTTCAAAGAAGGCAACCTGATCGACGGCTTGGTCAGCGCCGTGCGGGTGATGTCGGCGGCCATCTCCAGGCCGTAAACCGGGCGTGCCGGCGCCGGTGGGATACCCGCTCGCTGCCCGCCTCGCAGCGACAGTCACCTGGCGTAGAGGTGGTTCTGCGCGAGGTTGAACTCACGCAGGGGGAGTTCGAGTAGCCGTCTGACGGAGTTCAATCTCGTCGGAAGCATCCGCGGGGATCGATTGTCGCTCGAAGGCGGACACCAAACTCATACCGCAGTCTCCGCCGCCGCCAGCAACTCTGCGCGGATGCGCACGTACCGCTCAAGGAACAGGCGTTCGTCGAGCCGCTTACGGCGCAGCCAGCCGGTGACCTCGTCGTTGCACTTGCTGGCGTTGCACGCCCCGCAGGCGGGCACCACGTTGTCGATCGTGTAGCGCCCGCCCCGCGATATCGCCATCACGCAGTCCCGTTGCAGCGGCTTACCCGTCGCCCCGCAGTACGCGCAGCCGTTCCAGGCCAGCTTCAACGTCGCCCACTGCTCGTCGGTCAGGTCGTTGACCACCGCTTTCACCCGTCGGGTGCGTCTGCGCGCCGCGCGTGCTCGTCGGGTGTTCCTGGCTGCCATGGCGTGATTTTGGCAGCGCGGGATCATTGCGCGTCGAAGGCGCGCGCTTTCAGCGAGCGTTCGATACCGGCCCGGCCTTCCAGCACGAGCCTGCGCAGCGCCGTCGGCAGCTCGCCGGCCAGGAAGTTGTCGGCGGCCAGCAGGGCTTCGGAGCTGATGTCCCACGACGGGTACAGCCCGATCACCACGGTCTGCGCGACCTCACTGGAGCGACGCTCCCACACCCCGGGGATCGCCGCGAAATAGCGCTCGGTGAACGGCTGCAGCAGCGCGCTCTGCCCGGTCTGGACGAACCCGCCGATGATCGCGCGTGCGGTGATGTTCGGCAGGGTGTCGTCTTCGATCACCTGCTGCCACGCCGCATTCTTGACCTCGAGCTGCGGGCGGGCGGCTGCCGCCGCCGCCGCGTGCCTGCGACCGGCAGCGGTCGGATCACGCTGCGCCTCGGCGTCGAGGAACGGGGTCTGCACGCCGTCGCCGTCGATGTCGCCGGACGCGGCCAGCGCGGTGACGATCCGCCACCGCAGGTCGGTGTCGATCACCAGACCGGGCAGGTTCACCTCGGCCGGCTCGTTGTCCAGCAGAGTCGCCAGCACCGCGACGTGGTGCAGTTGCAGCACCGACGAGCACAGTGCGTTGACGAACGCGAGCTGATGATCCGACCCGGGCGAGGACTCCCGCGCCAGGTCCAGCAGCCGGTCGGCGAACGCCGGCCACCCGTTGGCGCACGCCCACTGCGGATCGGCATACGAGTTCAGCGCGGTCTGCGCCTGCAGCAGCAGTCGCTGCGCCACCCCGACCTCGGTCTCGGCCTGCACGCCACTCATCACCAACGCCACGAAATCGCGGGCCTTCAGCTCGGCGTCGCGGGTCATCTCCCACGCCGCCGACCACACCAGCGTCCGCGGCAGCGGCTCGTCGATGTCGGCGATGCGGCTCAGTGCCGTCCGCAGCGAATCGTCGTCCAGCCGCAGCGAGCAGTAGGTGAGGTCGTCGTCGTTGACCAGAACCAGCTTGCCGCGGGAAACGCCCTGCAGCGCAGGGACTTCGGTGACAGACCCGGAGATGTCGAGCTCTTCGCGGTGCACGCGCACCAGCTTGCCGGTCGTCGGGTCGTCGTCGTAGATGCCGACCGCGAGCCGGTGCACCCGGGTCTCCCCGGCTCCCGGTGCCGCACCGCCCTGATTGATGGCGAACCGGGTGAACCGGCCCTCGTCGTCGACGTCGAAGTCGGCGCGCACAGTGTTCAACCCGGTGGTCTTGAGCCACTGGCGGCCCCAGTCGGACAGGTCGCGCCCGGACGCCTTCTCCAACGCACCCAGCAGGTCGTCGAACGTCGCGTTGTCGAATGCGTGCGCGGCGAAGTAGTCACGTAGCCCGGCCAGGAAGTGCTCCAACCCGACGTAGGCGACGAGCTGCTTGAGCACGCTGGCGCCCTTGGCGTAGGTGATGCCGTCGAAGTTGACCTCGACGGCGTGCAGATCCGGGATGTCGGCGGCCACCGGATGGGTGGACGGCAACTGGTCCTGGCGGTAGGCCCACGACTTCTCCACATTGGCGAAGGTGGTCCACGCCTGGTCGTACTCGGTGGCCTCGGCCTGGCAGAGCACCGAAGCGAATGTGGCGAACGACTCGTTGAGCCACAGGTCGTCCCACCACGTCATCGTCACCAGGTCGCCGAACCACATGTGGGCCATCTCGTGCAGCACGGTCTCGGCCCGGCGCTCATAGCTGTAGCGGGTCACCTTCGACCGGAAGACGTAGTCCTCCAGGAACGTCACCGCCCCGGCGTTCTCCATTGCGCCTGCGTTGAATTCGGGCACGAACAACTGGTCGTACTTGCCGAATGCGTACGGCACCCCGAAGTTGCGGTGGTAGAAGCCGAAGCCCTGCTTGGTTTCGGTGAACAGCCGCTCGGCGTCCATGTACTCGGCGAGCGACGAGCGACAGAACAGCCCGAGCGGAATCTCGCCGTGCTCGTCGGTGTAGACGTCGTCCCAGCGGGCGTACGGACCGGCGATCAGGGCCACCAGGTAGGTGCTCATCCGCGGGGTGGTGGCGAAGGTGTGCATGCCGTTGTCCACCGACACCGTCGCGCCGTTGGAGATCACCTGCCAGTGCGACGGTGCTGTGACCGTCACGTCGAAGGTCGCTTTGAGGTCCGGCTGGTCGAAGCAGGCGAACATCCGCTTGGCGTCCGCGGTTTCAAACTGCGAGTACAGGTACACCTCGCTGTCGACCGGGTCGACGAAGCGGTGCAGACCTTCACCGGTGTTGGAGTAGCGGCAGTCCGCGTCGATCACCAGGACGTTGGTCTTCGCCAGGCCCTGCAGCGCGATGCCGGTGGACTCGTCGTATCCCGACACGTCGATGTCGCGGCCGTTGAGCACCGCACTGTGCACGGTGTCGGCGGCCAGGTCGATGTAGGTGTCGGCGCCGGGTGTCGCCTCGAATTCGACGGTCGTCGTGGATCTGAAGGTCGACTCGGAGCCGGTCGTCAGATCCAGAGCGATGGAGTAGTTGCCGACGGTGACCAGAGCAGCGCGCTCGATGGCCTCGTCACGAGTCAGGTTGGGTAGTGCCACGCGTCCAACCTAGCGGCAGTGGGAACAGTGTTCTATTGGGAGAGGTTGAGTTGAAAGTCTGCGTCCATCGCTGGGAGGAGCCCGCATGTCCGAGAAATCAGTAGCCGGTTTTTGGTTCGATCCGCTGTGCCCGTGGTGTTGGATCACCTCCCGCTGGATTCTCGAGGTCGAGAAGGTTCGCGATATCGACGTCGACTTCCGGGTGATGAGCCTGGCGGTGCTCAACGAAGGCCGGGACCTGCCCGAGGAGTACCAGGAAATGATGAAGAAGGCGTGGGGCCCGGTCCGCGTCGCGATCGCCGCCGAGCAGGCGCATGGCCGCGAGGTCCTGTCGCCGCTGTACACCGCGATGGGCACCCGGATTCACGACCAGGACAACAAGGATTTCGATGTCGTGATCGCCGAGTCGCTTGCCGAGGTGGGGCTGCCCGCCGAGCTCGCTGAGGCGGCCACCTCGGACACGTACGACGACGCTCTGCGCAAGAGCCATCACGAAGGTATGGACGCCGTCGGCGAGGATGTCGGTACCCCGACCATCCACATCAACGGTGTGGCGTTCTTCGGCCCTGTCCTGTCCCGCATCCCGCGCGGTGAGGAAGCCGGCAAGTTGTGGGACGCGTCAGTCACGTTCGCCGCCTATCCGCACTTCTGGGAGCTGAAGCGGACGCGGACCGAAGCCCCGCAGTTCGACTGAAATTTCCCCTCCGGTTGCGCGCCGGCTCGGTAGAGACAATTTTTAGTCCATGACAGTGGCTGATCCGACCGAGCCGAGCGTGCAATCCGACGGCACCTACCGCGACAAGTTGGTGGCCGTCGAGCCCGGTGGCAACGAGTTCATCGCGCACGAGGATCGGCACGGGCACCCGCGCCAGCTGTTCTGGACGTGGACATCGCCCAATCTGGAGTTCGCGACGATATTCGTCGGCGTGCTGGCGGTGGCCGTCTACGGCATGACCTTCTGGCAGGCCGTCGCCGGAATCGTGATCGGCACCGGGCTCGGCGCGATCGCGCACTACTTCCTGTCCGCCCGGGGTCCGTTGCACGGCGTGCCGCAGATGGTGTTGGGCCGCTTGGCGTTCGGGTTCAAGGGCAACGCGGTGCCTGCCGTGCTGATGTCGGTGACCGCCGGGGTCGGCTGGTTCGCCACCAACAGCGTCAGCGGCGCGTTCGCGCTGTCCACCCTCTTCGGCATCGGACCGCTGGCGGCACTGGTCATCGTCGTGCTGATCCAGACCGGGTTCGCTTTCTTCGGCCACAACCTCGTCCAGGCCTTCGAGCGCTGGTCGTTCCCGGTTCTCGCGGTGATCTTCGCTGTCGCCTCGGTCGTGATCCTCACCAAATCCCACTTCGACGCACCCGCGATCGACGGCGGCATGGGCGGTCTGGGCGGGTTCCTGCTGACCGTGGGCACCGCGTTCGGCTACGCCGCCGGCTGGACCCCCTATGCCGCCGACTACACCCGCTATCTACCGGCGACCGTGTCGACGGCGCGCACCGGACTGTTCGCCTCACTAGGGCTGTTCCTGTCGTGCGCCATCCTCGAGATCGTCGGCGCCGCATCGGTGACCATCGGCCCGGCGTTGTCCGACAACCCGACCGAAGCGTTCACCAGCGAGCTGGCCTCGCCACTGGCCAAGGCCACCCTGCTGGCCATCGCGGTGGGCGCGATCGCCGCGAATGCGATCAACATCTATTCCGGCGCAATGGCTTTCGTGACCATCGGCGTGAAGCTGCCGCACCATATCGCCCGCGCCCTGGTCACGGTGTTCTTCGGCGTCGCAGGCTTCTGCATCGCATGGTGGGCGCTGGCCGACGCCGCCGCGAGCTACGAGGCCTTCCTGCTGATCATCGCGTACTGGATCGGACCCTGGCTGGGCGTGGTGTTCGCCGACCAGTACCTGCGCCGGGGTCAGCCCATCGCCGCATTCCTCTACGACCGTAGCTATGCGAACTGGGGCGGATTCGCGTCGTTCGGCCTCGGCCTGGTGGTGTCGGTGTTGCTGTTCTCCAACCAGGAGAAGTTCGTCGGCTACATCGCCAGAGCGGTGCCCCAGCTCGGCGACATCACCTTCTTCGTCGGCTTCCTGATCGCCGGGGCAAGTTATCTTGTGCTATGCCGATCGAAGATCACCGCCGAACGAACCGCGGTATGACGCCGGAAGCGATGCTCGACGTCGCCTACGACGAGGCCCGAAAGGGATTGGCGGAAGGCGGAATTCCGATCGGGGCGGCGTTGTTCAGCGCTGACGGGAAGCTGTTGGGCAGTGGGCACAACATGCGCGTGCAGGACGATGATCCGTCGATCCACGCTGAGACCGCGGCGTTTCGCAATGCCGGTCGCCAGCGCGACTACCGTTCGACGATCATGGTGACCACGCTCTCGCCATGCTGGTATTGCAGCGGGCTGGTGCGTCAGTTCAACATCGGTGCGGTGCTGATCGGGGAGAGCCGGACCTTTGTCGGCGGCCACGACTGGCTGGCCGAATCCGGCGTCGACGTCACGCTGCTCGACGACGGGCGCTGTGTGGCGATGATGACCGACTTCATCGCTGAGAACCCGGAGCTGTGGAACGAGGACATCGGAGTCGCAGAGTGATCGCCACGATCGACATGTCCCGCTGGTACGCCGGGGGAGAGCAGGCCGACGCCGTCGCCGCCGAACTCGACGAGGGACTGCAGCAGGCCGGTTTCATTCTGGTCACCGGGCACGGCATCGATCCCGAGCTGGCCGCCGGCGTGCGGGCCGCATCGCGGAAGTTCTTCAGCCTGCCCGACGACGTCAAGCGCCGGTACTCGGTGCCGGTCGGCGGCCACGGCTGGATCGCTCCCGGAGCGGAGGCCAACGCCTACGCCGAGGGCACCGAGACACCGCCCGACCTCAAGGAGAGCTACAGCCTGGGCGCGGAAACGGCTGTCGGCGACGCCGAGGTCGACCGGATCTGGTTCGCGCCCAACGTCTGGCCCGCCGAGGTGGCCGAGCTGGAGCCGCTGGTCAACGAGTACACCGCAGCCGTACACCGGCTCTCCGACGATCTGCTGGCCCTGATGGCGCACGCGTTGGGGCTGGCAGAGAATCCCTTCGTCGCCCTGGCTGACCGGCCGACCTGGACGATGAACATCAACCACTACCCACCGGTCAGCGTGGTCGGCGAGCCCGAACCGGGCCAGTTCCGGATCGGCCCGCACACCGACTTCGGCACCGTGACGATCTTGGACCGCGAGCCCGGAGCCGGTGGGCTGCAAGTCTTTTCCGAAGCCGACGGATGGGAGGATGCGCCGTACGATCCGGCGGCGCTGACCGTCAACATCGGCGACCTGCTCGAGTACTGGAGCGGGCGGCGCTGGCCGTCCGGGCGGCATCGGGTGCTGCCCCCGCAGCCGCACGCACCCGAAGAGGACCTGATCTCGCTGATCTATTTCTATGAGGCCAACCACGACGCACTCATCACTCCGCTGGAGCCGCCGGTCGGGCGGGTGCCGGGGGTTGACGCCGGTGACGTCATCGGCGTTCATCAAGGAACGGCTGGACGCCATCACCGTTGGCTGACGTTTGACCGGGAACCGCGTCGAGGTCGGCAATGTCGTTCTCGTTCAACGCGATAGCCCCGACAGCGACGTTCTCCTCGAGATGCCCGATGGATGCCGTGCCGGGTATCAGCAGAATGTTGGGTGAGTGGGCGAGCAGCCACGCCAGACCGATCTGGGCGGGCGTCATGCCACGTTCGGTGGCGATCCGAACCACTTCGGTGTTGTCGGCAACCTTCGGGAAACCGGGGAAGCCGGAACCGAGTGGAAAGTACGGGACCCACGCTATGTCGTTGGCCGCGCAGAATCGTAAGCAGTCTTCGTGGGTTCGGTCGAGCAGACTGTATGCGTTTTGGACACAAGCGATCTCGGCGCCCGCGGCCCGCTGCACCGTCTCCAGTGGAACGTTGCTGATGCCGATCGCACCGATTTTGCCCTCGTCGCGCAGTGTGATCAGCTCGGCGAGCTGATCGTCGAGGTCGACGACCTGATCACCGTCGGCGATCAGCCCGGGCCCGATCTCGGCGCGGCGCAGATTCACCACGGGAATCTGCTCCAGGCCGAGGCTATCGAGATCGAGTTCGACGGAAGCGCGCAGTTCGGCGGGTTTCTGCGCAAGTGTCAGTGGCACGTCGGCGTCGGCAACCGCGCGCGCCCCGACCTTGCTCACGATCACAAGATCGTCGCGATAGGGCGCGAGTGCGCGCCGAATTCGGCTGTTGACTTCGCCACCGCCGTAGAAGGAAGCGGTGTCGATGTGGTTGATGCCCAATTCGACTGCTCGGTGCAGCAGCGACACGGCGTCGTCGATCGCGACGCTCTCGAGGCTCATGGCGCCGTACCCGACGCGGCCCACTGAACGATCACCCAGCCGGGCGGTGCCTCCGGGCGCTGATGTAGCTGTCATGGTGCTCCTGGCATGTCATACTCGGCGATGCGGAGGAACCTCCGCTTAAGCGACCATAACAAAACGGAGGGGCCTCCGCTATGGCTGAGCGGGCGCGCGCTGACGCGGTGCGCAATCGTGAGCGACTGCTGCGGGCTGCCGCCGCAGCGTTCGCGTCCGGCGATGGGCCGGTCTCGCTCGAAGGGATCGCCCGCGATGCCGGCGTCGGGATCGGCACGCTGTACCGGCACTTTCCCAGCCGGGAGGCGCTCACCGAGGCGGTCTACCGCACCGAGTTGGCCGAGGTTTCGGCGTCGGCGGCGCACCTGCTCGACCGGCACCCGCCGGCCACCGCGTTGCGGCGCTGGATGGACCGCTACGCCGAGTTCGTCGCCGCCAAGCGGGGCATGGCCGAATCGCTGCGCGTGGTTTTCGAATCCGGTGCTGTGACGCCCGGCGACACGAGAGCCGGCATCGTCGGCGCCGCCGAACTATTGCTGGCCGCCGGCGTGGCCGAGGGCTCTCTGCGTCCCGACGTGCGCGCCGACGACCTCGTCTCCAGCATGTTGGGCATCAC
The DNA here is from genome assembly GCF_041287105.1 of Mycobacterium sp. SA01. NCBI lineage: Bacteria > Bacillati > Actinomycetota > Actinomycetes > Mycobacteriales > Mycobacteriaceae > Mycobacterium > Mycobacterium sp. SA01. The sequence goes on along the minus strand of NZ_JBGGNO010000007.1, from coordinate 14,551 downwards.
CATGGCCAGTAGCTCGACGGAGCAGACCCAGCGGATGCTGGACCTTCTCGCGGCCGGAGTGGCCGCCCGTTAGGGTTACGGCCATGCGTGTCTACCTCGGCTCCGACCATGCCGGATACGAACTCAAGCAAGCCATCATCGAGCACCTGAAAAACGGTGGTCACGAGCCGATCGACTGCGGCGCCTACAGCTACGACGCCGACGACGACTACCCGGCCTTCTGCATCGCCGCCGCGGTGCGCACCGTCGCCGACCCCGACAGCCTGGGCATCGTGCTCGGCGGCTCGGGCAATGGCGAGCAGATCGCGGCCAACAAGGTGCCCGGCGCCCGCTGCGCGCTGGCCTGGAGCACCGAGACCGCCTCGCTGGCCCGCGAGCACAACAACGCCCAGCTGATCGGCATCGGCGGACGCATGCACACCCAAGAGGAGGCGTTGGCGATCGTCGACGCGTTCCTGTCCACCCCCTGGTCGAAAGCGCCACGGCACCAACGCCGTATCGACATCCTCGACGAGTACGAACGCACCCACGTCGCGCCGCCGGTGCCCGGCGCCCCGGCCTGACCTGTGCCCGAAGGGCACACCCTTCACCGGCTCGCGCGGCTGCACCAGCGCCGCTTCGCCGGCGCCCCGGCGGCCGTGTCGAGTCCGCAGGGCAGGTTCACCGATGCCTCGATCGTCCACGGCCGGGTGTTCACCCACGCCTCGGTCTGGGGCAAGCACCTGTTCCACCACTATGACGGCGGTCCGATCGTGCACGTCCACCTGGGGCTGTACGGCACCTTCACCGAGATGCCGGTGCCGATGCCGCTGCCGGTCGGGCAGGTGCGCATGCGGATCGTCGGCGACGAGTGGGGTACCGACCTACGAGGCCCGACCGCCTGCGAGGTGCTCGACGAGGCGCAGGTATCGGCCATCGTCGCCCGGCTCGGGCCCGACCCGCTACGCCGGGATGCCGACCCTGCGCTGCCGTGGTCCCGAATCTCCAAGTCCCGCAAGACCATCGGCGCCTTGCTGATGGACCAGAGCGTGATGGCCGGGGTCGGCAACGTGTATCGCAGCGAACTGCTCTTTCGGCACCACCTCGACCCGTTCCGGCTGGGCCGGGACATCTCCGAGGCCGAGTTCGCCGACGCCTGGACCGACCTGGTCACGCTGATGAAGGTCGGCGTACGGCGCGGCAAGATCGTGGTGGTGCGGCCCGAACACGATCACGGTGCGCCGTCGTACGCCCCGAACCGTCCACGCACCTACGTATACCGGCGCGCCGGTGAGCCCTGCCGGGTGTGCGCGACCGCGATCCTGACCGCCGAATTGGAAGGTCGCAACGTGTTTTGGTGCCCCACCTGCCAGGTGTGATCAGCGCCGCCGGACGGCACCCGCGAGAATGCTTGTATGGAACTGATTCTCGTCGTCGTCGGCGCCATCGTCGTCGCCGCGATCGCCAAGAACCGTGGCTTGGAACCCGCCCTGATGATCGTCGTCGTGGGTATCGCCGCGTCGTTCCTGCCCGGCTTCACCGCGCCTGAACTGGAATCCCATGTCCTGCTGTCGGTGGTCCTGCCGCCGCTGTTGTACTCCGCGGCACTGGACTTCTCGTTTCCCGCGTTCATACGCAACATCAAGCCGATCCTCGGCCTCGGGGTGGGCCTGGTCGTGGTCACCGCGTTCGCCGTGGCGGCGGTGTCCGCCTGGCTGGTCGTGGTGCCGCTGACGTTCGCGACCGCGCTGGTGCTCGGCGCCATCGTCGCTCCGCCTGATGCGGTCACCGCCGTCGCCGTCGGCCGCAAACTGGGCCTGCCCAAGCGGGTGATGACGATCCTGACCGGTGAGAGCCTGATCAACGACGCCGCCGCGCTCGCGTTGTTCTCGATCGCCGTCGCCCAGATCGCCGGCACCCACGTCTTCATCGCCAACCCGCTGCTGCTGTTCGGCTACAGCGCGCTGCTCGGCCCGGTGGTCGGCGTCGCGCTGGGCTACGTGACCCTGTGGATTCGCGAACGTCTCAACAGCGCCAGCCTGGAGACGATCCAAGGCCTGGTCGTGCCGTTCGCCGCGTACCTCACCGCCGAGCGATTCCATGCCTCCGGCGTGCTGGCCGTGGTGGCCGCCGGGTTCATCGTCGGCAGCGGCACCCTGAGCGCCGGCTATCAGACCCGGCTGCAGGAACGCTACGTCTGGCACTCCGTGGACGTGCTGCTGGAGGCGTTCGTCTTCGCCTATATCGGGCTGCATCTGCGCTTTGTCCTGGAGGATCTGCGCGACGCCCACGAGTCGCTGGCGGAGGTCGGCATCGGCGCGCTGGCGGTGCTGGCGATCGTGCTCGTGATTCGTCCACTCTCGGTGTTCGTGATGTTCGGCCGAGGTGTGCTGTCCCGTCACGTCGACCGCAGGCTGAGTGTGCCGATTCCCGAGGGCGGCCGCGGCGCACTGGGCGTCCGCAAACCCGGAAAGCCAAAAGGCAAGTGGCGCTCCATGATCGACCACACGGCGTTGACGTGGCAGGAGAACGTGGTGGTGTCATGGACCGGGATGCGTGGCGTGGTGACGCTGGCTGCCGCGGCCGGTATCCCGCCGACCGTCGCCAGCGGCGAGCCGTTCCCGGAACGGGCCACCATCCAGGCGATCGCATTCGCCGTGGCGGTGGGCACCCTGCTGCTGCAGGGTTGGACGTTGCCGCCGCTGATCCGCCGGCTGCATCTGTCCTCGCGGGAGGACGACCGGATCTACGACCGCGAGGAGACCTACAAGACCGAGCAGACCGTGCACTTTGCCGCCGACGAGGTGCTGGCCCGGTTCGAGGCGGAGCCGCCGGCGGGCCTCGACCCGCACGTGCTGACCGAGATCCGCACCTGGATTGCCCGCCATTCCAAGGATGCCGATGAGATGCCCGACCCTGAGGAGCACAATCTTCGCGCGGAGGTGTTCTCCACGTTGTACCGCAATGTGCTTGCCGCGCAACGTGCTGCGTTGATCACCGAACGCGACGAGGGACGCATCGACGATGAGGCCGTGCGTGCGATGCTTGACAGGCTGGACTTGCAGGAGGCCAGCGTGACCGCCCGGATGGAGAGCCGGATCTAATTCCCCGGGTCGCTACGCTCCTGCCCGCCGGATCTAATTCCCCGGGTCGCTACGCTCCTGCCCGCCGGATCTAACTCCCCGGGTCGCTACGCTCCTGCCCGCCGGATCTAGAAGTCGCCGAACCCGCCGAAGTCGCCGCCGCCGAAGTCGCCGCCGCCCCAGCCGCCGCTGTCGCCGAGGCCGCCGCCGTCCCAGCCGCCGCCGTCGCCACCCCAGCCACCGTCCTGGCCGCCGGCGTCCAGACCCTGATCAAATCCCTGGTCGTAGCCCTGGTCGAAACCCGAACCGAAGCCGTTCTCGAATCCCGAAGCGCCGTAGTCGACGCCGTGCATGCCGGAGAACAGTGCGTCGAACAACAGCACCGACCCGACACCCCACGCGCCGGCCACCAGGGCCGTCTTCCACCACGGCTCGGAATACCAGCCCGCCGGCACCGGACGGCCCGCGACCCGACCGCCGGGGTAGTAGTTCGGGGTCCGCTGGCTCGGTGTGGGGGAGGCCTCGATCTCGCGGCCCTCGAACTGAACCTTGCGATCCTCGGTCACCGCGCCCGCAGCCTTCTGGCCGGACACCGTCTCCAGTTCGGGCCCGGGATCCATACCCATCGCGGTGCGGGCGGCTCGCACGTAGTACAGCCCTTCGATGGCGCTTTCCTTGGCCAGCATCGCCTGCTTGGCGGTGGTGGCCTGATCGATCTGAGAGGAGGCGGCGGTGAACCGCTCGGAAGCGTCGGCCAGTGCTTGACTGGCGGCCTCGTTGTTGCCGGACAGGTTGAGCACCTGGCCGCCCAGGCGCTCGATCAGCCGACGGGCATCGGCCTTCGCGTCGGCCAGTGCGGCCGCGTTGCGATTGCCCGAGGCCCGCGATGAACTCACCACCGCCAGCACGATCACGCCGATGACGACCAGGATGAGCACGACCAGCACACCGTTCATGGCGTCCACAGTACCGATCCTGTGAAAGTGCTCCGGAGAACGAGAATTAGCTCATCAGAGCACACCGAGGGTGCGATACACCTCGTCGCTGAGCGCGGTGCTGCGCGGGTCGGCATTGCACTTGGTGGCGTCGAAATAGTTCATCACGTAGGCGTAGCCGATGCGGTGCTCGAGGTCGACGAACCCGTAGGAGCCGCCCGAGCCGCCGTGGCCGAAGCTGCTCAGGTTAGGGCCTGCCACACCGCGTTGGTTGAGCATGTAGCCCAGGCCCCAGCCGTGATCGGCGACCCGGGGCCCGAGCACGACGTCGGGATCGAAGCCTCCCTGAGAGACCCGCACCGCCTCCAGATGATCGCGGCTGAGCAACTTTTCCTGCGCGAGGCCGTTGTAGAACGTGGCCAGGCCGAGCGCCGACACATGACCGTTTGTGCTCGGGAACTCGCTGACACGCCATCGCTCGAGCTCGTTCGAGCCCAGCTCGTCATCCGGGACGAAGCCCATCGCGACGGCCATCCCGGCCATCGGATGCTCGGCGAGTGAGGTCGGATATCCCGGTGCCTGGCCGTTGGCCAGGACATCGCGAATGTGAGGCTTGTTGATCATCTCCGCGCAGCGGTGGTGTTCGGCGGTAGGCAGACCGATATGGACGTCGACGCCCATCGGCTCGGCGATCTCGGTCCGCAGATACTGGCCGATGGTGCGCCCGGTGACCCGGCGGACGACCTCGCCGAGAATGAACCCGAAGCTGACCATGTGGTAGCCCTGGGCTGTGCCCGGCGGCCACCACGGCTCGGCGGCGGCGAGGTCGGCGCAAACCCGGTCCCAGTCGGTGGTGTCGCTCCAGTGCATCCGGGTGCGGGGCCCGATCACCCCGGAGCGGTGCCCGAGCACCGCCGCGATCGTGATGTCCTGCTTGCCGTTCGACGCGAATTCCGGCCAGTACCGGGCGACCGGGGCGTGCAGGTCGAGCTCGCCGCGATCGGCGAGCAGGTGCACACACGTGCTGGTTAGACCTTTGGTAGCGGAGAACACGCTGGCCAGCGTGTCCTGGCGCCATCGGCGGCGCCTGCGGGCATCGGCATAGCCGCCCCACAGATTGACCACCAGATCCCCGTCGACCCACACGGCGACCGCTGCGCCGACCTCAGCGCGAGAGGTGAAGTTCGCCTCGAAAGCGTCGCGCACCGCGCCAAAACCCGCGGCGCACGCACCGCCGATGGGAATGTGGTCGCTCAACGCGCCTCCTGGCCGCCGGGTATCGCCTGAATCTACGGCGGCCAGGTTAGCCAGCGAAGTTGTGAGGACGATTGGAGCGGAATCGAAACCACCCTGTAATTAGCGCTGACGCCGGCGGATGTGTTCATGTGGATTTTCCGGGCGGTTTGGCGTTCTCGCAGGACCGTACGTCACGATCCTGATGTGGAGATTCCCGATACGGGCATTCCGCCGGCGCTTGCGAGCCGGATGACGATGGCCGAGCAGTACGAATGGCATCAGAGGTATCTACGCGCTCGCCCGGTCTCGCGGCGCAACTTCCTGCGCGGGTCGGCGGCGGCAGCAGCCGTGGCGGCACTGGGAGCCGCCCCGTTCGGGCGCCGCGCATACGCACAAGATGCGCCGCTGGCGGTGGCGGGCCGGCGCGTCGGCTACGGCACCGACGCCTCGAGTCAGCTGCGCCTGGCCGGCCAGTTGTCGCGAAATCCAGGCGCCACCAAGGTCTTCCTCGACCACGGCCCGACGCCCGGGCTGGGTGCGACGGTCGAGGCGGAGGTGCGCAACCTGGTGACCCAGATCCCGGACAGCAGCGGCGGGGTGCTGTCGGCCGAGCAGTTCTACGTCCATGCGCCGGTGGACGGACTGCCCGGGCGTACCCCGCACTTCTACCGGTGGCGCACCGACGACGGGTTCGTCAGCGACGTGCGTTCCGCGGCGACCGCAATGCCCAGTGCGCGAGATGCGGTGGGCTGGTTCCGGTTCACCATGATGGGGGACCAGGGCACCGACGAGACACCGCTGGCTCCGCCCGGTCTCACCCGGGGCGACTACGACGACAGCTATTACAAATCCGACAACGATCCGACCGTCTCGCACACCGGCAACGTGCTGGATCAGATCGTGGCGGCGCGCCCGGACTTTCATGTGCTCGCCGGTGACATCGCCTACGCCGACCCCTCCGGTGCGGGCAAGCCGCCGCAATTCGTCCGAAAGGGCGAACCGCCCAAAGGTTTCGACAAGTTCAACCCGTATGTCTGGGACGTGTATCTGAACTCCATCGAGGCCAGCGCCTCGACGACACCCTGGATGTTCGCCACCGGCAACCATGACATGGAAGCCGCCTACCCGGTGCACGGCTACGGCGGCCACCTGGCGCGGCTCGATTTTCCGGGCAACGGTCCGTCCGGCTGCCCGTCGGTCTATTCGTTCACCTATGGCAACGTCGCGGTGCTCTCGCTGGACGCCAACGATGTCAGCTATGAGATCACCGCCAACCGGGGTTACTCCGGCGGCACGCAAAATGGTTGGGTAGAAAGGACTTTGGCTGCGCACCGGGCCGATCCTGACATCGATTTCATCGTTTGCTTCTTCCATCACTGTGCCTACTCGACCACCGAGGCTCATGCCAGCGACGGCGGTGTGCGGGCCGCGTGGGTGCCGCTGTTCGACCGGTACCAGGTCGATTTGGTGTTGCAGGGCCACAACCACGTGTTCGAACGATCCGACCCGATCCGGGGCGGCGCACCGACCCGGACGGCCGAAGACAATGCGATCGTCTATCCGGAAACCGACGGCACCGTCTACTACACGGTGGGATCAGCGGGACGGCCGCGGTACAACTTCCAGCCCGGCGAACCGGAGAGCTACCGCGGCAATGTGGCGCCGGATACGTTCGTGGGCAACAGCTATGTCTGGACGGCCGACGGCCACAAGCAGACCGAAGCGGTCGGCTGGTCCAGGGTGCGGTTCCGCAACTACGCCTTCATCCGGGTCGATGTGCGGCCCGGCAACCTGATGAGTGAGATGGATGTGACCGCGGTCGACGAGTACGGCCGTGAGTTCGACAAGCTGACCTACCGCCGGCAGGTTCAGAAGTAGTCGAAGTGGTAGCCGGCCGCGCTGAGTAGACCGGCCTGTGACACGGCAGCGGGCGACCCGAAAAGTCCCATCAGAGGGACGGTCAGATCGGCGGCAACGGCGGGCGCGGCGGCCTGTTCTGGGCATTGGTGGTGGTGATGACGGCTCGGCCCAAGCAGAATGCCTCCCATACCCCATGGGGTATGATCGAATCATCGGGAAAGAAGGAGGGTCAGGATGGCTAAGAGGGTGAAGCAACTGGCAGGTGCACTGGTCGCGATCGCGGTTTCCGCGGTCATCTGGGCTCCGGTCTCAGCTGCTGCTGAGAGTAACTCGACCTGCGTCACAACCGGCGGATCGACCGATTGTCAGGCGCCGGACAATGCCCAGATTTACGCGGCTCCGCACGCGCTGCCCGCCTCTGGGGGCCATTCCAATCCCAAGTGGCAACCGCTTGGTTACAACCCGAAGTGGAATGGCTTCCAGCCTTGAGGTCGGGGCGCGTGAACTACCCGCCAATGCACTAAGTTTCGGCCCGATGAGGCGTGGACGCGCTAGGCGCATGCGCAGCCTCGTCGGCCTGCGTTGCCAGCACTTCCCTGGCCGCGCGTTCTCCGGAGCGGACCGCACCGTCCACCCAGCCGTGCATGACCCCCGACGTCTCGGTGCCCGCCCAGTGGATTCGGCCGCAGGGTTCGGTGATCGCCGGTCCGAACTCGGTGAGCACACCTGGGGGGCAGTGGCTGAGCATGCCTCCGCCCGAATATCTTTCGACGCTCCAGTCCTGATCGAGGTAGGCCACCGGGGTAGCGGCCCGGTGGCCGAAGCGCTCCACCAGATGGGCCAGCACTTGCTTCTTGCGCGCGTCGGGATCCATCTTCGAATACCGGCGGCCTTCGGGTCCCTCGGTGATCACACACATCACCCCGGGTCGGGGTGCGTCGGTGGATGCGTCGATGGTCAGCGTCGCGAGCGTTCCGGGTGCGAATGACTGGCCCGTCAACCCATCTTGTCGCCAGAACGGCTCGTCGTACACGATGTTGATCTTCACCACAGCACCACTCGGTACCCGCTGGTGCAGGAAGGCGCGGTCCACCGGAAGCATCGGCTCGTAGAGGATGTGGCTGGCGATCGCCATCGGTACCGCCACGATCACCCGTTGTGCACGCACGGTCATGCCGTCGCTCTCGACGGTGACACCCTGGTCGTCCTGAGTGATCCGCCGCACAGGCTGATTCAGATGCAGCGAGTCTCCGAGCGCGACGGTCATCTTGCCGGACACCGCGCCCATGCCGCCGACGATGCGGGAATCCTGCGACCCGTCCTTGATGCCGAGCACGAAGGACGGCCCGCCGCCGGAGGCCAGCTGACGCAGTACGAACAACATCGACGTCTCGGACGCCGCTGATGTGTACAAGCCGGCGATGGCCGCTTCCAGCAAGGCGTGTGCGGGCTTGGACAGTGTGCGGTCATTGAGCCAGGAGGCGTACGTGATGCGGTCGAGCTTGTCGGCGTTCTTGGCTTCCCACGGCGCCTCGAGGGGGATCGTCTTGCACAGTCGGGTCAGATCGAGGAAGACCGCACCCATGTTGAGCGCCGCCCAGGGACTCATCGTCAACGGGATGGTGCCCTCGTAGCGATAGTGCTTGCCGTCGACGACCATCATGGCTTCACCGTCGGTGTACTGCTTGTAGCTGCCGACGCCGAACTCCTTCAGCAAGCCGTAGATGGCATCTTGGCCCGGTCCGATCCACGCGCCGCCCCGGTCGATCCAGACACCCTCGGGGCCCTCAACGGTAAAGGTGCGCCCGCCGATCCGATCGCGGGCTTCCAGCAGCGCCACCGATCGGCCTGCCTGTCGGAGTCGCAAGGCGGCAGTCAGCCCGGCGAAGCCGGCCCCGACCACGCAGAAATCCACAGCGGCCATGGCTTATCGTGCGCTTCGCGATATACATCCTGTGGGCATTTGGCAAAGTATTGACCTGCCCGCCGCACGGTCCCCGGGAGGACAATGAGCACCGACGAGTCCGTACGAACCGCTGTGGTGTTCGTGCACGGTTTGCTCGAACGCCGACCGATGGACGTCCTCGACGATTTCGCCAAGACGGCGTTGACACCGCACGGTGGCCGCTGGGAGTACGCCCCGCAGCCGATCGAGATCACCGACTCCTACGAGGCGCGCCGCTACGCCGCGCCGTCGGGCGTCGATCTCTATGAGTACGACTGGTCGTTTCTGATGATGAGCGGGCGGTACGCCGGCTTCATCCCCGCCCTGGCGCGGGTGTTGCTACGGCGTCCCCGCCACGTACCGGACCAGTTGTTCGGCATCTGGCGCGTGGTCGCGCTGACGGTGCTCATTCCATTGGCCGTCATCGTGGCGCTGTTTGTCGTAGGAGGCTATTTCCTGCACACCGGGGTGGCCGGCTGGATCATCGGCGTCGCCACCAGCGTCGTGGTCCTGACCGTCGCGCTGGCCGTGTTCCGGCTTCTCCCGCGAGCATTGACCCGCAGCTTCTTGACCACGGGCTTCGTCAACGTCGCCCGCTACTTCGACATCGCACCGGAATCTCACGCCGCGAGGCGCGCGATCCGCGGCGGGCTCGTTGACCTGTTGTACACGCTGCACCAAGGGCGTTATGCGCGAGTGGTCGTGGTCGGGCACGGCATCGGTGGCTACATCGCCTATGACGCCCTCACCGAGTTGTGGGCCGAGTTGCACGAGCTGCGGGCCGCGCCAGGCCCGGCGCCGAGCTGGTCGACGGAGGTTGGCGACTCGACCGAGGAGTTTCAGCACCAGCAGTTCTCCCGGTGGCAGGACCTCCGACGACTGGGAAACCCATGGCGGATAACTGATTTCGTGACCATGGGAACGCCGATGGCGTTGGCCGACCTGTTCGTGGCCCGGCCGCCGATTCTCGGCGGCTGCGGTCGCGTCGACAGGCGGCACGCACTGTTCAGCTCACTGATCCGTCGGGGTGTGGTGTGTAGTTGTCCACCGCTGGATGAGGAGTCCGCGGATTCGACGACGGTGGGTGGGCTGTCGCCATTCGCGGTGACCCGCTGGAGCAACATCTGGTTCCCGGTGCGGCGGGGCGCTATTCGCGGCGACTGGTTCGGCGGGGCGCTGGCGCCGTTGTTCGGAACAGGCGTCCGCGATATCGCGGTCAGCGGCAGTCTCCCCGAACGCTTGACCCCCGGGCTCGCGCACACCCGCTATTTCAAGTATCCCGAGAAGGATGCTGATGGTGACGTGGCATCCGCGCTTCGGAAAGTCCTTGCTCTCGAGGATTATTCGGGACTGGGTGTGTCGGTCAATGCACCCGAGCCCGATCCGGCGACGGTCGGCCGGGTGGTGTACCGGTCATGGCAGCGCAGTATGTGATGCCGGGTCGGGGGCGAGGGATCGCCTTGCGGGTGGTGTGCGCGGTCAGCGCGGTTGCCGCAGTTCTGTTGGCTGTCTTGGCGGCCAATGATCTGTACTTCGCCGGCTTCCCGGACTCGCATCTCACCGACTATGACCGAGCGGCCGAGACGCCCAAGCGGGTGCTGATGTGGGCGCAGTGGGGTTTCGTTCCGCTCTTCCTGTTGCTGGCACTTGCGCCGATGAAGTCGAAGGTTCGCGCCACCGCATTGGTCGTCGGTCTGGTCGTACTTGTTGGCACCGCCGTCGCTCAACGGGTCGGTATCCCTTGGTATTTCGCCACCCATCTCGGTCTCGACAACGGAACCGGCGGTTGACATAGTGTGTGACGCAGATCACTAAATCGCTGTGAACCATCTCTACCGTCCCTCTCGTGAACCGAGGAGTCAACGAAGACGAATCCCACGGAAGGGTCGGGGCGATGGCGCATGCCGCAACCAGGATGATCACAGTAGCGGCGATGAATGTACTCGCCACGGCCGCACTGCATTTCCCCGGTGATCCGCCCGCCGCAGCGCCTGTGTTGCACACCCGGCCGATTGCTCTGGCCGCATCGCTGGATCACCAGTCCGCGCCGCCCGCACCCAACCGGCTGATCGCGGCCACTGGTGAAACAGCTTCAGGCACAGAGAGATCGATTGCCGAGGTGGTCGAATCTCGCACCGAGTCGGCACCGCCCAGCACACCTAGGCGGGTCCGGACGGTCAGCTCGGCGCCGAGCCTGGTGGTCCCCTTCCATCCCGGCGTGAGCAGTGTGCACCCCGGTGGACACCGTCAGGCCGCCGCGGTGCCGGCGCTGCCGACCCCGGAGGCCATCGCCGGCCAGATCCGCGCGTTCGTCGCCGTCTACATCAGTAACGGAACTGCTGCGCATCCCGACGCGGGGTTGTTGATAGGCAACGGGTTCGACGGTGCGACCGGCCAGGACGGTGGGCGCGGCGGCATGCTGTTCGGCAACGGCGGGCGCGGTGGTGACGGGCTGCAGTCCGTCCAGAATGGCCGGGCAGGCAACGGCGGCAGCGCTGGGTTGTTCGGCAATGGGGGCGACGGCGGCCGAGGCGGCGACTTCACCGGCACGCAGGGAACCGCATCCGTCGGTCGTCAAGGCGGCAAGGGCGGTAACGGCGGGCTGCTGATCGGCAACGGCGGTAAGGGTGGCAACGGCGGCACCGGTCAAAACCTCGATACCGGTGCAGGCAACGGTGGTCTCGGAGGGCAGGGCGGCAACGCCGGGGTGTTCGGTCGCGGTGGTGACGGCGGCCAAGGCGGCACGGGAAACGCCGGAACCGGCACGGCCCGAGGGGGAGCGGGCGGCAATGGCGGCCGCGCGGGAACGGTCGGAGGCGGCGGCGCCGGCGGCGCCGGCGGAAGCGGCTCCAGTAAGGGCAATGCGTTCGGCGGCGACGGCGGGACCGGGGGAGAAGGCGGACGGATCACCGGCCGCGGCGGTGATGGCGGAACCGGCGGTGCGGCCGGCAGCAATGTCGTCACCAGCACGGCCACGGGTGGCCACGGTGGCAACGGCGGCGACAGCCATGGGATCCGCCAGACCGGCGGCGCGGGCGGCCAGGGCGGCAACGCTCAGTCGATCCCGGGGACCGGCATCGGCGGCGACGGTGGCAGCACCGGCCGCAGTGGACCCGGCGGTGGCCGTGGTCCGGCCGGATTAGGTGGCGTCGGCGTCGGGAGCACGCCCGGCAGCCACAACGGCAACGCGGGCGCCGGCGCCCCGTAGGCCGGTCGCGCGCAACCCGCATTGCGGGGCGAGATGGATGCTTACGCTCGGCGGGTCATCGACACCACCGGTGTGTCGGCGAACCTGGAGCAGAAATGACCATGTCGAAATTGGGCCTCGCGGCGGCGACAGTGGCCGCACTGTCGATGGCTCCGGCCGCCGCGCACGCGGATCGCGCTGAACCGCCACCCTTGTACGGGTACTACAACCTGTTGATCGACTTCTCGAAGCAGACGTTCAACGGGGTGCCCACACCCATGAACCCGATCACCTTCCCGGTCCCGTTCGCCACCCACTGCGATGCCGGCGGCTGCGTCGCGACCCTCGACAACACCGACGATCATGCCCGTAATCCGGGCGCGCCAATGTCATACGACTACCGATGGAATGGTCAGCGCTGGGAGACCAGCGGTGAGTACCCGTACTTCTGCGACCGCAACGACCCCACCAGCGTCGTGATGGCGCAACGCTCCGACTATTGGGTTCCGAAACCCGACGGCAGCTTCGCCGGCGAGCGCACCCTGATCATCGGCGGAGCCGGCTGCCCGGGTGAGGGTCCCGGCACGCATCGGCTGCCGATAGCGCTGACGCCCATCGCTCCGCCGCCGGCGGGTTGACCAACTCAACCCGCTGCGGCGCTCGTGGCCCGCTTGCTGCCGGCCTTGCCGGCTTTCGCCGTCGCAGACGGGGTCGGCTTCTTGGCGCCGCGAACTTTCGCGGCCGCACGGGAAGGAGTCGTACGGCCGCTCGACGCTGTGGAGCGGCCGGTGCTGCCGGTGGCCCGGGTGGGTGTCGCGACACGGTTGGCCGGCTTGATCCGCGCCTGCGCCGGCGATGAGCCGCTGCATGTCTGCCCGGCGAAACACACCGGGAACTTCGGCACTCTCGGAACGTGGAAGACCCGCAGCACCGGATTGACGAGGTTGGCGAAGCCATTCCAGGCGTAGGCGGTCGCGGCGAAGGCCACGACGAGGCCGCTGAGCCCGATGGCCGCGAGACCGGGGCCGGCGCCCAGACCGAGACTGTTGAGGTACTCCAGGATCGACGCCGCGAACGCGAGGAAGTCCGGTGGCGCGGTGGTGTCGTTGGCGGTCTGGCTCGCCGATGCCGGCCGGGGCGCCGCCGTCTCGACGACGGCGCTGAGGTCGATCACATCGACGGACGCCAATGCGACCGCGTGAACTTCATTGCGAGGGGGCGTGACACTCGGCGGCGCTGTCACCAGACCGAGAGCAAGGATTCCGGCGGCGGCCGCCGCGGCATACGGACGAACAACCCTGCTCTGGAGATCTGGGCTCATCATCACCTTTGGTCGTCGGCCCCTACGGCGAATCGATCATGACACCGGCGCATCCACCCGGAGTTGATTTCCCGAACAATATTTGCGCATCCGTCAGTCCAGTTTGGGCACTCCCCGAATTGGACATGATGGGACGGTGAAACTGCTTCCGACCCCCGACGTGGCGCTCGCCGACTCCGACGTCGAAGACGCACTGGGCCGGGCCGTCGCGGTCATCAATCCGCTGCTCGACGTGTTGTGGTGGACCGACCCGCTCGGAATCAAGCGGCAAGAGCCGCCGAACGTCGTCTCCCGGGTCCTCAACGCGGCCGATGTGCCCGGCACCCTGGCGTGGGACGACCTGGACACCGACGACCGGATCGCGTGGTGGGTGTGGCGCGTCGGTGCCCTGAACACCGTCGTGGTGGCCGTGCCCGGCCTGCTGGGAGTCATCGGACGACGACTGCCGATCCAGGATCTCCTCGGCTTCGCCAACCAGGCCATCGTGCTGTGTGCCGTGGCCCGCGAACTGGGCGTCACCGACTACCGGCGGCAGACTCGGATGCTCGCCTCGGTGCTCTGCGAGCGGGATCTGGCGGTCGTGGTGCACGACCCCGACCGAGCGGCGATGGCCATCCCGTTCACCCCACAGGGCATCGCCTCAGCGGTGTGGAAGCTGGTCGGAGTCCTCGACGCCGTCGGCGACGAGCTCGCCAAGCGGCCGCACCCGCGAGCGCCGTTCCGGTATGTGGCCATGCTGCCGGGCCTGGGCGCGGTGGCCTCGTACCTCGGGGAAATCGGCGCGCTGTCCCGAGCCGCCAAGCGGGGGCGAAAGTGGGTCGACCAGCAAGAACGACCCAGGTAGGGCGGTTCAGTGGAGCGGGCGACGGTGTGATGCTTCAGGACATAGGAATGGGGTGTGTCAAGACATCGGAATAGCTTGACGGCGTGACGTTAAGTGGATGTCGAAGGCTCGCCTGGTCATCACCGCGGTCGTTATCGAGGGTCGTAGCCAATCTTCGGTGG
>NZ_JBGGNO010000010.1:0-119825 GCF_041287105.1 Mycobacterium sp. SA01 | reverse complement strand
AAACCTTCCGGATGTCGCTGCGCTCAAACGCCATGGCCAGCCAATCCGCGACCGCTTGCGCCAGCGCGGCGTGATTCTCGCGTTTGACGATCTCGTGGCCGTCGTCGGCAAAGAGCAGATAGCGCACGGTGCGCCCGCGGGCACGCAACGCCTCGACCATTTGCTCTGATTCACTGACCGGAACGTTGGTGTCGGTGCCGCCGTGCACCACCAGCAACGGCGCGGTCAACTTGTCCACGCGCTGCAGTGGAGAGAGCTCGTCGAGGAGGTCCCGATCGGCGATGGGGTGGCCGTATTCGGCATAGGACGCCGCTGCGATCCAGGGCTCGGTGGTGCGATAGAACGTCCCCAAATCGCTCATCCCGCAAATGCTGACGCCTGCGACGAAAAGATCGGGATGGAACGCCAGCGCCGCCATCGTGAGGTAGCCACCGTAAGACCAACCCGCGCAGGCGATTCGCGTGGGATCGGCCAGACCACGCTCGGCAAGGTAGCGCGCGCAGTCGGCCACGTCGTCGATGGCGGCGAATCGCTTGTCCTTGTCGTCGGCGTGCACGAACTCACGGCCCTGCCCACCCGAACCCCGGACGTTGGGCGTGAAGACGGCGATCCCTTCGTCGAGCAATCCCGGGAAGATTTCGCTGTGCGAGGGGCGGGCCTGGCCTTCCGGCCCGCCGTGCAGGTAGATCATCATGCCGGTCTGCTCGACGCCGGGCGGCGGGCAATACAACCAGCCCGTCAGGGAGCGCCCGTCTCGCGCGGTCACGAAGTGCAGCCTCGGCCGGTCCGACACCGGACCGATGCTGGGCTTGCGATCGATGCGCTCCCATTCCCGCGACCGGGGATCGACCAGTTCGACGGTGCGCGGAAGATCGGCACCCTGGATCGTCATCGCGACCATCGATCCGCCCGCACTGATGGACAGTTCGCTCGCCACCAGATTCGGCAGCGGGATCGGCTCGGATACCGTGTAGTCGACATACTCGAGGATCTGTAATTCACTGCAGCCGTTGATGTTCCACAACAGCGCGACGGTAGACAGGTCATCGCTGACCACGAACTCGTCGAGGTCGTGGCCCGGGCGCTCGGCGACCACGTGATAGGCCACGCCGTCGGGGGTGACCGTGACCTCGAGCAGACGGCTGTTGTCCGAGCCGTTGTCGCTACGGATCAGGGCGCGCACGTAACCGTCGACGAAATCAGGCCCATAGGTGTAGGCCGGGTGGTACAGCGTGGTGTGCTCACCGTCCGGGCCGGAGCGCAGCCGCCGCGGATGATGATCGTCCAAGATCACGCCCAGATCCGTCGACGAGCCGGGATCTGAAGGCAGCAAGGCGATTTCGGTCGGGCCGGTCAGCATGATCAGCTCGCGATAGCCGCGCGGACCGACCCGGATCAACGATGACCCCGCCCAGGCGTCGACCAGCCGGCCCCCGGAACGCCGATCCAGCACCGTCACGGCGCCGTCGGCCGGGTCGATCAGGCTGGACTGGCCGACGCCGTCCTCACCGGTGAGAATCGCGCACACCCGGGTGCCGTCCCACGCGATCAGCTCGGCCGTGCCGGCCATGCCGTCGAAGCCCATTCCGTCGATCCGGCGGGCCATCCGGTCGTCGGGGTCGGTGGTGACCACCCAGATCTGGCTCCGGGTGCTGCCCTCGGGGGCGACCTGGCACGCCAACCAGTGCCCGTCGGCCGAATGGATGACCCTGGTCACCGGCCCCTCCACCGGCAATTCCACGTCACGGGACGAACTCGCCCGCCAGCCCCGCAGGAAACGCTGGACGGCGCGCGGATATCCGCCGTCGTCGACGATATGGGCGAATGCCGTCGCGTCCGGCGACAGGGATGCGCCATACGTCGCGCGCACGTCGGGTTCCACGCCACCTCACTTTCTTTGCTTCCTCTTACCGGAGTACTACGTTCCACGTCGCCCACCGGTGGTAAACACGGTGCTGAGCAACAGGCCTTCAACCCCGCGCTGCCACTCGCAGGTAGCCTGCAAGCATGAGGTGGGAATGAACGATCCGCGTCGACCAGAGTGGTCTGACCCGACGCAGTCGGCCGGCAATGGTTATCCGCCGAGCACCGATCCCGCCTACTCCGGTCAGTATTACGGACCCGGCTACGGCAGCCCCGGTTACGGTCAGGGCGGCGTGCCGCCGACGATGCAGCCCACCGAACAGCTGCCGTCCTACTGGCATCAAGGCGGCGGCTATCCGCCCAGCGAGCCACCCGCGCCGCCACCGGGCCCACCCAAGTCGCCGAAGTGGTTGTGGATCGCCGCCGCGGTCGCAGTGCTGCTGGTGGTGGGGCTGGTGATCGCCCTGGTGATCGTGACCAGCTCGGCCAGGGAGTCCACCGTCGTGGCACCGCTGCCATCGCTGTCGGAGACCACGACCGCGCCGCGGGCCACCACCCTGGTGCCGTCGACGACGCGGCCCACGCTGCCGACGACCAGCGGCGCACCGAGCACCGCAGCGCCGCCACCCACCGACTCCACCAGCCCGACGGGCACCGACACCGTCGTGTACACCGTCTCCGGCGACGGCCGCGCGATCAACATCACTTATGTCGACACCGGCGGCATCATGCAGACCGAGTTCAACGTGCTGCTGCCGTGGAGCAAGGAAGTCAGCCTGTCGTCGCCGGCGCGGACCTCGGCCAGCGTCGCGGTGGTCAATGTCGGGCGTGACGTGACCTGCAGCGTGTCGGTGAACGGCTCACAGGTCCGCGAGCGCACCGGCCGCGGTCTGACGATCTGCACCGGAGCGGGCTAACCCGCCCGGTGGTTGTTGGGCACCTTCACCAGCAGCATGCCCAGCAGACCGACCGCCAGCACCACGCACAGGCCGCCGAGCCCGGCGCGGTCGGCGTGGAAGGCATCGACGAAGACGAAGAACAGCCACGGCGCGAGGAACGACGCCGCCCGTCCAGTGGTGGTGTAGAGCCCGAACGCGACGGCTTCCTTGCCGTCGCTGACCATCCGCAGCAGCACGGTGCGCGCGGACGTGGTGACCGGCCCGACGCACAGCGCCAACAGCAGCCCGCAGATCCAGAACACCACAGGCCCCGACAGCGACAACAGCGTGAGGCCGACGACGATCATCAAGGTCAGCGAGGCGACGATCACCGGTTTGCCGCCGATCCGGTCGTCGACCGGTCCGGCGAGCACCGCGCCGAGCGCGGCCATGGTGCTGGCGATCACCCCGAAGATCAGCACGTTGGACGGCGAGATGCCGTAGACGCTGACGCCGAGCACCGCGCCGAACGCGAAGACGCCGGCGATGCCGTCGCGGAAGATCGCGCTGACGACCAGGTAGTAGACCAGGTTGCGATCACGCCGCCACTCGGAGCGCAGATCGTTCCACAGCCCGCGGTAGCCGCCGGCCTGACCGGGCGGCATCGGCTCCAGGTCGGGAGCCGGGGCGAGGGTGTGGGCGGTGATCAGCAGGGGCAGCGCCAGCACGACGAACCAGGCGGCGGCCATCAGCATCGCCGCGCGCACGTTCTGGCCGTCGGCGACCGGGATTCCGAGCAGGCCTCGGTCCGGTCCGGAGCCTGCGATGAACGCGACGTAGATGATCATCAGCAGCAGGACGCTGCCGAAGTATCCGGCGGCCGCTCCGATTCCGGAGATGCGCCCCGACGTCTGCGGGGTGGTGAGCTGCCGCAGCATCGCGTTGTACGGCACGCTGGCCAGGTCGCCGCATGCGGCGGTGAACGCCAGCAGCACCAGACCCATCGCGAAGTAGGCCGGCTCCGCGTGGATGAGGCTCATCGCCGTCGTCGAGAGCACCGCCAACCCGGTCAACAGCATCAGGGCGGCGCGACGCCGCTGCGGCGCCTGAACCAGCACGCCGGTGAGCGGCGCGAGAACCGCGACGGTGAGGCCGGCGAGTGCCAGGGCCCGGCCCAGCCAGCTTGCCGGCGAGGTGTCGCCCGGCAAGCCCTGGCCGACCGTGCTGGTCAGGTACACGGCGAAAACGAACGTCGCGACGATGGCGTTCATGCCGGTGGAACCGCAGTCCCACAGCGCCCACGCCACAACTTTTGACCGCCCGGCGGTCTGGGCAACCGACGGGGGCCTGGTCATGCGGGCCACCCTATCCATTCCCCGAGTCGCTGGCGCTCCTGCCCGCCGGAACCAAGCCCCCTACGATTGCCGCATGCCAGTACCCGCACCTTCCCCGGACAGCAGAGCCGTCGTCACCGGTGCCTCGCAAGGCATCGGTGAGGCACTGGCCACCGAACTCGCCGCCCGCGGCCACCACCTGATCATCACCGCGCGCCGCGGCGAGGTCCTGGCCGAGCTGGCCGCGAAACTCACCGAGCGCTACCGCGTCAACGTCGAGGTGCGCGCGGTCGATCTCGCGGATCCCGACGCGCGGACCGCGTTCGCCGACGAACTGGCCGGCCGTGAGATCTCGATCCTGTGCGCCAACGCGGGCACCGCGACGTTCGGACCCGTTGCGAAACTCGATCCGGCGGCGGAGCGGGCGCAGGTCCAGCTCAACGTTCTCGGTGTGCACGATCTGGTGCTCGCGGTGCTGCCGCGGATGGTCGCCCGCAAGGCCGGCGGCATCCTGATCTCGGGCTCGGCCGCCGGTAACTCGCCGATCCCGAACAACGCCACCTACGCCGCGACCAAGGCGTTCGCGAACACGTTCAGTGAGTCGCTGCGCGGCGAACTGAAGGGTGCCGGAGTGCACGTGACCGTGCTGGCGCCGGGGCCGGTGCGCACCGAGCTGCCCGACGAGGCCGAGCAGTCACTGGTCGAGCGATTGATCCCCGACTTTCTGTGGATCAACACCGAGTACACGGCACGGATCTCGCTGGATGGCTTGGAGCACAACAAGATGCGGGTGGTGCCCGGCCTGACGTCCAAGGCGATGTCGGTGGCGTCGGGGTACGCGCCGCGCTCGATCGTCACGCCGATCGTCGGCGCGGTCTACAAGAAGCTGGGCGGCGACTAGCTTTCTCGCCCAAACCGACACTTGGCAGCAGAAGTGCGAGTAGATGGCCGCATTTCGTCGATCTCGGCGCCTAGCGCCGCCGGCGACCGGTCCCGAAGATGCTGCGGGTGATCTCGCGGCCGATCACGGTGCCCGCCGAGCGCATCGCGCTCTTGAACGCCGGGCTGTTCATCACCTGATCGAGCACGCCGGGCTCGGCCTTCTGCGGCTTGGGCATCGGCGGCAGGTCGATTCCGGTGGGCAACAGCGGCGGCAGGTCGACGGGCTCGGCCGGAGGCGGTGCGAGTTTCGTCGCCAACATCTCGTAGGCGGATTCGCGGTCGACGGTCTGGCCGTACTTGGCGAACAGCGAACTCGACTGCGCCGCGGCCTTGATCGCATCGGGGCCGATGGTGTCCATCAGCGACTGCGGCGGGCGCAGCCGGGTCCACGCCACCGGAGTCGGAGCGCCGCGCTCGGAGAGCACCGTGACGATGGCCTCGCCGATGCCCAATGACGTCAAATCCGTTTCCAGATCGTAGAACTGGGTCTTGGGATAGGTGCGCACCGTCTTCGACAGTGCCTTCTGATCATCCGGCGTGAACGCCCGCAGCGCGTGCTGGATGCGGGCACCCAGTTGCGACAGCACGTTGTTGGGCACGTCGGTGGGCAGCTGGGTGCAGAAAAACACCCCGACGCCTTTGGAGCGGATCAGTTTGACCGTCTGCTCGACCTGTTGCAGGAACGCTTTGGACGCATCGGTGAACAACAGATGCGCCTCGTCGAAAAAGAACACCAACTTGGGCTTGTCGACGTCACCGACCTCAGGCAGGTAGGTGAACAGGTCGGCGAGCACCCACATCAGGAACGTGGAGAACATCACCGGTCGCGCGGCCTGGTCGCCGAGCTCAAGAAGGGTGATGACGCCGCGGCCCTGCGCGTCGACGCGCAGCAGATCGGCGGGGTCGATCTCGGGCTCCCCGAAGAAGGTGTCGCCGCCCTCGGCCTCGAGGTTGACCAGTGCGCGCAGAATGACACCCGCGGTCTGGGCGGACACCCCGCCGATGGTCTTCAGCGTCTCCTTGCCCTGGTCGCTGGTCAGATAGGTGATCACCGACCGCAGATCTTTCAGGTCCAGCAGCGGCAGCCCTTGCTGGTCGGCCCAGTGGAAGATCAGCCCCAGCGTGGACTCCTGAGTGGCGTTGAGCCCCAACACTTTTGACAGCAGGATAGGCCCGAACGCCGAGATCGTGGCGCGCACCGGGACGCCGATTCCGCCGGTGCCCAGTGAAAGGAACTCGACGGGAAACGGCGCGCCCACCCAGCCGTCGTCGCCAGTGTCCTTGGCGCGCTGCAGGGTCCGGTCACTGGACTCCCCCGGCCGCGACAAACCGGACAGGTCACCTTTGACGTCGGCCATCATCACCGGTACCCCGGCGGCCGACAACTGCTCGGCGATCACCTGCAGCGTCTTGGTCTTACCGGTGCCGGTGGCCCCGGCGACCAGGCCGTGGCGGTTCATCATGGCAAGCGGGATGCGGACCTGGGCCGCCGGATCGACTGCGCCGTCGATGACCACCGAGCCGAGATCGAGTGTCGCCCCGGTCGTCGCGTACCCCGCGGCGATCTGCTGGGCAGGGGTCGTCGTCGATTCGCTGCTCATCGGCCGCCTCCGTGGTCGCTCGGGTGATGGCCGCTACGACACTACAAGCCGGCGGGGGCTTAGGGTTGAGCGCTGTGCGTGAAGAATTGGTGTGGATCGACTGCGAGATGACCGGCCTCGATCTGCGGACCGACAAGCTCATCGAGATCGCCGCCCTGGTGACCGATGCCGAGCTCAACGTCCTCGGTGAGGGCATCGACGTCGTCATCCATGCCGACGACGAGTCACTAGACGGAATGGTCGAGGTCGTCACCCAGATGCACAGCCGGTCCGGGCTCACCGAGGAGGTCCGCGCGTCGGTCATCGACGTGCCGGCCGCCGAGGAACTCGTGATGGAGTACATCCGCTCCCACGTGAAGCAGGCCAAGACCGCGCCACTGGCCGGCAATTCGATCGCCACCGATCGCGGGTTCATCGCGCGGGACATGCCGACGCTGGACAACTACCTGCACTACCGGATGATCGACGTCAGCTCGATCAAGGAACTGTGCCGGCGTTGGTATCCGCGGATCTATTACGGACAGCCGGAAAAGGGGCTCGCCCACCGCGCACTGGCCGACATCCAGGAGTCGATCCGCGAGCTGAAGTACTACCGACGCACCGCGTTCGTCCCCCAGCCAGGGCCGTCTACCAGCGAGATTGCCGCTGCCGCGGCCGAGCTTGACGCCCCGGGCGAATCGGATTCGGCTGGAGAGGCTGACAACAGCTAGTATCGACGACGCTGCTGCCGCCTTCGGACGGTTCGCAGCGATGGTGGCTGTAGTTCAGTTGGTAGAGCACCAGGTTGTGATCCTGGCTGTCGCGGGTTCGAGTCCCGTCAGCCACCCTGCAGGTCAGGCCCCGATTTCGGGGCCTGACTTTTTTTGTGCCCAAGGAGCTTGCGCTCTTATCGCAACCTTGCTGTAGCCCTACAGCCGTTCCGCATGACCCCGAACTGCGGGCAGCCCGCCGAAGCCGTGTGGCGCAGTGCTCGCTTCGCGATCCGTCCCCGACCAATCCGGCGGTCATGCGGCTCCGAATAGCTACTGGGCGTCCGGTCAGCGTGAACAGGTGCTCACCCCGTAGAGAGCGAGTCTTGACGATGAAGTCAAACCAGATGAAGAAGAGGAACTGCGGCAGATCTGGACGTGCACTCGCGGTGGCCGTCCTCGGAATCGGCACTGCCATGCTGGGCTTGGGGTTCAGCTCGTTCAACCCACCGGCCAGCCAGATTGCCAGTGGCCCGCAACCGTGTGTCAACGGGATCGTCCCCTTGAACCCCTACGTCGTGAACTGCAACCTGCCGTCGCGGGGCAACCAAGTCGTCGGCGCCGCACCCGACGCCGGGGCAATCATCGGTTGCAGGCACAACCTCGCCTGCCTGGCCCTGTACGTCAACTACCCGGGGCAGCTGCTCGTTCCCGGCTATCAGCCCTGACGCCGCAAGGTTCGGCTGCGCCATGAACATCCACTCCCGGCCGCTTAGTTACGGGAGCGTTGGCCGACCGGTTACGAGCGAGCTAATAGTTCACTGATCACGAAGCATGGTTCCGGAGCGGCCGGCGCGAGCCCTTATTGCCCGGACGGACGGCTGCACGCTG
Organism: Mycobacterium sp. SA01; assembly: GCF_041287105.1. Classification (NCBI taxonomy): domain Bacteria; kingdom Bacillati; phylum Actinomycetota; class Actinomycetes; order Mycobacteriales; family Mycobacteriaceae; genus Mycobacterium; species Mycobacterium sp. SA01. Next base: position 111,627 of record NZ_JBGGNO010000010.1, on the reverse strand, counting down.
TGGCCAGACTCACTGCGTCCAGGTGGCCCCTGGCAAAGATTGATGATTCAAAATCTTCACAACGGGGTAAAGAGCAGGACAACGGCTTCGCGTCCGGGGGGACGCATATCGCGAAGGGACCCAAGTAATGACCACTAACGAATTCGCTGAAATCGACGGTTCGCAGCAATTGGCCGCCTGGCAGGACCGCCTGGCGGCGTTCGTCACCGCGCTCGACTCAATCGATGCCGACGACCCGTACACGTTCTGCGAGGACGCGTGGGACATCTGGGAAAGCGCAGCCATCTCCGATCCCCCCTCGGCCACCGATCCGGCAATGCTTCTAGTCCTGGGCGTAATTGAGGTGTTGGCGGCGGCGATCACGTCGACTGCTCGCGATCACCACAGCACAGCGAGAGGCGCGCATCCGCTGACGCTCTCCGCCATCCACGCCTCACTGATCGATGAGCTGAACGCAGTACGTCTCCAATGCGAGCAGTGGCAGCACGAAGGTTTGCCAGGGCCCGCCACGGTCACGTCCCGCAGTGCGGCCACGATGGCCGGATTAGAGGTTGCCACCAAGTTTGGCAACCAACTCTCTGCGTAGCACCAACGATTTGTTCCTCGGCCCGGCGAAACGGACAGGTGTCCATCTGAGGCTGCCGGTTCAAATACCGCCTTTGCGCGGCTCACGAGGGCTGATCCGGTCGCCCAGGACACCGAAATGGTAAAGATTCCGTCCGCTCGTCGCAGTTAACTGACATAAACATCCGAGCATGAGCTACCGTCTGGTAATAACTGCAGCGCTTAGCTGGGGGAGGTTGCAGCATGCACGGCCACGACATAACCACTGAATCGAGCGGGTTCGCCGGGGACACCGGCCCTCTCGGTGTCTGGACCGATCGACTCGACGCCTTCCGCGCAGCCCTAGACTCCATCGACGCTGACGACCCATTCGACTATTGCGCCGACGCCTGGGAGATATGGCAGGGTGCCGCAGCCGCGGATCCCCCGCCGCACGACGACCCGGCCATCCTGGTGGTTCTCGGGACCCTCCAAGCCCTGGCACATGCAATGACCTCGGCGACCCTTGATTACTACCGCACCGCCGACGTTCGCGACCGGATGACCGCATCAGCGATGCACACCTCGATAACGCGCTGCCTGGGCACACTGCGGCGCGAGTGCGACCGCTGGCTGCACGAGGGCGGTCCGCCGGTTGACGACATCAACGCCCGCACCGTCGCGCTGGTGACCAGCCTGCAGGCATCGGGCGCCGGGCCGACGGTGGACACCGGGATCACGTTTGACAAGGTGTGCGCGCTCACGGATTCCGAGAACAAGCGCTATCGCGAGGCCTACGGCCGCCTTCGAGCAATGGTGAACCGAGAGTGGTTGCAGCACATAATAATTGAGAGCGACACGTTATCTGACGTCGTGACCGGCATCGTTCTCGACCTACAGACGACCCACGGTTCCACCTTCGACGAGCGCATTAACGACGGGCGTCGACGCAAGATCGGGTCGGCTCTGGTCGCCGTCACCGCCGCCGTACACAGCCATCGACAACGGTCGGTCGCTACCGCGTCGAAAGTGTTCGGCCACAACAGCCCTCAGGCCCGGGCGGTTGATGCGTTGTTCGACGACCTCACGGAATCGTCGTTCGACTACCGATGGCTGAGCGAGCTGAATGAGTGGTTGCAGCACGACGAAAGCAACGCGCTTCGGTACCAGTTCACCGCGCGCCGACATGGCGAGCCGTATGTGGACGTTCACCTGGACCGGGAGCGCATGGCAGCACGCGCGAATCAGCCGGGCAAACAATGGCTGGCGCCCGGCGACCTCGCCACGCTGAGCCGCGATCCCAGCGTGCTGGACATGGTCAAGGGGATTCAGCCGAAACTGACGGCCTTGCAGGAGCAGATCGACAATATCCTGTATCCGACTGTCGCGGAGGACGTCGCCGCCGTCACAGAGCTGATCGGCCGATTCGGCGGCGAAAAGGGTTTGCACGCTGTGAAATCGGCGCCGGGATCAACCCACGAACCCTGGACTCCCCCGCACTTGTCGCCCCGCGTGCTGTCGTTCGTCCGCAATTTCGACGACCGCAACTAAGCGTTGGCGTTGCCCGCTTTCCACTGCTGCCACGGAATGTTCCAGTCACCGAGCCCCTCGGTGCCCGGCAACGTCGAGCCGACGGTGTTGCGGACTTCGACGATGTCGCCGCGCTTGGTGTTGTCATAGAACCACCGCGCATTGCTCGGACTGGCGTTCAGGCAGCCGTGGCTGGTGTTCGAATATCCCTGCGCGCCCACTGACCACGGCGCCGAGTGGACGTAGATGCCGCTGTAGGACATCTGGGTGGCCCAATCCACTTCGGTGCGATAGCCGTTGGGCGAGTTGGACGGAACGCCGTACGTCGACGAATCCATGATCATGTGCGACAACCGGTCGCCGACGATGTAGACACCGTTGTTGGTCGGGGTGCTGTTCTTGCCCATCGAGATCGGGATGGTCTTGATGACCTCGCCGTTGCGCCGGACGGTCAGCTGCTTGGTGTTGTCGTCGGCGGTCGCGATCACCTCGTCCCCGATGGTGAAGCGCGACGACAAGTTCTGCTGGCCGAACAACCCGTCACCGAGATCGACCCCATAGGTGTTGGCTTGGACGTCGACCGTGGTGCCCGGCTTCCAGAAGTTCTCCGGGCGCCAGCGCACCTCACGGTTGTTCAGCCAGTAGAACGCGCCTTCGACGGGCGGGTTGGTGGTCACCTTGATCGCCCGTTCGGCCGCCAGGCGATTCGGAATGTTCTCGTCGAAGCGCACCGCGATCGGCTGTCCGACGCCGACGACCTCGCCGTCACCGGGCAAAAGGTAGGGCATTGTCAGGTTTTCCGGCGACTGCGTTTCGAAGGTCAGCTTCTCGGTCGTCACGCCGCCGAGACCCATCGACTGCGCGCTCAGCGTGTAGCTCTTGTTGTAGCCCAGCGGCTCACTGGTCGACCACGTCACGCCGTCCGGACTGAGCGTGCCGGCCACCTGCTTGCCGGACTCGTTGACCATCATCACCGACCCCAGGACCCCGCCGGTGGCGCGCACCGTCACCGGGCGGTCGAGCGGCACGTCGACCGCTCCGTCCTTGACCGACGCCGTCAGCTGCGGCACGAGCAGGTCGCCGTAGGGTGTGCCCTTGTCCGCAATGACCTTGACCGGCGCGGGCGCCGACTCACCGCTGCTGCACCCGCTGAGCCCGATGAGCAGGGCGGGGATGATCGCGAGGGCCGCCAGCCGGGTTCGACGCCCCGGCCGGTTCAGCGAGCCGACCTGCCACATACCGCCCTCAAATCCTGCTAGCTGTGCAAACGCTGGGAATGTTTGGCAATAGTCTAAGGGAACTTCCAGACTGGTGGCGACCATGCAGATCAGCGGCCCGGCCGAGTCCACCAGCGGGATTTCATGTTCGGCAGTGGTGTTTGTTAAAGTCGGCGACGCGGTCACGCGCCGTTAGCTCAGTTGGTAGAGCAGCTGACTCTTAATCAGCGGGTCCGGGGTTCGAAACCCTGACGGCGCACCACAGCAAGAGCCCCGCCCCTCGGGCGGGGCTCTTGTCATGTGCAGCGACGCCACCGAATTCCCTCGCTCCCCAGAGCCGCAGACCTGTCGATCCTGAGCCCTGCTGACTAGGGTTTGGCCATGGCCGATCTGGCGGCACTCTTCTCCGACATCGTCGGGCGCACCCACCTGCTGACCGGCGACGCCATCTCCGACGACTACGGCCACGACGAAGCGCTGACCATCCCGCCGCAACGTCCCGCCTACCTCGCCAAGCCAGCCACCGCCGAAGAGGTCGCCGCGCTGCTGAAAACCGCCAGCGAACACCATGTTTCGGTGACCGCCCGAGGATCGGGTTGCGGGCTGTCCGGTGCCGCCCAGCCGGTCGCCGACGGGCTGCTGATCTCATTCGAGCGGATGAACGCCATAGTCGAGATCGACACCGACAATCACGTCGCGGTGGTGCAGCCCGGTGTCACCCTGACCGAGCTGGATGCCGAGACCGCCCGCGTCGGGCTGAGTTACACGGTGTACCCGGGCGAGCTGTCGTCGAGCGTCGGCGGCAACGTCGGGACCAATGCCGGCGGCATGCGCGCGGTGAAGTACGGAGTCACCCGCCACAACGTGCTCGGCCTGCAGGCCGTCCTGCCCACCGGCGAGATCATCCGTACCGGCGGCAAGATGTCGAAGATCTCCACCGGGTACGACCTCACGCAGCTGATCATCGGCTCCGAGGGCACCTTGGCGCTGGCGACGGAGGTCACCGTCAAGCTGGTGCCCCGGCTGGCGCACAGTGTCACCGTGCTGGCGCCGTTCGACGATTTCGACCAGGTCATGGCCGCCGTGCCGAAGCTGATCTCGAGCGGGCTGAACCCGACGATCGTCGAGTACATCGACAACGTCGTGATGGCCGCGATCGTCAACGCCGAGAAGCTGGAGCTGGGCATCCCCGAGGAGATCCGCGAGACCTGCGCGGCCTACCTCGTCGTCGCCCTGGAGAACAACCACACCGACCGCCTCGACGAGGACGCCACCGCGCTGGGCGCGCTGCTCACCGACTGGGGCGCCTTGGATGCGTATGTACTGCAAGGCAATTCAGCGCGCCGGTTGATCGTGGCGCGGGAGAACGTCTTCTGGACGGCCAAGGCGATCGGAGCCGACGACATCATCGATGTCGTCGTGCCCCGGGCGTCTATGCCGGAGTTCCTGCGCCGGGCCCGGGACATCGCAATGGCCGAAGGCGTCGGCATGAGCGGGTGCGGGCATGCCGGCGACGGCAACGTGCACGGCGTGCTGTTCTGCAAAGATCCGAAAACCCGCAAGAAGCTGCTCACCGAGATCTTCGCGATGGGGATGTCGCTGGGTGGGGCGATCTCCGGCGAACACGGCGTCGGGCGGGCCAAGGCCGACTATTTCTGCGAGCTCGAGGATCCGGCCAAGCTGGCCTTGATGCAGCGGATCAAGCACAGTTTCGACCCGGCCGGAATCCTGAACCCCGGCGTCGTTTTCGTCCAGCAACATCCTTGACCGGTGCTCGCCGGGGCTGCTAAACATGGCACCACCCGAGCGTTTGAGCGATCGCTCAGCACGCAACGGGGCCAGGACCGGGGATGGATATGGCGATTGCGAACGACACCGTCTATTACGACCCGTATGACGTCGACATCGTCACCGACCCGTATCCGGTGTATGCCCGCCTGCGCGACGAGGCGCCGATCTACCGCAACGAGCGCTACGACTTCTGGGCCTTGTCGCGGCACGCCGACGTCGAGGCCGCGCTGTCGGACTGGGAGACGTTCTCCAACAGCCGCAGCGACATCCTGGAGCTGATCAAGTCCGACTTCGACATGCCCGGCGGCGTGATGATGTTCCAGGATCCGCCCGCCCACACCCAACTGCGCGGGCTGATGTCGCGGGTGTTCACACCGCGGCGGATGGCGGAGATCGAAGACCAGATCCGCCGGTACTGCGTGGGCTGCCTCGATCCGCTGGTCGGCTCCGGCGGGTTCGACATCATCGCCGAACTGGCCTCGATGATGCCGATGCGCGTGATCGGCATGCTGCTGGGAATACCGGAGTCCGAACAGGTTTCGGTGCGCGATGCCAATGACGCCAACCTGCGCACCAAACCCGGGACCCCGATGAAAGTCGCCGACCCCGACCGCATCGCCGACGGCCGGATCTACGCCGACTACGTCGAATGGCGGGCGAACAACCCCTCCGACGATCTGATGACCGCACTGCTCAACGTCGAGTTCGTCGATTCCGACGGGGTCAGCCGCAAACTCACCCGGACAGAGGTGCTGCACTACACCCAGGTGGTAGCCGGCGCAGGCAACGAGACCACCGGGCGGCTGATCGGCTGGCTGGCCAAGGTTCTGGCCGAGCACCCCGATCAGCGCCGCGACGTCCGCAACGACCGCTCGCTGCTGAACCGGGCGATCGACGAGACACTGCGCTTCGAACCCACCGGCCCGCACGTCGGGCGCTATGTGCTCAAAGACTTCGAGTGCTACGGCACAACGGTGCCCGCCGGCAGCGCGATGCTCCTGCTGTTCGGCGCCGCCAACCGCGATCCGCGCCGCTACGACGACCCCGACAGCTTCAACATCCACCGCGACACCATCAGCCATCTGACATTCGGCAAGGGTGTCCACTACTGCCTCGGCGCCAACCTGGCCCGCATCGAGGGGCGGGTCGCGCTCGACGAGCTGCTCAACCGCTTCCCCGAGTGGGACATCGACTACGCGAACGCCAAACTGGCACCGACCTCGACCGTGCGGGGCTGGGAACGGCTGCCGATCGCCCTGCCCTGATCACGACTTCGACGTTGCCCGAGGTTGCGGGTGTACCAGTCGGCGACGCCTGTGAGATGCATCGCTGTGAATCTGCTGGGCAAAACGCCGGGACAGTCTACTGACCAGCAAAAATGTCGACATGAAGATAACCGGAAGGGTTATCCACGATCCGAAGTAGTGCTTTGTGCTGCACTTATGCAAAATGCGGTGTTATAGTCGGCGTTAGCTGTACTGACCAACAGCCGCCCCCGGACCGCGCGTCCAGTGACGCAGTGAGGACTTAGCCGCATGAAGCCGGAAAACCTCGTTTCCCACCCCCAGGGCGAGGTAGCTCCGCAGACACCCGCACCGGCGACTCCGCTGCACGTGCACAGCTGCGGCCGGCTGGGTCTGACGGCCAATCCCCCCGGCTTCCGCCGCTCGCTCGGGGACTGGCTGCGCCGCCGCTAGTCACTCTCGGCGACGCGCCCCGGGTTGACCCACGACGCGGCCGCCCCGATCACCATCATCACCGCCGCGGCGATGAACACCACCGTCAGCCCGGCGTGGAACGGCCCCGAAATCAGGTTCGGAAAGAACTCCTTGCCCGTCAGCACCGATGCATTCACGCCCGGCTGCTGCAGCGTGTCACCCATGAGCTCGCCGATCGGGTTGTAGCCCAGGAACGCCGCGAACAAGCTGCCCACCGGCGGCAGCTCCGCTATGCGGTGTGCGTCGGTCAGCGAGACGCCCTGCTGCTGGAGCCCGGCGCTCAGCGTGCCCGGCAACGACTTGGCCAGGCCGGCGATCATCAGCGAAAAGAAGATGCCGATCGACAGCGACATGCCGGCGTTGGTGAACGTGGCCCGAATGCCCGAGGCGGCACCGCGCTCGGACGCCGGCACGCTGGACATGATCGCTGCCGTGTTCGGCGAGGTGAAGACGCCGCCTCCCACACCATTGAGGAAGATCAGCGCCCCGAACACCCAGAAGCTGAAGTTCACCGGAATGACCATCAGCGCAAGGAAAGTCGCGGCCATCAACAACATGCCGCCGATGGCGAAGGGACGCGAGCCGAACTTGTCGGATAGCGTGCCCGACAGCGGGCCGGCCACCAGGAAGCCGAGAGTCATCGGCAGCAGATAGATGCCCGACCACAACGGAGTCGATTCGAAGCTGTAGCCGTGCAATGGCAACCAGATCCCTTGCAGCCAGATGATGAGCATGAACTGCAGTCCCCCGCGCCCGACCGCCGCCATCAACCCCGCAAGGTTGCCCAGGGCAAACGGTTTGGACGTGAACAGGCGGACGTCGAGCATCGGAGCGCGAACCCGGAGCTCGACGATGCACAGCACCGCCAGCAGCACCACGCCCGACCCGATGGCGCCCAGCACCCACGGATTGGTCCAGCCGGTCGGGTGCCCCCCGTAGGGCTGAATGCCGTAGGTGATGCCGGCCAGCAGCACAGTGAATCCGACAGCGAACAGCGCGGTACCCGACCAGTCCAGCTTGGCCGGGGTACGGACACCGACCTCCACCAGAGACCGGAAACTCCAGATGGTTCCGGCCAGCCCGAGCGGCACGCCGACCCAGAACACCGCCCGCCAATCCCATTGCGACAGCAGACCGCCGATCAGCAACCCGAGAAACTGGCCGGCTATCGCGGCCACTTGATTGACGCCCAAGGCCATCCCCCGCTGGCGACTGGGAAAGGCATCGGTGAGGATCGCCGCCGAACACGCCATCAGCATGGCGCCGCCGACGCCTTGGACCACCCGCCAGCCGATCAGCCACACCGCGCCACTCGCCAGATGAAAGGGGTCGAAGGACAGGGCGATCGCCGCGATCGTGAACACCACGAAGCCCAGGGTGTAGATGCGGACCCGGCCGAAGATGTCGCCCAGCCGGCCCAGCGGCACCACCAGCACGGCGGTGGCGACGAGATATCCCATCAGCATCCACAGCAGGTAGCCCACGTTTCCGGGCGCCAACGGGTTGAGCCCGATGCCGCGAAAAATAGCCGGCAGCGAGATCAGCACGATCGAGGAGTTGATCGAGGCCAGCAGTGCACCCAGCGTCGTGTTCGACAACGCCACCCACTTGTAGCGGGGATGCTCCCGGTCCATCCGCTGCCGCCGTCGGGTGGTCTCGACGACGGCGTCGAGTTCGGTATCGACCGCCGGTGCGTCGGTCATCGGGTCGGTAGTCGTCACTGTCGGCTTCCCTTCACGTCCAGTCGAGGGATAACCAAAACATTCATTAACTATGTAAATGACTTCCTGTGAATTTCCCACCGCGATTATCGGACCGATAACCGGTTACTCACTTTCGATGACCCACGATCCACACCACTCAGTCCGGGACCTGAATCGTCCGTTGTTACAGGAGCTGCTGGCCGCCTACGGGCCGGTCGGTCAGGAGGATGCCGTCCGCGACATCTGCCGTCGCGAACTCACGCCGCTGGTCGACGAGGTTTGGGTGGACGAGGCCGGCAACCTGGTGGGGCTGCTCCGCGGGTCCGGTGACGAGAGCCACTCTCCGATTCGGGTGATGGCACACATGGACGAACTCTCGATGCTCGTCAAACGCATCAATCCGGACGGAACACTGCACCTGACGCCCCTGGGAACCATGTATCCGGGCAACTTCGGGTTGGGTCCGGTGGCGGCGCTGGGAAACCACGGCATTGTGCCCGCGGTGCTGACCCTGGGCTCGGAGCACACCACTACCGAGAGCTGGCGGATCTGGCAGACGAAGCCGGACCGCGGTGACAAGTCACTGGACTGGCACCACGTCTACGTCTTCACCGGCCGCACCACCGAGGAACTCGCCGCCGCGGGCGTCCGGCCCGGCACCCGGGTCTGCATCGACCGCAGCAAGCGCCGTCTCGTGGAGGTGGGCGGATATCTCGGCTGCTACTTCATGGACGACAGGGCTTCGGTGACGGCCCTGCTGGAAACGGCTCGGCGCCTGCACGCGGATGGCCGCCGCGCACCGGCGGACGTCTATTTCGTCTTCACCGTCAGCGAGGAGATCGGCGGCATCGGCGGCACCTACGCCAGCCACGCGCTGCCGGGCGACATGACCCTGGCCCTCGAGGTCGGGCCGACCGAAGCGGAGTACGCCACCACCGTCGGGGGCGGGCCCATCGTTGCCTACAGCGACGAGAAGTCCATCTACGACAAGAACATCGCCGATCGGCTGATGGACATCGCCACAAAGCTCGACTTATCCCCGCAAGCGGCTGTTCTCGGGGCATTCGAATCCGACGCGTCGCACTCCGTCGCAGTAGGGCAGACCGCCCGGTCGGGATTGCTGTGTCTGCCCACGCTGAGCACACACGGTTACGAGGTCATCCCGGCAGACGCGATTCCCGGGATGACAGACGTCCTCGTCGAGTTCGTGCTCGCCCCAACTGCGTAACGCAGTTCCGCCCGGGTACGAGCCGCTCACCTCCACCGACGAGCGAAGCGTAACGGCTGCCGGGGTCATGCGAAAGGGACTGCGGCACAATGGGTTCAAGTGCTATGCGAGCAGCACCGCTGCCGACCGCCACGCAGCGGCGTTCGGCGGTCGCGGTTAGCCGTTACGGATGCGGCGGATGACCAGGACGACGGTCACCACGCTGACACCGGCCAGCGCCGCGGCCACCGGCGGCTTCGTGACGAAGCGCAACACGGCGGCCTTGACATCGTCGGCGATGCGCTGTGGGTTGGCACGCTCGGCCAGCGAGTCCACCGTGACCGCCAGCCGGTCACGCGCCTGGTCGATCTCGGCCTTGATGACCTCGGGGTCCCGGTCAGCCACTTCCGTCCTCCAAATCGCCGCTCTGCCGAACTACCCTAGATCAACCCGGGCTAACCCCGATGCACCGGTGGAGGAAGGGACTACTAGGTGACCGACACAGCACGCCTCGAAGTCGGCGACACGGCGCCGGCGTTCAGCCTGCCTGACGCCAGCGGCAAGACCGTCAAGCTGTCCGACTTCAAAGGCCGCAAGGTGATCGTGTACTTCTATCCGGCCGCGATGACGCCCGGCTGCACCAAACAGGCCTGCGACTTCCGGGACAGCCTGGCCGAACTCAACGGCGCGGGCATCGACGTGGTCGGCATCTCCCCCGACAAGCCGGAGAAGCTGGCCAAGTTCACCGAGCGCGACGAGCTGACGTTCCCCCTGCTCTCAGATCCCGACAGGAAGGTCCTCACCGCGTGGGGCGCCTACGGCGAGAAGAAGATGTACGGCAAGACCGTGCAGGGCGTCATCCGGTCGACGTTCGTTGTCGACGAGAAGGGCAAGATCGAGGTCGCTCAGTACAACGTCAAGGCCACCGGGCACGTCGCCAAACTGCGCCGCGACATCTCGGTCTAGCTTTCCGGCTGTGGTTTCCGGCTGCCTCGTAAGCACTCACCAAGACGGGGCGACTGCGGTTTGCCAGTGATAACTTACGAGCATGCCGACGAATCGTCGCCATGTACTCGCCGGAGCTGGCCTCGCCGGCGCGGCCGCTCTGGTTGGGGGCGGCATCGGAGTCGGAGTTGATCGGCTGCTCCTCGGCCAGACCTTGGCGCCCCCGGAGCGTTCCGCGGCGCCCGAGTCTGGCTCGAGTTCTACTCCGGGCGCGCGCGATAAATGGCGCGATATCAGCAGTGGCTGGACGATCCCCGATGAGGCCTATGCCGACCAGCCCTACATAGTTAAAGCTGACGACCGCGCATGGGTGTGTGTCCTCACCACGTCAGGCGGCGGCGAAGGGGCCACCAGTGAGCATGTCGTGGTTATACGCAGCAGCGATTTCGGCCACACATGGTCGCCTTTGATCGCCATCGAACCACCGGGACCGCCTGAGTCCGCCTATGCCACGCTGCTGAAGACGCCCTTCGGCAGAATCTATGCGTTTTACAATTACAACAAGGACAACTTGCGCGAGGTCAAGCGCATTGACGGGACCATGGACAAGCGTGTCGACACGCTCGGCGCCTTCGTCTTCAAATACAGCGACGACAACGGTAGGTCTTGGTCCACCGCGCGGTACGAGATACCCGTCCGTGAGACCGACATCGACCGCCGGAACATATACGGCGGCAAGGTGCGCTTCTTCTGGCAGGTCGGACGTCCCCTGATCGATCGCGATGCCGTCTACGTCACCCTGCACAAGGTGGGCAACTTCGGGGGTGACGAGTTCATCGCAGAATCGGAAGGCAATTTTCTCCGTAGCGACAATATTCTGGCCGAGCGCGACCCGGCCAAGATCCGCTGGGAAACTCTGCCTGACGGAGACATCGGCCTGCGCGCACCGGTGGGACCCATTGCTGAAGAGCAAAGCATCGTTGCGCTTTCGGACGGCAGCCTGTTCACCGTCTACCGCACCGCGACCGATAACCCCGCACAGGCCTATTCAAGGGACCAAGGGCACACATGGACACAACCCGAGTTCATGACTTACGGCCCCGGCGCGCGAAAAGTGAAGAACACCCGAGCCGCAAACTTCGTATGGAACGCCGGAAATGGGCGCTATCTCTACTGGTTTCACAATCACGGCGGGAACACGGTCCGGAGCCAGCGCAACCCCGCCTGGCTTGCCGCCGGCCACGAAATCGACTCACCGACGGGAAAGGTGATCGCCTGGTCAGAGCCGGAAATCCTGCTGTACGACGTGAACCCGAGTGTTCGTATGAGTTACCCGGACTTTGTAGCGGACAACGGACGGTACTTCTTCACCGAGACCCAGAAGAGCATCGCGCGCGTCCACGAAGTTCCGGCGGAGTTTCTCGAAATGCTCTGGAACCAACACACTGCTCGGACCGTCACCCAAAATGGGCTCATCGTGGACGGCGGCGACGACATCGTGCGCGAACCACGTACGTTGCCGATCTCGCTCCTGCCGGATCTTGGGAGTGGGACGAAAGAGCAAGAAAGCAGAGGATTCACTCTCGATTTCTTGCTGAACCTGGAATCCCTAGATTTCGGGCAGGTCATCGTGGACAACCGCGACGAAAATGGTGACGGCCTGGCTGTCAGCACGACAGACCGTGGCACCCTGCAGCTTTCAATACGGGGCGCCCTCGGCCCGTGGTTCGAAGGGCCGTCCCGCGTGGTGCGCGACTTCGGCCTGGCCGAAGTCTCGTGGGACTGTGATCCAGGTGTGTTGCAACCCGGTGTCTGGCACCACGTGGGAATCATCGTCGACGGCGGACCCAAGATCATCAGCTTCGTCGTGGATGGGAAGTTCAACGACGGCGGCGACCGGCGGCAGTTCGGATGGGCGAGGTTTGCGCGCGAGCTGCGGACCTTCGATGCCGCCCCCACCTTGAGGCTGGCGCCGCGAATGCGCGGTGAACTCCGCCAGTTCCGCATGTACGACCGAGCGCTCCGCACGAGCGAGGTGGTCGCGAACTGGCGAGCCAGCACATCCTGAGCGGCGGTCCGACGCTCAGGATGTGCATGTGTCGCTTCAGCGCTCGCCCAGCTTCCCCAGCAGCAGCGCCTCGGTGGTGGCGGCCCGCTCCAGCACCCCCAGGTGCAGGCTCTCGTTGATGCTGTGCGCCTGCGTGCCCGGGTCCTCCACTCCGGTCACCAGGATCGTGGCGTCGGGGAACGCGGTGGCGAACTCGGCGATGAACGGGATCGAGCCGCCCATCCCCATGTCGACGACGTCGGTGCCCCAGGCCTCCCGGAAGGCGGCCCGCGCCGCGTCGTAGACCGGGCCGCTGGCATCGATCGCATACGGCTGGCCGATATCGCCCGGAATGACTTTGACGTGTGCGCCCCAGGGGGCGTGCTGCTCGAGGTGGCGGCGCAGCGCATGCAGATGGGCAGCCGCATCCCCGCCGGGAGCGACCCGCATGCTGACCTTGGCGCGGGCCCGCGGCGTCAGGGTGTTCGACGCTTTGCCGATCGGTGTCGTGTCGATGCCGATGACGGTGATCGCGGGCTTGGCCCACATCCGTTGGGCCACACTGCCCGAGCCGATCTCTTGCACCCCGTCGAGCAGACCGGACTCGGCCCGCACCCACTGCGGGCCGCGGTCGACGTCCGCAGCGCTCGTCTCGTACAGGCCCTGCACGGCGACGTTGCCGTCGTCGTCGTGCAGGCTGGCCAGCAGGCGGACCAGGACACTGAGCGCGTCGGGTACCACCCCGCCCCACAGCCCCGAGTGCAGTCCGTGGTCCAGGGTGGCGACCTCGACCACGCAGTCGGCCAGTCCGCGCAATGACACTGTCAGCGCCGGGATTTCGGAGGTCCAGTTGTCCGAGTCGGCGATCACGATGACGTCGGCGGCCAGCTTGTCCTTATGGGCGGCCAACAGCGTGCCCAACGACGGCGAGCCGGACTCCTCCTCCCCCTCGACGAACACCGTGACGCCGACCGGTGGCCTGCCGTCGTGCGCACGGAACGCCGCCAGGTGGGTTGCGATGCCGGCCTTGTCGTCGGCGGTACCGCGGCCGTAGAGCCGCCCATCCCGTTCGGTCGGCTCGAAGGGATCCGAATTCCATTGCGATGCTTCGCCTTCGGGCTGAACATCGTGATGGGCATACAGCAGCACGGTCGGCGCGCCGGGCGGCGCAGGATGGTGCGCGATCACCGCGGGAGCACCGCCCTCGGCGACGATCTCGACCTGGGCGAAGCCCGCATTGCTCAACAGGTCAGCCACAGCCCGCGCACTGCGATGCACCTCATCGCGCCGGGCCGGGTCGGCCCACACCGATTGGATGCGGACCAGGTCCTCCAGGTCAGCCCGCACCGAGGGCAACACCGCCTGCACGCGGTCGACGAGATCACTCATACCGACGACGTTAGCGGGCGCAGGCGGCAGGCATTGACATGCAAGGAAATGCTTGCCTATTGTGCCCAGTTGTGGGTGATGTCTTCAAGGCGTTGGCGGATCCCACACGCCGGACGATCCTCGACGAGCTGACCGAGCGCAACGGGCAGACGCTGTTCGAGATCTGCGCCCGCCTGGCGACCAAACACGGTCTCGGTTCGTCACGACAAGCGATTTCGCAACACCTCGACCTTCTCGTGGCCGCAGGTCTGGTGGAGACGAAGCGCTCGGGTCGCTACAAGTTCCACTACATCAACACCGCGCCGCTGGCACCGATCGTCGAGCGGTGGCTGCAGAACACAAAGGAATCACCGTGCGAATCACCATGACCAGCGTGCTCGTCGACGACCAGGACAAGGCGCTGAAGTTCTATACCGAGGTGCTCGGGTTCACGACCAAGTACGACATCCCGATGGGCGAGCACCGCTGGATCACCGTCGTCTCCCCGGAGGAGCCGGCCGGCACCGAACTCGTCCTGGAACCGGACGGCCATCCCGCTGCCAAACCGTTCAAGCAGGCACTGACCGATGACGGCATCCCGTTCACATCGTTCGCTGTCGGCGACGTCCACGCAGAGTTCGAGCGGCTGAGTGCGCTCGGGGTGCGTTTCACCATGGAGCCCACCGACATGGGTCCGGTGACGGTTGCCGTTCTGGACGACACCTGCGGCAACCTGATTCAGATCGCCCACCAGACCGGCTGAGCTTTAGCCGGTCTCCAGGATGGCCACCGCCGCCGCGGTGTCGCCCTCATGCGTCAGTGACACGTGAATGGTCACCTCGGCCAGATGCTTGGCGATGTCACCGGTGAGGCGGACCTTGGGCCGGCCCCACATGTCGGTGATCACCTCGATGTCGCGGTGGATGCCTTCCGGCAGCACCGGACGCTGCGCGAACCGCGAGCCGGACCACGCCTTGATGACGGCTTCCTTGGCGGCCCACCGAGCCGCCAGGTGCCGCGCCGCCACCGAACTCTTGTCGGCGGCGTCGCGGCGCTCACCTGGCGTGAACGTCTCGGCGAACACGGTTCCCGGCTGGTCGACCTGCTCGGCGAAATCTGGGATGGAGACCACGTCAATCCCCACTCCGACTATTGCCACGGCGCGACTTTATCGCACGTAGGCGTCGTCATCGCCCAACCGTGAGGCCGGGTCGAGCAGCATCGCCGCCTCCTGGCGCTTCTCCGGCTCGTCATGGTTGAACCGGCGATCGGCAGGCTTCTCGTACATCGGCCGTCCACCGGCGATGGCCGAAGCCAGCCGCCGCTGACCCGCCAGCACCCGCTCGTGCGCCCGCTTGGTGTAGTCCGCCCGCTCCTGCTCGCTCAGCGAGGCCAGGAACGCCTGCGGGTGCACCAGAGCGACCAGACCCGACACGTGACCGAAGCCCAGGCTGGTGACCAGACCCGCCTTCAGCGGGAACTTGTCGCCCAGTCGCAGGGTCTCGCGCGGCCACACGAAGTGCCCCGAGGAGGCCAACTCGTCGTCGACGCAGTCCAGGCTGCGGTTCGGTGGGATGACGCCGTCGCGCAGGATCTGGCAGAGCCCCATCATCTGGAAGACCGCCGCGCCGCCCTTGGCGTGACCGGTCAGGCTCTTCTGGCTGACGATGAACAGCGGAGCCCCGGGCGCACGGCCCATCGAGTCGGCCAGCCGCTCGTGCAGCTCCGTCTCGTTGGGATCGTTGGCCAGCGTCGAGGTGTCGTGCTTGGAGATCACCGCGATGTCGTCGGCGCCGACGCCCAGCTTGGCCAGCGAGCGGGCCAGCTGCGAATCCCTGCCGCCGCGCCCGGCGCCCAGTGCGCCGAGACCCGGAGCCGGGATCGAGGTGTGCACGCCGTCGCCGAAGCTCTGCGCGTAGCCCACCACGGCCAGCACCGGCAGACCCATCTTCAATGCCAGGTCACCGCGCGCCAGCAGGATGGTGCCACCGCCCTGCGCCTCCAGGAAGCCCAGCCGGCGACGATCGTTGGCGCGGGAGAACTTCGAGTCGCTGATGCCCTTGGCCCGCATCGTCTCGGTGGCGGCGGTGGCCGCCATGTCACCGAAACCGGTGACAGCCTCCACCGTCATATCGTCGAAGCCGCCGGTGACCACCAGTTCGGCCTTGCCGAGGCGGATCTTGTCCATCCCCTCCTCGACGGACACCGCCGCGGTGGCGCACGCGCCGACCGGGTGGATCATCGACCCGTAACTACCGACGTAGGACTGGATGACGTGCGCGGCAACGACGTTGGGCAGGACCTCCTGCAGGATGTCGTTGGGCTTGGCCTGGCCGAGCAGGTTGCCGTGGTACATCGTCTCCATCGACGTCATACCGCCCATACCGGTGCCCTGGGTGGAGGCCACCAGGCTGGGGTGCACCCAGCGCATCAGCTCGTTCGGGGTGAACCCGGACGACAGGAATGCGTCGACGGTGGCGACAATGTTCCACAGCGCAACCCGGTCGATCGAACTGGCCATGTCCGGGCTGATGCCCCAGACCGTCGGGTCGAAGCCCGTCGGGATCTGCGCCCCCACCGTGCGCGACAGCTTGGTCTTGCGCGGCACGCGAATCTCGGTGCCCGCCTTGCGGATCACCTCCCAGTCCGACGAGTCGGGCACCGGCCGGATGACGGTGTGCTCGGGGTCGAACTCCACGAACGCTCGGGCGTCGGCCTCCGACGACACCACGAACCGGAAGTCCTTGTCGAGGAAGACACTGACCAGCAGCGGCGTGGTGTGGTCGGCCTCCATGGCGCCGTCATCCACGAATTCGCGGATGCCGCAACGCTCTACGACGGCGTCGTGGTAGCGCTCCACCAGCTCGGCCTCGTCGACCATCTCACCGGTCGCGCTGTCGTACCAGCCCGGCTTGGGATCGTCCTCCCACTTGATCAACCCGGTGGTCCAGGCCAATTCGAGCACACCGGCTGCCGACAACTCGTTGTCGACCTCCATCTCGAAGCGGGTGCGCGACGAGCCGTACGGGCCCAGTTCGGCGCCGCCGACGATGACCACCAGGTCGGCCGGATCGACGTCGAGGTCGGCCCACGCCGGCGGCGTGTTCGCGACATAGCCGCGGGGCGGCGACGGCAGGGCGGCGATGGTGCCCGCTGTCGGCTCGTCGTCGGATCCGGCTGCTTCGGCGGTCATTTCCTCGCGGGCCTTGGCAGCCAGTTCGGCCATGTCGAGCTGGACGTCGCCGAGTCCACCGGTGAGGTCGACCTTCAGCGGCGCGTTGGCCGAGGCAACCTTGGCCTCCACCGAGCACAGGTCGAGCAGCATCGCAGCCATCTCTTCGGTGCTGTAGGTGGTGACGCCGGCCTCTTCGACGGCACCCACGATGGCGTCGTTGTGACCCATCAGACCGGTGCCCTTGGTCCAGCCGATCAGCGCGTGCGCGAAGCTGACCCGCTGCGCCCAGGACGTTTCCGCGCTCCAGCGGTTGACCACCGCATCCAGCGCGGACTTGGACTCGCCGTAGGCACCGTCACCGCCGAACATGCCGCGGTTGGGTGAACCGGGCAGCACGACGTGCAGGCGCGAGGCGATGTCCCGCTCGGCACCGATGGACGACAGCCCACCGATGAGGCGCTGGACGGCCCACAGCAGGACCTTCATCTCCATCTCGGAGCGTGAGCCAGCCTCCGACAGATCGCCGGCCACCCGCGGCGCCGCGAACGGGAACAGCAGCGTCGGGGTCAGGGCGTCCTTGAGGTGAATCGATTGCGGCCCAAGGCTTTCGGTCTGCTCACTACCGACCCACGACGCCAGGGCGTCGATGTCGGAGTACGAGGCCATGTTGGCCGGGACCACCCACAGCGACGCGCCGTAGCGGGCGTGGTCGCGGTAGAGCGCCTTGTAGAACGCCAGCCGGTCGTCGTCGAGCTTGGACGTCGTCGCGATCACCGTGGCGCCGCCGTCGAGCAGACCCGCCACCACCGATGCGGCGATCGAGCCCTTCGACGCACCGGTGACCACCGCGACCTCGCCGGAGTAGTGACCCTTGTCGGGGTTCTCGGCACCTGCGGCGATCCGGCCGAACAGGGACGCATGAATGTTGCGTCCGCTCGCCAGAGCCCGGCCCTGCCACCAGTTGGCCTGGGTGGCAACGACATTGCCGGCACCCTCGAATCGCTCCGAGAGCTTCAGCCAGTCGGCGTCGATGTCACCCTCGTCGGCCAGCCAGAGCTTGACCAGATCCTCGCGCGCACTGGCCCAGCGGTCGTCGAGCAGCACCGCCTTCTTGGCGTCGAACGCCGGGGCCACCAGCCGCGGCCAGTCCGAGCCGAGCTCGGCGGTGACCAGGTCGATGAGTTCGGCGTCGCTGGCCGCGGGAGCGGCCGTCACCGGGGTGTCCAGCCCGAGCTGACCCAGCACCATGCGGGCAGCCGACGCCAGCACACCGTCACGGCCCGTCACCGTCTCGGCGAACTCGGTCAGCGCGGCCGAGTCGACCACGCCGCCCGCGGCACCACCGGCCGACGGCAGCGAGACCGCAATGCCCTTGCGGGCGGCGACCGAGGCGACCGCGGCGTCGATCGCCTTGTCGACGGCCGCGGCATCGGCCAACGCACCGTCGTGCAGGCCGCCGAGTGCGCCTCCGCGCACGCTGCTGCCCTCCCGGGTGCCCAGAGCCAGTTCGGCGGTGACGTGTTTGGCCCAGCCGTCGCCCAGTTCCCAGGTCTTCTTGACCCGCTCGGCGATGGCGGCCGGCCGCTTGCCGGACGGGCCGAGAATGGTGCGCAGCTGATCGTTGATCGCATCGGAGAGCACCGGGCCGAACGGCTTGTAGGTGCGCGCCAGCTTGGCGACCTGACCCTTCAGCGCCGCCAGATCCGCCTCGGCGGCACCGTCGATGGCGCCCAGGTTCAGCTCCGAACCGAGGTCGACCAGCAGCTGGTTACGCCGCGAGGACGCGCCGTCGGTGATCGACTCGATCGAATCGAGCGGCTCGATCTGGTCGATCCGCATCTTGGCGCTCAGCGCGATCAGCGCCAGTGTGGCGTCACCGGCGTCGAATCCGATGTCGTCCGGGCGGGGGCCGCCGGACGGTGCGGCCGCCGGCGCTGCTGCCGGTGCGGCCTCGACCGCAACAGATTCGGCCGGCGCCTCACTCGTGGCGGCCGGTTCGTCATCGGAGTCGTCGGTGGCCGGGTCCTCGTCGCTGGCGAACAGCACGGGGGCGTCGCGCTCGGAGTTGAGCACTTCCACTGTGCTGTGGGCGTATTCGGGCAACTTCAAGGTGTTGCTGGCCAGGCCCGCGACCGTCGGCGCGGACTTCACGCCGATCTCGACGAAGCGCTCGACACCCAGACCGCCGGCCGCCTCTTCGATGAACAGCAGGTCCTGGGTCTCGATCCAGCGGACCGGGCTGGCGAACTGCCAGGCCAGAAGCTCGATCACGATCTTGCGGCACAGCTCGCGCGGCTTCTCGTTACGCCAGGTGTCGTAGTCGGCGAGGATCTCGTCCAGCGGCTCGGCCGGCACCAGATCCCGGATCTCCTGGACGAAGTCGCGATCGAGCGTGAACGGCCGCGGCACCAGGTTCGGGATGTAGCGCCCGATCAGCAACGCCGGATCGGCATCGGCGGGCATGACACGTTCCAGCGCGCGTCGGAAATCGTCGACGCCGACTCGCAGCACGTCCGAGTGGAACGGCACGTCGATGCCGGGAACGAGGATGAACGACCGCTTGCCGCCGCTGATCTCGCGGCGCCGCTCGACTTCTTCCTCCAGCGCCTCGAGACCGCGGACCGTGCCTGCGATCGCATACTGCGAGCCGCGCAGGTTGAAGTTCACGATCTGCAGGAACTCCCCTGTGCGCTCGGCGATCTCGGCCACGAACTCCGTGACGTCGGCATCGGGAAGGTCGATCTGCGACGGCCGGATCGCGGCCAGCCGGTAGTTGGAACGGCCCATCTCGTCACGCGGGACGATGTCGTGCATCTTGCTGCCGCGGTGGAAGACCACCTCCAGCAGCGCCTCCAGCGGATACACCCCGGACACGCAGGCCAGCGCGGTGTATTCACCCACCGAGTGGCCGCAGGCGATCGCGCCCTCGACGAACGCGCCCTGCTCACGCATCTCGGCGACCTGCGCGGCGGCGACAGTGGCCATGGCGACCTGAGTGAACTGCGTCAGGTAGAGCACACCTTCGGGGTGCTGGTAGTGCACGCCGGAGGCGATCAGGCTGGTCGGGTTGTCCCGGACGACGTGCAGCACCGAGAAGCCGAGCGTCTCGCGGGTGAACTTGTCGGCGGTGTCCCACACCTTGCGGGCGGCCTTGGACCGAGCCCGCACCTCCATGCCCATGCCCTTGTGCTGAATGCCCTGACCGGGGAAGGCGTACACCGTCTTCGGTGCCGCCAACCGGGCGGTCGCGCTCATCACGAGGTCGGTACCGATCTTGGCGGTGACCTCCAAAACCTCTGCACCCAAGTCGATTCCGACCCGGTCGACCCGGAAGTCGATGTCGTCGCCGGGCTTGACCATACCCAGGAAGCGGGCGGTCCAGCCGATCAGCTTGGCCGGCGGGGCGGGCTTGCCGTCGGTGGCGGTCACCACGTGCTGGGCCGCGGCGGAGAGCCACATGCCGTGCACGATCGGCGACTCCAGCCCGGCCAGCAGCGCGGCCGCCTGGTCGGTGTGGATCGGGTTGTGGTCACCCGAGACCACCGCGAACGGCCGCATGTCGACCGGCGCACCGATCGTGACGTCGCGGCGACGACGGCGCGGGGTGTCGGTGGCGTTCTCCGACACCGCTCCCCCGGCACGCACCGGGTCGGTGAGCTCCTTGGCGCCGGTGCGGCCGCGGATCGCGAAGCGCTCCTCGAGGACCGCCAGGATCATGCCCTTGGCGTCGGTGACGTTGACCGTCACCGGCACGACCCGGCCGACCTCGGTGTCGGTGGCGACCGAAGCCGTTGCGGTGACGGTCAATTGGGTCGGTTCCTTGGGCAGCGGCTTGAGCAGGCGGGCCGCGTGGTCCAGATGCACCAGGCTGAGCAGACCCTCGACGACCGGGAAGCCGGAGTCGGTGGCCGCGCCGCCGATGGCGGCGAACACCGCGGGCCAGCAGCGACCGACCAACGCGTCAGGAACGATCGACAGCGTCGGCGCCAGCGGCGAACCGAACGTCGCGGTGACGCCGGTGTGATCGGCGACCCGCTCGGGATCCCAGCCGACGGTGACGGTGGTCGAGCCGTTGACGACCGGCGGCAGCGCGTCGGGGCCGTCCACCCCGGCAGCGATGGCCAGCACAGCGCGCATCGCGGTGGCCGCGTCCTCGGTGCGAACGACCGGCATACCGCCGTCGATCACGGTGGCGGGCAGGCTGAATGCGATGTCGATCCAGGTGCCCGACAGCGGGACACTGAGCACCACACGGTTGTCGGTGGTGACCTCCAGGCGCGCCCCGGTGTCATGATTGGTTGCCGAATTGTTGTCGCGGACTTGCCAATTCGAAGGGGCCGCGATGCGGTGTACCGGGTTGGTGGCGGTGCGACCGGCCCACAGCACGTCGGGCGAATCCAGCACGATGGCCAGCGGCCCGGTCGCGTCGGTGCGCACCCGCAGCCGGGCGGCGACGGGCTCGGGCTGTGCGCCCGTGGCCAGCACCTCGTCGACCGCGGCCTGCTCGAAGCGGTCGAGCAGGTCACCGACCGGCTCATCGACCCGGGTGATACCCGCGACGGCCTGCGTGCCCGGGATGACGCACACCTGGTCGGCGGTGTAGCGCGCATCGTGGGCCTGCCACAGGGAGTCACTGCGCCACCAGCGCCGCACGTCCTTGTCGATGACCGGGACGAAGTTGACCGGCTTGCCCAGCGTCTTGCACAGCTGGACGAAGAACGGCACGTCGGCCGGGTGCAGCAGCACCGACCCGGCGTCGGGGTAGCGGGCCTGCAGGGCCTCCAGAGCCTGGCCCGGGTTCTCCAGCAGCCACTCGCCGTCGGCGGTGGACGCATCGAAGAGCGTCTCGATCGGGCCGGTGTCTTTCGCGTTGAGCCGGGCCTCCGCGCGCTGCAGCATCTCGGCGAAGCGGTCCTGCCAGGTGATATCGAGCCACGGGGAGTCGTCGGTCTTGGTGTCGGCCGTGGAGTCGTTGTCGCCGATGGACAGCTCGACGAAGCGCTGCAGCCACTGCAGGTACGTCATCTCACCGACATCGCCGAAGTACGGCTTGGCGGTGACGGCCATCGCGGCGATGATCTCGTCGCGGCGCGCCGCAACGGCCTCGGCGTCACCGGCCACCTCGTCGAGCAGACGGCCGCAGCGGGAGGCGGCGTTGTCGATCTCGTGGATGTCGGCGCCCAATTGGCTGCGCCCGGAAGCCATGCCGTTCACGGCTTTTCCGGCCCCGACCCAGTGGTCGGTGCCGATGGTGTCGACCAGCAGCTGCTTGACCGCCGGCGAGGTGGTCGCCTCGAGGCAGGCCATCGCGGCGGTGCCGACCAGGATGCCGTCGACCGGCATCAGCGGGTAGCCGTACACGGCCGACCACCGGCCGGACAGGTACTCCGCGGCGCGCTCCGGCGTGCCGATGCCGCCACCGACGCAGACCGTGATGTTGGCGCGACCGCGCAGTTCCGAGTAGGTGGTCAGCAGCAGGTCGTCGAGGTCTTCCCAGGAGTGGTGGCCACCGGCGCGGCCGCCCTCGATGTGGACGATCACCGGCTTGGTGGGCACCTCGGCGGCGATCCGGATGACCGAGCGGATCTGCTCGACGGTGCCCGGCTTGAAGCAGACGTGGGCGATGCCGACCGTGTTCAGCTCGTCGATGAGGTCGACGGCTTCCTCCAACTCGGGGATGCCGGCGCTGACCACGACGCCGTCGATCGGCGCACCGGACTGGCGTGCCTTCTGCACCAGGCGCTTGCCGCCCAGCTGCAGCTTCCACAGGTAGGGGTCCAGGAACAGCGAGTTGAACTGGATCGCCCGGCCCGGCTCGAGCAGGGTCTCCAGCTCGGCGACGCGCTTGTCGAAGATGGCTTCGGTGACCTGACCACCACCGGCCAGTTCTGCCCAGTGGCCGGCGTTGGCGGCGGCGGCGACGATCTTCGCGTCGACGGTCGTCGGGGTCATGCCCGCCAGCAGGATCGGCGAGCGACCGGTCAGCCGGGTGAACTTGGTCGACAGCTTCACCGAGCCGTTGGGCAGGGTGACCACCGAGGGCGCATAGCTCGACCACGGCTTGGCCACCTCGGGAACCGCCCCGACGGTGAACAGGTTGCGCTGGCCGCCGCGGGTGGCGGCCGGCACGATGCCGATGCCGAGGCCGCGGATGACCGGCGCGGTGAGCCGGGTGAGGATGTCGCCGGGGCCGAGGTCGAGAATCCAGCGAGCTCCGGCGTCGTGCAGGGCGGTGACCTCTTCGACCCAGTCGACCTGCTGAACCAGGATCGCGTCGGTCAGGGCGCGCGCCAGCTCGACGTCCAGGCCGACGGCAGCGGCCCAGCGTCCGACGATGTCGATCCCGTCGGCCAGCCGCGGGGTGTGGAAGCCGACCTCGACCTGGACCGGATCGAAGACGGGCGCGAACACCGCGCCGCCGCGGTTCTTGTTCTTGCGGTCGGCGGCTTCGGCGTCGGCGATCTGCTCGCAGTACAGCTCGAATCGGGACAGCTGTTCCGGGGTTCCGGTGATGACGACCGAGCGTCGGCCGTTGCGGATCGACAGCACCGGCGGCAGCACGGTCCTGACGTCCTGAGCAAACTCTTCGAGCAGTTCGTAGATGCGTTCCGGCTCGGCATTGGTCACCGAGACCATCGGCGGGCGGTCACCGAGGACCGAAATACCGCGGCGACGGGCGACAAGCGTGCCCGCGGCGCCGATCAGCTGGGCCAGAGCGAGCAGCTGGACATCCTTGGCGCCACCGGCGCGCAGCGCCTCGACCGCCAACACGCCCTGGGAGTGGCCCGCGACGGCCACCGGCGGGGCGGCCGCCAGATCCATGCCCTGGCGTGCCAGCGCGCGCGTGGCGGCAATCTGGGTCAGCAGGACGCCGGGGACCGACACCGCGGCCGACGTCAGCTGCTTGGCCGAGGGCACCGCTTCCTCGGCGGCCAGCGCGCGCACCCAGCGCAGCGGCTCGAAACCGATCGGGCGGACCACGACGAGTTCGTCGGCGACGGGCTCGAGCAGCAGCTCAGCCTCACCGGCCAGGGTCGCGAGCTCGGATTCGATACCGGCCGAGGTGACCAGCTCTTCGAGGGTCTCCAGCCAGGCGCTGCCCTGTCCACCGAAAGCCACGGCGTACGGCTCACCGGCGTTGAGACGATCGACCAGCGCATGCGTGGTGGTCTCCTTGGCGCCCCCGCGCCATGATCCGTCGCCCGTGGAAAGCCTGTCGTGCTCGTGGATCGTCACCTTGTGTATCTCCCTGTCGTGCTCGTCGTCGCGGTCGTCGCGTCTTCGTTTTCGTATGTCGGTGTGGGCGATTCCCCGTCGAATCACGGCCGCCGCGCGCTTCCCCCTGGAGGGCGCCGGCTGACATCTCTGCTGTACTAAGAGTGGCATAAGAACCAGCACCTTTTTCCGCCCAAGATTGGTTACTGACGAGTTCTACGGACGGGTAACAGCACGCTGGGTAACACCGCGCCGAACAGGTGCCCAGACCATCCGGGACAAACGTCCTGCATGCAGGTGGTTACGGTTGAGTAGGCGAAACAGTGCTGTTCAAAGCACGACTGTTATCGAATCGTTACCTGACGATTTTCTGTCGCGCGTCTGCGGCCGAGATCGCCACCCAAGCACTTGCTCGGTTTTTCAGTCCACAATTGTTCACCAAAATGGCGTCATTGAGTTTGCTGGCAAATCCTTACTAGCCGGTAAGTTTTTCGCCTTGACTCAGTCCCACTGGCCGAATTGCGGCTTCAGGATGTTGTTCACGTCGACGCCCACACCCGCCACCTTGCGCTTGTCGATCTCGACCTGATGCAGGTGCGCGGCAGGGTGGGTGTAGCCCTTCGGCGAACCCCAGTTGTGCTGCCAGAACCAGGACCCGAGGCCGTCCTGCAGCGCCCAGTCGATGACCTTGGAGTTCCCGTACACGCCGACGCGCTGATGTCCGATCACCGATTCCCAGGCCTTCAGGTAGGGCGCGACCTGTGCTTTGTACTGATCCGGGGTCGGGTCGTCGTCGATCGACACGTAGATCGGGGCGGCCACCGGGCCTCCGGCGGCGGTGTGCAGCTGCCAGCCCCGTTTGGCATGGATGACGCCGGCCTGCTGGCCGCCGAGCCAGTCGGCGGTGTCCTGCTTGCCGAACTGATAATTGGACACGATCTTCAGACCCGCCTGATACAGATCGCGGGCCTCGGTCAGCAGAATCGGCTTGCCCAGCATCCAGTCCCCGCCAGGCCGCCGGTCCGAGACGTACCGGATGGCGCCGACGGCACCGGATGCCTTCAGATCACTGCCGCTGATGACGCCTGCCGCGTAGTCGAGCAGGACGCCGAGGGACCCGGTGGCGGCGGTGGCCGGCTCGGCGCCCGCAACGGGCGTCGTGAGCGTCGACGCCAGCGTCCCGAGACCCAGGGCGGCCGGGGTCGTGGCGGCCAGTTTGAGGACGTCGCGTCGCGACATGAACACGAGCCTCAGAATATGACAGTTGCCTCAACGACCACACCAACGACACCGGTCACATCTGCATCACCTTTCGGCAGCCAGGGTGTGGATCGCGAATCCGGTGGCCCAGAGCTTCGATGACCGGCGAAGTCCACCATGACGCTGCGGGTGGACAACTCAATCCGTAGGATCCCCCCATGCCGCCAGCCCCCTCTCGCGCACCGCAGATCGAGTTGCGCGGGGTGCGAAAGGTGTTCGGCGAGGTGACCGCGGTCGAAGGCGCCGACCTGACCGTCGCCGACGGGGAACTGTTCGCGATTCTCGGTCCGTCCGGTTCGGGCAAGACCACGGTGCTGCGGATGATCGCGGGCTTCGAGCAGCCGACCGCCGGCACGGTTCATCTCGGTGGCGCGGACGTCACCGCGTTGCCGCCGGCCAGGCGCGACACCAACACCGTCTTCCAGGACTACGCGCTGTTTCCGCACATGACGGTCGCCCAGAACGTCGAGTACGGCCTGAAGGTCAAGGGCGTACCCAAAGCCGAACGCCGCGAGCGCACGGCAGCCGCGTTGGACATGGTGCGACTATCCGGGCACGCGGCGCGCAAGCCCGCGCAGTTGTCGGGCGGCCAGCAGCAGCGGGTCGCGCTGGCCCGCGCGCTGGTGGGCCGGCCCAAAGTGCTGCTACTCGACGAGCCGCTCGGCGCGCTGGACCTCAAACTGCGCGAGCAGATGCAGGTGGAGCTCAAGGCGATTCAGCGCGAGGTCGGCATCACGTTCGTGATCGTCACCCACGATCAGGACGAAGCGCTCACCCTGTGCGACCGGCTCGCGGTGTTCAACGAGGGCCGCATCGAACAGGTCGGCGCCGCGCGCGAGGTCTACGAGAACCCGGCCAACCGGTTCGTCGCCGACTTCGTCGGCACCTCCAACGTGGTCGACGGTGCGACCGCCGAAGCGTTGGTCGGCCGGGCCGGCACCGTTGCGATCCGTCCGGAACGCATCGCCGTGCTGGCACCTGAGGAGACCGTCCCGGCCGGAATGCGCAGTGTCACAGCCCAAGTCGCCGAAGTGGTGTACGCGGGACCGATCACCCGGGTGGCCGTCGACGCATCCGGGGTCGGTCTGACCGCAACACTGCTGTCGGCCGAGGCATCCACAGACCTCGCCCACGGTGCAACCGTCGTCCTGGCCTGGCCAGACAGCGCCGTCCGATCCCTGTCCGCCTGAGAAGAGGAGCTCGCCATGAGAACCACCACCCGCCGCCTGGGCGTTGCGCTGGCCGTGTGCGCCGCACTGGTCGCCGCCTGCTCGAGTTCCAACAACTCCGGTGGCGGCGGCGGCACCGCACCGCCGAAAATGGAGCCGTTGTCGGCCCTCGGCAGCGGCGAAGGCCAGCTGAACCTCATTGCCTGGCCCGGCTACGCCGAGGACGGGTCCAACGACCCCAAGGTCGACTGGGTGCACCCGTTCGAGCAGAAGACCGGCTGCAAGGTCAACGTCAAGATCGGCAACACCTCCGACGAGATGCTGCAGTTGATGCGCACCGGTCAATACGACGGCGTGTCGGCGTCCGGTGACGCCACGCTGCGCCTGATCTACGCAGGCGACGTCGCCCCGGTCAACACCAAGCTGGTGCCCAACTACGAGACCATCTCGGCGTTCCTCAAGGACAAGCCGTGGAACTCGGTGAACGGCCAGATGTACGGCATCCCGCACGGCTGGGGCGCCAACCTGCTGATGTACAACACCGATGTCGTCAAGGGCGCCCCGGACAGCTGGGGGGCGGTGTTCCCCGGCGCCCCGGAGTACAAGGGCAAGGTCACCGCGTATGACTCCCCCATCTACATCGCCGACGCCGCGCTGTACCTGTCGAAGACGAAACCCGAACTCGGCATCAAGAATCCGTACTCCTTGACCGAGGACCAACTCAATGCCGCGGTGGATCTGCTGAAGGCGCAGCACGGCAACATCGGCGAATACTGGTCGGACTACACCAAGGCGGTGCAGGCCTTCGAGTCCGGCACCTCGGTGATCGGCACCACCTGGCAGGTGATCGCCAACATGATCACGTCCGACAACAAGGTCAAGATCGCCACCGTGCTGCCCAAGGAAGGCGCGACCGGGTGGTCGGACACCTGGATGGTCTCGTCGAAGGCCAAGAATCCCAATTGCATGTACCAGTGGATGGATTGGATCACCTCGCCCCAGGTGAACGCCCAGGTCGCCGAGTACTTCGGTGAGGCCCCCGCGCAGACCAAGGCCTGCGAATTCACCAGCGACAAGACGTTCTGCGACACCTACCACGCCACCGATTCCGCCTACGCGGAGAAGATCAGCTACTGGACGACGCCGCAGAAGCAATGCGTGGACGGCAGCGGTGACAACTGCACGGCCTACAACGAGTGGGTCGACAAATGGCAGCAGATCAAGGGCTGAGCCACGGGGTGAGCCGGCGCCTCCGCCTCGCCTTCCTGCTCGTTCCGCCGCTGGCCTGGCTGGTGGTGGCATACCTGGGATCGCTTGGCGTACTGCTGCTTTCAGCCTTCTGGAGCACCGACACCTTCACCGGTGCGGTGGTGCGCTCCTACACCGGCGACAACATCGTGCGGGTGCTCACCGACGCGGTGTTCCGCACAGCGACCCTGCGTACGGTCGGGATCGCGTTGAGCGTCACCGCGATCTGCATCGTGCTGGCCGTGCCGCTCGGCTTGTACATGGCCAAGGTCGCCTCACCGCGCCTGCGGCTGGCCCTGGTGGTCGCGGTCACCACCCCGTTGTGGGCCAGCTATCTGGTCAAGGCCTACGCCTGGCGGATGTTGCTGTCGCCGGAGGGTCCGCTGCACTGGGTGGCCGGGTACACACCGGGCTACGGCCTGATCGCCACGGTGCTCACGCTGGCCTACCTCTGGTTGCCGTACATGGTGATCCCGGTGTTCGCGGCGTTCGAGCGGGTGCCCGACCCGCTGATCGACGCCAGCTCCGACCTGGGCGCGTCGGATCTCACCACGCTGCGAACCATCGTGGCGCCGTTGGTGTTTCCCGGCATCGCGGCCGGTTCGATCTTCACGTTCTCACTATCGATGGGTGACTACATCGCGGTGACGATCGTCGGCGGCAAAACCCAGATGCTGGGCAACATCATCTACGGACAGCTGGTGACCGCCAACAACCAACCGCTGGCGGCCGCGCTGTCGCTGATCCCGCTGGTGGCGATCGTGCTCTACCTGCTCGCGATGCGGCGCACCGGCGCATTGGAGAACGTCTGATGCTGTCGCCCACCCTGCGCCGGCTGGTCCGGATCTGGACGCTGTTCGTGCTCGTCTTCTTGTACGCGCCGCTGCTCCTGGTGCTGCTCAACGCGTTCAACTCGTCGAAGACGTTCGCTTTCCCGCCAAGCGGTTTCACGCTGCGGTGGTGGGCCGACGCTTGGGCCAGCGACGGTATGTGGCATTCGCTGGCGAACTCGGTGGTGGTGGGTTTGTGCGCGACCGCTCTTGCGCTGCTGTTGGGCAGCATGGCCGCGTTCGCCGTGCAGCGCTACGAGTTCTTCGGGCGGCAGACCATCAGCTTCCTGGTGGTGTTGCCGATCACGCTGCCCGGGATCGTCACCGGTATCGCGCTCAACGCGACGTTCACCTCGGCACTGGGGATGACGCTGGGGCTGGCGACGGTCATCGTCGGGCACGCGACGTTCTGCATCGTGATCGTGTTCAACAACACCCAGGCCCGGCTGCGCCGGCTCGGCACCGGTCTGGAGGACGCCTCGGCCGACCTGGGCGCCTCGGGCTGGCAGACGTTTCGCTACGTCACGTTCCCGATGATGCGGGGCGCGCTGGTCGCCGGTGCGATCCTGGCCTTCGCGCTCAGTTTCGACGAGATCGTCGTCACCACGTTCACCGCGGGGCCGACAGTGCAGACACTGCCGATCTGGATCTTCGGCAACCTGTTCCGGCCCAACCAGGCCCCGGTGATCAACGTCGTCGCCGCGACGCTGACCGTGCTGGCGATCATCCCGGTGTGGCTGGCGCAACGCTTCGGCGGTGATCCCGCATCCACACGCGTATAGCCCGGGAATCAATTTGCGCCGCCGGGAGATGATTGGTGGGGCGGATCGACGAAGGGTGACGGACAGTGCGGGCCTGGATTGTGTGGTCGACAGGAACGTTGGCCTACATCGTGGCCGTCCTGGACCGCACCACGATGGGCGTCTCCGGGCTGGACGCCGCCAAGCGATTCTCGGCGAGCCCCGGCCTGCTGTCGACGTTCGTCGTGCTGCAGGTGATCGTCTATGCGTCCGCACAGATCCCGGCCGGACTGCTCCTCGACCGGTTCGGGTCCAAAAGGATGATCCTGACCGGTGCGACTCTGATGGTCGCGGGTCAACTGGTGCTGGCAGTCACTGTGTCGTTGCCCACCGCGATCGCCGCCCGCGCGGTCGTCGGGCTCGGCGATGCGTTCACGTTCATCTCGGTGTTACGGCTGGTGCCGCACTGGTTCACACCGCGCCAGATCCCGTTGGTGACTCAGCTGACCGGTATCTCAGGCCAACTGGGACAGGTGCTTTCAGCGGTGCCGTTCCTGTCGCTGCTCATCGGGTCCGGGTGGACCCGGGCCTACCTGGCCGTCGCGGCGTTCGGCGTGCTGTCCCTGGTGCTGACCCTGGCCCTGGTGAAAGACACCCCGAGCGGCGTGACCGCCCACGATCCCGTGACCAGCGTTCGCGAGACGTTGGCCAGTGTGAAGACGGTCTGGATGCGACCCGGCACCCGGCTCGGCTTCTTCACCCACATGGGCACCCAGTTCTCGGTCACCGTCTTCGCGCTGATGTGGGGGGTCCCGTATCTGACGGTGGCGCAAAATCTTTCGCGCGGTGAGGCGGGAACACTGCTGACCATCTCGGTGGTTGCCGCGATCGTCTTCGGGGTGCTGATCGGCATCATCACCGGACGGCATCCGCACCGGCGGTCGTGGATCGTGCTGGGCATCGTCATCAGCAATGCGCTCATCTGGACAGTGGTGCTGGCGTTGCCGTCCGCGGCGCCGCGCTGGCTGCTGGTGCTGCTGATCGTGGTGATCTCGTTCGGCGGCCCGGGCTCGATGGTCGGCTTCGATTTCGCCCGTACCTTCAATCCGCGCTCGACGCTGGGCACCGCACAGGGCGCGGTGAACATGGGCGGCTTCCTGGCCTCACTGCTGGTCATGCAGGCGATGGGCGTGATCATCGGTGCGACCGGCGGTTACTCGTTCGAATCGTTCCGGGTGGCCTGGTGCGTCCAATACGCGGTGTGGGCGTTCGCGATCGCAGGCATTCTGATCACCCGCCGCAAAGCCAGGCGCACGATCGGCCAGATCGAGGAAAGCCGGTACCTGCTGGAGTTCTTCAGCGACTCCGAGCCGGCGCCGGCCGCCCCTCGTCCGGACCGTTGATCAGCGGTTGCGGCTGCTCTCGCGGCGATTGGCCTTCATGATGGCGTCGACCAGTTCGCCCTTGTTCATCGCGGAACGCCCGCTGATGTCGAGCCGTCTGGCGACGTCGGGCAGATGCTTCTTGCTCGCATTGGCGTCCACCCCTTCGGCGCTCTTGCCTTTGGGATTGGGACCACCGCTGCGGGCCCGGGAATCCGAGGGCCCCGTGGAGCTCTTGGCCTCCCAGTGGTCGCCGACCTTCTCGTAGCTGTGCTTGAGCGCGCTGTAGGCCACCCGGTGGGCCCGCTCGCCCTCGCCGTATTCCTCGGCCGCCGCGTCATGCGCCTTGGCGAATGTGCGCTGCGCCTTCGCGTCGGATTTCCTCAGAGTGCTGGGCAACTCACTCTTCTTGGCGTCGCCGCGCTTGGTTGTCTTGGGCATCGACATCACCTCCGTATCGGGGTCGGCTACCCGGCGATCAGGGGCGGAAAACGTCGGTGAAAACGGTCGGTAACGCCCACCGGTCGGCGGTCGATATCCCAGTCAGCCCCGAGCTGCCGTGCAACCCGACTCCGCGGCAGCCCGGGCTCCAACTTTTTCCCGCCCGTCGGCCCGACGTTTGATCATCCGGTACCGGAGGTATCACCCAAGCGTCGAAGGGACGCACGATGGGTCTGGACCTCACGCCGACGACGGCGCAACACGATCTCGCTCGCCGCACACACGAATTCGCCGAACAGTGCATCCGGCCGGTGGCCGCCGACTACGACAAGCGCCAGGAGTTTCCCTGGCCGGTATTGGAGGACGCGGCTGCCCGGGGGTTCTATAGTCCGCTGTTCTATCGCGACCTGATCGGTGATCCGACCGGCCTGTCACTGCCGATGTTCATGGAGGAGCTGTTCTGGGGTTGCGCGGGAATCGGTTTGGCCGTGGTCATGCCGGCGCTGGCGCTGTCGGCCATCGGCCAGGCAGCCACACCCGAGCAGATGCTGACCTGGGCGCCCGAGTGCTTCGGCACCCCGGGGGATCTGAAATTGGCCGCGTTGGCGATCTCCGAACCCGAGGGCGGCAGCGATGTGCGCAACCTGCGGACCCGGGCCCGGCGCGACGGTGACGACTGGATCATCGACGGGCACAAGATGTGGATCGGAAACGGCGGCATCGCCAACGTGCACGTCGTCAATGCCGTCGTCGACGAGGAGCTGGGCCATCGCGGACAGGCTTTGTTCGTAGTGCCCGGTGGCACACCGGGTTTGGAGCTTGTCCGCAAGCTCGACAAGCTCGGGTGCCGCGCCTCGCACACCGCGGAGCTGAAGTTCGACGGCGTGCGGGTGCCCGGTGCGAACCTGCTCGGCGGGCAGGACAAGCTCGAGCATAAACTCGCCAAGACCCGCGAGGCCATGGCCACCGGCGGGCGGCGCTCCGGATCGGCCACGCTCGGCACGTTCGAGCAGACCCGCCCGATGGTGGCTGCCCAGGCGCTCGGAATCGCCCGGGCCGCACTGGAATACGTCACCGCCTACGCCAACCGCCGCGAGGCGTTCGGCGCTCCCATCATCGACAACCAGGGCATCGCCTTCCCACTGGCCGACCTGGCCACCGGTATCGACGCCGCTCGGCTGTTGACCTGGCGCGCGTCCTGGATGGCCGCCAACAACGTCCCGTTCGAGCGCGGTGAAGGCTCGATGGCGAAGCTGGCCGCCAGCGAGATCGCCGTCAAGACCACCGAGCGGGCCATCCAGACCATGGGCGGCTGGGGATACATCAGCGACCATCCGGTGGAGAAGTGGTACCGCGACGCCAAGCTGTACACCATCTTCGAGGGCACCAGCGAGATCCAGCGGATCGTGATCTCCTCGGCGCTCGGCGCCGCCGACGGCGGACCGCCGATGCACGTCGAGCTGGAACCCTCAGGCGGTCCGTTCAACCGGCTGTTCGGCCGCGGCACCCCGGCGCGCGGCCGTGTCGCCGAGACCGCACTCGCCATGAAGGACCGGGTTCCCGAGCCGGCGATGCGGATGGTCATGAAGGTTCTCGCGCCGCCGAAGCCGAAGCGCTGAGCCGCCGAACGGCCCGCTCCGATGGGACTTCAGCCCCTATCGGCAGGTCCGGCCGACATGGTCGGATCGATATGACTGAGGGGGACGTCATGGAAGATCTCGACCACACCAAGCATTCGGCTGTGCTGATCGCCGTCGACGAGGATGCCGATCGCACTCGGGCCACCGCACTGCTCTCCTGGCGGAGTACCGCCCTGGTGGGCATGGGGATCGCCCGCATGGATGCCGGCACCGAGCACGCGGTGGAACTGCGCGACGAGCTGGCCGTCGCGAGGGCATTGTCCAACCTGGCCAGTCAGCTCTTCGCGACGTCGATGTCGGAGATCGAGGCCGCGGCCGGCTAGCGGCCTGGCGTTTCACCGCGCGCTGATGTCGCCGTCGGCGACAATGGAGTCCGCCGTCCCGGGGAGTCGCTGATGCCCGAATCGTTCACACCGCCGTCGATCGTGGTCGGCGTCGATGGTTCTCGGGGCGCTGTGCGGGCCGCGTTGTGGGCGATCGACGAAGCAGTCAGCCGTGACATCCCGCTGCGGCTGGTCTATGCCATCCACCCGCCCAGCCCTGATCCGGTGGATCCGCAGGAGGAGGCGCGCCTGCTCGCCGGCGCCGAATTCGCGGTCCGCTCCGCGGCAGACGCGGTCGAGGCCACCGGGCGGCAGGTCAAACTCGAAGTCGAGATCCTTCAGGGCCGGCCGATCGCCACGCTGGTGGAGGCCTCCCGGGTGGCGGCGATGATCTGCGTCGGCGAGGTCGGCCTCAAGCACTTCGACGCCGATCGCATCGGGTCGACGGCGACCGCGCTGGTCACCGCGGCGCATTGCCCGGTCGCGATCGTGCGGGGCGAGGATCGGATCGCCGGCCATGATCCCGGCTGGATCGTCGTCGAGCTCGACGAATCCCCCGACAGCGCTGCGGTTCTGCAATTCGGGGTCGCCGAAGCGCGGTTGCGGGGCGCGCCGCTGCGGGTTCTCGGCTCGTGGCAGTCGCGCTACACCGATGTCCACGACTCCCACGCGGTCTCCGACGGCAACCGGATGGTGCGCGCGCAGCTGGACCGCCGGCTGTCGCATTGGAAGAACCAATATCCCGATCTGGACGCCCGACCGGTCGCGATCCACGGCAGCGTGCTGAACTATCTGGCCAAACACGCCGGGTCCATCCAGCTCGTCGTAGTGGGCGCGCGCAACGCCCGGGGCATCGAAGAACTGCTGGGTCCGACCGGGTCGGCGGCCCTGCACAACACCGATTGCTCGGTTCTGGTCGTCGACCGTCAGCGATTGTTGTGACACTCGACAGCGAACTCCCGATATCGTTGCGGCATGGTCAAGGTCTTCCTCGTCGATGACCACGAAGTCGTTCGCCGTGGACTGATCGACCTGCTGTCCGCCGATCCCGATCTCGAAGTCATCGGTGAAGCCGGTTCGGTGGCCCACGCGTTGGCGCAGATTCCGGCGCTGAATCCCGACGTCGCGGTGCTCGACGTACGCCTGCCCGACGGCAACGGCATCGAGCTGTGTCGCGACTTACTGTCCCGAATGCCCAACCTCCGGTGCCTGATGCTGACGTCGTTCACGTCCGACGAGGCGATGCTGGACGCCATCCTCGCCGGGGCGAGCGGCTATGTGGTCAAGGACATCAAGGGCATGGAGCTCGCCGAGGCGATCAAGGATGTCGGCGCGGGCCGGTCGCTGCTCGACAATCGTGCCGCCGCGGCGCTGATGGCCAAGTTGCGCGGTGCCGCTGAGCGTTCCGATCCGCTGTCGGGTCTCACTGAACAGGAACGGGTCCTGCTCGGCTTACTTGGCGAGGGCCTGACGAACAAGCAAATCGCCGCGCGAATGTTCCTCGCTGAGAAGACGGTGAAAAACTACGTATCGCGTCTGCTGGCAAAACTTGGGATGGAACGCCGCACCCAGGCGGCGGTGTTCATCTCGAAGCTCGACCATAACCAGCGTAGCCAAGATTGAAGCGGCCGTTGCCTTCTGGTGGCAACATGAGGGCGGTGACCGACACCGTCGGACCGAACGGGAATCGCAAGGCGGGTTCGCCGCTGCGTGACACATTGTCGGGTCTTCGTCTGCGCGAGCTACTTGCCGAGGTCCAGGACCGGGTAGAGCAGATCGTCGAAGGTCGGGACCGACTCGACGGCCTGGTCGAAGCGATGCTGGTGGTGACCTCCGGTCTGGAATTGGACGTCACGCTCAAAACCATCGTTCACACGGCGATCGACCTCGTCGACGCCCGCTACGGAGCGCTGGGCGTACGCGGCCACGACCATGAGCTCGTCGAGTTCATCTACGAGGGCATCGACGCCGAAACCCATGAACTGATCGGCCCGCTGCCCTCCGGACGCGGCGTCCTCGGCCACCTGATCGACGAACCGAAACCGATCCGGCTCGACAACATCACGCAGCACCCGGCATCGGTGGGCTTCCCGCCGAATCACCCGCCCATGCGCACCTTCCTCGGCGTTCCGGTGCGGATCCGCGACGACGTGTACGGCAACCTATATCTCACCGACAAGGCGGACGGGCAGCCGTTCAGCGAGGACGACGAAGTCCTGGTCGAGGCGTTGGCCGCCGCGGCGGGTATCGCGATCGACAACGCCCGTCTCTACGAACAGTCCCGCACGCGGCAGTCCTGGATCGAGGCGACCCGCGACATCGGCACCGAGTTGCTGGGTGGTGCGGACCCGGCCCAGGTGTTCCGGCTCATCGCCGACGAGGCGCTCAAACTCACCGCGGCGGACGTGGTGCTGGTCGCAGTGCCCAGCGATATTCAGCTGCCCGTCGACCAGGTCGAGGAATTGCTGGTGGTCGAGACGGCGGGCAAGGTCGGCCAGCCCGAATCATTGCCGCCAATCACCGTGCGGGACAGCGTGATCGGCCACGCCTTCGCCGCGCAGGCACCGCAGCGGTTCACCGACATCAGCGACGAGCTGCCCGCGATACCCGGGATCGGCGCCGCGCTGGTCCTGCCGTTGCGCACCACCGACACCGCCGCCGGGGTGGTGGTGATCCTGCGGCGCACCGGCAGGCAGACGTTCAGCCACGAACAGCTCGACATGATGGCGGGCTTCGCCGACCAGGCGACGCTGGCCTGGCAGTTGGCCTCGACCCAGCGGCACCTGCGCGAACTCGACGTGCTCTCCGACCGCGACCGGATCGCCCGCGACCTGCACGACCACGTCATCCAACGGTTGTTCGCAATCGGCCTTTCCCTGCAGGGCACGATTCCGCGCAGCCGGCTGCCCGAAGTGCGCCAGCGCCTGACGAGCAGCGTGGACGACCTACAGGAGGTCATCCAGGAGATCCGCACCGCGATCTTCGACCTGCACGGCGGGTCGGTGGGCGCCACCACACAGCTTCGTCAGCGCCTCGACGACGCGGTCAATGCGTTCGCCGGTTCGGGGCCGCGGATCGCCATTCAGTACGTCGGACCGTTGTCGGTGATCGAGGCGGGGCTGGCTGATCACGCCGAGGCGGTGGTTCGCGAGGCGGTCAGCAACGCGGTGCGCCACGCTGACGCCCAGTCACTCAGC
Source organism: Mycobacterium sp. SA01 (assembly GCF_041287105.1). Classification (NCBI taxonomy): domain Bacteria; kingdom Bacillati; phylum Actinomycetota; class Actinomycetes; order Mycobacteriales; family Mycobacteriaceae; genus Mycobacterium; species Mycobacterium sp. SA01. Next base: position 74,938 of record NZ_JBGGNO010000010.1, on the reverse strand, counting down.
GTCACTGTGCGGGTGGAGGACGAACTCGCGATCGAGGTGATCGACGACGGCCGCGGCATGCCGGCCGAGGTCCACCCCAGTGGGTTGATCAACCTGCGTCGCCGCGCGTACGAGGTCGGCGGGGACTTCACCGTCGACAACGCCGAAGGCGGCGGTACGGTGCTTCGCTGGAGCGCACCACTGCCGTAAGGCCTTGGCGTCCAAGGCGTTTGAGGTTACCCGCTGCGCGCGACGATCACCGGCTGCCGGGACCCGTGCACCACCGCGGTGCTGACCGACCCCAGCAGCATCCCGGCGAATCCACCCCGTCCGTGGCTGCCGAGGACGGTCAACTGCGCCGACTCCGACTGCTCGATGAGCTGTTGCGCGGGCCGGTCGGCCACCACCAGCCGGTGCACCACGACATCGGGGTAGCGCTCCTGCCAGCCGGCCAGCCGCTCGGCCAGTGTCTCTTCGGCGATCGACCGCAGTGCCGACCAGTCCAGACCGGGGAATTCGAACACCCCGGTGTCACTCCAGGCGTGCACGGCGACCAGTTCCACCCCGCGCAACGAGGCCTGCTCGTATGCGATTTCCAGCGCCTTCTCTGAGGCCGGTGAACCGTCGACGCCGACGACCACCGGGGCCTTCGACGGGCGGGCCGTCAACGTGTCCTCGTCGTGGATGATCGCCACCGGGCAGTGCGCGTGGTGGACCAGGCCGGTGCTGACCGAACCCAGCAGACTGCGGGCCAGCGCGCCGCGACCCCGGCACCCGACCACGATCAGCTGGGCGTCTTTGGACAGGTCGGCCAGCGTCGGTATCGGAGAGCCACTCACGATCTCGGTGGTGACCTTCACGTCCTTGGCGGCCGCTGCGACGGTTTCAGTCGCGCTCTCCAGAATCTCACGAGCCGAATCTTCCTGCCACTGAAGGTAACCGCTGGGAACGGGCACTTCGGGGAAGGTCATCACCACGGGCGAGCTGAGCACATGCACCAGGTGCACCTGTGCCCCACGCAACGCCGCGTCGCGTGCCGCCCAGTCGACGGCAACCTTCGACTCCGGGGATCCGTCCACACCAACGACGATGTCGTATTTCGTTGCAGAGGTTGACATTTGATATTCCTTCCGGGTTGTCATGCCACACGACTGTCGAGCCCGTCGACCACTTCGGAGAATGGCCGGCGCGGGGTGGCAGGCAGTGGGTCGGCGTTCACCGCCGCCCAGCCGATACGCACCAGCATCTGCGGATAGCCGCTGGTACCGAAGACGTCTTCGCGCACCGCTTCTCGTGTTTCGCTGATCTCCAGCGGCTCGGTGACCGGGCACGTCGCCAACCCCATGGCGGTGGCCGACAGCAGCACCAGGCTGGTCGCCTCGCCGGCGCGCAACCGGGCCAGGTCGTCGTCGGTCTCGGTTCCGAGCGCGAGCAGGACGGCGTTGTCCTCGGCGGCAGGCGTTTCCGACGGCTGCGCCAGGATCGGGCCTGCGAACACTCGGGCCGGCAGCGTCGCGTGCTGATCGGGTGCGGGAGTGTTGTGGGCGGGCACTCCCGCCAGCGACCCGTACCGGCCGCTCCAGGCGCTGAGCTCACTGAGATAGTCGGCGTCAGCGGCGTGCCTGGACACCGATCGGGCGACGATCTCCGTCAGATGAGGCAGCAGGTCCAGCTGGCGCAGCATCACCCCCGCCCGTGCGGCGCGCGCACCCATCAACGCGATGTCACCACCGGGTACCGGCCATGAGCTGAAGGTGCGCCGATCGGTACGACGTCGGGTGATCGCGGCGGCCAGGGTGACGTCGAGTTCACCGGCGGCGAGCGGCTGCACCTCGATCGACGCCAGGTGAGCGCTGTCGGCCGGATCGGGGAACCGCCGGATCGTGGCCTGCCACCCCAGCGCGGCCAATGCGACGGTGCAATGGTGCAGCGCGGCGCCGCAGCTGACCAGCATGTCGCGGCGGTCGGGATCGGTGTTCGGCAGGTGTCTGCTGGGGTCCGCGTACAGATGCAGGCTGCTGGGCCCGACCCGCCAGTGCCAGGGCTGCGAGTTGTGCACCGACGGCGCCCGCATCGCCAGGCTCAGCACAGTCCGAATGGTCTCGGGCTCGGGAAACGGCACGCTCATACGTCCACTGTCGCCGCGCCACGCAGGATCTGACAGGGGCGTAAGTCCCAAGCTGTGGGGACTTGAGTGGGCTGATCCCAGCGTCAGGGATGTCTGCTGGTCACTCCCCCGTCGACCACCAGGTGGGCTCCGGTGATGAACGACGCCTTCGGCGACATCAGGAACGCCACCGCCGCGCCGACCTCGTCCGGGTTCCCCAGCCTGCCGATCGGCGCGGCCGCCTCGAAACCCTCGCGCACCTCGTCGACGTCGAGAGCGATCTGCAGCATCGGGGTGCGAATGAAGCCGGGGCACACCGCGTTGACCCGGATCCCGTCCGGACCCAGCTGAGCTGCCATCGATCGGGTCAGCCCCAGCAGGCCGGCCTTGGAGGCGCAGTAGGCCGGGATGAACGGGTTGGCGGTCAGTCCCTCGATGCTCGAGATGCCGACGATCGCGGGGGCTGCACCGGCACGGGCGGCCTCCTGCAGGTGTGGCAGCAGCAGTTGCGACAGGATCGCCTGGGCGCGCAGGTTGACGTCGAGCACCGCGTCCCAGGATTCCTCGGTGAAAGCGCCGACCGGTTCGGCGATGACCCGCCCGGCGGCGTGCACCAGCCCGTCGATTCCGTCCATCGCGGCCGCGGCGGCGTCGACGGCAGCACTCAACGCGTCGCCGTCGCACACGTCGATCACGGTGTGCGGCATGCCGAGTGCCTCGGCCACCTCCGCCACCGCCGGGGCGATGTCCCACAGCGCGACTCGGCGTCCGTCGGCGATCAGCGCCTCGGCCGAAGCCCGGCCGATCCCGGACGCGGCTCCGGTGACGATGACACCACTCATGTCTCGGCCTCCTCGGTCAACTCCGCCCGCCTGCGCGGACTCGGCGGATTGTCGAACCAGAGGTTCTCCTCACGCAGCTGCCTGCTGCGCCATCCGCTGTCGGTGCGGACCATAACGTGGTGGTAGTAACCGCCGCACGCGCTTGTCTCAGTCGCGCCCGGCAGCAGCATAGGGTTGTAGAACATGGCTCGCACTGTTGCGGTGTCACCGTCGATGTCCGCCTCGATGTTGGTGACGAAGTGTTGCGTCATCGGCATCAGCACCAGCGATCGCTCCAGCCAGGAGCAGACCTCGTCGCGGCCGTCCTCCGGGCCGCCGACGGAGCTGTAATCGAGACGGGCATCGTCGGTGAACAAGGACCGCAGCAGATCCCAGTCATGGGTGTCGACTGCCCGGGCGTAACGGTGCAGGACCGACGCGATCTCGAGTTCGTCGCTGACGCGCTGCACGTCCATCGTCACCTCTTGTGTAGGAAGCCGTTGTGGCGCTTGCGTTCCGCCGAGTCGGCCGCGTCGATGATGGCACGAACCGTGCGCCGGCAGCGGCCGCATTCGGCGCCCGCTCCGCACGCCTTCGCGACCTGTCTGGTGGTGGTGGCGCCCGCCTCGACGGCCTCGGCCACCACCTGGCTCGTGACACCGTTGCAAAGGCAGACGAACATCGGTCGGCCCTCAGCCGTTTTCGTCCAGCCGCATGATGTGCTGCAGCCGGCCGACGAAGACCGGCGGGTAGGCCCCGACTCCGGTGTGGCCCATCCACTCCGCCGCCACGTCGGGATGATTCACCCAGTCGGAGGCGTCGGCTTCGTCGTCGAGTTCTTGCAGGATCATCACTTCGTGGTCGTCGTCGAAGGCCTTGAAGATGCGTACGGCCCGCACCCCGGCGGCTTCAAACCGCGGCAGTCCCTGGTGAACTCGCCCGATCATCGCGGGGACGTCGTCGACCGCGGCGATCGCCCCGACGATCACCCCCGGCGGGGTCGCCTCGGACGGCTCGACGAGCGTGACCTTGTCCACCGTCTCGCCGGCGAAGATGGCAGGGATGTCGTCGAGCCCCACAGCGTCGAACCAGTTGAGGAACACCCGCGAGCGCAAGACCTCGAGGATGGGCTCTTTGCTCCGCAGTGAGATGGTGACCATGACGCGACCACGCTCACGCGTCGAGGTGTAGACCAACACGTAATGCGCGCCGAGCTCGGCGAGCGCGGACTCGCTGCGTTGCAGCACCGGCCAGACCCGGCTGGGATCCGGGACCCGGTAGTCCATAGCCAGCACGAGCGTGTGGGTCTCGACCTCCGCCGCGCCGTCCATGCCGACGCCTAGTCGCTGGCCGGCAGCGGTTTTGCGGTCTTCTGCTCCAACGGTGTGGTGCCGACACTGAGACTGCCGGCTCCGGCCTTGGTGACCAGAAGTTCGGCGCCGTCGGAGTCGACGTAACGCTTACCCATCACAGTGCCGCCGGAGAACTCCGGATCCAGTTGCGCGCCTTCGGTTTTCTCGCCATCCAGCGGGATCATCGGGACGCCGCCGGCCCGCAGGTCGTCGAGACTTTCCGATGAGCGCACGACGATCACCTGGGTGTCGCATACCTGGCTCTGCAGTCGGGTGCCGGTCTTGATCATGTTGTCCTCCTGGGATCACGGGGTAGCGGTCGGCGACTTGAGCTCGTCGGCAAGCTGGCGGCGCAGCACCTTGCCGGTCGGTGTGGTGGGCAATTCGTGGCGGAACACCACCCGGTCCGGGGTGCGTGAACCACGCAGCTGGGTGCGCACATGGGCGCGCAGGTCTTCCGGATCCGGGGTGATGTCGGCGACGGGCACGACGACGGCGACCATGATCTGGCCCCATTCGTCATCTTCGACGCCGACGACAGCGACGTCCCGCACGTGGGGATGTTCGACGAGGACGTCCTCCACCTCCGCCGGGGCGATGTTCTCCCCGCCGCGGATGATGGTGTCGTCGGAGCGTCCGCCGATGAACAGGTATCCGTCGGCATCGAGGTAGGCGACATCCTTGGTGGGGAACCAGCCCTCGGCGTCGAGCACCGAGCCGATCTCGGCGTAGCGGCCCGAGACCTGATCGCCCCGGACGTAGAGCTCGCCGACCTCCTCGGGGCCCAGGACCGTACCGTCGTCGGCGCGGATCTGCACCTCGATCCCCGGCACGGGCTGACCGACCGAGCCGAGCCTCTTGCGGGCGGACTCGTCAGCGGCCGCATGCGCCGCCCGGTGGTCGTCCGGGCTGAGAACGGCGATGGTGGAACTGGTTTCGGTCAGGCCGTAGGCGTTGACGAAGCCCACCGCGGGCAGCAGCTCGAGCGCCTTGCGTACCAGGGGCAGGGCAACTTTGGAGCCGCCGTATGCCAGTGACCGCAGCGACGGCAACGGCGTGGGGTTGGTCTCCAGCTCGGTGATGATGCGATCGAGCATCGTCGGCACCACGGTGGCGCTGGTGACCGCTTCGGTGGAGGCCAGCCGGATCCACTCGCGCGCGTCGAACTTGGGCAGGTACACCATCTTTCGGCCGGCATACAGATTCGACAGCGCCGCACTGACGCCGGCGATGTGGTACGGCGGCACGCAGATCAGTGCGGCGTCTCCGGGCTCGGCGGACGCGAACTCGACAGTGCCGGTCACATAGCTGGTGAGGTTGTTGTGCGACAGCTCGACGGCTTTGGGCCGCGACGTGGTCCCGGAGGTGAACAGCACCACCGCGATGTCGTCGGGATCCGGGAATTCGGCGACCGGCTCGGCCGTCGCTGCCGCGGCCAGGAACTCCCGTGATTCGATTCGCGCAGCACCCAAACCGGCCACCACGTCGCCGTATTCGGCGTCGAAGACGATCAACGGGTCGGGTAGCCGGTCGATGAGTTCGGCCAGCGCCTCGGCCGACAGGCGATAGTTCAGCGGCGTGAACGCCCGTGCGGCACGCGCCGAGGCGAAGATGAGCAGCGGCAGCATGACCCCGCCGAGGCCGACGTAGACCACGCTGCCGGCACCGCGGGAGTCAATGACGCCCGCCCCGCCGTCGGCGAGCGTGTTCAGCTCGCCCACGGTGAGTCGCTGGTCGTCGCTGACCACCCCGACGCGCTCGGCATCGGAGGCGGCCATCTCCAACAACAGTGCCACGCTCATCGATTGGTCCTCCTGCTCAGCTGGCCTAGATCGGATTGAATTCGGAGATCAACCAGTGGCCGTCGGTCTTGGTCAGCTTCACCATGACGCTGCTGGTCGCCAGGGCCGGATCGGGCCGATCCTTGCTGGTGGTCACCTGATTGACGAAGACCAGCACTGTCGCGTCACCGGGGTGCATCTCCGAGAGCGCCGCCCGCGCGACGGTCGCCTCGGTTTTGACGCCCTTCTGCTTGGCCGCCGGTGCGACGATCTGGTCGGTGAATTGGCTGTAGTACTTGAGGAATTCGCCGGTGAGGTGCGCCTTGGCGTTGGCCAGGTCCTTGTCAAGGCTGTCCGGGGAGTACGACAGCAAGGCCACCGTGCCGTCGCGGGCGGCGTTGATCGCCTGCTGCTGAGCCGCGGAATTGGTCTGCTGATCCGGCCGGTACAACCACCAGTAGACGCCGCCGGCGGCACCCGCGGAAGCGACCAGCAATACCACCAGCAGGACCGCCGCCCAGTGCCTACCGGCCCAACTCAGCGGACCGCGCCGTGCACCCGAGGCCGGGGTTTCGGCTTCGGTAGTGGCTTCGCCAGCGGTGTCGTCCCCCTCGGCGGCCTCGGCGGTGGTTTCCGCATCCAGTTCCGTAGCGGTCGACTCCTCGTCGACGACGGCTACCTCTGTGTTGTCGCCCTCAACAGGCTCGGTGGTCTTGTCACTGCTCATGGCACAAACTCCACATTCGACATCTTGTATTGGGAACCATCTCGCGCGACAGTCACGCTCATCCGCCATGCGCGCGGATCCTGATGTGCCCCATTGGCATTGGTTACGGTCGAAGAAGCAGCCAGCAGCACCACGCCGGTGTCGCCGCTCTCTTTCTCCAACGCGGCAGATTTGACCGTGCCGACGGTGACCGCCTTGGACTGCTCAGCGGTCTTGACGAAATCGTCTGCACCCCTGGTGAAATCGTCCTTGAACGTTCCTGTGGACAAGTCGATGACGTGCTGGACGTCGGCCTTGGCCCGGTTGTAATCGATGGACAGCAGCGCTATCACGCCCTCGCGCGCCGCGGCCACCAACTCGGCTTGATGCGCTCGTTGGGCGACGACCTTCTGGTGCGCGACGAGCATCAGACCGGTCACCACCATCGATGCGATGGCAAGAATGACGACCACCGCCACCGCCACCGTGACCGCACCGATGCGAGCCCACCAGCCGCGGGGCTCGAGCTCGGCGTCGTCGTCGTAGTCTTCCGCCTCGCCGTCGAAGTCGTCGTCGCCGTCGAAGTCGGCGTCGGCGTCGAAGTCGGCGGGGGCGTCGGCGTCGGCGGGATCCTCATCCGTGGAATCGGGCTCCGCACCTCGCAAGCGCGCCGCGGTGGCCTTGGCGCGCGCCGCCTCGGCTCGGGCTTCGGCCTCGGCGGCTTCGGCCTCGGCGAGCTCGGCCAGCGCTTCTGAGACGGCCTTCTCGTTGACCTCAGCCGCCATGGCACCCACACATGTCTTTGCGGTCCGGCACGCGGCGCGCTACAGCAGATATGCGTCGCATGTCGGACTCCTCTCTGGACCAAACATCCCGCCAGCGTACGGGCGACCACTGTGCGGTCCGCCACACGTACGACCGACGCGCGATAACCGGTGAGAATGACATTATCATCAGGCGGTAGGTGGATTCGATACACCGGCGCAGACGACGCTTAGATTACGCCTTCTTAGTGCGGAAATGATATTTCCGGATACTCAGCGCAGCTGGTCCTTCATCACCTTGCCGGTCGCGTTCAGAGGCAGGCCCTCGACGAATACGACCGACCGGGGCACCTTGAAACCGGCCATCCGGTCTCGGCTCCAGGCCATCAGATCGTCCGCCGACAGCGGAGGGTCCCCTTTCAGCACCACGAACGCCTTGCCGACCTGACCGAGCCGCTCGTCGGGCACCCCGATCACCGCCGCCTGCGCGACAGCGGGGTGTTCCATCAGGAAGCCCTCGATCTCGGCCGGGTAGGCGTTGAAGCCGCCCACGATGAACATGTCCTTCTTGCGCCCGACGATTTTCAGGCGTCCCGACTCGGTGAAGCTGCCGAGGTCTCCAGTGTGCAGCCAGCCGTCGACGTCGATGGCCTCCGCTGTGGCCGCCGGATCGTCGAAGTAGCCCTGCATGACGCTGTAGCCCCGGACCAGCACTTCGCCGTCGTCGGCGATGCGCACCTCGACTCCGTCGCACGGCACGCCAGCCGTGGTGGCGACGTCTTCGAACGAGTCCCCCGGCCGGGACAGCGTCGCGGTGCCGGCCTCGGTGAGCCCGTAGCCGGTGGCCAGTGTGCGGAACGGCAATTCCTCGTGCACCCGGCGGACGAGTTCGACCGGAATGTCGGCGGCACCGGTCACCCCGGCCCGCAGCGTGGCGAGCTTGCTCTTGTCCGGCACCGCCAGCAGCGAGTGATACAGCGTCGGCGGCCCCGGCAGCATCGTGATCTTCTCGGCCGCGATCAGCTCGACAACGCGCTCGACATCGAAGACCGGAACGGGCAGCATCGTTGCGCCCCGGATGAAGGTGGCGATGCATCCGGCCTTGTATCCGAAGGTGTGGAAGAACGGGTTGACGATCAGGTAGCGATCGCCTCGCCGCAGATCGGCCAGATCGCACCACTCGGCGTACATCCGCAGGTTCTGCAGATGATTCATCATCACGCCCTTGGGCCGGCCGGTGGTACCCGAGGTGTAGATGATGTCGGCGATGTCGGTTCCGCCGACCTCCCGCTGCGTGGGTTGGCCGTCGTCGAGAAAGCCGGACTTCAGGTCGATCGCAGGCACACCGGACGGGACGATGAAATCTTGTCCCAGGAAACCTTTCTCGACCAGGACCGCCTTGGCACCGCTGCGGGTGATGATGTCTGCGGCCTCGGCCTGCTTGTAGCGGGTGCTGACCGGGACGACGATGCCGCCTGCGGTGAGCACCCCGAAGGCCGCGATCATCCACTGCGCGGAGTTGGGCGCCCAGATGGCGACCCGGTCACCCTTCTCGACGCCGACGTTCGCGAACGCGCCTGCCGCACAACGCACCCGGTGCGCGACCTCAGCGAAAGACAGTCGCAGCGGACCGTCGACGACCGCTTCCGAGTCGCCGAATCGGTCCGCCGCGCTCAAGACCATCTCAGGGATGGTCTGCCAGGGTGTTTCTCGAATCACACGGTGACGAGGCGAGACAGGTTGCCGCCCATGATCTTTGCTTGATCGTCGGCCTTCAGATGCTGAAGTGCCTCGATGTAGTAGGTCGGCTCCGCCAGCCCTTCGGGATGCGGCCAGTCCGATCCGTAGAGCACCTGATCCACACCGACGAGGTTGACCAGATCGTCGATGCCGTCCTCGAAGAACGGGCTGACGTGGATGCGGCTCTTGACCATCTCGACCGGATCACTCGGGAAAGCCTCCGGGGCCTTGCGGAAGACCTCGGCCAAGCCGTCGAGCAGCGGAGTCATCCACTTCGAGCCGGCCTCGACGATCGCGACCTTCAGCTTCGGATGGCGGTACAGCGCACCGTGAATCACCCACGACCCCACCGAGTCCTGGATCGGACGCCACTCGTTGAGGATGCCCATCGCATTGGTCTGGAACGGCAGCATCTCCGCGCTGGCACCGTCCCATTCGGAGGTGTACCGGGAGTAGCCACTGTCGCTGGAGTGCATGCCGACCAGCAGGTCGTACTCGACGACGCGCTCCCAGAACGGGTCGAACTCGGGCAGTGCGAACGATCGTGGCCCACGGAATCCGGGGACCGGCGCGGGGCGAACCAGGATGCAGCGGGCGCCCCTCTTGACCACCCACTCGAGCTCTTCGATCGCTTTCTCGACGATCGGCAGTGTGATGACGGGGGTGGTGAAGATGCGGTTCTGGTAGTTGAACCCCCACACCTCGTCGAGCCACTGGTTGAGGGAGTGGACCAGGACGTGGATGGCCACCGGGTCGTCGGACAGCCGCTCCTCGAGCAGGCTGGCCAGGGTCGGGAACATCAGGGTCTTGTCCAGACCGAGCTCGTTCATCACCTCGAGGCGCGGGCCGGGCTCGAAGAACGCGGGGATGGCACGCATCGGCTCACCGAACAGTTCGCGCTTGGTCTTACCGTCCGGGTTGCCGTACTTGAAGTACTCCTCCCACGCGCCCGGGCGGGCGACGACCTCGAAGGTCGGGTTGGGAATGTAGTTGCTGATCTGACCGCGCAGCGCAATCTTGGTGCGGCCGTTGACCTGCACGTACTGGACGTAGTCCTTGTATTCCTTCGGCAGGAATTTGGTCAGCGCCTCCGGCGGCTCGTAGAGATGGTTGTCCGCGTCGAAGATCGGAAACGGCACGTCCACCCGGTGCGACAGTTGACCCATGAAATCCTCCTTATGCAGTTGGAGAGAATCCTATTCTCATAGGTGCGGTCGAGGCAATACGTCCCCCTCCCCAGCCCCGGCCGTTGTCGAATTTCTTACAAACCAGTAAGTTGGCTGCCATGACAGCAATCAGCCTCGCCGCGATTTCCGATCCCCCCGCTGTGCAGGACTTCTGCCGTAGGTGGGCCACCGCATGGAACGATCACGACGGCGACGCGGTCGCGGCGTTGTGCGCCGAAGACCTGGTCTACGACGAACCGGCGCTGGGCCAGACCGTGTATGGGCGCGAGCCGATCAAGAACTTCGTGACCGAGATGGCACGGACCTTCCCCGACAACAGCTTTGCCCTCGAGGGCCTGTTCGCCGATGTCCGTCGGCGTGCCGTGCTGGTGGCGTGGAAGTTCACCGGAACCGTCGCCAACACCAGCACCGTCGTCGAGTTCCACGGCGATGATCGGCTGGAATTCGACGAGGACGGCCTGATCACGACCTACCGGTGCCTGTACGACAACGAACTGGTCAAACGCCAGATCCGGGGTACCGAACGACGATGAGCCACTCTCCGGCTCCGCGGGTGCACAAGCCGGCGGCGGTTCGCCGCCGCGAGATCATCGCCGCCGCCGCGATCGAGTTCGCCGAAAACGGTCTGGCCGGAGCCCGATTGGAAGCGATCGCCGCGCGGGCGGAGGTCTCCCATCCGCGCATCGTGCAGATGTTCGGCTCCAAGCGGGAACTCTTCTTGGAGGTCGTTACCTGGGTGTTCGATCGCGTCAGTGAGGCGTTCGCCGCGACCGCCCCGGCGCACCAGGAGGACTCCGGCGCGCCCCTTGTCGCGCTCGGCGATGCCTATCGCCGCCTGTTGCAGAAAGACCGCATCGTCGCATTGGTCATGCTGCATGCGTATGCCGCGGCGGGCGACCCCGTTGTGCGCGACGAGGTGGCGGCCCGCTATCTGGCACTGCAGCAGACCATCACGGACCTCACCGGCGCCGATGCCATGGGTGTTCGTACCTTCATCGCGACCGGCCTGCTGGTCACCGTGTCCAGCGCGTTGGCACTGCCCGGCAAACGCACCGACGCGCAGTGGGGCGGGTGGCTGCTGGAATTGGTCACCCCTGCCGTCACCGGCCTACGCTAGCCTCCGCCCGGCGGCGCCGAGCCGATCACTCCGGCTGCCGACAGTTCCTCGATATCGGTGTCGGACAAGCCGAGTTCGGCCAGCAGCTCATGATTGTGCTGGCCGAGCAGCGGCGCAGGCGCGGTGTGGATCGGCGGTGTCCGGCCAGACAGGCGAAACGGCATCGTGGTGAATCGCGCCGGCTCGTTCACCGGGTGATCGAGCACTTCGAAGAACTCGCGGGCGGCAAGCTGTTCGAGCTCGGTCTGCCGGTGCGGCTGGATGACCTTGGCCACCGGGACACCGGCCGGCCACAGCGCGGCGACGATTTCGTCCCCGGTGCGGTCCCGGCACCACGCGCCCAGATGCCGGTCGACGACGTCCTCGCGGGCCCGTCGGCCACTCTCGGTGTCGAGGTCGGGATCGGCGGCCCAGTCCGGATCGCCGAGCGCGTTGCGCAGCGCCTGCCATTGCTCGTCATTTTCGACGGCGATCGCCACCCAGGAGTCATCCCGCCCGAACTCGTCGATCTCGTTGCTGCGGTAGAGGTTCTGCGGCGATGCCGACGGTCCCCGGTTGCCTGCACGCTGGAGCACCGCGCCGTACGCGGAGTACTCGACGATCTGTTCGGCGGCAATGTTGAGCGCCGCATCCACCATCGCGGCCTCGACCAGTGCCCCCTCGCCGGTGCGCCGGCGATGTTCGAGCGCGAGCAGCACCGCGTTCAACGCGTGCAGGCCGGCGTTCGGATCACCGACGGAATACGGTTCGTACGGGTTGCGGTCCGGGTAGCCGGTGAGCCAGCTGATACCGGCGGCGGCCTCGATCACGTACGCGAACGCCGGATTGTCCCGCCACGGGCCGTCCAGCCCGAAACCCGGCATGCGGCACATCACGATATCCGGCCGGATGCGTTGTACCGCAGCATAATCCAAGCCGAGGTGATCGAGCACCCGCGGCGTGTAGTTTTCGGCGACCACGTCGGCGGTGGCGATCAACCGGAGCAGCAGTTCACGTCCGCGTTCAGTGCCCAGGTCGAGGGTGATGTCCTTCTTGCCGGTGTTCAGCGCTGCGAAGATCGGCTGCTTCTCCCACCAGTGATCCTCGGAGACGGGAACCCCGGCGATCATCCGGGTGCCGTCGGGGCGGCGCGCTGATTCCACATGGATCACCTCGGCGCCCAGCAGCGCCATCAGGTGGGTGGCCGACGGTCCGGCCCAGAACGTGGTGAGGTCCACAACGCGGATCCCGCTGAGTGGCAACCGATCCTGAGCAATGCCGGGCCGCCGGGTCGGGCGCGGCGCCTGGCGATGCCGGTCGGTGTGCTCCCCGAGTCGCGGTGCCGGCGACGGCGGGCGCAACTCGACACCGGTGATCCGGTAGGGATGACCGGGCTGGCGGAAGCCGGCCGGGTGGGTGACGAACGTCTTGCGGGCGACGAAATGCTCCAGCGACTCGATGGTGTCGGGCGTCGCTACCGGCGCGTTGGGGATCCGGAACGCCGTGGCCAGCTCGCGGACCTCGTCACCGGTGCGCTCGGCCATCCAGGCATACAGCTCGTCGGCTTTCTCGCTGGCCTGCTCGGTGATGCTCACGGGCGCGTTCTCGTCGATCCACTCCTGGTGTCCGATCATCGCGCACAGGTCGAACCACTGCTGAGCGGTGCCACATCCGACGTCCACCAAGCCGTCCTTGACGCGGGCGACGCCAGGTACGGTCAGTTTGCGGGCGTCGCGCCAGGGCCGCCCGAGCATGTCGGAGTAGGTCACCGGGTAGTAGGTCAGACCCATGACGTGACTTTCCAGCATGGACAGATCGATGAGATCGCCGGCGCCGCCGGCCAGCACCTGCATGCGGGACGCCAGGATCGCCGCACTGGCGTACGCCCCGGACAGATAGTCGCCGACCCGGCCGCCGACGTAGACCGGTGCGCGGTCCGGTGCGCCGCGGCCCAGCCCGACGATGCCGCCGGACCAGGCCTGCAGCGTGAATTCGGTTGCGGGGCGGCCACTCCACGGGCCATCCAGACCAAACGGTGTGATTGCGGCGACGATCAGGTGCGGGTGGGCGGCGTGCACAGCGGCAGGCGTCAGCGCCGGGTGTTCGGCCAGCGGCGAATCCGGTGACCAGACGACGGCGTCGGCGCCGGCCAGCAGGTCGCCCACCCAGCGCAAATCCTCGTCGAGGGCCGGGTCGGCGACCACACTGTGCTTGCCACCGGCCAGAAAGCTGAACAGCGCGCCGTGCTCGTGTGGTCCGATCCGCGCTCCGGAGGCTGACCATCGCCGCAGCGGATCACCTTCGGGCGCCTCGACTTTGATGACGTCGGCGCCGGCGTCGGCGAGCAACTTGGTGCAGTACCCGCCGGGGATGCCGGTGGACAGATCGACCACGACAAAGCCGCTCAGTGGTGAGTCGGTCATCGCTTCTTCTTCGTCTTCTTGGTCGCGGTCTTCTCTGCCTCGGCCTTCTGGGGCTTGACTTTCGCACGTCCGGACTTCGACAGGCGCCACTCCGGTGGGAACTTGCTGTCGTTGTCCTTCACCGCGCCCGCGAGCCCCGAGTCGAGTCCGGCGTGCATGTCGAACTCGTCCTCGTCGCGTACGGCCGCGCCGCCGAGCGACTCGAACGTGCTGCCGAGCAGGCTGCCCAAGTACTCGCCCTGGAACTGCTTGAACACCTCGAAGAACATCTTCTGCTGAAAAACGGTGTCGGTGGGCCGGTTTCGCGCGCAGGCCAGTGCATACCGACTGACCTCGTCTTCGAGTTCGTCCCGCGACACCACGCTGTTGAGGAAGTTGCACTCGTACATCTCGGCGGCGGTGAACGGCCGGCCGGTGTACACCATCTCCTGGAACTTGCGGATGCCCATCATCTGGGTCCACCACCACATCCGGGGACCCCAGCCGTAGTAGCGGAACGACGGATGGCCGAACAATGCGTCGTCGCTGGAGATCACCAGGTCAGCATCGGCGGCCTGGTAGAAGTGCCAGCCGTAGCAGTAACCCTTGACTTCGAGGATCGAGATCTTCTTGAAGTCCTGCAGTGTGCGGATACCCGACTGCGGGCTGGCGTACCAGGCACCGACCGAGGCGCCGCGGCGATACGTTCCCTGCGGCGGGTATTCGACCGTGCCGGGCGGGATCCGGAATTCCCCGAGCCGGGGGCCGGCGTCCTCGTCGTTCTGCAACTCCATGAACTCGGGGAGGTCGGCACCGCTGCCGAGATCCTCCCCCACGCCCCGGATGACGACGACCTTGACCTGGTCGTCCACTCCGGCCTGGTACAGCAGGTCCGAATAGCGCAGGCGCGCCGCGGCGGTCGGCGCATTGAGGTACTCGGGACGGTTGAAGGTGATCGTCGCGATCTTGGTCTTCGGGTCCTTGTCGTAGAGGATGATCTCCTCGGCCGACGGGCGTTTCGTCTCAGCCATTGCTCGTAGCGACGCTTGCCGCGGCGGTCCACGCCGGACTAGACGTCAGTACCTCGCACCCGTCAGCGGTGATCAAGACGGCGTCGCGGGTGATCACCGAGCCGACCGACTCCTGCCAGACGTGGGCGGCGACGGCAAGCACCATCCCGTCCTCCAACAGTTCAGCCTCGGCGGTGGCCCGCAGCTGCGGCGAGACGACCGGCGGGTCGAAGCCCAAGCCGAGGCCGTGCGCCACCGGCATGACCGGTAGTCGCTCACCGGCGCGAGCGTAGGCATCCAACAATGCGCTCGTCGCCATGCCGGGTCGGCACACCTCGACCAAACTGTCCCACAGTGCATCTCGGCGCCGGTAGAGCGCGCGCACGGCCTCGGTCGGCTCGCCGACATAGAGTGTGCGGGCTACCTCGGCGACATAACCGTCGGCCAGCACCCCGGCCGACAACACCACCAGGTCGCCCTCGCGGATCGCATCACCGCCCTCGGCGCGCCGCCACGGATGCTCCTTCGACGTCACCCAGGCGGCGTCTTGGGTGGCCGGGGTGCTCACTCCACCGGCGGCCTCAGCCTCCAACACCACAGCGGTGATGGCCTTCGTGGTGGTCCCCGCTCCGAGCGCCGCCGCACCCGTGGCCAGACCCTCCTCGGCGATCGCCAGCGCGTGCCGCAATACCTGCAGTTCCTCGGGAGTCTTGACGCGGCGGGCAGCCTGCATGGCCTGCTCGGCGTCCACCAGCTCCGCGTTCGGGAACGCCATCGGCAGCAGTTTGGCGAAAGTCGGTGTCAGGGCATCTGTCCCGACTCGACGCGCGGTGTCGGCGCCCTTGATGTTCTTCAGTATCTCGACCAATGTCATCGGGTTCCATGCGAACCCATACAGATTCTCGTGCGGGATCTCCTCGGGAATACCCTCATCCCACGTGCTGTTGAGATGGATCTCGCCGGTGGCGCGTACGAATTCACAGATCGGACCGAACGGGCGAGTGCCAACCACCCACAGCTGCGGGGCTCCGGAAATATAGCGGACATTGGCCTGCCGACCGAGCACAAGCACGTCGAGGTCGTGGGCCTCCATCTGGGCCAGTGCACGCTCACGACGGCTGAGCCGCAGAGCCCGGGCATCAGCCTCGATTTCAGTTCCCATTGGGTACCTCGTACGGGTCGTATGGATAGGCGGTCAGCGGCATCCAGCCATCATCGGTAACCACGACGATCTCCTCGCCGCGGTAGCCGCCCGTGCCGTCCTCCCACACCACCGGCTCGAACACCAACAACATTCCGGCCGGAAAGACGAAGTTGTCGTCCCACTCCTGACCGAGATCCGTTCCGATCATCGGCATTTCGGCCGCACTCGTTCCGATACCATGACCGAGGTAGAAATGCGGCAGCCACGGCTTCTCCCCGCCGGCAGCGGCGATCGCCGCACGTCCGAGGTCACCACACGTGGCGCCGGCTTTGGTCACCCCAAGCACCCCGTCGACAATTCGACTCCATCTCTCGAACTGGCGCTGCTGAGCCCGGGTCGGTTCCTGACCGACGATCCAGGTGCGCCCGTGGTCGGAGCAGTAGCCGTGGTAGGAGATGGACACGTCGGTCCACAACACGTCGCCTTGTGCCAATTCACGCTCGGTCGTCAACAGCGGCAGGGCGAGATCGCCGGTCGTGGTCCAGGTTCCCTGCGCCTTCGATGTGGGCATGACCTGCCAGATCGAGTCGAACATGTTCGTGGTCGCACCGAGTTCGAAAGTGCGACGGACAAATTCGGCAGACAGGTCGATCTGTCGAGCACCGGGCGCCAGCGACTTGTGAATCTCGGCGACCGCCAGTTCGGTGATCTGACAGGCACGCCGGATGCAGGCTATCTGGTCGATGGTCTTGACCAGTTTCGCCGCACCGACCACTGGGGCCGCGTCCACCGGCGCGCTGGGGAACAGCGCCCCGCCCGCTCGTCGCATCGCCCCGGTCAACTCATCGGTCGCGACCGTCGCGCCCGCCGGGACCAATCCGGCGAGGATCTTCGCGAATTCCGCTACCCCTTCGTCGAATTCGAGGTAGATCGGCCCATGCAGATGGTCATCGGGCAGGCCTGACTCCATCGCCGCCCCCTCGCGGAACGGCAGGAACAGATGCGGGTGCTCGTCGTCGGCCAAGACCACCGCCACCGGCCGTTCGACATGCGACAACCCGGCGTCCGCCAACGGCCAGCTGATACCGGTCGCGTAGATGACGTTGCCGTTGCCCAGTAGCACCAGTGCGTCCACGCCCTGATCGGCCATCGCGGCATGCAGCCGCGCGCCGACTTCGCTACGCATCCGGTCGAAGTCGGGTTCCTGCGGAATGTCCAGCGACGCATACCCGGTCCGGGCGATCTGGACGACGCCGGACTGGGTCGATGTCGTCATCAGATCCATGATTCGCTCGCACGCTCGCTCATCATCCATGATTCGCTCGCACGCTCGCTCATGCGATCCCCAGGAACTTCTGCACGTTGGTGCTGACTATCTTCACTGCGGCCTCGGGACCCACCGTCTCCACCACCGATGCCAGCGACTTCTCCGAGTAGCCGAACGTGCTCTCGTTGTGCGGATAGTCCGACGACCACATCACGTTGTCGACGCCGATCTGATCGATCAGTTGCAGCCCCAGCGGGTCGACCATGAACGACGCGCTCATGTGTTTGGACCAGTAGTCGCGCACTGAATGCTCCAGCTCGTGATTGAACATGTGTCGATAGGAGGCCAGCATGTGCTCGGCGTCCTGCAACGCGGTGGGCACCCAGGCGATGCCCCCCTCGAACCAGCCGACCTTCAGGCTGGGATGCCGGTCGAGGATTCCGGAGAACACGTACTTGGCGAACTGCTCGCGAAACGAGTCGACGTTGACCATCATGCCGACCACCACGCTGTTGTTCTGGCACGGAGTCTTCGGCGGCGTCTCGCCGATGTGGTGGCTGACGGGTACGCCCGATGCTTCGATCTCGTCCCACACGGCGTCCATGTCGGTGCTGCCGTAGTCGTAGATGTTGCCGTCGTCATCCTTGCCGGGGTTCAGCGGAAGCAGGAACGTCTTGAGCCCCAGCGCTTTCAGCTCCTCCAGGGTGCTGCGCGTGCCTTTCGGGTCCCACCAGTTGATCAGCCCGACGCCGTAGAAGTGGCCGTTGGAGCGCTCCTGCAGATCTGCGATGTGCTCGTTGTAGATCCGGAACACCCGCTCCCGCAACGACTTGTCCGGGTAATGAAACAAGGCGAGTACAGCGTTCGGAAAGGCGAGTTCGGTGTCGATGCCGTCCTCTTTGAGCTCGCGGATGCGGGCCTCGATATTGTTCGACGCCGCGCCGGCGAGGTCGTCGTACTGCATCAGCACCCGGCCGAAGTCACCACCGGTCCATGCCTTGCCCTTCATGCCGACCATGTAGGCGCCGTCCTCGTACCAGATGCGCGGGGCAGAACCTTTGAGTTCCTCGGGAAAGCGGTCGTAGAAGATGTCGTCGGCCACCGAGATGTGGTTGTCGGCCGAGAAGATCTCGGTACCGGCCGGAAGTCCCACGACCCCGCCGGTGGAATGGCCGTGGCGGTTCTTCGGCGCACCGAAACCTTCCGGCGGATACAGCGTGGCTTTTGCGCTGGTCATTCTGGTCTCCATTCGGGGCTGTGGAACGTGTATTCGGTGGCTACCAGGTAACGGGGACTTCGTAGACCCCGTAGGCGAGGTGGTCTTCCGCGAACGGCACCTCTTCGAACGGGATCGCCAATGTCATGTTGGGTATGCGGCGCAGGACTGTGGGGAACACGATCTGCATCTCGGCACGGGCCAACTGCTGGCCGACACATTGGTGCCTGCCGTAGCCGAATCCCAACTGCTGGCTGGCATCACGAGTCAGGTCCAGCGTGCCTGGGTCGGGGTACATGGCGGGATCCCAGTTGGCCGGGGCCAGATCGAGGATCACGCCCTCGCCGGCCTTGATGGTCTCTCCGCCGATCTCGATGTCCTCGAGGGCCACCCGGCGCTGGCCGGTCTGGATGATCGACAGATACCTCATCAATTCCTCGACGGCATTCGCGATGAACTTCGGATCGTCCGAATCACGAAGCAACGCTGCCTGTTCGGGGTTCTCCAGCAGCGCGAGGAGGCCGAGCCCGATCATGTTGGCCGTGGTCTCGTGCCCGGCGATGAGCAATCCGGTGCCCAGCTGCGCGGCTTCCTTGACGTCGATCTCGCCGGCTGTGACCCGTTCGGCGAGGTCGGAGATGGCGTCCTCGGCGGGCTCTTCCTGCTTCTTGCGCACCAGGTTGATGAGGTACTGGTGCAGACTCATTGCGCCCTTTTGCATGGCGTCGGCCGCGGCGTAGCGGGCCAGGCCGGCGTTGGCGTGCTCCTGGAAGAACTCGTGGTCCTCATAGGGCACGCCGAGCATGTCGCTGATGACTCGGGTCGGCACCGGCAGGGCGAGCTTGGCGACCAAATCGGCGGGCTGTGGTCCGGCCAGGATCTCGTCGATACATTCGTCGGTGACCTGCTGGATGACTTCGCGCAACGTCTCCACCCGGCGGAAGGTGAACGGCTTGGACAGCATTCGCCGGAACCGGGTGTGCTCCTCGGCGTCGGATGTGAACACCGAGCGCGGCCTCTTGTCGACCGTGGCACGCATGTGTTCGTTCCAATGCGGGAAGCCCGGGTTGCGGTCGTCGACGCTGATCCGAGAATCGGCGAACAGCGTTCGGGCGGCTTCGTAGCCGGTCACCAGCCACGGGGTGCTCCCGTCCCAGATCCGCACCCGCGACAGCGGCTTGGTCTCGTTCATCGTGAGCAGCCCAGGCGGCGGAGCGAACGGGCAGCGCGCCTCACGTGCCATCGGATACTCCGGGGCGGTTGCCGCCTCGGTCGGGTCAGACGTCAATGTGTCCGACATGCCTCACTCCTCGACGTAGATGGCTTGTGCGGGACAGGCCGCGGCCGCCCGGCGTGCGTTGTCTTCCTGGTCGGCAGGCGGATTGGCTTCGAGCAGCACCACGACACCGTCGGAGTCGCGCTGATCGAAGACCTCGGCCGCGTTGAGCACGCATTGGCCGGAGGAAACACACTTGTCCTGGTCGACGGTGACCTTCATCGTGGTACTAACCTTGTCGTGTCACGGGGGCCAGCCACAGTCCGACGATCGCGTCGACCAGTCCGGAAGCGGCTGTGCGCCAATTGGTCAGAGGCAGGGCTGAACCCTCGGCGAGGGCACGTTCGTATTCCGCACAGGTATGGATCAGCAGATTGCGGCCCATGATCTTGCGCTCGACGCGGACATGAGCCGGCAGGTCCGGCAGGCAGCGATTGATGCCCTCGAGCACCGTGATCAGAGCGGGCAACGTGAGCGCGTCGCGACTGACGGTCTGCTGGTAGGCCGGGTCAGCCATCACCTGTGCGGCGAATCGGGCATACCAGGTGGGGTTGCCCAGCTCCGTCAGGTGATCGGTCAGCGGTAGCACCAGGCATTCCACCCAGTCCCGGAGCTCCGTGCTGTCGACCATCGCCGCAACCCGTTGCTCGCGAAGCCGTTCCACCGGTATGGCGTGCTTGTGCTCGATCGCGCGGACCAGGTCGGTCTTGGTGCCGAAGTGGTAGCCGACGGCCGCATTGTTGCCCTGCCCGGCCGCTTCACTGACCTGACGGTTGGACACCGCGAAGACGCCGTGCTCGGCAAACAGCCGCTCGGCGGCGGTGAGGATCGCTTCGCGGGTCAGACTCGCCCGATCGGTGCGGGTGCTCCCGGAAGGGGTGGTGGCGGTGGTCATCGCAGCCCAGTCAACGCCGCGAGCGTGATTAAGTCAAGCGATTGATTTAAGAAGCTGCCGGCTTTTTCTTCTTCGGCACCGGCTTGCCCGCCGCGGTTCCCCCATCGACCGGCAGAACGGTGCCGGTGACGTACGGCGAGCGGTCGCCTGCGAAGTACAGGATCGCTTCGGCCACGTCCTCGGCGGTTCCCTCCCGCTCCAGCGGCCGGTCGGCGCGCATGGTCGCGCGAATGCCCGCTTCGAACTTCGCCACCTGCTCGGGATCCATGCCGTGCGCGGACTTCGACACGATGGCCGTCCGAATGTGGCCGGGCGCAAGGCAGTTCACCCGGATCTCATGGTTGGCGAGTTCGATCGCGGCGCACTTGGTGAAGTGGATGACCGCGGCCTTGGACGCCCGATAGGTCATCACACCGCCGCCGGCCTGCATTCCGCCGATCGAGGTCAGGTTGATGATCGAGCCGCCGCGTTCCGTCATGTGCCGGGCGGCATCCCTGGTTCCCGCCATCACGGCTTTGACGTTGACGGCCATCACCTGCTCGAAATCCTCGAGGCCGTCGTCCAGGAAACTCCGGTGCATCCTTCCGGAGACGCCGGCGTTGTTCACCATTACGTCGAGGCCACCGAACTTCTCGACCGCAGTATCGATGAGGCGGGTGAGCTGCTCGGTGACGGCGACGTCGGTCGGAAGAAACAGCGCTTTCTCCCCGTGCCGCGCGGCCAGCGCCTGCCCCTGTTCGGCGTCGATGTCGCCGAACACGACGATCGCGCCCTCACCCAGAAATCGCTCGACGATGGCGGCCCCGAGCCCCGCCGCACCGCCGGTCACGACCGCGACCTTGCCTGCCAATTCGTTGCCCATGACGGCCCAATCCCTCTCGTCCGCACGCCGATCCGGTGCGCGTTCGCAGTCAACTCGCAGTCCGCGTGGTAAGTCAAGCGCGTGATTTAAATGGCCCGATCTCGCCGAGATCGACGCACACTGGAAGCTCGCAACCAGTCTCGAGCCAGGAGGGCACCACGAAAGTCGATGTCACGTTGCGCCAGTTGCGGTACTTCGCGGTCCTTGGCACCGAGCTGAACTATCGGCGCGCCGCCGACAAGCTGTTCATCACCCAGCCGGCGTTGTCGACGGCGATCAAGCAACTCGAGCTCCACTTCGGTGTCGCGTTGTTCACCCGCAACACCCGCGAGGTCGCGTTGACGGATTTGGGCGCAGCGTGGCTCCCCCAGGTGCAGCAGGCGCTCAGCGGTGTTGACGCCGTCGTCGCCAACCTGGTGACGATGTCGGGAACACAGCAGGGTGTCTTGCGACTCGGCTATCTGATCGGCACCGGAGCAGATCTGTTGTTCCGCATCGTTCGGCACTTCGAGGCGGCGCACCCGGGCGTGGTCGTCGAACCCAGCGAGTACGACTTCGCCGACCCCACCGCGGGTCTCGGCGACGGAAGCACAGAGGTCGCGCTGATCCGGCCGCCGGTGGATCTGCCCGATCACCGGATGCTTCTTCTGGACGCCGAGAGCTGGGTGGCGTGCCTGCCCAGGGATCACCGGCTGGCCACCCGCCCCGAGGTCGACATCACCGACCTGCTCGACGAACCGATCGTGTGCGCCCCGATGACCGCCGGCGTCTGGCGCGACTACTGGCTGGCGATGGACGTGCGCGGCAACCGGCCGCCGTCCATCGCCGGCATCGCCGCGACGTACGAAGCCGAGACCACGATGATCGCCCGGGGCCTCGGGATCAGCTTCACGACATCGTCGGTGGCGCATTTCTACGACCGGCCCGGAATTGTTTACGTGCCGATCACCGGGCGCCCGCCCAGCTACACCGCACTCGCGTGGCACCCTGCGCGACTGTCTCCGCAGGCAGCGGCGCTGGTCTCGCACGTTCAGGAGCACTGGAACTTCGGCGAGGAACCCGCTGATAAACCACGTTAATAAGTCCATTGAAATGTGGAACTTCCAAAACCGTTCACGGCGCGTTTTCCTGGCTTCAGTTGTTCTATGAGCCGCCCTGACCTGGAGTGACCATGACCGATGCGCTGACCCCCTCCACTCATTCACCGTTACCGCCCCCAGCCCGTCCGGGCGAAAGCGAGGACGCCCGGCTCGCCGAGTTCGGCTACCAGCAGCGACTTGACCGGTCGGTGGGCTCCCTTGCCTCGTTCGCCATCGGATTCGCCACCATCAGTGCCACGACCGCGGTCTTCACCGGATTCGGCGCCGGCTATTTCACCGCCGGCGGCCCGTTCGTGTGGACGCTGCTGCTGGCCGGAGTCGTCTTCTCGCTGTGGGCCTTCATCGCGGCCGACCTGACAGCCAAGATTCCACTGGCGGGCTACGCCTACCAGTGGACCAGCCGGATCAACGGCCCCAGCCTCGGCTGGTTCACCGGGTTCGTCGCCCTGCTCGGCTGGATCAGTGGCATGACAGGCGTCGGCTTCATCTTGTCGGGCTACCTCGGCGGCCTGTTCGGCTGGAACATGACGCAGAGCGAGCAGATCCTCGTCGCCATCGGCGTGGTGTTCCTCTGCGTGCTCATCAACATCTATGGCGTGCGCTTCGCCACCATGGTCAACAACATCGGCGTGAGCCTGGAGCTGATCGTCACCGTCGGCGCGACCCTGTTGGTGGCAATCATCGCGTTCTCCGCCCCCGACCACCACCAACCCATCTCGGCACTGTTCACCGGCGGTGAATCCGGCGACAAGGACTCCTACGCGGTGGCCTGGCTGGCCGCCGCACTCGGCCCGTTCTTCGGCCTGATCGGCGTGGAGTCCGGCGCCGACGTCGCCGAAGAGACCAAGAACGCCCGCCACGTGGTCCCGCGCACCATGTTCTACGCACTGGTCACCTCGATCGTGATCGAACTGCTGATGTACGTCGTCTACGTGCTGGCGATCCGGGACGAAGCGGCCGTGCAGGCCAATTCGGCCGCGCCGATCGAGGAGATCATCAACCAGCAGGCCGGGCCGGTCGTCACCAAAATCGTTGTCGCCGTTGCGCTCACCAACATCCTGGCTTGCTTGCTGTCCAACATCCTGGTGGCCACCCGGCTGACCTACTCGATGGCAAGGGACAACATGCTGCCGGCCTCCCACCTGTGGCGTCATGTCTCGGCCAAGAGCAAGACCCCCACGTATGCGGTCATCGGTCTCGGATGCCTGTCCACCGTGTTGCTGCTATCCGCTTTGGTCAACGAGAAGGCGTTCAACTACATCCTCGGTATCGCCTCACTGTTGTTCTTCTCGGTCTACATCCTGCAGACGATCGGCCTGCTGGTCGGCGTGCGCAAAGGCACCATCCCCCAGGGCGAACCGGGCACCTTCGACCTGGGCCGCTTCCGCGTACCGGTCTACGTCACCGCGCTGGTCGTGTTCCTCGCCGTCGCGGTGGCGCTGATATTCCTGCCACAGTTCGCCGGCAATGGCTGGGTATTCCTCGGCATCGTCGCGGTCGGCGCCCTGTGGTGGGGCACCGGACTGCGTGGCCGTCTCAGCCGCGGCGAGGCCGGATCAGACTTCGCCCGCACCCACCTGGTCAACGACTAGACCCCGAAAAGGAATCACGCACATGACAATTCACACCGAATTCGCCACCAGCAATCTGGTCAGCGTCGAGCCCGGCGCCATCCGCGAGGACACCCCACCCGGGTCGGTCATCCAATACAGTGACTACGAGTTGGACTACTCCACCGAATTCGCCGGCGGCGCCGCCTGGATCGAAGGTGAGTACGTGCCGGCTTCGGAGGCCAGGATCTCCATTTTCGACACCGGCTTCGGCCACTCCGATCTCACCTACACCGTCGCGCATGTCTGGCATGGCAACATCTTCCGGCTCGGCGATCACCTGGACCGGCTGCTCGACGGCGCTCGCAAGCTGCGGCTGGACCCCGGGATGACCAAGGAGGAGCTGGCCGACATCACCAAGCGCTGCGTCGCGCTGTCGGGACTTCGAGAGTCGTTCGTCAACCTGACCGTCACCCGCGGCTACGGAAAACGCAAGGGTGAGAAAGACTTGTCCAAACTCAACCATCAGGTCTACATCTACGCGATCCCCTACCTCTGGGCATTTCCGCCCGAGGAACAGATCTTCGGCACCACCGCGATCGTGCCGCGCCACGTCCGGCGAGCCGGCCGCAACACCGTGGATCCGACCATCAAGAACTACCAGTGGGGTGATCTGACCGCGGCCAGCTTCGAGGCCAAGGACCGCGGCGCTCGCACCGCAATCCTGTTGGACGCCGACAACTGTGTGGCCGAGGGGCCGGGCTTCAACGTCGTGATCGTCAAGGACGGCAAGCTGTTCTCCCCGTCGCGCAACGCGCTGCCCGGGATCACCCGCAAGACGGTCTTCGAGATCGCCGACGCCATGGGCATCGAAGCGACCTTGTGCGACGTGACCAGCCGCGAACTCTACGATGCCGACGAGCTGATGGCGGTGACCACCGCGGGCGGCGTGACGCCGATCGTCTCACTGGACGGCGAGGCATTCAGCGACGGCCGACCAGGCCCACTCACGGTGGCGATCCGGGATCGCTTCTGGGCGTTGATGGACGAGCCGTCGCCGCTCATCGAAGCCATCGACTACTGACGTGGCGGCCGTCGAGGCCGTCGTCGACCTGGGCGCGATCGCCCACAACGTGCGCGTGGTGGGTGAGCGTGCGCGATCGCGCGTGATGGCAGTTGTCAAAGCCGACGGTTATGGTCACGGCGCCAGCCAGGTCGCGCGCGCAGCGCTGGCGGCCGGTGCGGCCGAGATCGGAGTTGCCACGGTCGACGAGGCCCTGGCACTGCGCCGCGACGGGGTGTCCGCTCCAATCGTGGCCTGGCTCCACACGCCCACAAGCGATTTCGCCGCCGCGATTATCGCAGGCGTGGAATTGGTGGTGTCCTCGGTCGGTCAGTTGTCGGCAGTGGTGGCGGCTGCCGAGTCCGTTGGCACCGCCGCGACGATCGGGGTGAAGGTCGACACCGGCCTCGGACGCGGCGGCGCCGCGCTGCCGGAGTGGCCGCAGCTGTGCGACGCAATCGCCGCATCTGCGGCATCCGGATCGGTGGTGATGCGGACCGCGATGACACACCTTGCCAGAGGCGATGAACCGGACCACCCGCTGAATACTCGGCAGGCGGCACATCTGGATGACTGCGTGGCAGATCTGCGCCGAGCGGGCACACCCGCGCAGGTGGTGCACGTGTCGAATTCGGCTGCGGCACTCACTCGCCCGGACCTGTCCCGCGATCTGGTCCGCGCCGGAATCGCCATCTACGGGCGCACCCCCGTTCCACATCTCGGCGATTTCGGTCTCGAACCGGCGATGACGCTGACGGCCGAGATCGCGCTCGTCAAGAAGATCTCGGCAGGACAGGGCGTTTCGTACAACCACACGTGGATCGCGCCGCGCGACACCACGATCGCGGTGGTGGCCTGTGGCTACGCGGATGGTATCCCTCGGGTGCTGTCGGACGGGTTCGCGGTCATGATCGACGGGCGACGATTCCCCAGTGCGGGACGAGTCTGTATGGACCAGTTCGTCGTCGACCTCGGCCCTGGCGCAACCGGCGTGACCGAGGGTGACCGAGCAGTGCTGTTCGGGTCGGGCATCACCGGCGAGCAGACGGCCGCGGACTGGGCACGCGCCGCGGGCACGATCGACTACGAGATCCTCTCCGGTGTGAGAGGGCGCACCGTGCGGCGCTATCTATCTCGGCCCAGCGTCAGCAGGCAGGCATCCTGATAGCGCTCCATCACCGTTGGAGTCGGCTCGGCCTCATAGACCACGGACCGGACCGACGACCAGCTCGGGCAGTCGCCGCCGTTCAGCGTCCACGCTGCCTGACGGGCGGCACCGAGGGCGACGTACTCGGCCGGTTCAGGCACCGCGACCGCCATGGACAGCACGGCCGGTGCGATCCGCCGGACCGCTTCGGAGCGCACCCCGCCGCCGACGATCATCACCCGTTCGGTGCCGACTCCCTGCTCGGCGATCTTGTCCAGACAGAATCGCATCGAGGCGAGTAATCCTTCGACGGCAGCTCGGGCAATGTTGGCCGGCAACAGATTACGACTGGTCACACCGTGCAGCGCGCCGGAGGCGGCGGGCAGATTCGGTGAGCGTTCGCCGTCGAAGTAGGGCACCCAGATCAGGCCTTCGGCACCGGCAGGCGCACTGAGCGCCAGGCGGGAGAAGTCCTCGAGGGTCACCCCCAGCATTTCTGCGACCGCGGCCAGAACCGGTGCGCCGTTGAGAGTGCACACCAGCGGTAGATACCGGCCTGTCGCGTCGGCGAAGCCGGCAACCAGCCCGTGTGAGTCACGCGGCGGCGCTTCACTCACGGCGCTGACCACTCCGGAGGTGCCCAACGAGACGACGCAGTCACCGACGCCGGCACCGAGTCCCAATGCGGCGGCGGCATTGTCCCCGGCGCCAGGCCCCAACACCGCGCCGGTGGCGGTCTGCCCAGCCGGCTCGTGCGGACCCAGGACCCGTGGCAGTGCCGGCCGGCGGCCGCGCATGGCGGTGGTGAGCACATCGTCTCGGTACCCACCGGCCGCCGCCGAGTAGTAGCCGGTGCCGCTGGCGTCACTGCGGTCGGTGCACAACTCACCGATGTCGGTGGTACCGCGCAGTCGCCAGGTCAGCCAATCGTGTGGGAGACACACCGCTGCGGTCGAGTCGGCGTTGCCCGGTTCGTGGTCGGCCAGCCAGCGAAGCTTGGTGACGGTGATCGATGCGACGGGCACGACGCCGATCTGAGCTGCCCACCAGGCAGCTCCGCCCAGTTCTGTCACCAGTTCGGCGGCGGCCGTATCGGAGCGGGTGTCGTTCCACAGCAAGGCGGGCCGCACCACCGCGCCACGCCGGTCGAGGCAGACCAGGCCGTGCTGCTGGCCACCGACCGACACCGCGGCCACGTCGTCGATGCCACCGGCGTCGGCGATGCTGCGCTGGAGGGCATCCCACCAGAGCTCGGGGTCGACCTCGGTGCCCGGGGGATGCGGGGTGGTCGCCGACCGCACGACCGCACCAGTGGCGGCATCACAGATCAGGACCTTGCACGACTGGGTGGACGAGTCCACGCCGGCAACAAGAGTCACCGCCGGGCCGTCAGGTGTGGGCGTCGGTGCGTCACTCCCCCATTCAACCCGTCGCCACCCCGGCCGATCAAACGCTCAGCCCCGCTAAGCGAGCGGGATGAGAACGATGTTCTCTCACTTGGCCAGCAAAGCTGACGCAAACCGCACATGGGATTGACACTTTTTCAACGCAACTGCAACAGTTGCTCTCACCGAGGCCCATGGGAGGACATTCCGGTGACAGTCAGTGCCGACAGAGATCTTCATTACGACCCCTATGACGTCGACCTCAACATCGACCCGTTTCCGGTCTTTGCGCGGATACGCGAAGAGGCGCCGTTGTACTACAACCCGGATCTCGACTTCTATGCGCTGAGCCGCTACGACGACGTCAACAAGGCCGTCATCGACCACGAGACCTTCATCTCCGGGCGCGGCGCCTTGCTGGAAATCATCAAGTCCGGCATGGAAATTCCGCCAGGGACTTTGATTTTCGAGGATCCGCCGATCCACAACATCCACCGCAATCTGCTGTCGCGGGTGTTCACGCCGCGCAAAGTTGCCGCGCTGGAACCGCAGATCCGCGAATTTACCACCCGCTGCCTGGATCCGCTGGTCGGTACGGGCCGGTTCGACTTCGTCAACGACCTCGGCGAGCAGATGCCGATGCGGGTGATCGGCATGCTCCTCGGCATTCCGGAGGATCGGCAGCGCGCGATCACCGATCACGGGGAGGCGACCCTGCAGAAGAAGGAAGTCGATCTCCTGGCCACCGGCGAGGTGTTCGCCGAGTTCATCGACTACCGGCGCGATCATCCGTCCGATGACATCATGACCGATCTGCTCAATGCCGAGTTCACCGACGAGACCGGCACTGTTCGGCGGTTGCATCGCGAGGAACTGCTGCTGTACTTGACGGTCATCGCGACCGCCGGGTCCGAGACCACCACCCGGCTGATCGGCTGGGCCGGGAAAACCCTGGCTGAATACCCCGATCAGCGCCGCGAGCTGGCCGAGAATCCGGCGCTGATCCCGCAGGCGATCGAGGAGATCCTGCGCTGGGAGCCCCCGGCACTGCAGCTGGCCCGTTACGTCACCCGTGACGTCGAGTACTACGGGCAGACCGTCCCGGAAGGTTCGGCAATGCTGTTGCTGCTCGGTGCGGCCAACCGTGACCACCGTCGCTTCGCACCGGACGGCGAGGTCTTCGACATCCACCGGGAACTGAAGTCCCACATGACGTTCGGTGGAGGAACCCACTTCTGCATGGGCAATGCGCTGGCCCGGATGGAGGGCCGCATCGCGCTCGAGGAGATTCTCAAGCGCTTTCCCGAGTGGGACGTCGACTGGCCGAACGCAATCAAGTCAGAGACGGCCGCGGTCCGCGGTTGGGCCGCCATGCCCACGATCGTCTCCTGAGATCCATCACTACGACACAGAGGACTGAACAACCATGGCAGGACGGGTAGAAGGCAAAGTCGCGTTCGTCACCGGCGCGGCCCGCGGGCAAGGCCGCGCGCACGCCGTGCGGCTGGCATCGGAAGGCGCCGACATCATCGCGGTCGACATCTGCAAGAAGATCGACACCGTCGACCTGATCGCCGCGTCGACGCCGGAGGACCTGGCCGAGACCGCTGATCTGGTCAAGGGCCACAACCGGCAGATCTACACCGCCGAAGTCGACGTCCGCGACTACGACGCGCTCAAGAACGCAGTCGACGCGGGGGTCGACGCTCTCGGCCGCCTCGACATCATCGTGGCGAACGCCGGCATCGGCAACGGCGGCCAGACGCTGGACAAGACCAGCGAGACCGACTGGACCGCGATGATCGACATCAACCTCGGCGGCGTGTGGAAGACGGTGAAAGCCGGTGTGCCGCACATCCTCGAAGGCGGTCGCGGTGGATCGATCATCCTGACCAGCTCCGTCGGCGGACTCAAGGCCTACCCGCACACCGGGCACTATGTCGCCGCCAAGCATGGCGTGGTCGGCCTGATGCGCACGTTCGCCGTCGAGCTGGGAGCGCAGAACATCCGGGTCAACTCGGTACACCCGACGAACGTCAACACCCCGCTGTTCATGAACGAGGGCACGATGAAGTTGTTCCGTCCCGACCTGGAGAACCCGGGCCCGGAGGACATGAAGGTGGTCGGACAGCTCATGCACACCCTACCGATCGGCTGGGTCGAACCCGAAGACATCGCCAACGCGGTGCTGTTCCTGGCCTCCGACGAAGCCCGCTACATCACCGGCGTCACACTGCCCGTCGACGGCGGCAGTTGTTTGAAGTAACCCCCACACCGCCGCAGACCGTCCACACGTTCTGCCGGTACTGCCTTGCCTCGTGCGGTGTCGAGGTCACCGTCGAGGCGGGTCGGGTGGTGAAAATCTCTGCGGACAAACAGAATCCGCACAGTTGGGCCGACTTCTGCGCCAAGGGCCGCACCGCCGCCCAGTTGGTCGAACATCCGCGCCGCATCACCCGTCCGATGCGGCGGGTGGGCGACGGTTACGTCGAGGCGACGTGGGAGGATGCCGTCGCCGACATCTCCGCGCGGATGTCGGCGATCATCTCCGCAGGCGGACCGGATGCCGTCGCCACCTACACCGGCAACCCGTCCGGCTTCTCGTCGTCGAACCTGTTGTTCATGACCGGCTGGCTGGACGCCATCGGCAGCCAGAACCGCTACTACGTCGGCTCGGTCGATCAGAACGCGTTGCACGTCGTAGCGCAGGCCATGTATGGGTCGCAACTGTTCGTTCCCGTCTCCGATATCGACAACTGCGACTTCTTCCTACTGGTGGGCGCCAATCCCGCTGTGAGCGCCTGGAATTGGGTGGAGACGGTGCCGGGCGGCTGGAAACGGGCGCTGGCGCGGCAGCGGCAGGGCGCCAGGATCGTGGTGGTGGACCCGGTCCGCACCGAGAGCGCTGACAAAGCTGACACTCATCTGGCTGTCCGCCCCGGCCAGGACTGGGCGCTGCTACTCGCCATGATGAAGGTGATCCTCGACGATGGCCTCGAGCACCGTGACGACTGCCGCGACCTCGCCATGGGGATGGCCGCACTGCGCGCACTGGCCGCCGACGCCGACCTCGACGACCTGGCTACGCGCTGCGGTATCCCCCGCGCCGAGATCGAAACGCTGGCACGAGATTTCGCCACCGCGTCGGGCGCCATGGCGATCACCCGCACCGGGGTGTCACTCCATGTGTCCGGGACCATCGGCGAGTGGCTGGGGCATGTCCTCAACGTCATCACCGGGCGGATGGACCGGCCGGGTGGACGGCGCTTCGAGCGCGGCTACGTCGACGCACTGAAGTTGGCGGCGTTCGCCAAGCCGGTGGACCACCTCAGCCGGGTTCAAGGCCGGCCCATGGTGGCCGGCCATCACGGACTCGACGAATTGCCCGGCGAAATCACCACTTCCGGGGCGGGGCAGATCCGCGCGATGGTGATCAATGCGGGCAACCCCGTCATCTCCGGACCGGACGGCGCGCGCCTGGATGCCGCGCTGGGCCAGCTCGATCTGTTGGTCGTGATCGACTTCCTGCAGCGCGAAAGCCACCGGCATGCGCACTGGCTGCTGCCGGCGGCGCACTGGCTGGAGCGGGACGATCTGCTGGCCCTCACCAGCGGCCTGCACGACGAGCCCTACGTCCACTACGGGCGGCGGGCCGTCGACCCACCAGATGACGCTCGCGAGGAGTGGCGGTTCTTCCTCGATCTCACGCTGGCGATGAAACGGCCCTTTCTCGGGATCCGGGGTGTGAACGGGTTCGTGAAAGCGACGCGGGCGCTGGCGAGGGTGACCCGCAGGCCGTCACTGGCATTCGGGCCGCACTGGATCGACCGGATGATCATCGCATCGAGTCGCGGGATCAGCTGGCGCGCCGTGATGGCGCATCCGCACGGCTGGGTCTTCGGCAATCGCGAATTCGGCCACCTGCGAAAGGCGTTGCGCACCGAGGACAAGAAGATTCACGTTGCGCCCGCAGAGTTCGTGGCACGCACCCACGAACTGCTCGCCGAACCACATCCGGTGGCACCGGCCGGGCGTCCGTTCCAGCTGGCGAACAGCCGGCGCCGGCACTCGATGAACTCGTGGCTCAACGACATTGACGGCCTGCACCCGGCGGGGAAGGACAACCACGCGGTGATCAACCCGGACGATGCGGCCGCGCTGGGCGTCGCGGACGGCGATCGGGTCAGGGTGTTCTCGGATATCGGCGCGGTCGAGCTCACCGCAGTGGTCAGCGATAAGCCCCGGCCCGGCGTCGTGATCGTCGACCATGGTTGGGGGTCGCGGGTGTTCGACCCACGCGGTGGCGCGGAGCCGATCTCGTTCGGCGTCAACCGGAATCTGTTGGTCGGCGGCTCCCCCGTCGATCCGTTGTCGCAGACGCCGGCATTGAGTTCGGCGTGGGTGGGGATCGAGCGAGTCCGGCCCTAACCCTTTCTCTTCCTCGCCCAAACCGACGTTTCGCCGGGGAGGTGCGAGTAGAACGCTGCGCAACGTCGATTTCGGCGACTAGACCTCGGCGAAGAACCCGAGCAGCAATTCGGCGAGTGCCTCGGGCTGCTCGATCTGCGGGCAGTGCCCGGCATCATCGATCACCGCCGAACGGCCCGCAGTGATCTGCCCGGCGATCTCGGCGGCCCACCCTGAGGGCAACAGCTTGTCGCCGGCCCCTTCCACGACCAGTACCGGCACCGCGATGCGCTCGTAGGCGCGTTTACTGGACGGCGTGGCCGGCGCGTCCACTCCTGGTCGCCGAAATCTGGCTGCCGCCAGCGACTCCCAGGCTCCGGGGGCCACGCTCGACTCGTAGCGTCGTCGCACATAATCCTCGTCGACGGGGTACGACGCGTCGAAGAACAACGCCTCCACGATCGCCCGCATGGCCTCGAATGTCGCGTCGTACTCATACAACGCCGTGGTGTGCCGGTTCTTCTGGATCTCACCGCCGCCGCAGATCGTGACCGCGGTGCGCACCGGCAGCACCGGCGACGCCGAGGTCATGTCCACCAACAGGTTGATGGCACCCATCGAGTTGCCGACGAAGTGCGCCGAGTCGATGCCCAGCAGAGCGCAGAACCGGGCGATGTGCCGGATTCGCATACCCCGGCCATCGGTGAAGTCGACGACCTTCGCCGACTCGCCGAAACCCAGCATGTCCGGGGCCAACACCCGGTAGTGCCGGGAGAGCTCGGGAATCAGTCTTTCCCAGGCGATTTCGGCGCTCACCCCGAACTCGCCGCCGTGCAGGAGTATGACCGGCTCGCCCTCCCCCGCCTCGAGGAAGTGGGTGACCAGCCCGTCGACGACGAGGGTCCGATGCTGAATGCTCACTTGATCGCGATCGGGTTGACCGGCGAGCCGACCGCACCGGTAACCGACAGCGGCGGGGCGACGAGCTGGAACTCGTAGCGGCCGTCGGCCGCGCAGTCGGCGGCCAGTTCGGTGAGGTTCCAGTACTCGCCCAGCATCAACCCCATATCCCGCAGGCACAACATGTGCATCGGCAGGATGGTGCCGTCGACCCCGGACGCCGGGTTCTCGACCATCAGGTTGTCGGCCGCCACCGCCGCGACCTGATGATCGTGCAGCCACGATGCGCACGTCCAGTCCAATCCTGCGCCGGGCTCCTGGCCGTCACGCGTCTCCAAAAACCGTGCCCACCAACCCGTTCGGATCAGCACGATATCGCCCGGTTCGATGGTGACGCCCTGCCTGCGGGCCGCCTCGTCGAGTTCGGCCGGTGTGATCGGCGCACCGAGTTCACAGAACGTGGGCACCCCGCGCAGTTTCACGATGTCGAGCAACACGCCGCGGGATGTGATGCCCTTTTCGTCGACCTTGTCGATGCCCAGGTAGTACGCGCCGAGACTGGTCACCGAGTCGGCGGGAAAGCCGTTGTACAGCTTGTCCTCGTAGTACACGTGCGACAGCGCATCCCACTGCGTGGCAGCCTGCAGCGGCATGATGATCATGTCGTCGTTGAACCGCATCGGCCCAGCCGTGGAATACCCGCTCAACTGCACGGCCGCCGGGTTTCTCAGCCACGAGGGCCCGTACTCCAGCAACGTGTTCGCGTCGCCGCCGTCGATCGTCATCACATGAGTGGGGTTCTGCCGATACTGGAACGCCCCCTGCGGACCTGACGAACCGAAGTCGACGCCGAGCGGAAACACCCTGCCATGCTTGACCGTTGCCGCTGCCTGCGCGACTTTGTCGGCAGTGATGAGGTTCAGCGTGCCGAGTTCGTCGTCGTCGCCCCACCGGCCCCAGTTGCGGACGTCGTCGGCGACCCGACGGAAATCGCTCATAGTGGCCACCCTGGTCATCCCTTCTCGTAGTCGGCGGCTTGGCGCGCCGCGATGGTGCCGCCGTCGGCCCAGATGACCTGACCGGTGATGTAGCCGGCGGCCCTGCTGCCCAGGAACGCCAGCACCGCCGCCTGCTCCGCCGGGTTCGACACCCGGCCCAGGGGCTTGGGGATGTCGTCGAGTCGTCCTTGCCCGTACGCCGACCGCAGCTGGTCGAGGATCGGGGTGTCGGTGACACCCGGTCCGCTGCAATTGATCCGGATGCCCTTCGCGCCCAGCGGCACGGCATTGGTGACCGCGTAACCGATGATCGCCTCCTTGGACAGCCGGTAACCGCCGTCAGCCAGCGCGTCGGGATGGTCGTGGCACCACCCGATACCCTCGGCCATCGATCGCGTCGCCAGCAGGCCGGCCGCCTGCGGCAGGTTCTCACGGTAGTTCGCGGCGGCCAGCGAGGACACGCAAACGATCGACGAGCCGGGCGTCAGCTGCGGCAGCATCGCCTCGGTGAGGCGACGGGTCCCCAGGAAGTTGATCGTCACGACCAGCAGGGGGTTGCCGATTCCCGACGACACCCCGGCCACGTTGAACAGCGCGTCGACGGGGCCGCCGACCGCGTCCACCGCCCGGTCGATCGAGCCGGGGTCAGCCAGATCGATCTCGACGAACTCGGTGACCCCGCTCGCCGGACGGCGCACATCGAGACCGACCACCTCGGCATCCAGAGCGATCAGCTGATCGCACAGCTGCGCGCCGATACCCGACGCGCAGCCGGTGACCACCACGCGGCGCCCGTCATACCGCAGCAGATCATCGATGTGAACCACAGCCTTACTTGGCCTCTCGCTTCTCCTTCTCCAATTGCGCGGCCTTCACGCGGCCTTCGTTGATCTCGGCCATCGCCTCCGGAATCTCTCCGGCGGTGAACTTGTTGCGGCCGGTCGGCAATCCGCCGAAGGCGTAGGTCTCGTCGAACAGCGGTGCCTCCGAGGGCCGCCGGCGCGCCTCGACCTTCTCGATCACCGGCTCCAGGCGCTTGGCCTTCTCGGCGACGGCCTTGGCATCCCGCTCGATGAACTCGGGCAGGATCTCCTTGCCCATGATCTCGATGGACTCCATCGTGCCTTCGTGGCTACGCGGGTTGAGCAGCAGGATGATCTCGTCGACGCCACTGGCCTCGTATCCCCGCAGGAACTCCCGCACGGTTTCGGGCGAACCGATGGCGCCGCGGCCCGGGCCGTACGCCAGCGTCGGATCCTCCTTGACTGCCTCCTCGTAGCGCTCCCAGACCTTCGTCCGGCCGGGGGTGTGCATACCGGTCAGGTAGTAGTGCATGATGCCGAACGAGAAGAAGCCGCCACCGATGCCGATCCGCTTGAGCGCCTCCTCGTCGGAGCGGGCCACCATCATCGACAGGTCGCCGCCGATGGCCAGGATGTTGGGGTTGATCGCCGGGGTGATCGGCGCGCCCTGCTCCGCGAAGTCGCGGTAGTAGCCGTCGACCCGCTCCTTGAGCGCCTCCGGGCCGGTGTAGGCGAAGCTCAGTGCGCCGATGGCCTTCTGCGCGGCCATCTCGACCGACGACGGGCGCGTGCAGGCCACCCAGACCGGCGGGTGCGGCTTCTGCAGCGGCTTGGGAACCACATTGCGGGCGGGCATCTCGACATGCTCGCCCTTGAACCCGCTGAACGGCTCTTCGGTCATGCACCGGATCGACACCTCGAGCGCCTCTTCCCACTGGGCGCGCTTGTCGGCGGGGTCGACGTCGAAGCCGCCGAGCTCGGCCACCGACGAACCCTCACCGGTGCCGAATTCGACCCGTCCGTTGGACAGGTGGTCGAGGGTGGCAACGCGTTCGGCGATGCGGGCCGGCGGGTTGATGTTCGGCAGTAGGTGCATCACGCCGAAGCCGAGCCGGATGTCCTTGGTGCGCTGGCTGGCTGCGGCCAGGAACATCTCGGGTGCGGTGGAGTGGCAGTACTCCTCCAGGAAGTGGTGCTCGGTGAGCCACACGGTGGAGAAGCCGGCCTTGTCTGCGAGCTCCACCTCGTCGAGGCCATGCTGGAACAGCTGGTGCTCGTCGTCCTCCGACCACGGCCGCGGTAGCGGAAACTCGTAGAACAGCGAGATCTTCATGCGGTTACCTCTCGATTGGAATTGTGGGAGATGTGTTCTGCTGCGACGTATCCGAACGTCATAGCGGGTCCGATGGTGGCTCCGGCGCCGGCGTAGCTGCGACCCATGACGGCGGCCGAGGCGTTCCCGGTGGCGTAGAGACCACCGATGACGCTGCCGTCCTCGCGCAGCACCCGGGCGTGCTCGTCGGTGAGCAATCCGCCGGAGGTGCCCAGGTCGCCGAGGATGATCTGGAACGCCAGATACGGTGCCTTGCCCAACGGAGCCAGGTTGGGGTTGGGCAGCGTCGGATCACCGTAGTAGTTGTCGTATGCGCTGTCGCCCCGGTTGAAATCATCGTCGTGGCCCTTGCGAGCGAGTTCGTTGAATCGGGCTGCGGTGCGCTGCAATTCGTCTGCCGGCACACCGATCTTGGTGGCCAACTCGCCGAAGGTGTCTGCGGTCTTGACGATTCCGGAGTCCAGCCAGGCCTGCGGGATCTTGCGACCGGTGGGTACCGGAGCGAACGGCACCTTCGGGATGGGCAGGTGCCCGCCGACCACGTAGCGGTGGAACGACGCGATGTCGGTGACCAGCCAGCACGGGATGTGCTCCACACCAGAGCGCTGGCCGTCGATCATCGCGTGCGCGAAATCCATATACGGTGCGGCCTCGTTGATGAACCGCTTACCGGCGCCGTTGACCACGAACTGCGCGGGCATCATCCGCTCGTTCAGCATGAACTGCAGGCGGCCGTCCGGCCAGCACATGGCCGGGAACCACCACGCCTCGTCGAGCAGGTCGGTTGCGGCGCCGACCTTCTCCCCCGCCCGGATACCGTCGCCGGTGGCCGCGGGATTGCCGAAGCTCCAGTCCTTTTCCAGCACCGGTAGATGCTCACGGCGCCAGGCCATATCGTGGTCGAATCCGCCGGAAGCCACCACCACGCCGCACCGCGCCGAGATCCGCAGGGGCTTGCCGTTGCGTTCCACCACCGCGCCGACCACTCGCCCTTCTACGCCGTCGGCATCAACTATCAGCTCGGTCATCGGCGCCGACAGCCACAGGGGGATGTCCTTCTCTTTGAGTGCAAGGCGCATCCTCGCCATCAGGGATTGCCCGATGGCCGCCATCCGATCGCCGAACACCCGGGCCCGGAACATCCGCCAGATCAGCTTGAGCAGCACGGCCTTGCCGCGCCAGTTCTGCCGAACCTGATAGAACAGCCGAAGATCCTTGGGAGCGAACCAGATTCCCTTCGGCGCCAACGCCAGTGGCGCGAGAAGATTCGACTCCTCGTTGCCGAGTTTGCGCAGGTCGATTTCGGGCACATTAATGGTGCTGCCCCGCTCGGAGCCGCCGGGCAGCTCGGGGTAGTAGTCGGCGTATCCCGGCTTCCAGACGAACTCGAACCAGCTGCTCGCGTTTTCGAGGAACTCCATCATCGCCGGGGCGTTCTCCACGTAGGCGCGCAGCCGTTCGTCGCTGACCAGACCGCCGGTGATGGTCTTGAGGTAGGTGAACACTCCGTCAGGATCCGGGGAGTAGCCGGCTTTGCGCTGCGACGGCGCTCCGGGTACCCAGATGCCGCCGCCGGACAGTGCCGAGGATCCGCCGAATCTGGGCGACTTCTCCACG
Organism: Mycobacterium sp. SA01; assembly: GCF_041287105.1. Classification (NCBI taxonomy): domain Bacteria; kingdom Bacillati; phylum Actinomycetota; class Actinomycetes; order Mycobacteriales; family Mycobacteriaceae; genus Mycobacterium; species Mycobacterium sp. SA01. The sequence continues at coordinate 37,030 of NZ_JBGGNO010000010.1, read as the reverse complement.
ATCAGGGTGTCGAGCCCCAACGCGTCAGCGCGCAGCGCCGCGGTCATCCCGCCGGCGCCGGAGCCGATGACGAGGACGTCGACGGAATGATCGAAGTGGTTGTCGCTCATCTGCTGTTGATTCGCTCCGCGAGCGTCGCTCATTCGGGTACCGCCGTCCGGATCGCGAATCCCGCGATCAACTCTGGAGCAGCGCGATAGTAGCGCTGCTGCGTCTGATAATCACCCTGGGATGCCAGCGCGGCGAATGCGGCCACCCAGGTTCGGATCTCGTGTGCGGAGTTGCCGGCTTCACGGGCGATCCAGTCGTTGGTCCAACCGTCGACCTCGGCCAGCCGGTTGGTGTCGATGAGATCGAGCAGGGCACGGTCCCAGTCCGGGTTCAATGGCTGCAGTGGGCTGTCCCCATGGGCGAATTCGTGTGCCGCGGCGATCACGGCGTCCTGCCGTGCAGCTCGACCCTCCGGTGACATCGGCGCCCCACCGACGATGCGCTCCAGGGCGGCCGGTGGCGCGGTCGCCAGGGTCGGCACCGGCGGATCATGCGACAGCCCACCGGATCCGACGACCAGTACCCGTTTATCCAGGGAGCCCAGGTAGTCACCGATGGCGGCACCCAGCGCGCGGGTGCGTTTGAGCGGGCCCAACGGGGTGGCGACCGAGTTGATGAACACCGGAATCACCGGCCTCGTTGCGGCATCCCCGAACAGCACCTCGAGCGGCTGCACCGTCCCGTGATCGACGTCCATCGCCGACGACAGGGATACGTCGACGCCGGCGTCCCACGCCGCGGCCGCCATCTCATTGGCGAGCGCGGCCGGCACGTTCAGCGGTCCGGCGTATGTGCCGTAGTCGCCGACGCCGGCGGCCGCGGTGCCGATGCAGAACGGCGGCATCAGCCGGTAGAAGAAACCGTTGTAGTGGTCCGGCGAGAAGATCACCACGAGCTCGGGGTCGAATTCCGCGACGAATTGCCGGGTTTCGGCCAGCCGGGCGGTGATGTCGTCAAGCAGTTCCGCCGACGGGCCGGGAAGGTTCAGCAGCGGGCTGTGTGACATACAGCAGAGCGCCAGTGGCATCGGTGCCTCCTCCCGGGGTCAAGGTGAGTGTGTCGAGCAGGGCCGTGCTCAGTTCCGGTGTGCGTTGGGCGATGCAGGCGCCGGCGATGCAGCGGTCCGGCCGCAGGAACATCACCGACTCTTCGTGCGTGTCGAACCACGCCTTGAGCGCGCCGGTGCGGTCCCCGACGACGATGACGTCGGGGTCGTCGTGTCCGGTCCAGTGCAACTGGGTGATCGGGCGCAGCGCAACGAAGACCGCACCGAGCGATTTCCACGCGGCGAAGTCTTTCTCCCCCAACAGTTGTCGGGGATTGTTACTCCAGCACACGAACGCGAACCACGGGCCTATGACGTCGTCGAGCAGGACGTTCTGGCTGTCCCGGGTGTCTACCCGCGGCTGGATGAACAGGGTGCCCACCGCGGACGACGGTGACCGTGGCTCGCTGTGCACCACCGCACCGTGGTCGTAGCGCGGCATCGGCTTGAACCGCATCTCCAGTACATAGCGCTTCAACGTCGGGACCAGGGATGCGGCCCGAACGACCACATCCCGGGCGGCGGCGACACGCGAGTTGGTCGGTGAGATGACCTTTCCGACTGTGGTCGAAAGGTCGATCATCGCGCGGGCGTGCTTGCGGCGCTCGACGTCGTAGCTGTCCAGCAGCGCATCGCGGGCCCGTCCCTTGACCACAGCAGCCAGCTTCCAGCCGAGGTTGGCGGCATCACGGATGCCACTGTTGTAGCCCTGCCCCTGCCACACCGGCATGAGGTGGGCGGCATCCCCGGCGATCAGAATGCGGCCCTTGCGGAATGAGCTCGCGATTCGCGAATGGTGGGTGTACAGGCGGCGGCGGATGATGTCGCACCTGTCCGGGTACGGCACCAGCCGGGACAGCATCTGCGCGACGAACGCGGGATCCTCGGCCTGTTCGTCGGTCTCGTGGCTGTGGATCAGGAACTCGAAGCGCCGGATGCCGTGGGCGATGGCGATCGAGACGTAGGGCCGAACCGGGTCGGCGCCGACCTCGCTGTTGGGATGTCCGAGTGGGTCGTTGGCGATGTCGACCACCAGCCAGCGGGTCGACGACGTCGTGCCGTCGAAGGACACCCCCATCAGGCGACGGGTGGCGCTACGGCCGCCGTCGCAGCCGACGACGTAGCGGGCGCTGACCTTTCGGGGCTCGGAATCGGCCGGAGACAACTCGACGACGACTCCATCGGCGGTCTCGGTGATCGAGGTCATGGGATGACCCCACGCCACCTCCACATTGTCGAACCGGCTGAGCCCCTTGTACAACTCGGCATCGACCAGCGGCTGCACGAAGCCGTTGCGCTTGGGCCAGCCGAACCGCGCGTCGGGCGGTGCCATCTCGGCGAGCAATCTCCGCTTGCCGTCGTAAAACCGCAAGATCTGGTTGGGCACGGTGTGCGGCAGGACCGCGTCCACCAGGCCGATCGCCTGAAAGGTGCGCAGGGCTTCATCGTCGAGGCCCACTCCGCGCGGATAGTCGATGAGCGCGTCCCGCTCGTCGACGACCAGTGTCCGGACCCCCTGCAGGCCAAGGATATTGGCCAGCGTCAGTCCAACTGGCCCGGCTCCCACCACGACGACGTCGAACTCCATACTCACCGCCCCATCAGGAAGTCGATGTGCAGGCGGTTGAACGTCTTGGGGTCCTCGTATTGCGGCCAGTGCCCGCAGCCTTGCATGACCTCGAAGCGCGCACCTGGGATCATCTCCGAGATCCGGCGGCCCTCCGTCGTGTCGGCGGTCGGGTCGTCACTGGTCCACAGCACCAGCGTCGGCGCGGTGATCGCGCCGTAGTCGCTGGGGCTCATCAGGTTTCGCTGCCGGATATCCGGATCCTGCAACGCCATGATGTCGCGCATCGCGTTGACAAACCCGGGCTGCCGGTACACCCGCTGGCGGCTGGCGACGATGTCGTCGTAGTCCTTGGACTTGTCCGCCATCAGCCACTTGATCCTGGCCTGCACAGTCTCCCAGCTCGGGTTCTCCGCGGCGGCCATCGACAGCGTGATGATCCGCTTCATCACCTCGGGGTCGGCTTGCGAACCGCCCGCGGTGTTGAGCACCAGCCGCTCGAGCCGGTCGGGATGGTCGACGGCGAAGCGCGACGCAACCCAGCCGCCCAGCGATTCACCGGAGATGTGCGCCCGCTGCGCGCCGATGGTGTCGAGGACGGCGGCAAGGTGATCGACGTAGTGCGGGATCTCCAACAGATGCCCCGGCTTGTCGGTGTAGCCGTGCCCGAGCATGTCGATCGACCAGGTCGAGAAGTGCTCGGCGTGCGCCTCGATGTTACGGACGTACGCCTCGGCGTGGCCGCCCGAGCCATGGAGCAACACCAGGGTCGGCTTACCCGGATCGCCGGCATGCAGATAGCGGGTGCGCACTCCGCCTGCATCCAGATAACCCTGCGAGAACGCAACGCCCTGCAGATCACTCCAGACGCTCTCGAACTCCGGCACCCAGCTGCCCCTATCCTCGGTGATAATGGGATTCTCGCTTTTTGTAAGCGGTATGTGTAATTATTGAACTACGGTGTGCGATAGTTTAAGAGCATCACTCTCGGAGTGCGGTCTGTCAAGGCACTTCGGGGTGACTCGAGCCCGCTTTCGCACCTCACGCACGGGGACGACATGACGCAGACACCCACCGAGAGCCCGATCAGCGCTGCGCCCGGGTCGCAAACCCTGGCCCGCGGACTGCACGCGTTGCAGCTGGTCGCGGCCGCCAAGGGCGGGCTGACCATTCAGCAGGTCGCCGACCACATCGGGGTGCACCGGACCATCGCCTACCGGCTGCTGAGCACGTTGGCGTCGTACCGGATGGTGGCCAAAGCCGAGGACGGGCGATTCCGCGCCGCGGCCGGGCTCGCCGCCCTGGGCGCGTCGTTCGACAACAACATCCGCGAGCTGTCGATGCCGACGCTGCGCGACCTCGCCGACGAGCTCGACACCACGGTGTCGTTACTGGTGGCCGAGGGTGATCAGCAGGTCGCGATCGCCGTGATCGTGCCGACCCGGGTGTCCTACCAGCTGTCCTTCCACGAAGGCAGCCGCTATCCCCTCGACCGCGGCGCGGCCGGTATCGCACTGCTGGCCAGCATGCCGGCGCGGCCCGGCGAACGCCCGCTGGTCACCCGCGCGCGCGAGCAGGGCTGGATCATCACCTACGGGGAGGTCGAGCCCAACACCTACGGTCTCGCGGTGCCGGTGCACCGGCCGGCCGGCTCGCCGCACACGTGCATCAACCTGATCTCACACCGCGAAGACGTGGTGCTGCGCGGGCGGGAGTCGGCGATCGCAGCGGCGCAGCGCCTTTCGGTCGTTCTGAGTTAAGCACCCCGCTGAACTGGGGTTTTGCCGGATGGAGCGCTTGACACTGTGCGATCGCCGTCATTAGCGTGACAACAACGAACACCCACGTTCGGTAGATGCACACGCCAATACCAGTGTGCGGCAAGAGGAGTGAAGCGATGGCGGACACCACCTGGGACTCCGGCCAGTCTGGCCCACCAACGTGGGACCGTGAAGTCGACGTCGTGGTGCTCGGTACCGGCGCGGCCGGCCTGACCGCCGCACTGACCGCAGCGGCAAGTGGCGCATCGGTCGCGGTGTTCGAGAAGGCGCCCAGCGTCGGGGGCACGACCGCGGTGTCCGGCGGAATCGTCTGGATTCCCGCGCATGACCGGGCGGCCGGTGGTGAGCTGACCGTCGACGATGCGCTGAAATACCTTGAGGCCCAATCACTGGGCGTCATGGATCGTGAACTGGTCGAGACCTTTGTGCGCACCGGCCCGGCGATGCTGGACTTTGTCGAAGGCAACAGCGCGCTGCAGTTCGAGGTCGCCGAGGGCTTCCCCGACTACAAGCCCGAACTGCCGGGTGGTCAGCCAGGTGGCGGACGATCGTTGAACGCCAAGCCATTTGACCTTGCCGCCCTAGACGATTGGGCGTCGCGCATCACGTCGTTCCCGATCGACTTCAGCAACGTCGGCATCGACGCCGAGACCCGGGCACGCATCCACGCCGCCGTCGACGATATGGACGGCGACTACTGCGTCGCCGGTACCGCGTTGATCGCGGGCCTTCTCAAGGGCCTGCTGGATCTCGGCGTCACCCCGGTCACCGAGGCCCGCGCGCTCGAGCTGATCGGCTCAGCGTCGGCGATCACCGGAGTACGGATCGCCCTGGGTGATCGTGAGATTCGAGTACGTGCCGACAAAGCGGTAATCCTCGGCACCGGTGGATTCGAATGGGATCAGAGGCTGGTCGAGGCCTATCTGCGCGGGCCGTTGCGCGGACCGGTGTCACCGCCGAACAACACCGGCGACGGATTGCGGATGGCCATGGCGCACGGCGCCGATCTGGCGAACATGGGCGAGGCCTGGTGGGTGCCGGTCATTCAGATCCCCGGCGACACGCTCGGCGGCAGGCCGCGCAGTCGCAGTGTGCGCCTGGAGCGCACCCGGCCGCGCAGCATCATCGTCAACCGGTTCGGGAAGCGTTTCCTCAACGAGGCCGGCGAATACAACTCGATGTCCGGACCGTTCCATCAGCTCGACCCGCGCCTGGGGTACGTCAACGATCCGGCGTGGATCGTTTTCGATGATCAGCACCTGAAGCGCTACGGCTTCCTGGGTGTCGAGCCCGGAGGTGAGGCGCCCGACTGGTTCAACAAGGCCGCGACGCTGGCCGAACTGGAGGAGAAGACCGGCATCGACGCCGACGGGCTGGGCGCCACCCTGGCCGCGTGGAACGCCGCCGTCGCTGACGAGGTGGACCCCGAATTCGGCCGTGGCGCAAGTGCATACGACGGGTACTGGGGTGACAACTCGGCGTCCACCCCGGCTCTGCAGACTCTCGGCCCGCTGGACACCCCGCCGTACTACGCCGTGCCGGTGGGCATCGGCGCCATGGGCACCAAGGGCGGCCCGCGCACCGACCGCGACGGCCGAGTGCTGCACGTCAACGGCATGCCGATCCCCGGGCTGTTCGCCGCGGGCAACGCGATGGCAGGAGTGACGGGCCGCGCCTACGGTGGGGCCGGCGGAACCCTGGGGCCGGCAATGGTGTTCGGCTACCGCGCGGGCCTGGCGGCAGCGGGCGCGCCTACGCGTTGACAGCGCATCGAGGACGAAGATTTCGCGAAATCTTCGCTCTGAGTGCACTCTCAACGCCCTGTGGATGGGTGAACACGTCCATGTGCGCTCTTTGACACCCTGCAACCCATGGCGCAGGTGTTCATCGGCAGCGAGGCATTGGCGGCGGGCAGGGTTACGAAGTACGACCTGCGGGCGCACTACCAACGCGTGCTGCCTGACGTCTACACCGCGAAGCGTGCGCCGTCGCTCCGCGACAGGACCATGGCCACGTGGTTGTGGTCCGGACGCCAAGGTGTCATCTCGGGTGCGGCCGCGTCAGCACTGCATGGCGCAAAGTGGGTGGACCACAACGCCGTCATCGAAGTGAATTGGCCTGGTCGCAAGTCTCCGGCGGGCGTTCAGATCAGCCGAGACACGTTGTTCGACGCGGAAATCACGTCGCGGCACGGTGTGGCCGTCACCAGCATCGAGCGGACCGCGTTCGACCTCGCGCGACACGGGCCCACGGCCAAGGCTGTCCAGCGGCTCGACGCGCTGGCCGCGGCCACCGACTTCCGAGTCGGTGATGTTCTCGCGGTGGCCGAGAGTCATCCCCACGTCAAAGGTCTGCGTCGCGTGCCTGAGCTGCTGGACCTTGTCGACGCCGGCGCGCAGTCGCCGCGTGAAACCTGGCTGCGACTGTTGCTGATGGACGCGGGATTTCCGCGCCCAAAGACTCAGATTCCAGTGCTGCGAGCCGACGGGTATTCGCACTACTTTATCGACATGGGCTGGCCCGATGTCATGGTCGCGGTCGAATACGACGGCGAGCAACACCGCCTCGATCGCGAGATCTACGGCGGCGACGTGATCCGATCGGAGTACATCGCACAGGTCGGCTGGCGGCGCGTCAGAGTGCTGGCAGGTCACCGAAAGTACGACATCCTGCGCCGAGTCCACGAGGCGTGGCGTTGAAAGCGCACTGAGAGCGAGCCTTCGGCGAAAAGTTCGCTCCCAGTGCGATGTCAACGCTTACTGGACTTCGGCAATGTGCTTGCGCACCAGATACTTCTGCACCTTGCCGCTGGCGGTACGGGGGTAGTCGGCCACCTCGTGCAATTCCTCGGGCCACTTCTGTCGTGCGGCTCCGCAGCTCTCGAAGTGTGCGCGAACCTCCTGCATCGTCGGCATCTGGTGGCCTTCCCTGACGCGCAGCACGGCGGCGGTGTGCTCACCGAGACGGGCATCCGGCGCGGAGACCACCACCGCCTCGGCGACGGCGGGCATACTCAGCAGCAGCTCCTCGACTTCGAGGGCGCTGATGTTCTCGCCACCGCGGATGATCACGTCGGCCTTGCGGTCGGTGATCGTCAGGTAGCCGTCCTCGTCAAGCACGCCGATGTCTCCGGTGTGGTACCAACCGTCAGCGTCAAAAGCCTTGGCGGTCAGCGTGTCATCGGTGTAGCCCAGGCACAGATCCGGCCCTCGGGAGAGAATCTCGCCCTCGTCGGTCAGACGAACCTCCACCCCGGGACGCGCGTCGCCATCGGTGAACAGCCGCTTGTCCTCCGGCGCGCTCGGCCGTGACCCGGTGATCGACGGATGCTCGGTGCTGCCGTACGAGCGGAAGACGTGCACACCCAGATCGGCGAGCCGACGGGTCACCGCGATCGGCACCGTCGAGCCGCCGAGGCCGACATGCTTGATCCGGCTCATGTGTGCGTCGGTGAACTCGGGGTGATCGAGCAGGCTGGTGACGAAGTACGGTGGGCCACCGCCGATCGACATGCCTTCGGACTCCATCAGTTCCAGCACCCGGCGGGGATCCCAGACGTCGGTCAGGTCGATAGGAGCGCCTTCGAGCACCGGGATCAGGAAAGCCCCGACCATGCCGATGAAGTGACCGACGGGCGTCGCGGTGATCTGCCTGCCGCGGTCGGGCGCGTAGTTCTCCAGCAGCTGGCGGGTCTCGAACCCCAGCGTTTGGTGGCTGTGGATCACGCCCTTCGGGTCTCGGGTGGTTCCGGAGGTGAACGCGATCAGCGCCGGGCCGGCTGGATCGGTGTGCAGCTCGCCGTCCATCGGCTCGTCGGCCAGCAGGTCTTCGAAGTTGTCCCCCACCAGCCCAACGATGGGCACGTCGGCGCACAGGTCCGGCTGGAACGTCATGTGTCCGAAGTGCTCGGTGGTGATGAAGACCTTGGGCCGTGCCGTACCGATGATGTGGGTCAATTCCTTGCGACCGTAGAAGTGCACGATCGGCACGACGACAGCACCGAGGAACGAGCTCGCCCAATACGTCACCGCGGCCTCGACCCAGTTGGGCAGCTGGAACGCGATCACGTCGCCCGGGCCCACCCCGCGGGCCCGCAACCCCGCCGCCAGCCGGCGTGCCAGGACCTCCACGTCGTGGAAGGTCCCGCTGAACGGTCGCACCGCGGAGTGCACCCAGAACCCGGTGTCAGGGTTGGCCGCCAGCCCCCTGGCCAGCAGCTCACCGAGAGTATCCGGGGTCCACCAGCCCTCGTCGATGTAGCGTTTGCTCAGCTCAACCGGGATATTCCTCAACTACAGCACCTCCGCTTGGCGATGCTATTCTCCGTCACTGAGAATGCCAATACCGAAATTGGAGAACGCGAACATGGTCGATCTGGAGACGAGCGACGGCCTTGCGGTCCTCACCATCGACCGTCCGCATGCCCGTAACGCGATCGCCCTGTCGACCATGGGTGAACTCGAAGAGGCGCTCGACGCGGCGGCCGGGGCGCAGGCCTTGGTCATCCGCGGCGGCGGCGACCGGGCATTCGTGTCCGGCGGCGACCTCAAGGAACTGAGCGCGCTGCGCACCACCGAGGAGGCCGCCGCGATGGCTGCCCGCATGCGCGCGATCTGCGACCGCATCGCCGGTTTCCCCGCCCCTGTCATCGCCGCCCTCAACGGGCATGCCCTCGGCGGCGGGGCCGAAGTCGCCGTCGCCGCAGACATCCGGATCGCCGCGGACGACATCAAGATCGGCTTCAACCAGGTGACGTTGGCAATCATGCCGGCCTGGGGCGGCGCCGAACGGTTGGCGGCACTCGTCGGCAAAAGCAAAGCCCTGCTGCTCGCCGGCTCCGGCACGGTCCTCACCGCCGGCGAGGCCGAACGGTGGGGGCTGATCGATCGCGTCGTGGCGCGAGACTCGTTCGACGACGAATGGCGCACGCTGGCAACGTCGTTGGCAAACCGGCCGGCCGGCCGCATCAAGAAGGTGATCGGCGGGGTGACACCGGCCGAAGCCATCGACGCCTTCGCCGAACTGTGGGTGTCCGACGAGCACTGGGCCGCCGCCGACCGCGTGATGAACCGCGGGAAGTAGCGACGGCATCACAGCGGGAACCTGGCGCGCACCGCGGTGAATCGTTCCCACATCTGCGCGGTGCGCTCGGATGCGGTGATGCGATTGGTATCCGGAGGTAGCGCGTCGTCCAGTTCGGCACGAGCGACCAGGTGGGTGGACAGGACGGCGGGCTCTCCCCCGAGCATGTGACGGTAGGTGAGGTTGCCCCGCTCGAAGCCCTGGGTGTCGACCCAGTTGTGCACGCCCGGATCGTCGTGGGCGAGGACGAGGCGGACCTTGCCGTCACCGTCCACCGACGCCCGGCTCGGGGTGTAGCTGACCGGACGGTACAGAAAGTCCATGCTGGTGAAGAACGCGCCCATATTGGTGATCATCCAGAGCCCCTCGTGCGCGTCGAACTCGACGATCAGTGCGTCCTCAGGGCTCAACTCCCAGAACATGTTCGTCGCTACGCGGCCCCGCTTGGTATCGGCCTCGGTGGCTTCAACAACCGGAAACCGATTCGGGTGCTCGCTGTCGACACCACCGTAGGTGTACGGGAATTCCGGCCAGCTGGTCATCAGGCCGGTGACGAAGTCACCCGCCCATCCCATCGCTTCGACCATGGCGCCCGCCGTCGGCACCGGCTTGGGTGCGGCCATGTCGATGCGCTCGATGCGCAGTTGCCCGGGCCGCTCATCCCATCCGTCGAAGCCCTGGCGAATGAACAACTTTCGCGATGCGGAAGTGGTCGGCAGCCAGTTCGGTTCACGCTCGGGCCCACCGACGTACAGCTCGAAAGTACCGTCGGGTTCGACATGCAGTTGGTGGCCGAACAGATTCGCTTCCGGCACATCACCGAACGGCTCGTGCAGGACGTGTGGGCCGACCGGCCGCGCACCCTGTACGGTGACGTTGAAAAATTTCGCGGTACCTCGTGTCCCAGCGAGCCGATAAACCGATTCCCCGTCAATCCAGGCCTGCTGATAGGTGAAATCCGCACTATCGCCGCCGAGTTTGCGTGTCGGACTGCAGAAGGCGTGGATGCTCGGGTACCGCGGATCCCGGGTTTCCAGCGCAAGGTCGAAGGCCTGCCCCAGGTTCTGGGTGAGGAAGCGGAACGCATCGGCCCGCTGAATCCCTGAGGTGGCGTTGAAGTCTTTGAACGACTGTCGGCCTGCGGCCTTCAATCGGTCGCAGAACTCGCTCCACGCATCATCCAGCGCCTCGTCCTCCGGGCCGTCGCCAAACGCCACCGGACTCCCCTCTCCTCAGTCGCCGAGCCGGTGGAACATCCGGCGGACCACATCGCACGCCCGCCGGGCGGCCGCCAGTCTGCCCTCCGCGTCGATCCGCGGGCCCAGCAGTTCCAGGTCGAACCCCAACGAGTAACCGTCGGCCAATGCCTGCGCAACAACGGTTTCAATCGGGATCACACCGTCCCCGGGCACCGCACGGGCAGGAAGCCCACGGTCGCCGAGCACGTAGTCGCTCAGCTGGATCAGCCGCGTCCGCGGAAGCGCTGCGCGCAGCAGGCGCGCGAGGTCGGCCTCGGCCCAGCAGTGGAACAGGTCGATGCAGATGTCGAGACCGGCCAACTCCGCGAGCGTGATGCAGTCGCGAAGGCTGTGCGCCATGTGGATGTCGGCGTACAGGGCCGAAGCATTTTCGATCGCGAGGCTGATGCCGGCCTGCTCGGCCTCGCGCGCGCACGGCTCGATCGCCGAACTGAATGCGTCGGCGGCCTGCTCCCAGCCGAGCGCGCCGCGACCACCGGTGAGCAGGTAGATGCAGCGGGCATCAACGGACGCGGCAACCTGTATCAGCTGCGACAGTGCGCCGCGGGCGGCGTCGACCGATCTCGCATCGGCAGGCACTAGGCCGGCACCGAAGAGGTGACAGACGGCCTGCACCAGATAGTCACCTGATGCGACAATCCGCCGGAATTCAGGATCGACCAACTCTGTGTCGATCACACTGAGGCACCGCACCCCGAGCTCGGCCCAATTGCGCTGCAGTTCAGCCGGACTCGATCCGAGGAAGGTGACGTCGTGAACGGACAGCTGTTCGCACATGACCGGTCAGTCCCGCTTCTCGATGGCAACGTTGAACCGTTGCCGAAACGGTGCGAACTCGGCGTGCAGATCGTCGAGGTCCTCGCCGATGTCGGTCAGCAGCGAGGTGGAGTAGCGGAACTTGCCGTATCGGTCGCCGCGATTCTGGGCCAGGTAGGTGCGCATAGCAACCTCGGCCTCACCGGTGAGATCCCGTCCGCAGAAGGCGTAGTAGTTCCGTGCGGTCGCGACGGGATCCGCGATGAAATCGAGGTATGGAACGTGCATGATCCGCGGGTCGTCCACCAGCGGGGCGTTCATCGTGTTGGCGATGCTGTCCCGGGTCAGTTCAAGGTGCATTTTTGCGGCAGCCTGCAGATCGACGGGCCCGACGATGCCCTCGAGAATGTCGGCCATCATCATGGTGCGCGATGCGGCGACCTGAACCGGATCACGGTGTAGCCAGAGCAGATTCGCGTCAGGATAGGTGTCGAAGAGTGCTTCAAGACGGAACCCGTGGAATCCCTTCAACACCCAGTACTTGCGTGGCCGGTGGTACTGGCACTGTTGCAGCATCGCCTTATGCAGCCGGTACTGCGCGGCTGGATCGGTCGGCAGCCCGCCGACCAGCGTCTGCATCGGCACTCGCCACCACGCGGTCGGGGTCATCACCCGGAAATCGAACGCCCAGGTGCGTTCGTCTTCCGGGAGACCGTCACCGAGCATGTCGTTGTACGGATGGCTGTGCAGCCATTTGGGCATCTTGGTATTGATCTCCCGCCAGTCGGCGTCTGCTGTGGCCCGGCGCGGGTCATCGGCGCCGGTGAGACCTGGCGGCGGCGATGGATACATCACCTCCCAGAAGCGCAGCGCGCGGCCGTGCGGATCGACCGACATCAGCGCGTGCATCAGTGTGGTACCCGAGCGCGGTTCCCCCGTGACGAACATCGGCTGGTCGATCATCTCCTCGCCGATCGGAAACCGGCTCCGGTCGGCGATCAGTTCTAGTCGCGACGTCAGCAGCCAGTGGCAGACGCGCTCGGCTTCGGCAATTCCCCTGGCCCCCATGCCGATATCGTTGAGGTGGTTGACAGCCAGGGTGAACCGCTCCGGTAGGCTCGGGTCACCGAAATCAACGCAACCCGTCTCGGATCGGGCTCGCGCGAGTAGGGCTTCGGCATTCAGTCGGACACTCATGACCGGACCCCGCATAACGTCAACAGCTCATCCTCGGTTCGGCGCACATTGGCTGCCGACACGGCGCTGAATTCCAGACCGGCCATCGCGCTGTAATCCAAGATCTTCGGAACCCTCAAGCCTGCATCCACATACGACTTGATGGTCCGCGCGACGTGCTTGGGTGTGCCGTGCGGTACGACCGCGAGGATCGCCTCGGGCTCGACCTTCGCCAGGAACTCGACCAGACGTTCCCGGGTGAGCGTCGCGGGGGTGATGTCGTGGAATCCGCCCCAGTTCTCCCCCATCGGATGGTCGAATCCGAAGCGCCGCAACACCGGCGCCGATACCTGTAGCAGAAAGCTCGCCACCAACGGCGCGCGGACGATGCGCTCGAGAGCGGCGTCGTCGTCAGCGATCAGGCAGACCTGCACGAAGCACGGGGTGATCGCCAGTGGATCACGTCCGGCCCGTTCGGCCGACTGGCGCACCGTGGCGAGCATGTCCGCGTAGTGCTCGGGTGTCCAGGCGCCGGCCGGCCACCAGCCGTCCGCGTAGCGCCCGACGATCTCGAGCATGCGCGGGCCGCTGGCACCGATCCAGATCGGCGGGAACCGCCCCTCGTAGGGTTCGGCGTCCAGGCGGGCGTGTTCGAGCCGGTAGAACCGACCCTCGAAATCGACCGGACCCGGGCTATCCCACAGCAGCCGAATCACTTCCAGCGCTTCCTCGAATCGGCTGACCGGCTTCGCGAAATCAAAACCGTACGGAACGATGTTCTCCGCCTCACCGCTGCCGAGACCCAGAATGAACCGCCCGCCGGACAGGTGGTCGACGGTCAGAGCGCTTTGGGCGAGCGAGGCGGGATGGCGGCGCACCGTGTCGACCACACTGGTGGCCAGCGGGACGGTGGTGGTGAGCACGGCGGCGGCCGCGGCGACCGCGATGCCGTCGAGGTGACGGTGGGGTGACGGTGACACGGTGGCCAGGTCGGTGAATTCCGGTGTCCACAGCGAATCCGGCCAGAAGCTCACCATGTGGTCGGGCAGCCAGACCGAGTGGTACCGACCGTCGTCGAGGTCGTCGAGACCCGACAAGTCCAGGGGAAGAGTCGTGCGCAAGAACGCGGCGGGCTTGACGTCCATCAGGCGAACGGCTCCTCGCCCTCCAACTTGGTGCGGTGCAGCAACCGGCCCGACTGCGGGTCGTACGGTGTTGCCCGGTGCATGGTGCCGGTGTTGTCCCAAATGACGAGATCACCGACCGACCATCGGTGACGGTAGACGAATTCGGGCCGTGTGGCCCATTCACGCAGTCGGACAAGCAGTTCCACGCTCTTGCGAAAATCCATGTGAACCACATGGCGAGCCGTGCAACCCAGCACCAGCGACTTGCGCCCAGAGCGGTGAGTCCACACCAGTGGCAGCTCGCGATCCCCGATAGCCATCATCGTCCGCAGAGTCTTGAAGCTGGGTTCGGGGTCGTAGTAGAACAGCGTGTTCCACGCCGAGTGCATCACCCGCAGCGATTCGAGCGCATCCTTGTCAGCATCGTCCAGCGCGTCGTAGGCCGCGTAGGTATTGGCGAACTCGGTATCACCGGAACCGTCCGGGCACACAACCTTGCTGGATAGCAACGAGGCGCGGATCGGCACCTCGTTCATGGTCCCGTCGATGTGCCAGTAGAGCGAGCCCTTCAGATAGTCGGCCAGCTCGTTGATGCTGGTGTCCAGCGTGACGGAGTAGACCTGTTCACCCGTGCGCTCGGGTGCGAATGTCCCCAGCGTCTGCGTGAACTCGATCTGCTCGGAGTCACTGAATCCGATTCCCGGGAACACCAGCACACCACGGCGTTCGAGGAGGTCGCGAATAGTGTCGGCATGCACGCCGTTGAGCAACTCCGCCTTGGGCGCCCGGATTTCGGACGCGATGGCCGGTGCGATATCGACGACCGACAATGCCATGGGCGAAACTATACACAGGCGTACAGTTACCGGGGTAGAACTCCGCGTAAGAACAAATCGACCGCGTGCAGCAGACGTCGGCGTTCTTCCCTACGGCTGCGGTAAAGGCCGAAATCTGCCAGTCGGGCGGGCAGGACCTCGACCATTGCCAGGAAGTGCTCGGCGGCGAGTTCGATGTCATCGACGTCGATGGCACCGGCCGCTACGTGTTGCCGCAGCAGATCCATCACCTGCTGCTGGCGACGTGCCCAGCCCAGAGAGTCGGCACTGAGCGCGAATTCGGGAAAGCGATGCGCTTCAGTTCGCGCGATTCGATGCAGCTGCACGATGTCCGGATCAAGTGCATGACGCAGCGCGCCCTGGCCGATGGCGATCAAGGCGGCGCGCAAATCTCTCTTGTCGACGGTGTCGTCCGCGTCGACCGGCACGGCACGGCTGAACGCCCACGGGATGACATCGAGGAACACGGCACGCTTGTCGGGGTAGCGGGCATACAGCGTGGGCTTGGCGATTCCGGCGGCGTCGGCGATCGCCACCATCGTGGTCGCGTCGTAGCCGTTCTCCAGGAAGGTGCGCACCGCGGCTTCCCTGAGCCGCTGGTGAAGGGCGGCGGCCTCCACCTGTGGCGGCCGACCGCCCCGCCGCTGCGCCGGCGATGCCTTTGCCATTCGCGAGAGTTTACGTCGCGGTCTATCACATCGGCGGCGACCGTCTGAGTCTGTCTCCCGCGCAGCGCCAGTTCGCTAACCTATGCCGGTGACCGACGAGGCAGCGGACATCGAAGCGATCAAACAGCTGAAAGCCCGGTACTGCCGTCTACTCGACACCAAAGACTGGGCGGGCTGGCGGGAGGTCTTCGCAGACGACTTCGTCAGCGACACCACCGCGTCCGGCGGAGTGCTCATCACCGGCGCCGACAACATGGTCGCGTTCATCAAGAAGACTCTCGGCAAGCCCTCCCAACCCACGGTGCACCAGGTGCACGCCCCCGAGATCGCGCTGACCTCGCCGACGACCGCGTCAGGTATCTGGGCACTGAATGATGTTGTGCGCCTGGCCCCCGGGGTCAACCTCGCGGGATACGGCCACTATCACGAGACCTACGAGAAGGCCGACGGCCAGTGGCGGATCAAGACGTCGACGCTGACCAGGCTGCGCGAGGACGTGTTCAATCCCCTTTTCTCTGTCCGGATTTCGCCACGCTTACGCGACTCCGCGGCGCGGCTGGCACGAAAGCGAGGCATGGTCTGATGTCGCAGCGCACAGTTCTGGTCACCGGAGCGTTCGGTCAAGTCGGCTGGCGCACGGCAGAAATCCTGTTACACCGGGGGTACACCGTCGTCGCCACGGATCTGCCGACCGAGACGTCCCGGACCGTCGCTGCCCGACTGGCCGCCGCGGCACACCCCGGAACCTTCCTGCCGGTGTACGCCGACCTGACCGACGCCGACGCGGTGAAGGGAATGCTCACCGAGCATTCTCCGAGCGCTATCGTGCATCTGGCCGCGATGCTTTCGCCTGCCTCGTACCGCAATCCGAAGCTGGCCCGCCGGGTCAATGTCGGCGGTACCACCAATCTGGTCAACGGCGCAGCCGTGCTGTCTGCGCCGCCGACGATGGTGTACGCGTCGAGTGCGTCGGTGTACGGATCCCGCAATCCCTACCGCTACCCCGAATTGATCACTCCGCAGACACCGGTGAATCCGATCGACCAGTATGGCGAGGACAAGGTGCTGGCCGAGAAGGTGATCACCGACAGCGGCTTGCCGTACGCGATGTTGCGCCTGGCCGGTGTCATCTCCCCCGATGCCGCAGGCTCGATGAACAGCGACTACCTGGTTCTGATGCGGGCCACTCCCGGCGACAACCGGTTGCACACCGTCGACGCCCGCGATGTCGCATTGGCCTTCGCCAACGGAGTGGACCGCGCCAAGGCCATCGCAGGCAAGGTGCTGTTGATCGGCGGCGACGACACCCACCTGCACACCCACCGCGACGTCGAAGACGACATGATGTCCGCGATGGGGCTGGGCCGACTGGGGACCGGTGCCAGTCTTCCCGGTGACCCCGACGATGACCGGGGGTGGAGCTTCACCGGGTGGTATGACACAACGGAATCCCAAGCGCTGCTGGACTTTCAAGAGCACCCCTGGTCCGAGACCGTGGCCTGGGTATCCGGTTCGCAAAGCGGCGCACTGAAAAGCGTTCTCGCACTGGCCGGACCGGTCATCAGGCCGGCGTTGCGGCTGGTGCTGGCCGCGCAACGCCGCCAAGAGGGCCGCGGCAAGTACGCCGACCCGTGGAACTTCATCGCCGGGAAGTACGGGCCCGAAATCCTGGCCGGTGCCGGCAACTAGGCATCTCAGTTCGAGAAGGCCTGGCAACACAAATATCCGAGAACCGGTTCTCGGATGGTCGCGAGAGGAGCCGACGTGTCAGGACGGTGCGCGGGCAAGGTGGCATTGGTGACCGGCAGCAGCCGGGGCCTCGGCAAGGCAATTGCGCAGCGACTGGCCGCGGAGGGCGCCACCGTGGTGCTGACCGCCCGCACCGCAGAACCCGATCCGAAATACGACGGCTCACTGGTGCAGACCCAGCAGGAGATCGCCGACGCCGGCGGCACCGCGGTCACCATCGCTGCGGACCTGTCCGACTCCGCGGACCGCGAGCGGTTGTTCGCCGAGGCCGTGGCTCAGGTCGGCGCCCCCGACATCGTCGTCAACAATGCCGCGGTGACCTTCCTGCGCCCACTGGACGGCTTCCCCGAGCGGCGGGTCCGGTTGATGCTGGAGATGCACGTCGTTGCACCGCTGCACCTGACGCAGCTCGCCATCCCTGCCATGCGGGAGCGCGGCCGCGGGTGGGTGCTCAACCTCACCTCGGTCGGCGGCGATCTGCCCCCGGGACCGCCGTTCTCCGAGTTCGACCGCACCGCCGGGTTTGGGATCTACGGCACGGCCAAGGCCGCGATGAACCGGATGACGAAAAGCCTTGCCGCCGAACTGTACGACGACGGTATTGCGGTGAACGCCGCCGCGCCGACCAACCCTGTCGCCACTCCGGGTGCCGGCACCCTGGACCTGGCCAAGACCGATACCGAGGACATCGAGCTGATCACCCGGACCGCGTTGGAGTTGTGTACCTGCGACTCGTCGACCGTGACAGGGCGCATCGTGCAGACCCAGACATTTCTTCGCGAGATCGGCGTACTGAACTGACAACCGATCTCCTCGACGAGCTGCAGACCCGTCTTGCCCCCCGGGGGATTTCCGGACTGCGACCGTTGGCCGGTGGGGCGTCGAGCCTGACCTTCGCCGGTGATCTCGCCGATCGTCGCGTCGTGGTGAAGGTTGCCCCGCCCGGTCATGCGCCCATCGCGCACCGCGATGTCCTCCGCCAGGCCAGGATCATCCGAATCCTGGAGGGCACCCAGGTTCCGGTACCGGAGATCCTGTTCGACGACGCGGGCGAACCCCCCGAGGTCCCACCGCTGTTTGTGATGTCGTTCGCCCCCGGAACGTCGGTGGAGCCGCTGTTCGACACCGACGACGCGGGTCCCGAGCCCGCTGTCGCCGCGCGGTTCCGTCACGCCGCACGGACACTGGGTGCGCTGCACGAGTTGACCCCTGCCGAGCTCGGCCTCGCCGCGGAGCCCGTCGTCGCGCCCGTGGCGGAGGTCGACAAGTGGTGTCGCACATTGGAAACGGTGGATCCGGCGCTCGCCCCCGATTGGCAACAGGTTGCGGCCGCGCTACGGGCTGCCACCCCGTCCCCGATCGCGCCTGCGATCGTGCACGGCGACTTCCGGTTGGGCAACATGCTGGCCGGCGAGCAGGGCATCACCGCTGTGATCGACTGGGAGATCTGGTCAGTCGGCGATCCGCGTGTCGACGTGGGCTGGTTTTTGATCAACTCCGACCCGGACACCTATCGGCGAGCCACGCCCCATCGCGGGACGACCCCGCCGGTGCGGGAACTGGTCGCCGAGTACGAGGATGCGCTGGGGCGCGACGCGCCTCGGCTGGCGTGGTTCCAGGCGCTCGCCTGTTTCAAATCGACGGCGACCTGGTCGCTGATCGTCAAACACAACCGACGCCGACCTGCACCCGACCCTGAACTGGAGGCGATGGTCGCGACCCTGCCCAGACTGCTGGCCCGAGCTGCGGACCATCTCGGCTAGGACAGCCGAACCGCGAAGCGGTGCAGCGTTTTCCACAGTTCCGCGTTCGTCCACAGGTCGGTTTGGCGTCGGTCTTTTTGTCGGTGGGCGGGCGTAGTGTTTCGAACATGGGTTCGATCAGTGTGGCGTTGGATGCGCTGGACGCCGCGGTCGAACTCCTCGGTGCCGCCGATATCGAGGAACTGCCTGCGCCGCAACGCTTCGCTCCCATCGAGCGGCTGGAAAGTGCGATTCGGCGCCTGGTCGCGGCCTCCCACGAGCAGGTCACCCATCTGGATCGCTACCAGGGCTGCCCACCGATCCCGATCGTGTTGGCCGATGTCTTGCGGATCAGCCGCGGCGCCGCCAAACGCCGACTGCGTGATGCCGAGCAGCTGACGGCCCGCACCGCGCTGACCGGTGAACCCTTGGCGGCGCTGCTGCCGGAGACCGGGAAGGCCTGGGACGCCGGGCTTCTCGACGGTGAGCATGTGCGGGTGATTCAGAAGTTCTTCCGCGATCTGCCCGACCATGTCGGGCCGGTCGAGATCGAGAAGGCCGAACGCACCCTGGCCGAACACGCCCACACCATGCGTCCCGATCAGCTGGAGAAGATCGCCGACCGCCTCGCCACCCACCTCAACCCCGACGGCAGATTCTCCGACGAAGACCGGGCCCGCAAGCGCGGCTTCGTGTGGTGTGGCGGTCAACGCCCGGACGGCATGAGCGTCGCGAAGCTGGTAGCCGATCCAGAACTGCGGGCGATGCTGGATGCCTGGCTGGCGAAATTCGCCGCACCCGAACCCGACGACCTACGCAGCCACGCCCAACGCCAGCACGATGCGCTCGCCGAATTGGTGCGCGGCCGGCTCGGTGACCCCAAACTCGGCCAGCACAACGGCCTTCCCGTCACCGTCATCGTCACGACCACGTTGCAGGAGTTGCAGGCCGGGGCCGGGCACGCCGTCACCGCGGGCGGCACCCTGCTGCCGATCACCGACCTGATCCAGATGGCCACCCCCGCCCACCACTATCTGGCCGTCTTCGACAGCGTCACCGGCCAATCACTCTGGCTCGGCCGTTCCAAACGCTTGGCATCCGCGGACCAGCGCATCATGCTGTTGGCCAAGTACCGTGGCTGCACCGCACCCGGCTGCACCGTCAACGGCTACAACAGCCAAGTCCACCACGCCGCCAAGGACTGGAAACACGGCGGCGCCACCGACATCGACGACCTCACCCTGGCCTGTAAGTGTGACAACCTGCTCGTCGAAAACGACGGCTGGACCACCCGCCAACTCGCCAACGGACACACCGAATGGATTCCGCCGCACGATGTTCCGCTCATCGGCGGCACCAACGACTACCACCACCCTGAACGTTTCCTGCCCAACGACGACGAAAAGGACTAGCCGCGCGGAATGCCGGCCAGCTTGTCGGCGAACTTCTCCTCGGCGGCGGCACGCAATCGGAGCAGGTGCTCGGAGGGAAACAGGTCCGGCGCCGGTTCGCGGTTCTTGAGCAGCAGCCTGGCCAAGGTCACCTTGTGTACCTCCGTCGGCCCGTCGGCGAGCCCCAGCACGAACGACTCCGTAAGGTACTGCACGAACGGCATCTCGTGGCTGGTGCCCAGCGAACCGTGAATCTGCAGCGCGCGCGCCGAAACGTCATGCAACACCTTCTGCATCATCGCCTTGACAGCCGAGATGTCGGCTCGCACCGCCTTGTAGTCGTTGTACTGGTCGATCTTCCACGCGGTCTGCAAGGTCAGCAGCCGGAACGCCTCGATCTCCATCCAGGAGTCGGCGATCATCTCCTGCACCATTTGCTTGTCCGCCAGCACACTGCCCTGGGTGTAGCGCGACACCGCCCGCTCGCAGATCATGTCGAAGATCCGCCGCACCAGGCCGACGGTGCGCATCGCGTGGTGAATTCGGCCGCCACCCAGGCGGGTTTGCGCCACCACGAACGCGCCACCACGCGG
The DNA here is from genome assembly GCF_041287105.1 of Mycobacterium sp. SA01. Taxonomy (NCBI): domain Bacteria; kingdom Bacillati; phylum Actinomycetota; class Actinomycetes; order Mycobacteriales; family Mycobacteriaceae; genus Mycobacterium; species Mycobacterium sp. SA01. Next base: position 16,207 of record NZ_JBGGNO010000010.1, on the reverse strand, counting down.
GCCGAGCATGTGGTCGGCGGGCACCCGCACGTTCTCGTACCGCACGTAACCCTCGCGCCCGCCGCCCCCGATCGGCTGGTACCCCAGCCCGACATCGCGCAGGACGTTGATGCCGGGGGTACCGCCGGGCAGCACGAACATCGAATACCGCTCGTAGGGCGCGGCATCGGGGTCCGTCATCGCCATCACGATGATGAACGACGCCTTCGACGCGAACGACGAATACCACTTCTCGCCGTTGATGACCCAGTGGTCGCCGTCCTGCACAGCGGTGGTCTCGAAGATCTTCGGATCCGCGCCGCCCTGCGGTTCGGTCATCGAAAAGCAGGAGATGATGCGGTTGTCCAGGAGTGGCTCGAGGTAACGCTCCTTGAGCTCCGGCGTGCCATAGTGGGCGAGGATCTCACTGTTGCCCGAGTCGGGTGCCTGCGAGCCGAAAACTATTGGCGCGCATTCCGACCGGCCGAGGATCTCGTTGAGTAGCGCCAGCTTCACCTGACCGTAGCCCGGGCCGCCGAGATGCGGGCCGAGGTGAGTTGCCCACAGGCCACGGTCTTTGACGATCTGCTGCAGCGGCGGAATCAGCGCCTGACGTACCGGGTCGGTGAGGTCATGGGATTCTGTGACGATGTAGTCGATCGGCTCACACTCCGAGCGAACGAACTCCTCGACCCACTTCAGTTGATCCGCCCACTCCGGGTCAGTGGAGAAATCCCACGACATATGCTTCGTCCCTTTCGATTACGACCGGCTGGATCTGCGAGCTGCCGCATCATCGGTCGCATGGCTGAGAACCTGATTGCGGTTCTCCAACTCCAGCGCCTGGCCCAACCCCGCGGCGGCGATGTTCACCTGCAGCGCCCGCTTCGTCAGCTGAACACCGAACGGCGCCAGATCGGCAACCCCACGGGCGATGTCGACGGCTCGCTCGGCAAGCTTCTCCGGCTCCACCAGTTGGCTCACCAAGCCCCGACGGTCCGCCTCCTCGGCAGACACGGTGCGGCCGGTGAGCATCCAGTCCGCGGCGACCCCCGCCCCGACGATCCGGGGCAAGTGATAGCTCATCCCCATCTCCGCACCGGACAGCCCGAGCAGGATCGCCGCGTTCCCGAATGTGGCTGCAGTGGAACATATCCGGATATCGGCGGCGAGGCTCAACGCCAGCCCGGCCCCCACGCACGCTCCGTTGACCGCCGCGATCACCGGTTGCGGCAGGTCGGCGACCGCGCGCACCAGGCCCGCCATCGCCTCCTGGAACCGCATCCGGTCGATAGCGGGGGCCTGGGCGTCGAGCATGCCCGGGCCGAAGTCACGGATGTCGATACCCGAACAGAAGCCGCGCCCGGCGCCGGTGATCACCACCGCGTGTACCGACGTGTCCCGCGCCAGCGAGGCCAGCAGCAGCGCAAGCTCGTCGCGCATCACCTCGTTGATCGCGTTGAGTTGTTTCGGACGATTGAGCCGGATCAGCACGACGCCGGGTGCTGGCGTCTCGAGTTCGAGGGTCTCGGTCATCAGACTCGCTCGATGACGGTCGCCGTGCCCATCCCACCGCCGGTGCACATGGTGACCAAGCCGGTGGTGAGGTCCCGGCGCTCCAACTCGTCGAGGACGGTGCCGATCAACATGGCCCCGGTGGCCCCGATCGGATGTCCGAGCGCGATCGCTCCGCCGTTGACGTTGACCCGTTCGGGGTCCAGATGCAGATCGCGAATCGTCTTGAGCGGCACCGCGGCGAACGCCTCGTTGATCTCCCAGAGATCGATGTCGCCGACGGTCATCCCGGCCTTGGCCAGAGCGCGCTCGGCGGCCGGGCCGGGTGCGGTGAGCATGATGATCGGCTCGCTGCCGATCGCCGCGGTGGCGCGAACCCGCGCACGCGGCACCGCACCGTGAGCCCGCGCCCACTCCGCGGACGCCAGCGTCACCACCGCGGCACCGTCGACGACGCCCGACGAGTTGCCGGCATGGTGAACATGGTCGATGCGCGCCACATCCGGGTACCGGCTCAGACAGATCTCGTCGAAGCTGAGGTCCTCGCCGTCCAGGTTCGCTGCGCCCATCCGTTCAAAGGCGGGTGGCAGCTTGGCCAACTTTTCCGCTGTCGTACCCGGCCGCGGGTGCTCGTCGGAGTCCGCGACGACCTCCCCGTCACGGCCCCGCACCGCGATGATCGACCGGTCGAAGTGCCCGCCCGCGATGGCCGCTGCGGCGCGGTCCTGGCTGGTGACCGCGAACGCGTCGACGTCCGCCCTGCTGAATCCCTCCATCGAGGCGATCAGGTCCGCCGAAACACCCTGCGGCACGGTCGGATACAACCGCCGGAAGGCCGGATTCGCTCCGTCGATCGTCGGCGCACCGACGCTGACGTTCCAGCGTGACATCGATTCCACGCCGCCGGCCACCACCAAATCCTGCTGGCCGCCGGCGATCCCGGCGGCCGCCACCGTGACGGCCTGCTGTCCGGATCCGCAGAAGCGGTTCAACGTCATCCCCGGGACCGTCTGCGGCCAGCCGGCCAGCAGCAGCGACAGCCTGGCGATGTCGTCACCGTGCTCCCCCGCCAAGATGCCGTTACCGGCGATCACATCGTCGACGGCGGCGGGGTCGAAGCCGAGCCGATCGACTGTCGCGGTGAGGCACTGCGCCAACAGATCCTGCGGATGCACACCGTGCAGCGCGCCGTCGGGGCGGCCACGGCCGCGAGGAGTGCGCACCGCGTCGAGGATGAGTGCGTCCCTGATGGCCGGCCCCCTTACTGGGAATGCTGCTTCGCCGAAAGCGAGAATCGAGTTCTCTAAGCGCACTGTTGCACAGAAGGTCCCACCACACAAGAAACCGTCCACCGGGACGACTTCGCCATGTCAAACTGAGCCATGCGCTTTGTCCGGGTGGGTTCTGCGATCGCACTGGCTGCGGTGTGCGTGGCCGCTTCGTCGGCTCCGGCCGGCGCCGAAGAGCCACTGCACCAAGTCACATACAGCGTGTTCTCGGAACTGCCGTTCCGGGCTGCCGACATCTATTACCGGGACACCGAGCCCGCGAACTGGTCGGACTACAGCCACGACCCCTACGTGTTCAGCCCGAAGGTCGAGGCGGACATCGGCCCCACCAAGAAGTGGGTGCTCAACGTGACGTTGGCGAACCCCGACGAGTGGGCGATGGTGGCGGCCACCAGCGGGCTATCTCCCACCCCGCCGAACGTTCACTGCGTACTTGCGGTCGACGGCGTCGTCGTCGCGGAGAACTCCGGGCCCAAGGGCGCGCTCTGCTCGCTGCGCCACTGGTGAGCTGAGTCGTCCACCGGCAGCGGCGGTCCTTCCATCAGCGTGAGGTAGCGCTCCACGAGTTCCATGGTCTCCGCGTGGCCCGCGGTCACGCCGAGCGCCTCGCCCAGCATGACCACCGTCGACAGACCGGTCAGCAGGATCGACCAGACCACCGGCGGCACTTCACTGGGCAGCACACCGTGCCGGTCCAGCGCGGTCACGAACACTTCTCGCTGCTGCTCGCGGAACAGCTCGGCGTATCGCGACATCTCGGTGCGCAGCGCCTTGCGATGGTTGGCCAGCGCCGCCATCTCCATCGTCAGACGGCTGGCGTCGGGGTTGATCCCGAATCGCCAGAGCGCCCACAACGGTTGCGGCGAGGCGAGCGCCACCCGGTGGGCTTCCATTCCCTGATCGGCGTAGCGGCGGAAGATCTCCAGGAACAGGTCGTCCATCGTGCGGAAGTAGTAGTGCACGAGTTGCGGCTTCAGTCCCGCTTTCTCGGCGACCCGGCGTGACGTCACCGCCGCGTAGCCCTCTTCGATCAGCAGCTGTTCAGCGGCGTCCAACAGCACCGCACGATTCTTCGCGTCGGGCGCACCGATCCGCCGCGCCGATGCCATCTGCCACCTCTGCTCTGTCCACGACCGCCGATTGAACACGCCGATAGTACGTGGGCCGATGCGATCCAGCCTTGACCACGTACTTTACGCCATGCTAAGCAGGTGCACAGCAATCAGCCCGCCGGGAGGAAATAACACGCATGACCGATTTCGCCACCGTTGACTTCCTCACCGATCAGTCGCTGGTTCCCGACCCGTACCCGTACTACGACTACCTGCGTGAGCAGAGCCCGGTGTTGCGGCTCGACCCGCACGGCTTCGTGGCAGTCACCGGCTACGAAGAAGCCCTCGAGGTCTACAAGAATCCCGAGGACTTCTCCAACATCGTGGCCCTCGGCGGACCGTTCCCGCCCCTGCCCTTCACCCCCGACGGCGACGACCTCAACGCTGCGATCGACGCGCACCGCAACCAGTTCCCCATGTACGAGCACATGGTGACGATGGACCCGCCCGACCACACCAAGGCGCGTTCACTGCTCAGCCGCTTGCTGACTCCCAAGCGCCTCAAGGAGAACGAGGACTTCATGTGGCGGCTGGCCGATCGCCAGCTCGACGAGTTCCTCTCCCTGGGCCACAGCGAGTTCCTGGCCGAGTACGCAAAACCGTTCTCGCTGTTGGTGATTGCCGATCTTCTCGGTGTGCCCGAAGAGGATCACAAGGAATTTCGCACGGTGCTCGGCGCCGATCGGCCGGGCGCCCGGGTGGGCTCGCTCGACCACGAGAAGATGGGGCTCAACCCGCTGGAGTTCCTCGACGAGAAGTTCAGCGCCTACCTCGAGGAACGTCGCCGCAATCCCCGCGAGGACGTGCTCACCGAACTGGCGAGCGCGAAGTACCCGGACGGGTCGACCCCCGAGATCATCGACGTGGTCCGCACCGCGACATTCCTGTTCGCCGCCGGCCAGGAGACCACCGCCAAGCTGCTGTCGGCGGCGATCAAGGCTCTGGTGGAGCGACCCGACCTGCAGCAGGCGCTGCGTGAGGACCGCAGTTTGATCCCGACCTTCGTCGAGGAGTCACTGCGCCTGGAGAGCCCGGTCAAGAGCGATTCCCGGCTGGCTCGCCGGAGCACCACGCTCGGCGGCATGAACATCAAAGCCGGGACCGTCGTCATGGTGTTGCCCGGTGCGGCCAACCGCGATCCGCGGCGATTCACCGACCCCCACGAATTCCAGGTCCGCAGGCCCAACGTCCGCGAGCACATCGCGTTCGGCCGTGGCGCCCACTCCTGCCCCGGCGCACCGCTGGCGCGAGTGGAGGGACGGGTCTCGCTGGAGCGCATGCTGGACCGGATGGGCGAGATCACCATCGACGAGGAGTACCACGGCTCGGCCGGCGACCGCCGCTACAACTACGAGCCGACGTACATCCTGCGCGGGCTGGCCGACATCCACGTGAAGTTCACCGGCAGGGGCTAGCCGCACCAAAAGAGCCCTGGCCGCCTATCGGCGGACCAGGGCTCTTTTGGATCAGGTACTTAAGCGTCGCCCTGCACCCAGCGGGTCCGCCCGCCGGCCGCGACACAGGTCAGAAACATCCCGTCGGGAGCCTGCGCGACGGAGTTCTCGTAGCCGACGCAGTCGGCGTTCAAGTTCTTGACGCCCACCATGGGCGGCGACCGGAAATACCGGGGTTCGTAGCGCCGCGGTGAGCCGCAGAAAATCAACCGGCCCCAGTTGTTGCGGGTATCGACGCCGAACACGTAATACGTCGTATTGCTGCACGGGGCACCGAGTTCGACACCCGGCGTGATGCCCGGGGTGCAGAACGCATCATTGCATTCGTTGGCGTTGATCGGCGGCCCGTCGGGATCCGCGGACGCCGACGCCGGCATCAACATTCCAGCCGCCATGAGTGCAGCAACAACTGCCACGGTCGATCGCACTCGAACACTCTCGCATATTTGGTAACCGAATTCTCCGGGTCTTCACAAGAAACCGGCAAGAAAACCTGCCTCCCACAGACCGGGTTTGTCGCTGTGTAATGCTGGGCAGCAGTGCTAGCGTCGCGCGTCGCCATGCGACCGCGATGAACGAGGAGGGTCCCATGCCGCCGGGCAACCGTGAATCCGAAGCTCCCGACGCCGACGACCTGGACTCCGCGGAGGCTGCGGAGGCTGCAGCGGCGGCCGCCGAGGCTCGCGCCGAGGCAGCCCGGGCGCGCGCAAACGAATTGCGCCGCAAGCTGGCCGAGTCTCGCGACGAGGCGCCGGACGTCCCGGAGACTGGGTTCGATCCCGAGAGCGCCGACGCCGACACCACTGAAGACACCGAGGAAGCCACTGCGGACGCCGTGCCCGCGAAGCCGAAGAAGCCGAAGAAGCCGAAGACGAAGCGCTCCTGGGCCAGAATCGTCGCCGCGTCAATCACCGTCCTCGCGATCCTCGGCTTGCTCAGCGTGACCGGATACATGGTCTGGAAACACCGGGACGCCGAGGCGCAGCGGCACCGCACCGCCGAGTTCTCGGCAGCAGCCCGCCAAGGCGTGGTGAACCTGATGTCGATGGACTTCAATCAGGCCAAGGAGAGCGTGCAGCGGGTCATCGACGACTCGACGGGCAAGTTCAAAGCCAATTTCCAGGACGGCGCCGACGATCTGATCAAGGCGATGCAGCAGTCGAAGGTCGTCACCAAAGTCACCGTCAACGACACCGCCGTCGAGTCGATGGACAAGGATTCGGCCACCGTGCTCGTCGCGGCGACCTCGCAGCGCACCGGGCCGGATGCACCCAAGGAAGATCAGCAGCCCCGAGTCTGGCGGGTCGTGGTCAGCCTGGAGCGCGACGGCGACCAGCTGAAGGTGTCGGACGTCGAATTCGCCTGACCGGCGAACAGAACCACCAAACCCTTTCTCCGGGAAGCCGGAAGATAGTATTCTCCGATGACGAGAATGCCAATCTCGCAGCGTGCGATAATCGGGGCTTCGCACCGTGCGCACCGAATGTGGAGGAAGCCAGCGTGAAATCCCTTGTGATCACCACGGTGGTGGTGGCGGCAACGGTGGCGCTCGCACCGCCGGCATCCGCTGAGATGTACCTCGGCAATTACGAGCTGATCATGCCCGACCGCAGGGATTTTCATACCTGGGTCTGGTCCGTGACGCCGTGCGTAGCGCAGGACACTGCCGCCAACATCCCCAACTGCGTTCACGTGTTCACCCTGCCCCGACCGATCGCGAAGGCCGTTCAAAGCAAAACCGACGCACCTCTGGTCAACGGCCAGTACACGCTGACCATCGACGACCCCTTCGGCCTGCGATGCGGTGACATCTACTACGGCCCAACCATTCCCACCCATGACGTCTACACCTGGGACGCGAACACACTCAGCGGATCGATGGTGTCGTCGTTCGACGCCGGATGCGATGGGGCACCGGGTGGCGCCTTCACCTATCCGTTCCACCTGAGCCGGATGTGACCATGCGATTCACCTCGACCATGTCCGCCGCCTTGATAATGCTCTGCGCCGCAACGGGTCTCGCGGCGCCGGCAATGGCGGATGACCCTCCGCCCGGAGTCGATCCCGCTACTCCCCCACCGCCGCAGGTCTTCAACGTCCGATACACCGTTACCGCCGACAAACCCGTCAACGCCGAGATCTACTACCGCGACACCGATCCGCCGACGTTCTCTGACTACAGCCACGACCCATACGTATTCAGCCCCAGTGCCGAAGCCACGGTCGGCCCCAACAAGCCGTGGGTACTCGAGGCCACCCTTACTGACCCGATCCAGTGGGGCATGGTCATGGTCCAGGCCACCGGTGCACTGCCCAAAGCCGCCGCCGGTTTCAACTGCACGATGGAGATCAACGGGCAAGTGGTCAGGCAGAACAGCGGCCCCCGGGGGGCGCTGTGCTCCATACGAAACTGGTAGACACTAAAGCTTTTTCATGTAAAACGGCATCCGGATCACTGGCGGCTGGTTGCGCCCGCACGACCCACTCGGGCCGATGACCCGATTTTCGCCGGTGTATTCATTCGCCGCCCCGTCATAGTGACCGTCGGCGCCGACCGGATAGATTCGGTACTCTTGGAAGCCCTCGATCGCCGCGCCGTCGGCACAGAACCGCCAATTCGGAACGGTGCGCTTGATGTACCACAGGCCACTCGTGGTGTAGATGGGCGCGGTCCAGCCGGCGTCGCTCTGCACCGTTCCGGTGCACTCCGTGGGCGAAATGCACTGGGTCGAAATCGTCCAGTTCTCGCGCTCCGATGGCTGGTTCTCGTAGCGCTCGTTGAGCTTCGCCCAGTCACCGTTCGACGACGTCGCGAAGGTACCGTTGATGCCCCAGGCCTGGTCCGCCGCAGCGGTTGCGGCGCAACAGATCCCAACGGCTGTGGCCAAGCCCATGGCGCTCAGCGCCTGAAGTGCACGCATAGACATACCCCTTTTCAGCTCTGCAGCATGTCCTGCCACGTCGTCGCCGGCTTGGCGAGGTTGGTCTGGCGGTACAGCGTTCCGTCGCTGCCCATGTACTGACCCGTTCGTGGGTCGTACTTGGCGACTTGCAGCCCGGGCGCCTTCTGGCCACTGGGCGAAAAGGCGCTTGGAGCAATTTGTGGCACACCGGGTTCCGGGGGTGGCGGCGGTTGCATATCAGAAGGCAGCATGTTGGCGGGTCCCGGCAGGTTGATCGGATCCGGACCGATGTTGCCCTCCGGGCCCGGCGGTGAGACCGGCGGCGTCTGGTAGATCGGCTGACCCGGCAGCAGCGGACCGGGTCCAGTGCCCGCGAAATTCGGTGGCGGTGGGTCGATCGGCGCGGCCCCCGGTGGTGGGGCGGTCACCCCAGCCGGCAAAGGAGTGCCCTGCAGGGGCCCATAGATGTTGGAATCCGGCAGAACTCGGCTGTCGATCGGGACACCCTGCGCGACCAGGTTCGGGTCGATCGGGTACGGACCGGTGACGTGCTGACGCTGGGCCAGCGGTTGGAATCCGTTGGGGTCGTTGCATAGTTCGACGGTGGGTGCGCGCTTACCCGGATGTTCCACGCATGGGTAGTTACGGGCGCCGCGGACGGCCACCGGCGAGTCCTGCGGCAGCTTGCAATACAGCCCGTCCGGTGTGTCGATCACGGAGGTGTCGGCCGGGTTGCGCCATGAGGACGGCGGGAGAAACCCAACCGTACAGGCCGCGGGATCGCCGAGTCCGAGTGAGAAGTCACCATTCGGCATGCCTGCAGGGTTGTTGGATTGAAGGTAGGTCTGAATCTGGGCGACGAACGGCGGCACGAGCACCATCAACTGTTCGACCGACTTGTTGTACGTCAGGAAGATCTGACCGAACGTCGTCAGATTCGCCAAGAGGACCGGCAACGTCGGCTTTATCTGCTCGAGCAGCTTCGATGTCTCCTGGGCGAAACCTGGACCGTCGCGCAGAATCGACCGGAACTGGGGGTCGTTGTCGGCCACCTGCCCAGTGATACCGGCCAGGCTCTGCGCCCAGGTCCGAATCGAGTCGGTAGTCATCTCCTGCGCCGCTATGAACGGGCGTGCGTCATCAATCAGCGCCCGGGTGTTATCCGAGATTCCGTTGGCGTCCCTGGTAATCGTCGCACCGGAATCCACCAGCGACCCGAAGTCATAACCCGTCCCATTGAACGCCTGGTAGGTCTCGCCCAGCAGTTGGCTCAATTTGTCTTTTGGAATGCTTCCGACCAGCTTGCTCACCTGGTCGAGCATCGGGCCCACCGCCTGTGGGATCGATGCGTTGCCGACCGGGATGACCGACCCGTCCTGTAAGTAGGGCGCTTTGTCGGTGCGCGGCAACAGTTCCACGTATTGCTCGCCCACCGCCGACATGCTGCGTACCTCGGCCTTGAGATCCGCCGGGATCTTCGGCGATGTGTCCAGAGACAACGTCGCCAGAGCGCCGGTGTCGGTCAGTTCGATCGAGGTGACCTTGCCGACCTGCAGGCCACGATAGGTGACGTTGCTGAACTTGTAGAGACCGCCGGTAGCGGGCAGATCCAGCTTGACGGTGAGGCGGCCCACCCCTAGGAGAGTGGGTATCTGGATGTAGGCGAACAGCATGATCGCCACACCGACGATCGAGGCGATCGTGAAGATGATCAGCTGAGTACGGACGAAACGCGTCAGCATTTAGCCGCCCCCTCCTGTCGGCGGAGCCGGCGGCGCGACACTCGCCGGCGCATTGGGTTGGGCCCCATAGGGTCCCGCGAAGATCGGGGTGACGCCCGTTGCGGCCAGCTGGTCCCGGGTGTAGATCTCGGTGCCCGGCACCGAGGTCGGAGGCGGAGGCACCAGCGGAAGGATCGGACCTGCGGCCGCGATGGCCGCCGGTGGGGGCGGGACCGGCGGGTTGTCGGCGAAGACGTCCGGCGGCGGCGGGGTGACACCGGTCTTGAGCGGGTCGTAGGTGTAATTGAGGTAGTACGGATCGCCAGGAGCGGGAATCAGCTGTGCATCCGCGTCTCCCCATCTGGTACCGAGCATCAGCGTCCGCTTCAACCGTGGGACCGTCAGATCGATGGTCGCGAACAGGTTGTAGTAGTCACCGCGGATCGCGCGATCCATGAATTGCTGGGTGAACGGGAAGTGGACCGCGTACTCCAATAGTGCGTCCAGATTGGGGCCAACGTCGGCGAATGCCTTGAACGCCGGTTCCAGGTTCTTCAGGTTCGCCACCAAGTCGGCCTGTGACTCATTGACCAACGTGTTGGCGGTATTGCTGAAGGTACCGAGTTTCTCCAACGCCGTTGTGAGCGTGGGCCTTTCCTTGATCAGGACGTCGATGGCCGGCGGGATCTTCTGCAAGGCCGCGGCAAGGTCGTCGCGCTGCCCGGCGAACGTCGATGTCATCCGGTTCAACGACTGGATGACCGAGACGATGTTGTCGCGCTGACTGTCCAGCGTTCCGACGAAGGTGTCCAACCGGGTGATGAGGTCGCGGAATGCCGCCTCGTTGCCGCTGACCGCGGTGCTGAAGTTGTGGATGACATCGCCGATCTGACCCAGCCCACCGCCGTTGACGACTGCCGCCAGCGAGGCGAGGGTCTGCTCGGTGGTCGGATAGGTCGAGGTTGCGTTCAGAGCGATGGTGCCGCCCGGCGAGAGCTTTCCGCTCGGCGTCTGGCCGACCGGGGTGTTCAGCGACAGGTGCATGGAGCCCAGCAAGCTCGTCTGGCCCACGCTGGCAACGGCATTGGCCGGCACCACGACATCGGGCTTGACCGAGAACTCCACATCGGCATGCCAGTTCTTGACCGTCAGCTTACGTACGCTCCCGACCACGACATCATTGATCATGACCGGTGAATTCGGCTCCAGCGTCGCGATATTCGCGATCTCCGCATGGTAGACGCTCGCGTCCGAACCACGGCCCACCGTGCCCGGCAGTGGCAATGAGTTGACGCCCTGGAACGAACAGGCAGTGGTGGTGGCCGCCACGCACGCCCCAGCGATCACGGCCCGCTGCAACGACTTTGCGCCGATCATGGCGTGCCTCCCGCTTCTGCGGCCATCGGGGGTCCTCCGGGTGCCGGACCAGGCGCTCCCGCCGGATTCAACATGCCGGGCAGCGACGAGATCACCGATGGCGGTATTGCCGGAGATCCGCCCGGGAGCAACTGGGCAGCGCCGGGGGGCGCCTCGCCTGGCGCGCGACCGGTGAACGGACCCGGCCCCATTTGGACACCCTCGTAGGCCGAATGGTAGGGCGGCAACGGGGGGACGTCGGGAGTCGGACCACCGGCACCCGGGGCGAGGTTCGGCTGCGAGTAGACAAGTTCGTCCGGCGACGCTGCGGGCATCAGATAGGGATCGATTCCGAGTGGCAGGTAGTTGAAGTTCAGCAGACGAAGCGCCGGGCCGAGGTATTGGCTGCACAGCTTTGCCGTTTCGGGGGCGGTGGTGTTCTCGATCGCGCCGATTGCGCCACAGACGAATTCGGTGGGATTGGAGAAGTTGTTCAGCACGAACTGGCCGACCGCGCTACCGGAGGACGGGTTGTAGATGTTGTAGGCATTGCTCAACGCGTTCGGCGCGATGTGGAGCAGGTTCTCGATCTCCATTTTGTTGTTCAACAAGTTCGTGGTGACGTTCGTCAGCCGGTGCAACTGCTCAGACGTCTGATCGCGGCTGCCCGCGACAAACCGCTGAATGTCGACGATCGCCACCGACAGATTCTTGAGTGCGCCATCGAGATCCGACCGGTTTCCGTCGATCACACTGGTCAAGGTGGCCAGCCGATTCTGGAACATCACCACCTGTTCACTGCTGTCACGCAATGTGGTGACGAAGGTCTGCAGGTTCTTGATGATGTCGACGACGTTGCCGCTGCCGTTGGCCAGAACGCGCGAGACGCCGGCCAACTCGGTGATGGTCTGGCGCAGCTTGTCACCGTTGCCGTCGAGTGCGTCGGCCGCACTGTCGATGAAACGCGAGACCGACGTGCCCGATACACCGCTCTGCGGCCCGAGGTCAGTCGCCAGCCTGGTCAACTGCTGCTTGACCTCGTCCCACTCGACCGGGATCGCGGTGCGGTCCAATGGGATCACCGCATCGTCGGCCATCTGTTTCTGCCCGGTGTTCTTGCGATAGGCCGGGGTGAGCTGCACGTAGCGGGCGGCGACCAGGTTCTGTGCCACGATCACCGCCTTGGCATCGGCCGGAACCGGCACGTCGCGATCGACATCGAGCACCAGCTTGGTCTGGGTGCCCTGCGGCTCTATCGCCTTGATCGTGCCGACCTTGACGCCCGACACCCGGACATCATCACCGGGGTAGATACCAGTCGCGGTGGTGAAGATGGCGTTGACCGTCTTCGGACCGAAGAAAATGTTGCGCACGAGAACCGCCGCACCAACTACCAGCAGTCCGGTCAGCAGAACCGACAGAACCTTCACCCAACGTTTCCGCATCATCAACGTGACCCTCCCGGGATGCCGTTGTAGGGCAGCGGCAATTCGGCCCGCGGCCCCGCATTGTCCGGCGGCTGGCCCGCGTTGACGCCACGGCGGAAGCCGAACGCGTAGTCCATGAAGGGCTGCAGCAGCTGCGCAGGCTGCAGGTTGGGCACGTACGCGTTGTAGTAGGGACCGTTCGCCAGAGTCTCGCCCTCAGACAAGATGAACTTCTTCACGTTCGGCAGCATCTGAGCGATGTTGTCCTTGTTCTTCTCCAGCACCCCGACAACGGAATTCAACCGCTGCAGAGTCGGGGCCAGTTTGTCCTCGTTGTCGTGCACCAGACCCGACAGCTGGGCCGACACCGCCGCGGTGTTGGCCAGTAGATCGACGATCGCCTCGCGCCGGTCGTTGAGCACACCGAGCAGGTCGTTCGCATTAAGAATCAAGGTGTTCAGCTGCTGACTGCGCTGCCCGAGCACGGTGGTGACGTCGGAAGCGCTCTTGAGCAAGCCCGCCAGATTCTCGTTACGGCTGTTCAGTGATCGCGACAGCTTGCTCAAACCATCGAACGTCGGCCCCAGCTTTGGTGCCAGCTGGTCGATCGTGGCTGAGAGAGTGTCCAGCGACTGGTTGAGCGTCGCGGTATCCGTCCCAGCGGTGTTGCTGGTCAGATCGCTGACCGCTTCGGTGAGCGAATAGGGCGACGACGTGCGCGTCGTCGGAATGACATCGCCGGAACGAAGGCTCCCGCTGCCGGCAGATTCCAGGGTGATCACCCGCTCGCCCAACAGGGAGCCGGTGCGGATGTGCGCGGTGGTCTCGGATCCCAGCGAGTACTTTCCCGCAGTCGTGAACGTGACGAGCGCATCACCGTTGTCCAGTGAAACATCGGTGACCGTGCCGATCTTGATACCAGACAGCGTCACGTCGTTGCCGGTGGCAATCCCACCGGCCTCGGTGAACAACGCCTGATGGCGGACCGACGTAGCCAGCTGCAGCAAGCGTTCGGGCTGCAATCCCACAGCGATCACCAACAGGATCAGGACCGCGCCGAGGAAACCGGCACGCCACAAATTGGAAGCTCGGTATTTCAGCATTAGGGCTCCGCACACCTACCGGTTTCTTGTTTGATCATCGGGAACACCCCGGTCCGTCCCTGAAGGTCGGTGACGCGGATGCCAAGTCCGCAGATGTAATACATGATCCAGCCGCCGTAGGCCCCGAGCCGGGCCATCTTGCGATAGTTGTCCGGCCCCCTCTGCAAGCCTCTGTCGAGGACGATCTTGTTGTCGTCCAATAGCGGCGCCAAACGGTTGAGCTGCTCGATATCGCCCTTCAGCGGAGTGCGGGCCTCGTTCAACAGACTGGTCAGCGACGCGGTTCCGTTGTCCAGCTGGGTGATCGCGGTGCCGATCGGTTCGCGATCCTGCGACAGCCCGGTGATCAGCTTCTCCAGCTTGTCAATGGCCCCGGAGAACTTGTCACCGTCTTTGGCGAGTGTGTCGACGACGACTTTGAGGTTGTCGATCAACTGCTCGACCGTTTGGCTGTTGTCGGCCAACGCATTCGAGAATGACGTGGTCTTGCTCAACAACGAGTCGAGTGTGTCCCCCTGGCCCTGCAGAATGTTGATCAGGGACGCGGTCAGCGCGTTGACGTCCTGGGGATTGAGTCCCTGGATGACCGGCCGCAATCCGCCGAGTAGAAGGTCCAGGTCAAGTGCACCCTGCGTGCGGTCCTTGGGTATCTGGGAACCCGCCGGTAGCACCCGGGTCGAGCCGGGTCCGTCGATAAGTTCCAGATAGCGATCACCGGTCAGGTTCAAATACCGCACCGCCGCTTGGGTTCCCGTGGTCAAGACGATGTCGCGGTCGGCATCGAATTTGACCAGGACGCTCTTGTCCGCCAGCAGGTCGACACTGTTGACGGTGCCGACCCGGACACCGGCGACGCGGACGGTGTCGCCTTCCTTCAACCGGGAGGCGTCGCCGAACACCGCCGAATACCGGTTGGTCGAGCCGCTGCGGTAGTTGCTGAACGTCAGGAACAGGAACGCGGTCAGCACCACCATGATGACGGCGAACACGCCGAACTTGACGAGAGTGCTTGTGGTGCGCATCATCCCGGCTGTCCGATCTGTGCGGTGTTGCGCGGCGGCCCATCCAGCGGGCCGAACAACAGCTGTTTGAGACCGTCGGAGTTGAGCACGATGCCTTGGTTGCCGTACTGCCACGGGTTGACACCGGTATCGGTCACCAGGTACTTGGCCTTGTTGCCGAATCCGAGGTACGGCAGGCCCATGCATTGCGGGCCGCCCGTGGCTGCCACCTTGGGTAGGTTCGACGGGTAGCGGTACCGATCGATGCCCAGCGTGAAGGCGACCGCCACGGCCACGCCGGGGTCCGGCAGAGGCGGTGACAACCGAATCCAGTCCATGGCTTTGAGCGTGCAGGGGATCACGGGCGCATATTCGTTGAACAGTGCCGTGGTGGGCGTCAGCAGATGGAGCACCTTGCTCAGTGCCGGCTGGTTGGTTCCGAGCACCTCGTTGCCCTGATCAGCCAGCCCGATCATGTTGACCAGGAACGTATCCAGGTTCTGCTGCTCGTCGACGATGCTCTGGCTGATCTTGTTGGTGTTCTGCACGGTCTTGACCAGATCCGGCGCGGCGTCGGCGTACGCGGCGGCCACCGGAGCGGTCAGCTCGATGTCCTTGGCCATGTTCGGCAGGCTGGGCTCCAGCTTGGCGAGCAGGCTGTCGAAGTCGGCAACGGTTTGTCCGAATTGCTTGCCGCGACCCGCGAACGCCTTCGACAGTGCACCGAGCGTGGCGTTCAGCTGGGTCGGGTCGATCTTGTTCAGGACCTGATTCAGCTGTTGGAAGACCGTGTTGATCTCGACCGTGACGTGCTGCCCCTGCAGAACCTGGCCTGCGTACATGGGTTTCGGGGACGGATCGGTCGGCGGCTCGAAGTTGACGTACTTGGCGCCGAACACCGTCGTCGAGGCGATGTCGGCGACCACGTTCGACGGGATCTTGCGAAGCTCAGCGGGATCCATCGCCAGGTGCAGCGCCGCCGTGCCGTCGGCGCGGCTCTCGATCGACTCGACCTTGCCGACCTGGACACCGCGCATCTTGACTCTGGCGTCGGGGTTCATGACGAGGCCGGCGCGGTCGGAGATCACGGTCACCGGAACGGTTTTGGTGAAGTCGCCGCGGAACAGGCCGACGGCGACCGCGACGATCGCCACCACCACGACCACGGTGGACAGGCCGGCCACCGGCCGCGCCCAACCGGTCGCACCGAAGCTGGCGCCGGTTCGGGCCGCCACCGGTGCGGCGGCGGTTTCGGTTTCGGATCGGTCGGCCGGGCCCGGACCGAGATTGCGTGTCACGTCATCTCCCTATCCGGACAGGTTGAAGTTGCCGTTGGAGCCGTAGATG
>NZ_JBGGNO010000001.1:0-2826 GCF_041287105.1 Mycobacterium sp. SA01 | reverse complement strand
CACCGGTTCCGGGAACATCGGGTTGTTCAACTCGGGTAACAACAACGTCGGGTTCTTCAACTCCGGTGATGGCAATGTCGGGTTCTTCAACTCCGGCAACAACAACTGGGGCTTCGGCAACGCCGGCAACCTCAACACCGGATGGCTCAACGTCGGCAACACCAACTCCGGCGGCGTCAACGTCGGGCATTCCAACACCGGCTACGGCAATACGGGTAACACCAATTCCGGTGTGCTGAACGTCGGCAACACCAACAGCGGCGGGTTCAACACCGGCCACACGAATACCGGGTTCGCGAACAGCGGTAACTCCAACACCGGCTTCGCCAACTCCGGCAACGTCAACACCGGCGCCTTCATCGGCGGCAACTTCAGCAACGGCATGTTCTGGCGAGGCAACTACCAAGGGCTGTTCGGCGCCACCTTCGGTCTGAACCTCGACCCGTACACAGTGCACGCGGTGATCACCGCGCCGATCAACATTCCCATCACCACCAGCCTCGGCGATGGCACCTTCACGATGCCCACCATCCCGAGCATCCCGTACGGCATCACACTCCTCGGGATCCTGGAGCTCACCGGGCAGTTGACCTCCGTCACCATTCCGCCGGTCACCGTCGTCGCCAACGGGGCGGCGCCACAGTTGCTCATCGGCGGCCCGGATACCACGGTCGTCGTCAACGTCTCAGCGGCCATCGGACCGCTCAACATTCCGTTCATCGACATCCCCGCCGCACCAGGCTTCTTCAACTCGACGACGAATCCGACGTCGGGATTCTTCAACAGCGGGGCCGGCGGCGGGTCTGGCTTCTTCAACTTCGGAGCAGGCTCGTCCGGTCTGTTCAACATGGTGCCGATGTCGATCATCGGCGGTGCCGGTCTTTCCGGCGTGCTGAATTACGGTGCGCTGTCGTCAGGTATGGCCAATTTCGGCAACACCGTCTCGGGCTGGATGAACACCAGCACCGCAGGTCTGTCCACACCGGGCCTGGTGTCCGGTCTCGACAATGTGGGCACTCAGGTGGCCGGATGGTTCCGCAACGGTCTCGAAACCCGACTGAACTTCGGCATCGGCAACATCGGCGGACTGAATCTCGGCTTCGGCAATGTCGGCAACCTGAATCTGGGGTCGGGTAATCAGGGCAGCGCGAATGTCGGTGACGGGAACGTCGGTGGGTCGAACCTGGGGTCGGGTAATTCGGGGGATGGCAACGTCGGGTCGGGTAATCACGGCAGTTCGAATGTCGGGTTCGGGAACCTGGGTAGCTTCAATTTTGGTTGGGGGAACTTGGGGGACTTCAACTTTGGGTTCGGCAATATCGGGTCGGGCAATATTGGGTTCGGGAATTCGGGTACCGGCAATATCGGGATCGGGCTGACGGGGAACAACCAATTCGGGTTTGGTGGCTGGAACACCGGTTCCGGGAACATCGGGTTGTTCAACTCGGGCAGTAACAACGTCGGGTTCTTCAACTCCGGTGATGGCAATGTCGGGTTCTTCAACTCGGGCAACAACAACTGGGGTTTCGGCAACGCGGGCAATCTGAACACGGGCTGGCTCAACGTCGGCAACACCAACTCCGGTGCGCTGAATGTGGGTCACACGAACACCGGTTACGGGAACACGGGTAACACCAATTCCGGTGTGCTGAACGTCGGCAGCACCAACACCGGTGGGTTCAACCCCGGTGATCTCAATACCGGGTTTGCGAACAGCGGTAATTCCAACACCGGTTTCGCCAACACGGGCAACGTCAACACCGGCGCCTTCATCGGCGGCAATTACAGCAACGGCATGTTCTGGCGCGGCGACAACCAAGGACAATTCGGCGGCACCATCGGCCTGACCATCCCGGAAATCCCGTTCACGTTGGACGTCAACGCTCCCATCAACATTCCGGTCACCGGCACGCTGGGTACTGGAGCGGCCGGAACCATCACCATCCCGGGCATTTCCATCGGCACCATCAGCGCGCAGATCAACATCATCGGCTTCCCGGTCACCGCCGCGTCCGTAGGGCCCATCAGCATCCCGACCATCACGGTCAGCGGCCAGAATCCGTTCATCACAGCGACTGTCGGTGGGCCTACTACGGCAATCCACATCACCGGCACTGGTGGCGTGGGTCCGATCGTGATCCCGGTGTTCGATCTTCCGAAGGGGCCGGGGTTCTTCAATTCGACGGCGAATCCGACGTCGGGGTTCTTCAACACCGGTGGCGGTGGTGGGTCGGGTTTCTGGAATGCCGGTGTGGGTGCGGCGTCGGGGTTGTGGAATGTGGCGGTGTCGCAGTTGGTCGGCTCCGGGGTGTCGGGGTTGTTCAACTATGGGGCGCTGTCGTCCGGTTTCTCCAATCTCGGCAACACGGTGTCGGGGTTGTTCAACACCAGCACTCTGAATCTGGCGACGCCGGGTTTGGTGTCCGGAATCGGCACGCTCGGAACGAGTCTGGCGGGTTGGTTCCGCGACGCCACCGGGACCCGGTTCAATGTCGGGTTCGGCAATGTGGGGTCGTTGAACGTTGGGCTGGGCAATGTCGGGGACTGGAATCTGGGGTCGGGTAATCAGGGCAGCGCGAATGTCGGTGACGGGAACGTCGGTGGCTCGAACCTGGGGTCGGGCAATGAGGGTGACCACAACGTCGGCTCGGGTAATCACGGCAGTTCGAATGTCGGGTTCGGGAACCTGGGGAGCTCCAATTTTGGTTGGGGGAACTTGGGGGACTTCAACTTTGGGTTCGGCAATATCGGGTCGGGCAATATCGGGTTCGGGAACTCGGGCACCGGCAATATCGGGATCGGGCTGACGGGGAACAACCAATTCGG
>NZ_JBGGNO010000005.1:0-41347 GCF_041287105.1 Mycobacterium sp. SA01 | reverse complement strand
CGGCGAACTCATCCGCGAGCTAACCATCGACCCCACCAGGGACTATCAACCCCGCGGCGTGCCCTGCGGCCGCCCAAAGAAAAAGCCCTAAACCCCCAACAAGGGTTCAGAGCTATTCCTATGTCCTGATACATCACATGGAGCGGGCGACGGGAATCGAACCCGCGTAATCAGTTTGGAAGACTGAGGCTCTACCATTGAGCTACGCCCGCGTGTTTGCGTGAGCCCAAATGTACCGGTCGACCTGATCAAATCCGAATCGGCCCACCTGGAAGCGCGTCGCAGAGGTCGATTGCCGCTGAGCAGGCATCGGGCCGTAGGATTCGGGCGCAAGAAATACAGCACCGGGGTGTAGCGCAGCTTGGTAGCGCATCCGCTTTGGGAGCGGAAGGCCGCAGGTTCAAATCCTGTCACCCCGACACGCCCAACGAAGTCCCGCACGAGAACAAGACTGAACCGAGGAGTACCGCCGTGAAGAGCACCGTCGAGAAGTTGAGCCCGACCCGGGTTCGCATCAATGTGGAGGTGCCCTTCACGGAATTGCAGCCCGACTTCGACCGGGCCTACAAGGAACTCGCCAAGCAGGTCCGGCTGCCCGGCTTCCGCCCCGGCAAGGCGCCGGCCAAGCTGCTCGAGGCCCGCATCGGCCGTGGCGCGGTGCTGGAGCAGGTCGTCAACGACGCGCTGCCCAGCCGCTACAGCGAAGCCGTCACCGCCACCGAGGTGACGCCGCTGGGCCAGCCCGAGATCGAGGTCACCAAGATCGAGGACGGCGAGGAACTGGTGTTCACCGCCGAGGTCGACGTGCGACCCGAGATCGAACTCCCTGATCTGAGCGCGCTCAAGATCGAGGTCGAGGCGATCGAGATCAACGACGAGGAAGTCGACGCCGAACTGGAGTCGCTGCGCGCCCGCTTCGGCACCCTCAAGGGCGTCGAGCGGCCCGCCCAGACCGGCGACTTCGTGTCGATCGATCTGTCGGCCACCGTCAACGGCGAAGAGCTTCCCGACGCCGCCACCGAAGGCCTGTCCCACGAGGTCGGCTCCGGTCAGCTGATCGACGGCCTCGACGACGCCATCGTCGGGCTGTCCGAGGGGGAGTCGAAGGTCTTCACCACCAAGCTGGCCGCCGGCGAGCACGCCGGCGCCGACGCCGAGGTCACCGTCACCGTCAAGTCGATCAAGGAGCGCGAGCTTCCCGAGGCCGACGACGAATTCGCGCAGCTGGCAAGCGAATTCGACACCATCGACGAGCTGCGCGAGAACCTCGTCGAGCAGGTCAAACGCGTCAAGCGCATTCAGCAGGCCGAGAAGATTCGCGACAACGCCCTCGAGTTGCTGCTGGAGAAGACCGAGGTGCCGTTGCCCGAGGCCATCGTGCAGGCCCAGGTCGACCAGACCGTGCACAATGCGATCCACGGTCTCGACCATGACGAGGACAAGTTCGCGGAGACGCTCGAAGCCGAGGGCAGCTCGCGAGAGAAGTTCGACGCCGAAACCCGTGAGGCCGCCGAGAAGGCCGTCAAGACGCAGCTGCTCATGGACGCGATCGCCGACGACCTCGACATCCAGGTCGGTCAGAACGATCTGACCGAGCGGCTGGTGCTGATGTCGCGGCAGTACGGCATCGAGCCGGCGCAGCTGCTGCAGATCCTGCAGCAGAACAACCAGCTGCCTGCGATGTTCGCCGACGTGCGCCGTGGCCTGACCGTCGCCGCGGTGGTCGAGGCGGCCACCGTCACCGACAGCGAGGGCAACGTCGTCGACACCGCCGAGTTCTTCGGCCCGCCGGCCGGAGCCGAGGACGACGAAGTGGTGGCCGACGCCGACGACGTCGACATCGACGAGGTCGCCGAAGACGCCGAGGCCATCGAGAAGGACGTTGAGCAGGAAGCCGAGAAGTCCGAATAACGCCGACAGCGAAAGCGCACTCTCCCGGGAGTGCGCTCCGCCGTGGGTTCGTTAGGGTCGGGTAGAACAAAGCCGTAGAAAGCAGGTATCAAGTCGTGACTCATATGCGTTCGGGCGCGCCAGGGCTGAACCTCACTGACTCGGTGTACGAGCGATTGCTCGCCGAGCGCATCATCTTCCTGGGGTCCCAGGTCGATGACGACATCGCCAACCGGTTGTGCGCGCAGATCCTTCTGCTGGCCGCCGAGGATCCGACGAAGGACATCAACCTCTACATCAACTCGCCGGGCGGCTCGATCAGCGCCGGCATGGCGATCTACGACACCATGGTGCTCGCGCCGTGCGACGTCGCCACCTACGCGATGGGCATGGCCGCGTCGATGGGTGAGTTCCTGCTGGCGGCGGGCACCAAGGGCAAGCGCTACGCGCTGCCGCACGCCCGCATCCTCATGCACCAGCCGTTGGGCGGGATCACCGGCGGTGCGGCCGACATCGCCATCCAGGCTGAGCAGTTCGCGCTCATCAAGCGGGAGATGTTCCGGCTCAACGCCGAGTTCACCGGCCAGACGATCGAGCGCATCGAGGCCGACTCGGACCGTGACCGCTGGTTCACGGCTCAGGAAGCGCTGGAGTACGGCTTCGTCGACCACATCATCACCCACGCGAACTTCAACGGAGCGACCAATGCCTGATTACACAGATCCGCGGCTGGCGCCGCAGGGCCGCTACATCCTGCCGTCGTTCGTCGAGCACTCCAGCTGGGGCGTCAAGGAATCCAACCCCTACAACAAGCTGTTCGAGGAACGCATCATCTTCCTGGGTGTCCAGGTCGACGACGCCTCGGCCAACGACATCATGGCCCAGCTGCTGGTGCTGGAGTCGCTGGATCCCGATCGCGACATCACCATGTACATCAACTCACCGGGTGGCTCGTTCACCTCGCTGATGGCGATCTACGACACCATGCAGTACGTGCGCGCCGACATCCAGACGGTGTGCCTGGGGCAGGCCGCCTCGGCTGCCGCGGTGCTGCTGGCCGCGGGCACCCCGGGCAAGCGCCTCGCGCTGCCCAACGCCCGCGTGCTCATCCACCAGCCGTCGCTGGGCGGGGTCATCCAGGGCCAGTTCTCCGACCTGGAGATCCAGGCCGCCGAGATCGAGCGGATGCGGACCCTGATGGAAGAGACGCTGGCCCGCCACACCGGCAAGGATCCGGCTGTGATCCGCAAGGACACCGACCGCGACAAGATCCTCACCGCGGCCGACGCCAAGGAGTACGGGATCATCGACACGGTCCTGGAGTACCGGAAGCTCTCGGCTCAGAACGCTTGATGACGGTGGCTGCCGGGCCCACCCGGCGGCATCCGATGTTCGCGCCCGCCGCGGCCCGTCGGGTCGCGGCGTTCGGCGAACGCCTCGACGACACTGCACGGGTGGCGCAGCCGCGCGCCTCTCGGTTTGGTAACAGCGGCGACACGCCAAAACGTTCCGAGGCGACGAGAGCGGCGTCAGGGGATATGTTCACCATCACGCACGAATACCACTGGCGCGATTCGTCTTTATCTGTCGCACCGCGGCGGAGCAAGCGGGTAGCGTCGGGACAGAGCCCAACGCGGACTTGATAGCAACGATCGAAGACCCGGCGAAGGAAAGTAGGACCCCACCACCATGGCGCGTATCGGAGACGGCGGTGACCTGCTGAAGTGCTCGTTCTGCGGTAAGAGTCAGAAGCAGGTGAAGAAGCTCATAGCGGGTCCGGGCGTCTACATCTGCGACGAGTGCATCGACCTCTGCAACGAGATCATCGAAGAGGAGTTGGCCGACGCCGACGACGTCAAACTCGATGAGCTGCCCAAGCCGGCCGAGATCCGCGAGTTCCTGGAGAACTACGTCATCGGGCAGGACACCGCCAAGCGCACGCTGGCTGTCGCCGTCTACAACCACTACAAGCGCATCCAGGCACAGGAGAAGCACCGTGACTCCCGCGCCGAGCCGGTGGAGCTGGCCAAGTCCAACATCCTGATGCTCGGCCCGACCGGCTGCGGAAAGACCTACCTGGCGCAGACGCTGGCCAAGATGCTCAACGTGCCGTTCGCGATCGCCGATGCCACCGCGCTGACCGAAGCCGGATATGTGGGCGAGGACGTCGAGAACATTCTGCTCAAGCTGATCCAGGCCGCCGATTACGACGTGAAGCGCGCCGAGACCGGCATCATCTACATCGACGAGGTCGACAAGATCGCCCGCAAGAGCGAGAACCCGTCGATCACGCGCGACGTGTCCGGCGAGGGTGTCCAGCAGGCATTGCTGAAGATCCTCGAGGGCACGCAGGCATCGGTTCCGCCGCAGGGTGGCCGCAAGCATCCGCACCAGGAGTTCATCCAGATCGACACCACCAACGTGCTGTTCATCGTTGCGGGTGCGTTCGCCGGGCTGGAGAAGATCGTCTCCGACCGTGTCGGCAAGCGCGGTCTGGGCTTCGGCGCCGAGGTCAAGTCCAAGGCCGAGATCGACACCCAGGACCATTTCGCCGAGGTGATGCCCGAGGATCTGATCAAGTTCGGGCTGATCCCGGAGTTCATCGGTCGTCTGCCGGTGGTGGCCTCGGTGACCAACCTGGACAAGGAATCGTTGGTGCAGATCCTGTCCCAGCCGAAGAACGCCTTGGTCAAGCAGTACACCCGGTTGTTCGAGATGGACGGTGTCGAGCTCGAATTCGCCGACGACGCCCTCGACGCCATCGCCGATCAGGCGATCCATCGCGGCACCGGTGCCCGCGGTCTGCGCGCGATCATGGAAGAAGTCCTGCTGCCGGTGATGTACGACATCCCCAGCCGCGATGACGTCGCCAAGGTCGTGGTGACCAAGGAGACCGTCCAGGACAACGTCCTGCCGACGATCGTGCCGCGCAAGCCTGCGCGCCCCGAGCGCCGCGACAAGTCCGCCTAGGCGTCGTACGGTCTCTACATGAAGAGACTCCGCCACCGGTCCGCGGTGGCCGCGGTAGCCGTCACTGTTGGCCTGCTGGGTATCACCACGGCCTGTAGTTCCAACGAGAAGCCTGCGCCGACGACCAGCACGCCGACGACGACCACCACCACCACCACGCCGGTCAGCAGCAGCGTGCCTGCGCCGCCCTCGCCGACGGAAAAGGGCTCGGACGGTGGCGGACCCAACAGCTTCTCGCCGACGGTGAAGGCCCCGCCGCCGCCGACGGCGATTCCGGGGAACAACTGACCCACGGTCAGTGGCGGATGCGGTCGGCCCGACTGTAGACGTTCATCGATTCCCCACGCAGGAACGCGACCAGCGTCAGGCCCGATTGGGTGGCGAGGTCGACGGCCAGTGACGACGGCGCGGACACCGCGGCCAGCACCGGAATGCCGGCCATCACCGCCTTCTGGGTCAGCTCGAACGACGCGCGGCCGCTGACCAGCAGCACCGTGGCACTGAGCGGGATGTGCTTGGCTTCCAGAGCCCACCCGATGACCTTGTCGACGGCATTGTGGCGACCGACGTCCTCACGTACGGCGAGCAGCGCGCCGCCCGTCGTGAACAGCGCCGCCCCGTGCAGTCCACCGGTGCTGGCGAAAACCTTTTGCGCCGAGCGCAGTTGGTCCGGCATCGCGGTCAACACCGAAGCCTGGACCGTCGCCGGGTCGTCGCCGGGGGAGTGCTGGCTGGTGAGTCGCACCGCGTCGATCGAAGCCTTGCCGCACACCCCGCACGAGGAGGTGGTGTAGAAGTTTCGGGTCACGTCGACGTCCGGCATCGGTATGCCGGGGCGCAGCGTCACGTCGAGGACGTTGTAGGTGTTCACCCCGTCGGCCTCCGCGCCGCGGCAATACCGCACGGTGAGCACGTCGTCGCGATGGGCGATGAGTCCTTCGGTCAGCAAGAAGCCCTGCGCCAGTTCGACATCGGATCCCGGTGTGCGCATGGTGACCGTCAGCGGGGTCCCGTTCACCCGGATCTCCAGCGGCTCCTCGACCACCAGCGTCTCCGGACGCTCGGTGGCGGTGCCGTCGTAGACGTGACTGGCCCGTCGCCGCGCGGTCACCCTGCCCATGCGGCGCCTTTCTCGGGGTTCTGTCCACCCGGTTCCAGCCGGATGACGACCGCCTTCGACACCGGCGTATTCGACCGGGCGGCAACGTGATCCAGCGGTACGAGGGGGTTGGTCTCGGGGTAGTAGGCGGCGGCGTTACCGACCGGCGTGGAGTAGGGCACCACCAGGAAGTCCTTGGCGCGGCGTTCCTGCAGCTGGCCCGCGCCGTCGGTGAACTCCGACACCAGGTCGACGCGGTCGCCTTCGGCGAGGCCGAGGGACTCGATGTCGGCGGGGTTGACGAACACGACACGGCGCCCGCCCTTGACGCCGCGGTAGCGGTCGTCCAGACCGTAGATGGTGGTGTTGTACTGGTCGTGGCTGCGCAGTGTCTGCAGTACCAGCCGCCCCGGCGGTACCGGCACCCACCGCATCGGGTTCACCGCGAAGTTCGCTTTGCCCGTGACGGTCGGGAATTCACGGGAATCCCGTGGCGGATGCGGCAATTGGAAGCCATCGGGCTGACGCACCCGGGTGTTGTAGTCGGCGCAGCCCGGCACCACCTCGGCGATCGCGTCGCGGATCGTGTCGTAGTCGGCGGCGAAGCTCTCCCACGGGACCGGGTGATCGGCGCCCAGCACGGTGCGGGCCAGCTGGCAGATGATCGCGACCTCGCTGCGGACCTGGTCGCTGGGCGGTGTCAGGCTACCGCGCGACAGGTGCACCATCGACATCGAATCTTCAACCGAGACAACTTGTTTGTGACCGTTCACCAGGTCGCGGTCGGTGCGGCCCAGGGTGGGCAGGATCAATGCCGTGCGCCCGTGCACCACGTGGCTGCGATTGAGCTTGGTCGAGATCTGCACGGTCAGCGCGCAGGTGCTCAGCGCCGACTCGGTGACCGCGGTGTCCGGGGTGGCCGAGGCGAAGTTGCCGCCCATCGCGAGGAACACCGAAGCCCGGCCGTCGCGCATCGCCCGAATCGCGTCGACGGTGTCGAAGCCGTGCTTGCGGGGACTGGCGATGCCGAATCGGGTGTCGAGCGCGGCAAGGAACGGCTCGGGCGCCTTCTCCCAGATCCCCATCGTGCGGTCGCCCTGAACATTGGAGTGACCACGCACCGGGCATACCCCGGCGCCGGGCTTTCCGATCATGCCGCGCAGCAATAGCAGGTTGGTCATCTCGGCGATCGTCGCGACGGCGTGGGTGTGCTGGGTGATACCCATCGCCCAGCACACGATCGTGCGCTGCGACCCCGCGAGCATGCCGGCGACCCGGTCGAGCTGCGCGCGGTCGATACCGGTGGCGTCGGTGACGGTGTCGAGGTCGACCGAGCGGGCCTCGGCGAGATACTCGTCGAATCCGTGGCAGTGCGCGTCGACGAATTCGCGGTCGATCACACTGCCGGGGGCGCGGTCGTCGGCCTCCACCAGCAGCCGGCCCAGCCCCTTGAACAGAGCGAGGTCACCGCCCAGGCGAATCTGGACGAACTCGTCGGCGATCGGCACACCATGCCCGACCACCCCGTGGACCTTCTGCGGATCCTTGAATCGGATGAGGCCCGCCTCGGGGAGCGGATTGACGGCGATGATCTTGGCGCCGTTGGCTTTCGCCTTCTCCAGCACGTACAGCATCCGCGGATGGTTGGTGCCGGGATTCTGCCCGGCGATCACGATCACGTCGGCGTGCTCGATGTCGTCGACGGTCACCGAGCCCTTGCCGACGCCGATGGAGTCGATCAGCGCGGTGCCTGATGATTCGTGACACATGTTGGAGCAGTCCGGCAGGTTGTTGGTGCCGAAGCTGCGTACCAGCAACTGGTAGAGGAACGCGGCCTCGTTGCTGGTGCGGCCGGAGGTGTAGAACACGGCCTCGTCCGGGGATGCCAGCCCGGTGAGGTGGTCGGCGATCAGCCGGTAGGCGTCGTCCCACCCGATCGGGGTGTAGTGCTGCGCACCGGGGCGAAGGACCATCGGGTGAGTGAGCCGCCCCTGCTGGGACAGCCAGTACTCGGGCTTGGCGGCCAGCTCGGCCACCGAATGGCGGGCGAAGAACTCCGGGGTGACCCGGCGCTTGGTGGCCTCCTCGGCCACCGCTTTGGCGCCGTTCTCGCAGAACTCGGCGAGCTTGCGATTGTCGTGTTCCTCGGGCCACGCGCACCCGGGACAGTCGAAGCCGTGGCGCTGGTTGATCCGTGCCAGGGTGGACAGGGTTCGGACGGGACCCATCTGCTCCAGGGCGCGCTGCATGGTGACCATCACGGCCTTCACCCCGGCGGCCTCGTCTTTGCGGTCGCTGACGTTGACGGCTCGTTCGTCATAGTCGGCGGGGATGTCGCGGCCGGTGCTCATACCCTCAAATCTAGGCCGCCGTGCCGGCCGCCGACACTAACGGGCGGACTTGGCGGTCCCCTTGCTGCCCGTCGGGCGGGTGTCGCGTGCTCGAGGCGAATCGCTGGGCCGGCGGTTGGCGGTGGCTGTGGCGGACGCCGCGGCGGAAGACGAGTGCCTGGGCCGGGCTCCCGCGACGCCTCGCGCCGACGTGGCGGAGGCGGTGGCGCGCGTGGTGCTCGCGTCGACCTTGGTGGTGTCGCCGGCTGCCAGGCGGCCGCTCGGAGTGCGGAGGGCCCGGGCTGCGGCCGGGGCCACGGCTGCCGAGGCGGATCCGCCGGTCAGGGTGGCCGAGATGGACTGCAGCACATTCCTGACGACGTCGACCATCATGGCGATGCCCTTGGCTGCGGCGGTCACCACCTCAGTGATGCCGGCTTGCACGGCCGCCCCGAATCCATCCGAACCCGCTGCGGCGGCGGTCTTGATGAAGGCATCCACCACTGCCCCGACGACTGGTAGCGCCGCCTCGGGAATGGCCGCGAGAACCGTGAACGCACCGCCGATCACGGTGGGAGCCAACGCGATCATCGGGCCGATCTGATTCAGAATCCCCGACAGCGGTGAGCTCAGGTCGCCGCCGGTCGGTGGGGACAGGAGCAGGCTGACATTGACCATTGCCTCACCCAGCGGCGTGCCTTGCGCCAGTTGGTCGAGCAACTCGGTGTTGATGAACTGCATCGTCGCGGCGGCGTCTGGATTGAACGCGGCCAGCGCCGTCATGATCGCCAAAACCTGTGGCAGGCCGAAGGGTAACGGCACGCCGGGGACTGCAGCAGCCGACGCCGGCTGCAGGTTGTGCCATGCAGCAGCGCTGTCCAGGCTGGTGAGTTGGAACGCGCTCGTGTGCGTGGCTATCGGTGAGGTCGGCGAACCGTGCGGATCGAGTGTCGGCGTCCCTGCCACGACGACACAGACGGCTAGCGGTGCGATGACGGTTGATCGGAACATATCTACCCCCAGAGGTTGAATTCAAATCTCCCTGTACCCGGTATACGACGTTTGAATCCTTGCTGAACAAAAATTTGGCAACTCGTCAATATTTCTTTTTTAGCTGATCTACGTGCGGAAACCCCAGTTGAACCCGGTATTTGTTTGCTCAATTTTAGTTTGCGAAAAGTTGTTGCGGATCAGGCCGCATTCTGTCGTTGACGCAGGCGTAACGAGATCGGCATGGAAGCGACCTAACGTGGGCCGGTCACACGCCCGCGAGCAGACGGGGGCGTCTTGGGTGCAGAGGAAAGACAGTTGAGCGGAAACGCGGCCCGCCTTCAGGCGATCGTCAATGTCGAGGCGTACGAGCCTCCCCCTTTCAGCTTCGATCCGGGCGAAGCGCCAGGCGAGATCTTCGGCGCCAACGTCTTCACCCTGGCCGAAATGCGGCTTCGGCTGCCTAAATCGGTGTACAAGTCGGTCGTCGCGACCATCGAGAAGGGCGCGAAGCTCGATCCGGCAGTCGCCGACGCCGTCGCCTCGGTGATGAAGGACTGGGCATTGTCGAAGGGCGCGACCCACTACGCGCACGTCTTCTACCCGATGACCGGTCTCACCGCCGAAAAGCACGACAGCTTCCTGGAGCCGGTGAGCGACGGCGCGACACTCGCCGAATTTGCAGGTAAGACCCTGATTCAGGGCGAGCCCGACGCATCGAGCTTCCCGTCGGGCGGTCTGCGCAGCACGTTCGAGGCGCGCGGGTATACCGGCTGGGACGTCACCAGCCCGGCCTACATTCTGGAGAACCCGAACGGCAACACCCTGTGCATCCCGACCGTGTTCGTGTCGATGACCGGTGAGGCTCTCGATTTCAAGACCCCGCTGCTGCGTAGCCAGCAGGCGATGGGTGCACAGGCTGAGCGAATCCTGAAGTTGTTCGGCCACAAGGATTTCGATCACATCGTGTCGTTCTGCGGCCCTGAGCAGGAGTACTTCCTGGTCGACCGGCACTTCTTCCTGGCTCGTCCCGATTTGATCAACGCCGGCCGCACGCTGTTCGGTGCGAAACCGCCCAAGGGTCAGGAATTCGACGACCACTACTTCGGTGCCATTCCCGACCGGGTGCTGGCGTTCATGATGGACACCGAGCGAGAGCTGTTCAAGCTCGGCATCCCGGCCAAGACCCGCCACAACGAGGTCGCGCCAGGCCAGTTCGAGATCGCGCCGATGTTCGAGCGGGCCAACATCGCGGCCGACCACCAGCAGCTGCTGATGACGACGTTCCGCAACATCGCCAAGAAGCACGGCATGGAGTGCCTGTTCCACGAGAAGCCGTTCGCCGGTGTCAATGGTTCTGGCAAGCACGTCAACTTCTCGATGGGCAACGCTCAATTCGGCAGTCTGCTGGTGCCGGGTGATACCCCACATGAGAACGCCCAGTTCCTGGTGTTCTGTGCCGCAGTGATCCGTGCCGTGCACAAGTTCGGTGGGTTGCTCAGGGTCTCCGTGGCCTCGGCCACCAACGATCACCGACTTGGCGCGAACGAGGCACCGCCGGCCATCATCTCGATCTTCCTCGGCGCTCAGCTGGCCGACGTGTTCGAGCAGATCGCCAAGGGGGCGGCCACGTCGTCAAAGGGCAAGGGCGTCATGCACATCGGTGTCGACACGCTGCCCGAGCTGCCGACCGATCCGGGCGACCGAAACCGGACCAGTCCATTTGCGTTCACCGGCAACCGATTCGAGTTCCGCGCGCCGGGCTCGGGGCAGACGATCAATGTCCCGATGATCATTCTCAACACCATCATGGCCGATTCGCTCGACTACATGGCCACCGTGCTGGAGACGGCCGTCGCTGGCGGCGAGAGCTTCGACGAGGCGGTGCAGAAGCTGCTCACCGAGATCATCACCGAGCACGGTGCAGTCGTGTTCAACGGCGACGGTTACTCGGAGAACTGGCAGATCGAGGCGGCCGAGCGCGGCCTGCCGAACCTGAAGACGACACTCGATGCCATTCCGCAGCTGGTGACACCGGAGGCGATCGAGGTCTTTGAGCGGTACGGGGTCTTCAACGCTCGGGAGCTGCACAGCCGCGAAGAGGTCCGGTACGAGACATATGCCCTGACGGTCAGCGTCGAAGCCAAGTTGACCCTCGAGATGGGCTCGACGGTGATCCTGCCTGCGGCCGTTCGGTACCAGACCGAGTTGGCGCAGAACGTCGCGGCGCTGAAAGCAGCCGGGGTGGAGGCAAACACCACCTTGCTGGAGACCGTGTCCACGCCGATTTCGGAGCTGACCGCCGCGTTGGCCGCACTCAAGGAAGCGCTGGGTGCACACGGCGGCGACACCTCGAAGGAGGAGGCCGAGCACGCGGCGAGCTTGCTGCCGCTGATGGATGCGGTGCGTGCGGCCGCGGACACGTTGGAAAGCCTTGTTGCCGACGACCTCTGGCCGCTGCCCACCTACCAGGAGATGCTCTACATCCTCTGAAGTTGCGATGTCGATGCCGACGCCCGGGAATCTCGGGCGTCGGCATTGTCGTCGTAGGGTCGAAAGTCCCTGCTGTTTTGTCTGCCTGCGACATAGGGTTGCGCGCATGACGGATCATGATCACCACTCGGATGTGCTCAGCGAACTGAACCCACAGCACCGGGCCCTGCGCCAGATGATTCCCGAGGTCTACGACGGGTTCGGTGCGCTGAGTCGGGCGGCGATGGGCGGCGGCGCGGTCGAGGCCAAGATCAAGGAACTGATCGCGATGGTGATCGGAGTCGTCCAGGGCTGCGACGGATGCATCGCCTCGCACGCCCGTGGTGCGGCCCGCGCGGGTGCCACCAAGCAGGAGGCGGCCGAGATCATCGGTGTCAGCATCATGATGCACGGCGGCCCGGCCACCATCTACGGCGCGCGCGCCTACACGGCTTTCTGCGAATTCGCCGACGCCGCTGGACCTCAGCCCTCGTAGCGCCTTGGTTTAACGTAGGAGGCGATCATGCGTACCGTCGAGGTCTTTGCCGACGTCCTGTGTCCATTCACCCACGTTGGGCTGCGGACGCTGGTCGACCGGCGCGGTGACCGCGGACTGGCCGAACCACGCCTGCGTATCCGAGCCTGGCCGCTCGAATTGATCAACGGCAGCCCGCTTGACCCCGACCACGTCGGTGCTGAGATCTCGGCGCTGCGGTCGTCGGTGCGTCCCGACCTCTTCGGGGGCTTCACGCCCGATGCTTTCCCGAGAACGTCGATGACCGCATACGCGCTGGCCGCTGCTGCTGACCGCGTCGGCGATCCCGTGCTGATCGAAGAAGTCGGCTTAGCGCTGCGCAACGCGGTTTTCGAAGAGGGGCTTGATATCGGGCGAACTGAGGTGGTCGAATCCATCGCCGATCGCTTCGGCCTGGCACCTCTCGACGCGGAGTCGACGTTGGTTGCGGTCCAAGCTGATTGGGATGAGGGCCGCGCTCGGGGTGTGGTGGGCTCACCGCACTTCTTCACCGAGGACGGCGGGGACTGGTTTTGCCCCGGGCTGGCAATCAGCCGCGACGATGTCGGCAACTTCGTCGTCGCCTGGAAACAGGGCACGGAGGCGTTCGTCGAACGCGTCTTCGGCTGATTCCAGTCAGATGACGGTGCCGGGCGCACCGTTATCGCGGATCACGGGTTGCCCGATCCGCTGCCAAGCCCCCATACCGCCGACCAGGTTGTAGACGGTCAACCCGGCAGCTGCGAGTTTCGTTGCCGCCGAGCCGGATCGGTTCCCCGACCGGCACACCGCCACAATCGGCGCGGCTGTTTCGAAGGTGCGCGCGTCCAAGTCGCCGAGTCGCACATGAATCGCTCCAGGAGCGTGTCCGGCGCTCCACTCGTCGTCCTCGCGTACGTCGAGCAGGACGGCGCCGGCGTTGTTGACAAGCTCCATCGCGCCGGTGGGGTCGATCTCCAACACATTCATCACACTCGCCTTTCCCTCGGATGGCCGAATCGATGCGCCGGCCGGGATGCCTGGGATGCCAGAAGGGGCGGTGTTCACCGCGGACCGTCCTGGCTTCCTTCGATAGTCACATCATATACCCGCGGGGGTATATAGAGGAGGGGTTAGCACCCGCGGATTGTCTGGTCCGTCACAGTTCGAAGCATCGGAATAAGATACCCCCTGGGGTACATTATGATACCCATAGGGGTATAGCCAATATGGCGATGCCGACAGACCAAGAAGGAAGACGGCGATGATTCTGCAGCAGTACTACCTGGACTGCCTGTCCCACGCTTCGTACCTGATCGGTGATGAAACCACCGGCCGTGCAGTCGTTGTCGACCCGCAGCGTGACGTGGCGGAGTATGTGGCCGATGCCAAGAAGCGTGGGTTGACCATCGAGTTGGTGATCGAAACCCATTTCCACGCCGATTTTCTGTCCGGCCACCTGGAGCTGGCCGCGGCGACCGGGGCGAAGATCGTCTACTCCTCGGTCGCGGAGACCGAGTTCGACTCCATGGGCGTTGCCGACGGCCAGCGCTATTCTCTCGGTGACGTCACGCTGGAGTTCCGACACACTCCCGGCCACACGCCGGAGTCGATGAGCGTGGTGGTCTACGAGCACGCCGGCGATTCCGTTCCCTATGGCGTGATGACCGGGGACACCTTGTTCATCGGCGATGTCGGCCGGCCTGATCTACTCGCCTCGATTGGATTCACCCGCGAGGAGCTCGCCGACAAGCTGTACCACTCGCTGCACGACAAGCTGATGACGCTGCCTGACGCGACGCGGGTGTATCCCGCACACGGTGCCGGCTCGGCCTGCGGCAAGAACCTGTCAACGGACCTGTGGTCGACGATGGGTGACCAGAAGGCGACCAACTACGCGCTGCGCGCACCCGACAAGACGACGTTCATGAGCCTCGTCACGGAGGGTCAGCCGCCCGCACCCGGGTATTTCGTCTACGACGCCATCCTCAACCGCAAGGATCGCGGACTGCTGGATGAGACCAAGATGCCGCCCGCCATGACCTACGACCAGGTCCGTGCCGCGATCGACGGAGGCGCCGTCCTCGTGGACGGGCGAACCCCTGAGGAATTCGCCCAAGGCCATCTTCGCAGCGCGATCAACATCGGACTCGAAGGTCGTTACGCCGAGTTCGCCGGATCGGTGCTTCCGTCCGACGTCGACATCGTCCTCTTGACCGAACCCGGTCAGGAACTGGAAGGCAAGAACCGGCTCGCCCGGATCGGTTTCGATCGGGTGATCGGCTACCTGGACAAGCCTTTCGAAGTGATGTTCAAGAATCCCGGCGACGTTGCAGTTGCCTCCCGGCTGACCGCCCAGGCATTCGATCAGCGCGCCGCGGAGCTGGCTGACCTACAGATTGTCGACGTGCGCAACCCGGGTGAGGTCGCGGCGGGCGCCGTTCCGAATGCCATTGCGATTCCGGTCGGCCAGTTGCCTTCCCGATTGGATGAACTGGATCCCACCAAGCCCACCGTCGTGTACTGCGCCGGCGGCTACCGGTCGTCGGTCGCCGCGAGCCTGTTGCGGCAGAACGGTTTCCCCGATGTGAGCGACATCCTGGGCGGCTATGGCGCCTGGGACGACGCCCACCAGAACGCCTGATTTTCCAAGGAGGACAGACACCATGACCATCACAGCCAAACATCAGATCCTGATCGTCGGCGGCGGAACTGCCGGTATCACCGTCGCGGCGCGGATGCTCCGTAAGGGCTACACCGACGTCGCCGTGATCGAACCGTCGAGCAAGCACTACTACCAACCGTTATGGACGTTGGTCGGCGCCGGACAGGCGAAGGCCTCGACGACCGAGCGCGACGAGTCCTCAGTCATGCCCAAGGGCGCCACCTGGATCAAGAACGCCGCCAGTGCCTTTGCCCCCGACGACAACACGGTGACGTGCGTCGACGGAGCGACCTACGAGTATGACGTGCTCGTCGTGAGCCCGGGCATCCAGCTCGACTGGAACCGCACCGAGGGCCTGGAGGACGCCCTGGGCCACGACGGGGTCTCGTCGAACTACCGGTTCGACCTCGCACCGCGCACCTGGGACTTCATCCGTAACCTGCGTTCGGGAACCGCGGTGTTCACCGTTCCGTCCGGCGCCATCAAGTGCGCCGGCGCCCCGCAGAAGATCGCCTACCTGGCATCAGACTATTGGCGCAAGCAGGGAGTGCTCTCCGACATCGACGTCCACCTGGTCATGCCGGGTGCGCGGCCGTTCGGCATTCCGGCGATCGCGGACAGCCTCGACAAGGTCATCGCCGACTACGGAATCACCTTGCATACCAGTTCCGAAGTGACGTCGGTCGACGCCGCGGCGCGCAAGGTCGGCATCACCAGCGTCGCCCCCGGCGGGACGGACACCATGCTGCCGTACGACGTATTGCACGCCGTCCCGCTGCAGTCGGCGCCGGACTGGATCAAGACCAGTCCGCTGTCGACCGGTGACGCAATGGGCTACGTCGATATCGACAAGCACACAATGCAACATGTGCGGTACCCGAATGTGTTCAGTCTGGGTGACGCTGGTTCGTCGCCGAACTCAAAGACGGGTGCCGCGATCCGCAAACAAGCCCCCGTGGTCGCCGACAACATCGACGCGTTCTTGACGAACCAGCCACTGCGGGCATCGTACGACGGTTACTCCTCGTGCCCGATCATCACCTCGTCGCACGCGATGCTGCTCGCCGAGTTCGACTACGACCTGCAGTTGGAACCCACATTCCCTCTGCTCAATCCGACCACGCCGCATCGCGCCTACTGGTACCTGAAGAAGTACGGGCTCCCGTTCATGTACTGGAATCTGATGCTCAAGGGCCTGGCTTAGCAATTCGCTTGCAACACAGAAGACTTGCATCCCAAAGGATCCCAAAGGAAAGGAATCACAATGACAACCAGCAACCTGACCGCCGCCGACTTCGAAGCGACGGTCACCGAGAATCCAGTTGTGCTCATCGACTTCTGGGCTTCCTGGTGCGGCCCGTGCCGCGCCTTCGCTCCGATCTTCGACCGCTCGTCGAAGTCGCACCCCGACGTGGTTCACGCCAAGGTCGACACGGAAGCGCAGCAGGAACTCGCCGCCGCACTGGAGATCCAAGCCATCCCGACGATCATGGCGTTTCGCGACGGCATCCTCGTCTACCGCCAGCCGGGTGCGATGCCGGCTGCCGCACTCGAGGACCTGATCACCCGGGTCAAGGAACTCGACATGGAAGACGTCCGCGCCAAGATCGCCGCGAAGTCCTGAATGGTATTCGGCCCCAACACCTGAAAGTTGCCCGAGAGCGGGACGCTCGACGGTCGACGGTCGTACTCCGGAGCCTTAGCTACCGGCCGGCCCGGAATCCCTGAGGTGTTCGCTGAAGAACGCGAACACCCGCTGCCAGGCGTCCTCGGCTTCGGGGCGTGAATAGTTCATCTTCACCACGCGTTCGATGACCTTCACCGGTCGCGGGGTGTCCCAGTTGTTCATGAAGGAATGCCCGACAGTCGGATATTCCTTGATGTCGCGCGGCACGTCGTTGGTCGACAGCAGGTCTTCCAGTTTGTCGGCCGCACCCTTGAGCATCCAGTCCTTGGCGCCGTAACTGGCCACGGTCGGGCACGAGTTCGGGATCGCCGAGATGTCCGAGGGCCATTCCCCGTAATTGGGGGCCGAGGCGTCGAAGTGCCCGGTCGGTGCCAGCACGAGGCAGAACCCACCGCCCATGCAGAATCCGATCACGCCGACTTTGCCGTTGCACGCCGGGTCGGCTACCAGGTGGTCGCGGGCGGCGATGAGGTCATCGACGGCGGTCCCTTTGCCGTTCTTGAACGCCTGCAGGGTGCGCACCACGCAGAGCAGCCGATTACCCCGGTGATACAGCGCCGGGGTGATCGCGAGGTAGCCGTTGTCGGCGAACCGGTCGGTGATGCGTTTGATGTCACCCGTCATGCCCATCGCGTCGTGCACGATCACGACGCCGGGCCACGGTCCGTCGCCGGCCGGCCGTGCTTGATAGGCAGGCAGCGGGCCCGCCGGAGCGGGAAACGTGGTCTCCATGGAAGGGCATCTTGCCCGTTAGGTGATCAACTCCGCCAGGGGTTGTTGCCGGCGTCCCAGGCTTTCTGGATGTCCGGGTAGATCGACGTCTGATCGGTGGGTACCGAATTCTTCGTCATCCGGGTGCGCTCGTCGGCCAGGACCTCGGGCGAGCCGCCCTCGATGGCGTCCATGGTCTGGGCCGCGACGTCCTCGGGTGCGATCTTCGGGCCGTCGATCACCGCGGCCATATCGGTGTCGATGAACCCGGCGTGCACACCGACGACATGCGTGCCCTGGCCGCGCAACTCGATCCGCAGCGCGTTGGTCAACGCCCACTCGGCGGCCTTGGAAGCCCCGTAGGAGGCGTTGAAGGGAGAGACGAAGAAGCTGACCACCGACAGCATATTCACCAGTGCGCTGCCGCCCGGCTGTGCGGCCAGGACGGGCGCGAACGCGCGTGCCATCGCCAGCGTGCCGAAGTAGTTGGTCTCCATCTCGACCCGGGCGGCATCGGGATCCTCGGCGGTCAGGAACGGCGACTGCAGCATGGCGCCGGCGTTGTTGATCAACACCGACACGTCGGCGCAGGCCTGCGCCGCGGCGCGCACGGCGTCAGCGTCGGTGATGTCCAGGGCGACCGGTACCACCCGCGAATCGTCGAACGCGACGCTGCTCGGGTTACGGGCGGCGGCGTAGACCTTGGTGGCGCCGCGGTCCAGCAGCGCCTGGGTGAACGCCCGGCCGAGGCCGCGGTTGGCGCCTGTGACCAGTGCGATGCTGCCCTCGATGGCTTTGCCGTTGGTTGCGGCCATGGTCTGCTCCTCGGTGTCGGTTACCTGGGGTCAACACCTACCGGCAGGCGCGGTATTTCGCGACGTAGTCCGTCATCGTCGCCAACTGGTAGCGCGAAAGTTCGCGAGCGTTCTCATCTCACGCGCCCGTGATCGTCTCGCGGGCCACCATCTGGACCTCAACCGGCATGCCGCCGCGCAGCGACTGGACGCCGGCTTCGCATACCGCCGCGGCGGCGTAGCCGTCCCACGCCGACGGGCCGTCTACGTAATTTCCGGTCGATGACCCCTCCCGGGCCGCGGCCACCCAGCGCTGGAACTCCGTGTCGTAGGCCTGCCCGAAGCGTTCCCGGAAGCCGGGCGTGATCTGGCCTCCCCAGGTGCCCGGCGCGGTCTTGCGGATCAGGCCGACGTCCAAACCGATCATGGCGCTGCCCTTTTCGGCAACCACCTCGGTGCGTACCTCATAAGCCACACCGGTGGTCACGAACAGCTCGACATCAACATGCTTGCCGGATGCGGTGCGCATGATGGCGATCTGTGGGTCGGCCACCCCGTCGGGCGCCCCCGGGTTGGCCGACGGCGTGATGATCTGGATGGAGACGATCTCTTCGTCGAACAGGAAGCGCGTCACATCGACCTCGTGCACCAGCGAGTCGCGGACGATCATCGCGCTGTCGAATGACGGCGGCACGGCGGGGTTGCGGTGCGCACAGTGCAACACCAGCGGGCGACCCAGTTCGCCCGAGTCCAGCATCGCTTTCAGCGCGGCGTACTCGTGGTCGAAGCGGCGCATGAAACCGACTTGAATGAGCCGCTTTCCGAGCTCGGCCTCACGTTTGACCACCTCCAACGAGGTCTCCACATCGGTGGTCAGCGGCTTCTCGCACAGCACCGGCTTGCCGTGCTCCAGGCAGGCCAGCAGTTGCTTCTCGTGGGCGGGTCCCGGCGTGGCCAGCACGACGGCGTCGACGTCCGGGTCGGCGATGGCGTCCAGCGGATCGGCGACCACCCGGCAACCCGGCAGGCCCGCAGCGATCTGCTTGGCCTTGTCGGTGAGGTAGTCGTTGACGATGGTCACATGGGCGCCGGAGATCGTCGACGTCAGGCGGGCGACGTGGTCGGCGCCCATGATGCCGACACCGAGTACGGCGACACGAAGGTCAGACATGGGGTGAATCTCTCCTGAACTAGAACCGGACGGACGGGACGCCGCAGGACCCGAGGTAGGTGCGGGTGCGCGTGGCGATGGGCAGCGGAGCGTCGACCTCGCACGGGTACATGTCCTGCTCGACGATCGCGAACACGTCGATGCCGAGCTTCTCGATCTCGGCGAGAAGCGGTGGCATGTCCGGGATTCCGTGGGGCGGCTCGATCATCGCGCCGAGCTTG
The DNA here is from genome assembly GCF_041287105.1 of Mycobacterium sp. SA01. Classification (NCBI taxonomy): domain Bacteria; kingdom Bacillati; phylum Actinomycetota; class Actinomycetes; order Mycobacteriales; family Mycobacteriaceae; genus Mycobacterium; species Mycobacterium sp. SA01. The sequence goes on along the minus strand of NZ_JBGGNO010000005.1, from coordinate 21,854 downwards.
ACGGCCTCGCCGAACGGTAGGTCCTCGGCTTCGACCTTGGCCCGCACGTCCGGATCGACCTGCTTGAGATGCAGGTAACCGATGCGCTCGGGTGCGCGGCGGATGATCGCGATGTTGTCGCCGCCGCAATAGGAGATGTGACCGGTGTCCAGGCACAGGTTCACGAATGCGCCGTCGGTGCCGTCGAGAAAGCGGTAGACGTGCTCCTCGGTGTCGACGTGACTGTCGGCGTGCGGGTGGTACTGCGCGCGCACCCCATACTGCTCGAACATCGCCTTGCCCAGTTCGTTCATGCCCTGCGTCTTCTTGCGCCACTGCTCGGGTGTCAGAGTTCGGTCTTCCAGCACCGCGCCGGACGACGGGTCGCGCCACATCTCCGGGATCACCACGACATGCTTACCGCCAACGGCGGCAGTCAGTTTCGCGACGTCCTCGATCTGCTTCCAGACTGCGGACCACGAATCGTCGTGATGCAGGTGTTCGAAGACCGTCCCCGCCGAAAGCTTCAGGTTGCGCGCCGCCAGCTCATCCGAGAGCTGCCGAGGGTCAGTGGGCAGGTAGCCGAACGGACCCAGTTCGATCCACTGGTAGCCCGACGCAGCGACCTCGTCGAGGAACCGGGAGTACGGGGTCTGCTGCGGATCGTCGGGGAACCACACACCCCAGGAGTCGGGAGCGGAACCGACGAGGATAGTGCTCACGGTGCGTGCCTCTTAGCGATCGGACGGGTTGATAAGAGGGCGTTGAACTTTCTTCCAGTCCGCATACCTCTGGTAGGCCTGTTGAGTGGAGGCCAACGTTGACTCCTGGCTGACCGGTACGTCCCACCAGCTCTGGCTGTCGGGTGCGTAGATCAGGGGATCGGTCTCCACATGAATGACGGTGACGAGCTCCGCTGCCTTGGCCGTCTTGACCGCGTCGGTGAACTCCGCGGCCGTGCCCACCTTGATGACGTCGGCGCCCAGGCTGGCGGCATTGGCGGCGAGATCGACCGGCAGCGTGTCGCCGTCGAGCCGGCCGTCGTCCGTCCGGTACCGATAGGCGGTACCGAATCGTTGCGAACCCAGTGATTCGGAAAGCCCACCGATGGAGGCGAATCCGTGGTTCTGCACCAGGACCGGGATGATCTTGATGCCCTCCTGGACGGCGGTCACCAGCTCAGTGGCCATCATCAGGTAGGAGCCGTCGCCGACCATGACGAACACGTCGCGGTCGTCGTCGGCCATCCGAACGCCGATACCGCCGGCGATCTCATAGCCCATGCACGAGTAGCCGTATTCGACGTGATAGCCCTTGCGGTCGCGGGCGCGCCACAGCTTGTGCAGGTCCCCGGGCATCGACCCGGCCGCGCACACCACCACGTCACGGGGATCTGAGAGTGTGTTGACCAGGCCGATGACCTGATTCTGGTTGAGCGGCGCACCATCCTCGCAGCCGTACGCCGACGACACGGTGTCGTCCCACTCGGCGGCCAGTTCGGTGACCCGGGAACGGTATTCGTCGGTGACGGTGTATCCCGTCAATGCGGGACCCAACGCGTCGATGGCTTCCCGGGCATCCGACACCACGCTGACGCCGCCCTGTTTCACCGAATCCAGCGAGGCGACATTGATGTTGACGAACCGGACATCCGGATTGTTGAACGCGGTGCGCGATGCCGAGGTGAAATCGCTGTAGCGGGTTCCGATCCCGATGATCACGTCGGCGTCGGCGGCCAGCGCGTTGGCCGCCGTGGTTCCCGTCGAGCCGACGGCCCCGACCGACTGCGGATGGTCGAAACGCAGTGACCCCTTGCCGGCCTGGCTTTCGGAGACCGGGATGCCGGTCTGTTCACAGAACGCGGCCAGGGCGTCTTCGGCTTCCGAGTAGTGCACGCCGCCACCGGCGATGATCAGCGGCTTGGTCGCGGCGGCGATGATCTCGGCGGCGCGGGTGATCACCGCACGTTCCGGCTGCGGACGGGCGATGTGCCACGTGCGTTCGGCGAACAGCGATTCCGGCCAGTCGTGGGCTTGCGCTTGCACATCCTGGGGGATCGATACGGTGGCCGCTCCGGTTTCGACCGGGTCGGTGAGCACGCGCATGGCACCGAGAAGTGCGGCGGGCAGCTGCTCGGGTCGCCACACCCGATCGAAGTAGCGTGACAACGGCTTGAACGCATCGTTGACCGTGACGTCACCAGAGGACGGCAGCTCGAGCTCCTGCAGCACGGGTGAACTGACCCGGGTGGCGAAGGTGTCGGCAGGCAGCAGCAGCACCGGCAGCCGGTTGATGGTCGCCAACGCCGCACCGGTGAGCATGTTGGTGGATCCGGGTCCGACGCTCGCGGTGACAGCCCAGGCCTCCAGGCGGTCCTTCTGCCGGGCGTACGCGACGGCGGTGTGCACCATGGCCTGCTCGTTGCGGCCCAGCACGTACTTGAGACCCGGCGGGCGACCGGCCGCCAGCGATTCGACTTCGTCCTGCAGCAGCGCCTGACCCAGGCCGGCCACGTTGCCATGGCCGAAGATGCCCAGGCATCCGGCGAAGAACTTCCGGCGTACCCCGTCACGCTCGACGTACTGGTTGGCGAGGAACCGAATGGTGGCCTGTGCCACGGTGAGTCGCACGGTGCCTTCGGAGTCGGCCAGCTTCTCGGTCGACTTCGGCGCGGTCGATACCACGATCAGACTCCTTGCCCGGACGGGCTGCCCATCGGCAGCCGGGGATCGACCTGCTGGTGTTCCCAGCTGCCGCGCAGCCAGGTGTGGTTCGGGTCGTCACAGATCAGCCAGGCCCGGTTCGGTCCGGAGCCGGCCATCACGTTGAGGTAGTACATGTGGTGGCCGGGCGCGGCGATCGACGGACCGTGGTAGCCGTGCGGTACCAGCACCACGTCGCCCGAGCGGACCTCTTCGAGCACCTCGATAGGGCGCTGCGGGGTGCCGTAGACACGGTGATAGCCGAAGCCGGGGGTTCCTGCCGGGCTGTCGGCGATCTCGAAGTAGTAGATCTCCTCGAGCTGCGTCTCGACGTCGCTGTTCTCCTCATGCTTGTGCGCGGGATAGCTCGACCAATTGCCGCCGGGGGTGATGACCTCGCAGGCGATCAGCGAGTCGGCCTCGAATGTGGTTGCGGTGCCGAAGTTGTGCACCTGGCGGCTGCAGTTGCCGGCCCCGCGTAACTCGACGGCCACGTCGGCTGCCGCGACCCGGCGGTTCGGGAAGGACCGGGTGGCGCGCGCCCCACAGATCGCGAAGCGGCCTTCACCGGTCAGCGTGAACGTCTGGTCGATGCCGAGGTAAACCATGTCGGCAGGCCCGTCGAAAACCGATTCGCGCCGTGACAGCTCGAATGTGTCTCCGGCACAGTCGATCCTGCCGCCCCCCGATAGCGGCAGGATCATCACCTCGGTACCGCCGGTGGTCAGCTCGATGGTTTGGCTGTCATCCAGTTCCACCACCTGCAGCGAGGACTCCGCCCATCCCGCGGACTCGGGCGTCACGTCGACGGTGAATGGCAACTCGGCGCTGCGGGCGGGAATGTAGTACTTGCTGTTCATCCGTTGTCACCTCACCATCGCCACGGCTGTCGCGACCGCGGAACTCACGTCGTCATCCGTCGGATACAGCAGGGTGCGGCCGACGATCAGACCCCGCACCGACGGCAGCGACAATGCCTTCTCCCAACTGGCGAACGCCTCGTCGGGATCGGCGGGGTCGCCGCCCAGCAGGAGAGTCGGCAAGGTCGTGGAGTCCATCACTCGCTCCATGTCGTCGACGACCGGCAGCTTCATCCAGGTGTAGGCCGACGTCGATCCCAGCCCCTGGCTGATATGGATGGACTTGATCACCGCATCGGGGCTCAGGTCGTTGCGCACCTTGCCGTCGACCCGGCTGGACAAGAACGGTTCGAGCATCGCAATCAAGCCGTGGGCGGCCAGCTCGTCGACGGCCTGCGCGCATGCGGCCAGGGTGGTGACTGTGCCCGGATCGGCGAGGTCGATGCGGCACAACATCTTTCCGCCGTTCATCCTCGCCGCGGCTGTCGATGCGGCGGTCGCGGCCGTCATCCGGTCGTCGAGCTCGAAACAGGCGCCGGCCAGGCCGCCGCGATTCATCGAGGAGAAGACCACCTTGTCCTCGAGTGCGCCGAGCAGCAGCAGGTCATCGAGGATGTCGGAGGTGGCCAGCACCCCGTCGACGCCGGGATCGGCGAGGGCGCAGCGCAGCCGGTCGAGCAGGTCGGTGCGGCTGTTCATCGCGGTGGGCCGTGCGCCGACGGCCAGGGCGCCGCGGGCCGGATGGTCGGCGGCGACGATCATCAGCCGTCCGTTGCCGCGCAGGACGGGCCGGGTGGTGCGCTTCTGCCACGCCCGCGCGATCGCGGCCGGGTCGGTAGCGCGCAGATCGGTGATGTCCGCGTAGTCCTTGCAGACGCTAGACATTGACGGCCCCCACCGCCGTCTGGTCGGCGAGTTCGGCCACCTCGTCAGCGGTTGGCATCGCCGTCGAGCATTCCAGCCGCGACGCGACGATAGCGCCGGCGGCGTTGGCGTAGCGCAGCGTCTTCTCCAGCGGCCAGCCATGCAGCAGGCCGTGGCACAGGCTGCCGCCGAAGCTGTCGCCCGCGCCGAGGCCGTTGACGACGTCGATGTCCACCGGCGGCACCGTCACCGAGGCGCTGCGGGTCTTGCCCAGCACTCCGCGCGGGCCCTGCTTGACGATCGCCAGCTGGACGCCGAGGTCGAGCAGTGCGTCGGCGGCCTTGTGTGGGTTGGTTTCCCCGACGGCGATCTCACACTCTTCGCGGTTGCCGACAGCGACTGTCACGTGGGCCAGTGCACGCTGAACCTGCGCGGTGGCGGCGGCGGGGGAGTCCCAGAACATTGGCCGATAGTCGAGGTCCAGAACTGTCAATGGTCTGCGTGCGCGCGCCTCCCACGCCGCGAAATGCGCACCGCGGCTGGGCTCTTCGGAGAGACCGGTGACGGTCGACCAGTACAGCCGGGCGTTGCGTACGGTGTCGAGGTCGATGTCGGCGGCGGTGATCTGCAGATCGGGCGCCGACGGCTTGCGGTAGAAGTACAGCGGGAAGTCGTCCGGCGGGAAGATCTCGCAGAAGGTCACCGGAGTCGGGTATTGCGGGTCGATGGTGACGTAGCGGTTGTCCACGCCGAGGCGGCTCAATTCGTCACGGACGAACCGGCCGAACGGATCTGCGCCGACTCCGGAGATCAGCGCGGTGCGGTTGCCCAGTCGCGCGGCGGCCACCGAGACGTTGGCTGAGCTGCCGCCGAGGAACTTGCCGAAGGATTCCACGCGTTCGAGCCCGACGCCGATCTGCAGCGGATAGATGTCGACGCCACTGCGCCCGATGGCGAGTACGTCGAACGGTGCGTCAGTAGTCACGTCAGCTCTCTTCAGGGCTCGGTGGGGACTTGTGTACGAGCGTGCCCCGCGTCACAGCGCTATGTCAATACTTTGTCCTGACATTCTATCTTTTGCTCAATAGATGTTAGAGTGCAGCTACTGTTGGGTTTTCGAGTTCGAGATCGGAGTCGATGTGCCGTTGGCGGTTGAACTGGACAGGTCAAGCCCCGTTCCCCTGTACTACCAGCTCTCCCAGGCAATCGAGGCGGCAATCCGTAGTGGCGAACTCGCGCCGGGCGACCGTTTCGAAAATGAACTCGCATTGGCCAAGAGGTTGACGCTGTCGCGGCCGACCACGCGGCGAGCCATTCAGGAACTTGTCGACAAGGGTCTTCTGGTGCGCAAGCGCGGTGTCGGAACCCAGGTCGTCCAGAATCCGGTCCACCGCCGCGTCGAACTGACGAGCCTGTTCGACGACCTGTCCCGGGCGGGACAGGACCCCACCACCCAACTGCTGGAGTACCACGTCGGTCCGCCGAGCGAGGACGTCGCGCGTGAACTGAGTCTTGCCGAGGGTCGCGAGGTCGCCTGCATCAAACGACTCCGCTGCGCCAACGGTGAGCCGCTGGCCCTGATGACCAATTACCTTCCGGTCGAGATCGCCCCGGATGCCGAGGAACTGGAACACAGCGGGCTGTATCAGTCACTGCGGGGCCGCGGCGTCCATATTCGGCTGGCCAGCCAGCGCATCGGCGCGAGGGCGGCCAGCCGAAGTGAAGCACGACTGCTCGACGAGAAGCCGGGCGCGCCGCTGCTGACCATGGACCGCACGGCATTCGACGATTCCGGCCGCGCCGTCGAATTCGGTACACATTGCTATCGCGCCGCCCGGTACTACTTCGACACCACGCTCGTCGACCGCTGATGTTCTAGTTCTTGCGCGAACAGACAGAAACTCCCCCGAACGTTCGGCGTATCGGGGGAGTTTCTGTCTGTTCGGCGTCAGGAGAAGGCGGCGCGGAAGGCCGCCAGCGCCTCGTCACTGTCACCGGCTGCCCATGCCTCCAGGCCGATCGTGCCGCGATAACCCATGTCGCGCAACGCCGTTGCGATCGCGGGGTAGTGGATCTCGCCGGTGCCCGGCTCGCATCGGCCCGGTACGTCAGCCACCTGGATCTCGCCGATCGCCGAGCCGCACCGGCGCACCAGTTCCACGAGATTCCCCTCGCCGATCTGGGCGTGGTAGAGGTCGAGCATCATCTTGACGTTCGGGTGGTCGACCCCCTCGACGAGCGCGAGCGTGTCCTTGGCGCGGGCCAGGGGGACGCCGGGGTGATCGACGATCGTGTTCAGGTTCTCCACGCAGAACGTCACGCCCGCGGCGGCGCCGAGTTCGCCGATCCGCTCCAGCGTGCGCTGCGCGGTCAGCCACATCTGCCCGGAGGCCCGCTGCCGTGGCCGGACGGCCTGACCGCCGACGAGTTCTGCGGTGTGCAGGTTCAACCGCGGCACGCCCAGCGTCTCAGCGGCTTTGATGCTCAGCTGTGCGGTCTGCACCACCTCGTCGGCGCGCGCTGGGTCGATCAGGTCGCCGTGCAGGTAGCCGGTCATCGATGAGAACCGTGCGCCGGTTGCGGCGAGTGCCGTGAGGTCCTTGTCGTGCCAGCTCCAGATCTCCACCGCGAAGCCCAGCCCGTGGATGCGTCGCACCCGCTCGAGAAGCGGCAGGTCGCGAAACACCATCTCAGCGCATACCGCCAGGTCAAAGTCGCTCACCCCGGCACCCTAACATTTGACCTGCAGTCCGAATGTCCTAACAAAGTATTGACTTTCTGCTGTGAGCCGTATTACATCGAGGCAAGGGCGTGTCGTGGGCGACGAAGACCGCGATGGAGACAAGGAGTCGGCATGAAGTTCAATCGGCTAGCGGCCGTGGCAGGGGTGAGCGCGCTCGTGATCGGGCTGGCTGCCTGCTCCGCCACCGGCGGCAAACCGCGGGACAACGGCAGCGGTTCGGGCGGCGGCACCGTCGACACGCCACGGATGACCATCGCGATGATCACCCACGAGGCGCCCGGTGATTCCTTCTGGGATCTTGTCCGCAAGGGTGCCGAGACCGCTGCCAAGAAAGACAACCTCGAGCTGCGCTACTCCAGCGATCCCGAGGCGCCCAATCAGGCCAACCTGGTCCAGAGCGCGATCGACAGTGGTGTCAAGGGTATCGCCGTGACGCTGGCCAAGCCGGACGCGATGAAGGCCGCCGTGCAGAGCGCCGAATCCAAAGGCATCCCCGTGGTTGCGTTCAACGCCGGCCTTGACGCCTGGCAGGCGATGGGCGTCAAGGAGTACTTCGGCCAGGACGGCTACATCGCCGGCCAAGAGGCGGGCAAGCGGCTGCAGTCCGAAGGCGCCAAGAAGGTGGTGTGCGTCATCCAGGAACAGGGTCACGTGGATCTCGAAGCGCGCTGCGCAGGTGTGAAGAAGACCTTCCCCGCAACGGAGATCCTCAACGTCAACGGCAAGGACATGCCGTCGGTGGAATCGACGATCACCGCGAAGCTCCAGCAGGATCCGGGCGTCGACGCGGTTCTGACTCTCGGGGCGCCGTTCGCGCTGACCGCCGTCCAGTCGGTCAAGAACGCAAACAGCAACGCCAAGGTTGCCACCTTCGACACCAACGCGGCGCTCGTCGACGCGATCCAGAAGGGGGACGTGCAGTGGGCCGTCGATCAGCAGCCATTCCTTCAGGGCTACTTGGCTGTCGACTCGCTGTGGCTCTACCTCAGTAACAAGAACATCATCGGCGGCAACCAGCCGACCCTGACCGGGCCGTCCTTCATTGACAAGTCCAACATCGACGCCGTGGCCGAATTGGCCAAGGCCGGAACCCGATAGCGACCTGGGGACAGACATGAGTACGCAAGCAGATCTCGAGGTCGGCGACCACAAAGTCGTTCACGACGAACGGGTCAAGGAACGGAATCGGCTGCAGCGCCTGCTGATTCGGCCCGAGATGGGGGCGGGCATCGGCGCAGTCGGGATCTTCATCTTCTTCCTCATCGTGGCCGACCCGTTCCGGCAGGCCTCGTCACTTGCCACGGTCCTCTACGCCAGCTCGACCATCGGGATCATGGCCTGCGGCGTCGCGGTGCTGATGATCGGCGGTGAGTTCGACCTGTCGACGGGCGTGGCGGTGACGTTCAGCTCGCTGGCGGCATCGATGCTGTCCTACAACCTGCACCTCAATCTGTGGGCGGGTGCCGGTCTCGCGTTGATCCTGGCGCTGGGCGTCGGGTTCTTGAACGGCTTCCTGGTGATGAAGACCAAGATCCCGTCGTTCCTGATCACCCTGAGCACCTTCTTCATGCTGGCCGGCATCAACCTCGCCGTCACCAAACTCCTTGCCGGACAAGTTGCCACGCAGAGCGTGAACGACATGCAGGGCTGGGACTCGGCGCAGAAGGTGTTCGCCTCGTCGTTCACCCTGTTCGGTGTGAGCATCCGCATCACGGTGGTGTGGTGGCTGCTGTTCACCGCGGTGGCCACCTGGGTGTTGTTCAAGACCAAGATCGGCAACTGGATCTTCGCTGTCGGTGGTGACGCCGAAAGCGCTCGCGCGGTGGGTGTTCCGGTGACCAAGGTCAAGATCGGGATGTTCATGTTCGTCGGCTTCTGCGCCTGGTTCGTCGGCATGCACCTGCTGTTCGCGTTCAACACGGTGCAGTCCGGGCAGGGCATCGGCAACGAGTTCTTCTACATCATCGCTGCGGTGATCGGTGGCTGCCTGCTGACCGGCGGCTACGGCACCGCCGTCGGGGCCGCCATCGGTGCATTCATCTTCGGCATGACGAATCAGGGCATCGTCTACGCGGGCTGGAACCCCGACTGGTTCAAATTCTTTCTCGGCGCCATGCTGCTGTTCGCGGTGATCGCCAACAACGCTTTCCGTAATTACGCCGCCAAGAGGTGAGAGAAGTGACTGCGACCATGGATCGACCCACCGAAGAAGCCCCGTCCGGCGGCAACGTGCCACTCGTCGAGCTGAAGAACGTCGGCAAGACCTACGGCAACATCACCGCGCTCAAAGGCATCTCGCTACGGGTGCATGCCGGTGAGGTGACCGGCATTCTCGGCGACAACGGTGCGGGCAAGTCGACACTCATCAAGATCATCGCCGGATTGCATCAGCCCACCGACGGTGAACTGCTGGTCGACGGCGAACCGACGAAGTTCAGCTCGCCCGCCGACGCGCTGGGCAAGGGCATCGCGACGGTGTACCAGAACCTCGCCGTCGTTCCGCTGATGCCGGTGTGGCGAAACTTCTTCCTGGGTCAGGAAATTCGTAAGAAGAGCTTCCCGTGGGCGCTGGACGCCAACGCGATGCGGGGCACCACGCTGACCGAATTGGCGAAGATGGGTATCGAGCTGCCCGACGTCGATGTGCCGATCGGTTCGCTGTCCGGCGGGCAGCGCCAGTGTGTAGCGATCGCCAGGGCGGTGTTCTTCGGGGCGCGGGTGCTGATTCTCGACGAGCCGACGGCCGCGCTCGGCGTCAAGCAATCCGGGGTGGTGCTCAAATACATCACCGCCGCCAAAGAGGCCGGCTTCGGCGTCGTGTTCATCACCCACAACCCGCACCACGCGCACATGGTCGGCGACCATTTCGTGCTGCTGAACCGGGGCCGTCAGAAGCTCGACTGCAGCTACGACGAGATCACCCTGGAACACCTGACCCAGCAGATGGCCGGTGGCGACGAGCTCGAGGCGCTGTCCCACGAGCTGGGCCGCTGACCTACCGCGGCGTCAGCGCGAACAGTCGCAGCTCCCGGTCGGTCCGGGTGCGGTAGGCCTGGTACATCGGATAGGCCAGGAAGCGTGCCAAACCGGCGTCCCGCTCGGGCCCGGTCACCAAGGTGGCCGTCACCGGGATCTCGATCCCGTTGATGGCGACGACGGCCTCCGGGTTGGCCAGCAAGTTCAGGCTCCAGGCCGGGTGATGCTGCTGGCCGAAATTGCTGCCGAGCACCAGCAGGCGCTCGCCCTCGCGGAGGTAACTCAACGCCGACAACCGCGGCTGGCCGGACTTGCGGCCCGTCGTGGTCAACAGCAGTTCGGGCATCGAGGTCGGGCCGAACAAGGTGTATTTACCCTTGGTCGCCCGCAGCACGCGACGGTCAAGGGGCACGAGTGCTCTGATGACACGCGAGCCCACCGCCGTCGAGGCGAACGCGAGCGCAGGCTTGAACAGAGGCGAGATGTCTTCCCGGCCCCAGTGACCGTCAGGAAAGCGTTGCGGCATACCTGCCATCGTGCCCGATGGCGGCCCGGCGGAGGACCCGTTCAGCGCGGTGACATGCCCGCCGCCCGGTAGGCGGCATCGACATAATGCATGTTCTGCACGGCATCGTCGACGCCGATCGGCAGCGGTACATGGTCCAGGAGGTGGGCGGCGAACGCGTCGAGTTGGTAGGTGTAGGACGCGCGGGTGCCCAGGTGCTCCACCCGCGTTCCGCCCGGCGTGCGGATGGTGATCCGATCGTCGGTGTGCGGCTTGATGAAGTCGTGGGCCAGTGCATCGCCCTTGGAGCCGACCAGCTTGACGGTGAACGAAAACGCCTCGGCGGTCATGGTGTTGGCACTGCAGCCGGTGGCGCCGGACGGGAACCGCAGCTCGACGTCGCACCACTCGTCGACGCCGGGGCTGCGCTGGGAGGCGTGGGCGGCGGTGACCGCCGGACGGCCCAGACCGCGGGCGCCGAGCTGGCGCATGATGTGCAGGCCGTAGCAGCCGAGGTCCATCAGTGCCCCGCCGGCCAGATCCAGCGACCAGCGCGGGTCATCAGGCGCGGGGGCCGGCATCGCCATCCGGACCTCCACGTGCCGGATCTCGCCGAGCTCACCGTCGGTTGCCAGTTCGAACATCCGCTGGGTCACCGGATGGAACAGGTAGTGGAACCCCTCCAGCATGCTCACCCCGGCAGCTGTGGCGGCGTCGGCGACCTGCTGTGCCTCGATGTGGTTGCGCGCGAACGGTTTCTCGGTCAGCACCGGCTTGCCCGCCTTGATCGCCGCCAGATTCCACGGGGCGTGCAGGCTGTTGGCCAACGGGTTGTAGACCACATCGACTTCCGCGTCCCCGACCACGTCGGCGTAGCTGTCTGCGATGCGCTCAACCCCGTACGTGTCGGCGAACCGGCGGGCGCGCTGCGGATCTCGGGCAGCCACCACCACGAGCCGGTGACCGAGATCCCGGGCCGGCCCGACGATCGCGTTCTCGGCGATCCGGGATGCGCCGAGCACGCCGATGCGCAGGCTCATGCAGTCCCCTCGCAGGCTCGGGCATTGCATGCCCGCTGATGGTTCGCTCCGCAAGCGTCGCTCACGCCGGCACGCCGCCCGCGACCTGCTGCAGATAGGCGACGCTGGTCAGTACGTCCCGTAACGGACCCTCGCCGGCCGGCTCGCCGTCCAGGATGGTGTCCTGCTCGAGGACGAACCAGCCGTCGAAGCCGTTGTTCCGCAACGCTGCAACGATGCCCGCGATGTCCACGTCACCGGTGCCCAGCGGGGTGTACATGCCCTGGGAGACCGCATCGGTATAGGTCAGTTCGCCGGACTGCACCCGGGCGGCCAAGGCCGCGTCGACGTCCTTGAGGTGAGCGTGCGCAATGCGCTCCGGCACCGCGCGGGCCAGCTGCAACGGATCGGTGCCACCGATCAACAGGTGCCCGGTGTCCAGGCACAGTGGGATCGACGACCCGGCCAGCACCCGGGCCACCTCATCGCCCTTCTCGACCATCGTGCCGACGTGCGGGTGCAGCACCGCCGTGACACCACTCCCGGCGGCGGTTGTCACCAGCCGGTCGAGGTTGGCGAGCAGCGTCGACCACTGTTCGTCGTCCAGATCGGGCCGGGAGTCATACCCGTCGGTGCCGGTCGCGGCGGCCAGCACCAACATCGAAGCTCCGGACGCCACAATGGATTCCAGCACCCCGGCGATATCGGGAACCGGGTCGTGGCCGGCGTCGTGCAGCACCACCGGTGCGAAGCTGCCGACACAGCTCAGGCCGTGGCGGCCCAGCAGCGCGGTCAGCTCGGCGGGGTCGGCGGGCAGGAACCCCTCCGGGCCGAGCTCGGTGGCCGACAGGCCGGCTTGTTGCATCTCGGACAGCACCCGCTCGGGTCCGAGTTGATGACCCCAGCCGGGCACTTCGCATACACCCCAGGAGATGGGGGCTCCGGCAATTTTCACTGACGTACCTCCTCGATGCGGACCGGTGCGCCGCGGCGCAGCGATTCGGTGGCGGCTTCGGCGATCCAGGCGACCTCCACGGCGTCGGCCACGGTGGCACCGCGCACCGGGGCACCCTTGACGACGTCGACGAAGCCGCTCAGTTCGGTGCGGAACGCCTCGGTGAAGCGGTCCATGAAGAAATGGTGCGGCTGCCCGGTCGGAAAGTCGTTGTGGGGATCGGCATTCCGTACCGGTACACCCTGGTCCCAGCCGGCTACCACGGTGTCGTTGAACCCGTGCACCTCCAGCCGGCAGTCGTAACCGCGGCCGTTGTAGCGTGCGTTGGAGATGACGCCGAGCGCGCCACCGTCGAACCGGACCACCACTGCTGCCGTATCGACGTCACCGTATTCAACGAACAGCGGATCACCCTGCGCGGTGCCGGTGGCATACACCTCGACGGCTTCCTGGCCGGTGATCCAGCGGACAGTGTCGAAATCGTGGACCGCGCAATCGCGGAAGATGCCACCCGACCCGGCGATGTACTCCATCGGCGGGGGAGCCGGGTCCATCGTGGTGCTGCGGACGGTGTGCAGCGTGCCCAGCGCGCCACGGTCCACCGCGGCCTTGGCGGCTGCGAACGCGGCGTCGAATCGGCGCTGATAGCCGATCTGCACCGGAACGCCGGCCCGCATGATGGCCTCGGCGACCCTGGCGCTTTCGGCTGCGGTGGAGGCCACCGGCTTCTCGCAGAACGTCGGCAACCCGCGCTCGACGGCGGCCAGCGTCAGTTCGGCGTGCGCCGGGGTGGCGGCTGCCACCACGACCCCGTCGATACCCGACGACAGCAGCGCGTCGACCGAATCAACCGACCGCACACCGTACTTCGTCGCTACCTGAGCGACGACGTCGGGACGCTCATCGGTGACGACGAGACCGTCGACCCCGTCGAGTTGGCTCAGTGTGTCGGTGTGGAAGGCCCCGATCCGGCCGAGGCCGATCACGCCGAGGGTGGTCATGGGATTCTCCGTTCGTTCTGGTCGCACAGCGCGACGTCGAGGGCTTCGGGGGACAGATCGTCGGCCAGCGCGGCGAGCACGACGTCGACTTGGCTTGGCGGCGCCAGACTTCCGATCGGCTGGTCGCGGTCCAAGTTGGTGGGGAAGGGGTAACCCTCCGCGGTGGCCACCACGGCGTTGAGCAGCTCCGCCGCCGGTCGGCCCGCGGCCTTCATGGCGCGCAGCGCCGGGTACACCGAACGCACCATCGCGGGGCGGTCCAGGGCTTCCATCGCCCGGCCGAACGGCGACGAGATCTGCAACAGGTTCGCCATCCGACGGACCGCGGCCGAGGTGTTGGCGCCCGCACCGTGATAGAGCGCCGGATTGAAGAACACCGCATCACCCTTGCTCAGCGGGATCTGCACATGATGCGTGGCGAAGTAGTCGCTGAACTCCGGTGAATTGAAGGCCACGTAACCGCCCTCGAACAGCTGCGAATACGGCAGCAGCATGGTCGGCCCGCTCTCCACTGGCATGGCGGTGTGGGCGACCGCTCCCTGCAGTGTCAGCGTCGGCGACAACCGATGCACGTGCGACGGGTACTCGGTCAGCTGGCCGGGCGCGACGAATCCGAGATGGTAGTCGCGGTGCGGAACCTGCGCGGCGCCACCGGGATTGACGACGTTGACCTGAGAGGTGAGCTGATATCGCGGCCCGAGCCAGGCCTGGCAGACCAGGGCCAGCAGGTCGTTGGCGTAGTAGTCGGCGTACGCCGCGGGGGAGTGCAAAGCCAGCTTCTGGGCGGCGTTCCACACCCGGTCGTTGGCACCCGCGACACCGAAGTGGTCCCCGGCCGCACCGCCGGTGCGCCGCTGATCGGCGATCAGTGCCGCGAACGCCGCGCTGGCGGCGTCGACGACCGCGGCCGAGAAGGCGCCGGTGAATACGACGACGCCGGGACCCTCGGCCAGCGCGGTGATGAGTTCGCCCTGTAGAGCCCGTCGGTCGGCGCGGGTCATCTCGGCGGCGGAGTAGATGAGGACGTTCTGCCGAACCTCGGCGGCATGCGGGTACGCCTCGAGATCGGTCTCGCGCTCGGTCAGGCTTATCAACTCGTCGAGTTCATAAGCCTGTGCCGTCAACCAAGGTTGAACCCGCGCACGCACATCGGCCATGCCGAAAGTCTTGCTGTGACTCAGGCCGCAATCAACACCAGAAATCCATCAAAAACCCATCAGCTCGATAGGGTGCGAACATGGCGCACCGTTTCAAGGTCCGTGAGATCGCCCAGCAGTCCGGACTGTCCGAAGCCACCGTCGACCGGGTGCTCAACGACCGGCCGGGTGTCCGGGCGGCCACCCGCGCCGAGGTGCTGCAGGCCATCGAGGATCTGGAGAAACAACGATCTCAATTGCGGCTCAACGGACGTCGCTTCCTGCTCGACGTGGTGATGCAGACCCCGCAGCGGTTCTCCGACGCCTTCCGCGCCGCGGTCGAAGCCGAACTGCCCGCATTCGCGCCCGCGATGCTGCGCGCGCGGTTTCACCTCTGGGAATCCGGGTCGACAGACCAGATGGTGGACACGCTCGCCCGGATCAAGGGCAGCCACGGAATCGTGCTCAAGGCGCAGGATGAACCGGAGGTCGCCGAGGCCGTCGACAGTCTGGTCGCCGCCGGCGTCCCGGTGGTGACCTACACAACCGACATCCCGGCCAGTGCGCGCTGCGCGTACGTCGGCATCGACAACCACGGAGCCGGAACCACCGCGGCCTATCTGGTGGACCAGTGGCTGGGTGACACGCCGGCGGACGTACTGATCACGTTGAGCCGCACAGTGTTCCGCGGTGAGGCCGAGCGTGAAGTGGGCTTCCGGACGGCGCTGCGCAGGTCCGGCCGCGGCATCGTCGAGGTCGGGGACAGCGACGGTATCGACGCCACCATCGAACGCCTGGTGGTCGACGCACTCGAGCGCAACCCTGACGTCGCGGCCGTCTACTCCGTCGGCGGCGGAAACACGGCGACGGTCGCGGCGTTCGACCAATTAGGACGCGCGTGCCGAGTTTTTATCGCTCATGACCTCGACGCCGACAACCGCCGGCTGCTGCGGGAGGGCCGCATCTCGGCGGTGCTGCACAACGACCTGCGTGCCGACGCCCGGCTCGCGATGCGGCTGATCCTGCAGCAGCACCGCGCGTTGCCCGCCGAGCCCGCGCGGCCCGTCCCGATCCAGGTGATCACCCCGTACAACCTGCCCGCCTGAACTCGGCGAGTCGTCGATTCGAAGAAATCGCGACTAGCATTCCGCGCCGACGGCGACGATGAATGGCGCCCAACTCACGAAGCACCCAAGGAGACCGACCCGTGTCACGACACCGCGCTGAGCTCGCCGCCGGTGTGACCGTGCTGGGCAATCTGGCCGTCGACGTGATCAACGGCGGCCCGAAGACACCCGGCGGGTGCGCGTCGTTCTCCGGTGTCGCCATGGCAGCAGCAGGCGGGCCGGGCGGGATCGTCGCGCTGGCCGCCGACGAGGACCACTCGCTGTACGAGCCGCTGCTCGAGAGGTTCGGATCGCTGATCCGGATCCTGCCCGCCGAATGCACAAGCGCGTTCCGGCTGGACTATGAGGACGTCGATCACCGCCGGATGTCGGTCGACGCGATCGGCCCGGTGTGGAGTGCCGCCGAGGTGGAGTCGGCGGACCCCGACACCACGTGGGTGCATCTCGCCCCGCTGCTGCGGACCGACTTTCCCGCCGAGACACTGGCGCTGCTGGCCCAGCGCGGCCACCGGGTCGCCTACGACGGCCAGGGTCTGGTCCGTGCCGACCAGCTCGGGCCACTGGTGGTGGACCGTCACTACCCGCCCGAGCTGCTGGATCACCTGAGCATCCTGAAGCTGGCCGAGGACGAGGCCGTCATCGTCGCCGACGGCCCCTTCGACGAATCCACCGCCGCCCGCCTCGGGGTCCCCGAAATCCTGGTGACCTACGGATCCGAGGGCTGCGACATCTATACCGGGGACACGAAGGTTCGGGTGCCGGCCGCGTGGCGGGTCGACGGTGTGCAGACCACCGGCGCCGGTGACATGTTCACCACCTGTTACGTGGCAAATCGGGCAGCCGGGGCCGACCCGCGCGCCGCGGCCGCGGCAGCGAGTGAACTCGTCGCCGGCGAACTCGAGAAACGCCTCGGGGCGCGCCGCAACTGAGAGCTACCGGCGAGTAGCGACTTCTCTTAGAGAACGACGTTCTCAGGAAGTGACGAACGACACACTTTTGTCTCACTCCGCCGTCGATCGTGTCCGTGAGCTGTGTCTTCGATGCAGGCCGCACGGCGTGTCACGATCGGGGCGCGGTCAGCCATGCCTAAGAAAGTGCAATAATCGGTACTGCGAGTGACAGCAACTCCTGGGCTGTCGATTCCGTCGGCGCGTCCACCCGATAGCGACGCGGTATTTACACCCGGCGGACAGGACGAAAGGCGGGGACGTGGGTCCGAACGGCAACGGGGCTGCGGGCAACCGGCAGAAGCTGGAAAAGGTCGTCATCCGGTTCGCCGGTGACTCCGGAGACGGAATGCAGCTCACCGGTGACCGGTTCACCTCCGAAGCCGCGCTCTTCGGCAACGACCTTGCGACTCAACCGAATTACCCCGCCGAGATCCGCGCGCCACAGGGCACGCTGCCCGGCGTCTCGTCGTTCCAGATCCAGATCGCCGACTACGACATCCTCACTGCCGGTGACCGTCCCGACGTGCTGGTCGCGATGAACCCCGCCGCGCTGAAAGCCAACATCGGCGATCTGCCGCGCGGTGGTCTGGTGATCGCCAACTCCGACGAATTCACCAAGCGCAACCTGGCGAAGGTCGGCTACGAGAACAACCCGCTGGAGAGCGGCGAACTCGACGACTACGTGGTGCAGGCCGTCGCGATGACCACCCTGACCCTCGGATCCGTCGAGGCGATCGGCGCGTCCAAGAAAGACGGCCAGCGCGCCAAGAACATGTTCGCGCTCGGGCTGCTGTCGTGGATGTACGGCCGGCCGATCGAGACCAGCGAGACGTTCATCCGGGAGAAGTTCGCCCGCAAGCCCGATATCGCCGAAGCGAACGTGCTGGCGCTGAAGGCCGGCTGGAACTACGGCGAGACCACTGAGGCGTTCGGCACCACCTACGAGATCTCCCCGGCCAAGCTCGCCCCGGGCGAATACCGGCAGATCTCCGGCAACACGGCCCTGGCCTACGGCGTGATCGCCGCCGGCCAGCTCGCCGACATCCAGGTGGTGCTCGGCACCTACCCGATCACGCCGGCGTCGGACATCCTCCACGAGCTGTCCAAGCACAAGAACTTCAACATCCTGACCTTCCAGGCCGAGGACGAGATCGCCGGCGTCGGCGCCGCGATCGGCGCCTCCTACGGCGGCGCGCTGGGCGTGACGAGCACCTCGGGCCCCGGCATCTCGCTGAAGTCCGAGGCCATCGGGTTGGCCATGATGGCCGAGCTGCCGCTGCTGGTGATCGATGTGCAGCGTGGCGGACCGTCGACCGGCCTGCCCACCAAGACCGAGCAGGCCGATCTGCTGCAGGTGATGTTCGGTCGCAACGGCGAGTCGCCGGTTGCCGTATTGGCCGCCAGCACGCCGTCGGACTGCTTCGAGGTGGCCATCGAGGCCGCGCGCATCGCGCTGACCTACCGGACGCCGGTGATCCTGCTGTCCGACGGCGCGATCGCCAACGGCTCGGAGCCGTGGCGGATCCCGGACATCGACTCGTTCGAGCCGATCGAGACCAACCTCGCCAAAGCCGGCGAGGACTTCCAGCCGTACGCCCGCGACCCCGAGACGCTGGCCCGCCAGTTCGCGGTTCCGGGCACGCCCGGCCTGGAGCACCGCATCGGCGGCCTGGAGTCGGCCAACGGTTCCGGCGCCATCTCGTACGAGCCGGCCAACCACGACCTGATGGTCCGGTTGCGGCAGGCCAAGATCGCCGGCATCACGGTGCCCGACGTCACGGTCGACGACCCGACCGGCGACGCGGAGCTGCTCATCCTCGGCTGGGGAAGCTCGTTCGGCCCGATCGGTGAAGCCTGTCGCCGGGCCCGCCGCCGCGGCATCAAGGTTGCGCAGGCTCACCTGCGGCACCTCAACCCGCTGCCGGCCAACCTCGGCGAGGTGCTGCGTCAGTACAAGTACGTGGTGGTCCCCGAGATGAACCTCGGCCAGCTGGCGCTGCTGCTGCGCGGCACGTACCTGGTCGATGTGCAGTCGGTGACCAAGGTGGAAGGCATGGCGTTCCTGGCCGACGAGCTGGAAGGCATCATCGATGCCGCACTCGACGGGACGTTGGCTGAAAAGGAAAGCGACAAAGCGAAATTCGCCCGGCTTGCGGCAGCTACCGTGGGTACCGGCACAGATGTTGGCGCAGGAGTGAACGCATGACTGACCTGATCGGCTCGGACCTGCTGGCACCGAGCGTGTCGAAGACGGCGTGGGTGCCGACCACCGACGAGCCGCAGAAGGCCAAGGACTTCACCAGTGACCAGGAGGTCCGCTGGTGCCCCGGTTGCGGTGACTACGTCATCCTGAACACGATCCGCAACTTCCTGCCGGACCTCGGTCTGCGCCGGGAGAATATCGCGTTCATCAGCGGCATCGGCTGCTCGAGCCGCTTCCCGTACTACCTGGAGACCTACGGCTTCCACTCGATCCACGGTCGTGCCCCGACCATCGCCACCGGGCTGGCGCTGGCCCGCCCGGACCTGTCCGTGTGGGTTGTCACCGGCGACGGCGACGCCCTCTCGATCGGTGGCAACCACCTGATCCACGCGCTGCGCCGCAACGTCAACATCACGATCCTGCTGTTCAACAACCGGATCTACGGTCTGACCAAGGGCCAGTACTCGCCGACCTCCGAGGTCGGCAAGGTCACCAAATCCACCCCGATGGGCTCGCTGGATCATCCGTTCAACCCCGTGTCGCTGGCTCTGGGCGCTGAGGCGACGTTCGTCGGCCGGGCGCTGGACTCCGACCGCAAGGGACTGTCGGAGGTCCTGAAGGCGGCGGCCCAGCATCGTGGCGCCGCGCTGGTCGAGATCATGCAGGACTGCCCGATCTTCAACGACGGCTCGTTCGACCTGCTCCGCAAGGAAGGCGCCGAGGAGCGGATCATCAACGTCCGCCAGGGCGAGCCGGTGGTGTTCGGCGCCAACGGTGAGTACTGCGTGGTCAAGAGCGGCTTCGGCCTGGACGTCGCCAAGACCGCCGACGTGGCGGCCAGCGACATCGTGGTGCACGACGCCACCACCGCGGACTCGGCTTACGCGTTCGCGTTGTCGCGGCTCAGCGACCAGAACCTCGAGCACACCGTGATGGGAGTGTTCCGCCAGGTCAACCGGCCGACGTATGACGACGCCGCCCGTGACCAGGTTCGGATGGCCCGCGAGGCCACCCCGCACGACCGGCACGCGCTGCAGTCGCTGTTGCGTGGTCGCGATACCTGGACTGTGGACTAGATCCAACCGTGAGCACGCCCGCCCCGCTGGCCGCTGTAGTACTGGCTGGTGGGGCGTCGCGGCGCATGGGCCGGGACAAGGCCACGCTGCCTCACCCCGACGGCGGCGCCACGATGGTGGAGTACACCGTCGCCATGCTGAGCTCCCGCTGTGCGCCGGTGTTCGTGATCGCCGCCCCCGGTCAGGCGCTACCCGCCCTCGACGGGCAGATATTGCGTGACGAGGTTCGGGGAGTCGGGCCGCTGCTGGCCACCGGGCGCGGGCTGCGGGCGGCGGCGGAGGCCGGGGTGGAGCGCGCCTTCGTCAGCGCCGTCGATATGCCGTTCCTGTCCACCGAGATCATCGACGAGCTCGCCCAACACCGGGGTGTAGACATCGTGCTGCCATGGGACGGCCGCGACCACTACCTGGCCGGTATCTACAACACTGGTCTCGCCGACCACATCGACGCCTTGGTCGCCGCGGGAGAGCGGAGTATGCGAGCGCTTGCCGAATCTGTCGTCACTCAGCGGATCGTGATGCCGGCCAGTCGCGCGCTGGCGAACGTCAATTCACCGGCCGATCTGGCCCAGCAAATCGCCGGATAATCGGCGTCCGGAGCGAATTCGGAATCGACGGACAATGTGATCGGTGCCGATTGTCATATTGCGGACCGGCTGCCCTGCCGGTCCTGCAGGACGTCCTGAGGGACAACACAATTCGGGCGGTCGACGGGTGTCGGGAGCCGTCCCGTCCGTCCGCTGCGGATTGAGGCCGGGGCGGTGCGGAATCACGTCATGCCGCCGTCGCCGTGAACACGGCCGCCAGCTAACGAATGGCTCGGTGCCGGTGCTGTTGGGGCAGGTGGGGCGCGGTTTGATTCCTGGGAACGCGCGAAATCGCAAAGGTCAGTGCCTTGCGTTATCAATAACGTGTGTGCGGGGCCACAATTTGTACGTGATAAACGTCACGTTATTTACGGGCGTGTCAACAAAATAGCTGGCTGTGAAACTGCGTGCTGACCTGCACAGACAACGCATAGCTTTCGCTCGTAACCATCTCGTGATCTAACCGAGATAAGCGTGTCGTTGATGTGACTTCATTTCTCCCGCTTTGTAGCGTCCTACCCGGTCCCGCAAGGGAGCAAACAACTGCAGATATGACTCCACACATTTGAACCCTGCGTGTGAGCGGGGCCGGGGAGGTCGCAACGACCTTCTGTGGATCACCGGAGAAGTGATTCCACGGTGATGCCGGCCGCCGCTGTCGTGCCCGACCGAGACGGCGCGACCCGAAACCCCGCTGTCCCACGGGACCGCATCCGTCCGACGACGGAGGTCTGGCGCGCGTATGGCGAAAGGAAAACTGTTGAACAACGTCCGCAAAACGCTCGCACGGTCCTTCGGCATCGCCGCCATCGGTGGCGCTACCGTCCTTGCTCTGATGGTCCTCGGGACCGCCACCGCCTCGGCGGACGGCATGAACTGGGACGCGGTCGCAGCGTGCGAGTCCGGCGGTAACTGGGCGATCAACACCGGTAACGGCTACTACGGCGGGCTGCAGTTCACCCTGGGAACCTGGCGTGCCAACGGCGGTTCGGGCTCGCCGCACCTGGCCTCGCGCGACGAGCAGATTCGCGTGGCCGAAAACGTGCTGCGCAGCCAGGGCCGAGGCGCCTGGCCGGTGTGCGGCCGTCGCGGCTGATACAGCGCTCATAAGGGTGGCACCGGGTCGATGCCCCGGCGCCCCCCGTATTTCTCGGGCCACTTCCTTATCAAA